>NZ_JAAVNE010000042.1 GCF_012103215.1 Falsiroseomonas selenitidurans
CGTGCTGGGCGTTGCCGCGGCGGGGCCGCGCCACGCCGCCGGGCCCTGGTCCCGCTTCAGCCTGCTGGCTGCCGGCGAATGAGGAAGGGCCCCGGCCGCGCGCGCCTCCCCGTGCTCTGGCTGCTGGCGGCAGGCCTGGCAGGCTGCGCCGCGCCGCCCCCGGCCGTGCCGCCGCCGGCGTCGCCGCGCCGTGCCACCCTGCCGCGGCCCCCGCCGGCCGCGCCGCCGGTTGAGGCGGCATGGGAATTCCGTGTCGTCAGCGGCACCTGCACCGCCACGCTGCGGCATCCGGATGCGGTGGTGGAATTCGCCGCCGGCCCGGCACCGATGCTCCGCCTGGCTGCGCGCGGCGTGGCGGAGGGCGCGGCGCGGGTCACCCGGCTCCGCTTCCGGGGCGAGGCTGGCGCGTGGAGCCTGGTGCTGCGGGATGCCCCGGCCACCGAGCGGCGCCTCGATGCCGCGATGGCAGAGCGGCTGCGCGCACTGCTGGCGGGCGGGCGGCTGGGCCTGTCGCGGCAGGATTCGCAGGCGCTGGCGCTCGGCGTGCCGGATTCCGGCGTCTCCGGCCGCGCCTGGTTCGGCTGTGTCGCCGCGTTGCGGCCGGCGCCGGGCGCAGCGCCGGCCAAGGGGCCCGCCGAGGGGCCCGGCGAGGATGCGTCCGGGTGATGCTGCACCGCGGTTCCGGCTTGCGGGGATGGGCATAGGCTGGTCTGATCCACTCGGGACGGCATGAACGGGAGAATGGAATGCTTCGCAGGACCCTGCTGAAGACAGGCGCGGCCATGGGCGGCGCCGCGGCGTTGCCGCGCGTCTCGGTCGCGCAGCCGGCACGCGTGTTGAAGATGGTGCCGCAGGCCAACCTGACCAGCCTGGACCCGGTCTGGACCACGGCGAACATCACCCGCAACCACGGCCACATGATCTACGACACGCTCTATGGCCTGGACGCGCAGTTCCGGCCGCAGCCGCAGATGGCGGCGGGGCATGTGGCCGAGGATGGCGGCAAGCGTGTCGTCATCACGCTGCGCGACGGGCTGAGGTTCCACGACGGCAGCCCGGTGCTGGCGAAGGATGTGGTGGCCAGCGTCAAGCGCTGGATGCGCCGCAACCCCTTCGGCCAGAAGCTGGCGACGGTGACGGACGAGCTTTCGGCCGATGGCGACAAGAAGGTCGTGTTCCGCCTGAAGCGGCCCTTCCCGGCGATGTTCGCGGCGCTGGCGCAGGTCTCCAACAGCCCGCCCTTCGTCATGCCGGAACGGCTGGCGATGACGGATGCCTTCACCCAGGTGCGGGAGGCGGTGGGCAGCGGCCCGTTCCGCTTCAAGCCGGATGAATACAACTCCGGCAGCCTGGCGGTGTATGAGCGCAATGCGGATTACGTGCCGGTCTCCTCCGGCACGCCCAGCCTGACGGCCGGGCCCAAGGTGGTGCATTTCGACCGCGTCGAGTGGCACATCATCACCGATGCCGCGACCTCTGCCGCCGCCATCCAGACCGGCGAGATCGACTGGTACGAGCAGCCGCCGCCGGAGATCCAGCAGCTGCTGCGCCGCGACCGCAACGTGAAGATCGAGGCGATCGACCCGCTGCCGCTGACCGGCATCCTGCGCTTCAACCACCTGCACGCGCCCTTCAACGACAAGAAGATGCGCCAGGCGATCCTGCCGGCGCTGGCGCAGGAGGACTTCATGCAGGCCGTGGTCGGCACCGACCCGGCGAACTACCAGACCGGCGTCGGCTTCTTCACGCCCGGCACGCCGCTGGCCAATGACGCGGGGATGGGCCCGCTGACCGGGCCGCGCAGCCTGGACCGCGCCAAGGCGCTGATGCGGGAGGCCGGCTACACCAACCAGCCGATGCGCCTGATCGGGCCGACCGACATCCTGGCACCCTCCGCCATGACGCAGGTGGGCGCCGACCTGGTGCGCCGGCTGGGCTTCAATGCCGACATCGCCCTGGCCGACTGGGGCACGGTGGTGCAGCGCCGCACCTCGCGCGAGCCGTTGGACAAGGGCGGCTGGAGCATGCTCTTCACCGCCTTCTCCTCCTTCGACTTCGCCACCCCCGCGGCGCACTACCCGCTGCGCGGCAACGGCACCAGCGCCTGGTTCGGCTGGCCCAGCATCCCGAAGCTGGAGGAGCTGCGCGACGCCTGGTTCGAGGCTCCGGACCTCGCCACCGAGCAGCGCCTGGCGCGGGAGATGCAGACCGTGGCGATGGACGAGCTGCCTTATGTGCCGGTCGGCGCCTACAAGTCGCTGACCGCGCTGCGCAGCAACCTGGTGGACCGCGTCTCCGGCCTCGCGCTGTTCTGGGGCATCCGACGGAGCTGACGCACCGGCCCGCCCGGTTCGCCGGGCGGGCCGCCTTCCTTCCTGCGGCGCCGGGGGGCGGCGCAGATCCGGCATTATTGAGAGCAAGGAACCTTCGGCATGATCGGTCGGCGTGGCGTATTGGCGGCTTCGGCCGCCGCGATGGTCGCACCCAGCGTGGTCTCGGCGCAGGGCGGCGTGGAGCGCACGCTGCGGGTGATCCCGCAGGCCAACCTCACCTCGGTGGACCCGGTCTGGACCACCGCCGTGGTGACCCGCAACCACGCCTTCATGATCTACGACCAGATCTGCGCGCAGGACAGCAAGGGCGAGATCCAGCCGCAGATGGCCGAAGGCTGGACCATCGCGGATGACCAGCTTTCCTGGACCTTCACGCTGCGCGAGGGCCTGGCCTTCCATGACGGCGAACGCGTGCTGGCCAAGGACGCCGTCGCGTCCATCAAGCGCTGGGCGCGGCGCGACCCCTTCATGCAGGTGCTGATCGGCAATGTGGCGGAGGTGGAGGCGCTGGACGACCGCCGCTTCCGCTTCCGCCTGCATCGCCCGGTGCCGCTGCTGAGCATGGCGCTGGGGCAGACGCAGTTCCCCTGCTTCGTCATGCCGGAACGCATCGCCAGCACGGACGCCTTCACGCAGATCCGCGAAACCGTGGGCAGCGGGCCGTTCCGCTTCATCGCCGGGGAGTGGAACCCGGGCCAGCGCGCGGTCTGGGCGAAGAACGAGCGCTACGTGCCGCGCCAGGGCGCGGTGGACGGGCTGGCCGGTGGCCGCGTGCCGAAGATCGACCGGATCGAATGGACCATCATCACCGACCCCGCGACCAGCGCCAATGCGATGAGCCAGGGCGAGCAGGATTACTGGGAATACCCGCTGCACGACCTGCTGCCGCTGCTGCGCCGGAACCGCGAGGTGGTGGTGCAGCAGCGGCTGCTGGATGGCACCTACGGCGTCTGCCGCTTCAACACGCTGCAGCCGCCCTTCAACAACCCGGCGATCCGCCGCGCCGTCGCGATGGCGGTCGACCAGCGCGACTACCTGCGCGCCGTCGCCGGCGAGGACCCGGCGGGCTGGGGCGTCTGCGAGGGCGTCTTCACCTGTGGCACGGCGCTGGCCAATGAATCCGGCAGCGAGATCCTGAAGACCCGCAGCATCGAGCGCGCGAAGCAGGCGCTGGTGGCGGCCGGCTACAAGGGCGAGAAGGTGGTGCTGATCGCGCCCGGCGACTACCCGCAGATCAACGCGCTGTCGCTGGTGACGGCGGACCTGCTGCAGCGCATCGGCATGAATGTGGAATTCGTCTCCACCGACTGGGGCACGCTGATCCAGCGCCGCGCGAGCAAGGAGCCGGTGGAGCGCGGCGGGTGGAGCGTGTTCCACACCACCTCCTCCGGCCAGGCGCTGTCGCTGCCGGTCTACCATCTGTTCCTGCGCGCCAATGCGGCGAGTGCCTGGTTCGGCTGGCCGGACGAGCCGGCGATCGAGCAGCTGCGGCGCGAATGGGTGCAAACCGGGGACCCGGCGGAAAGCCGGCGCATCGCCGAGCAGCTGAACGCCAAGGCGCTGGAATCGATGTACTACATCCCGCTCGGCTTCTACTGGCAGCCCAGCGCCTGGCGCCGCAATGTCACCGGCGTGTTCCGCGCGCCGGCCACCGTATTCTGGAACATCGGCAAGGGCTGAACCCCGCGCAGGGCGGCGGGGCAGGGGGTCTCGCCGCCCGCCGCCAGCTGGCGCGCCACGTCTGGCACGGCGTGTGCACCGCAACCGTCCCGGGCGCGCAACCCGCCGATGCCCGGTGGGGGATGCTGGCGCGCCGCTCAGGGATAAGGCAGTCTGCCCGGAATAAGGGCGGCTGGGGACAAGGGGTTTCAGAATGGATCGCAGGTCACTTCTCAAGGCCGGCCTCGCCGCCGGCACCGTCGCCGCTTCGGGCGGCATCGCGGCGCCGGCCTTCTCGCAGGGCAATGCGCGCACGCTGCGCTTCGTGCCGCAATCGAACCTGGCGAATTTCGACCCGATCTGGGGCACGCAGTATGTCGTGCGCAACGCCTCCGCCATGGTGTGGGACACGCTGTACGGCGTGAACGACCAGCTGGTGCCGCAGCCGCAGATGGTGGAAGGCGAGACGGTCTCCGCCGACGGCCTGACCTGGACCTTCAAGCTGCGCGCCGGCCTGCGCTTCCATGACGGCGAGCCGGTGCGCGCCAAGGACGTTGTCGCCTCCATCACGCGCTGGATGCCGCGCGACCCGATGGGCCAGATGGTCAAGGCGATCCAGAAGGAACTGGTGGCGGTGGACGACACCACCTTCCGCTGGGTGCTCGGCAGCCCTTACCCCAAGCTGAAGTATGCGCTGGGCAAGACCAACACGCCGATCTGCTTCATCATGCCGGAGCGGATCGCCACGAAGTTCGACAGCTTCACGCAGATCACGGAATATGTCGGCTCCGGCCCGATGAAGTTCGTGAAGGAAGCCTGGGTGCCCGGCGCGTCCGCCGTGTTCCAGAAGTTCGACCAGTATGTGCCGCGCAGCGAGCCGGCGAGCTGGCTGGCCGGCGGCAAGCGGATGCTGGTGGACCGCGTCGAATGGGTGGTGATGCCGGACCCGGCGACCGCCGCCGCCGCGCTGCAGAACGGCGAGGTGGATTGGTGGGAGAATCCGATCAGCGACCTGGTGCCGCTGATGCGCCGCAACCGGAACATCGCCGTCGATATCGCGGACCCGCTGGGCAATATCGGCAGCTTCCGCATGAACCACCTGCACAAGCCCTTCAATTCCAAGAAGGTCCGCCAGGCGGTGCTGGCCGCGATGAGCCAGGAAGACTACATGCGCGCCATCGTCGGCACGGACGATGCGCTGTGGAAGGCGCTGCCCGGCTTCTTCACCCCGGGCACCCCGCTCTACACGGAAGCCGGCGGCGACATCCTGAAGGGTGATCGCAACATGGATCGCGCCAAGCGCCTGCTCGCCGAAGGCGGCTACAACAACGAGCCGGTGATCTGCATCGTCGCGCAGGACCAGCCCATCACCAAGGCCCAGGGCGACATCACGGCGGACCTGCTGAAGCGCATGGGCATGAACGTCGATTTCGTGGCGACGGACTGGGGCACCACGGGCCAGCGCCGCGCCATGAAGAACGCGCCGGAATCCGGCGGCTGGGGCATGTTCCACACCTGGCACGCCGGCGCGGACTGCGTGAACCCGGCGGCCTACAACGCGCTGCGCGGCACCGGGCAGCAGGCCTGGTTCGGCTGGCCGGAATCGAAGGGCGTCGAGGACGGCGTCACCGAATGGTTCTCGGCGCCGAACGTGGCGGCGGAGAAGGCGGCGATGGACAAGATCAATGCCGCCGCGATCGACGACGTGGTCTATGCGCCGACCGGCTTCTTCCTGAGCTACACCGCCTGGCGCCGCAACGTCAGCGGCATCGCCAAGGGCCCGCTGCCCTTCTTCTGGGGCGTCGGGAAGGCCTGACCCCACTTCGCCGGACCGGCCGCCTGGCCGGTCCGGCCGAAAAGCTGATCTGAAAGGTCTGAAGCGCGGATGTTTGCTTACGTAGTCCGAAGAGTCCTCGCCACCATCCCCGTCATGGCGATCGTGGCGCTGTTCGTCTTTTCCCTGCTCTACATCGCGCCGGGCGACCCGGCGGCGGTGATCGCGGGCGACCAGGCGACACCGGACGATGTGGAGCGCATCCGCGCGAGCCTGGGCCTCGACCGCCCCTACCTGGTGCGCTTCGGCGCCTGGGTGTGGGACATCATGCGTGGCGACCTCGGCGTGTCGATCTTCACCAACCTGCCGGTCAGCACCATGATCCGGCAGCGCATCGAGCCGACGCTGTCGCTGATGGTGGTGACGCTGATCCTGGCCGTGTCCATCGCCGTGCCGATGGGCGTGGTGGCGGCCTGGCGCCAGGGCACCTGGATCGACCGCGCGGTGATGGCCTTCGCCGTGCTGGGCTTTTCCGTGCCGGTCTTCGTCGTCGGCTATGTGCTGGCCTATTTCTTCGCGCTGGAGTGGGACCTGCTGCCGGTGCAGGGCTACACGCCCTTCGCCCGCGGCTTCTGGCCCTGGCTCGAGAACCTGATCCTGCCGGCCATCGCGCTGGGCAGCGTCTACATCGCGCTGATCGCCCGCATCACCCGCGCGACGATGCTGGAGGTGCTGCAGCAGGACTACATCCGCACGGCGCGCGCCAAGGGCCTGAACCAGGGCGGCATCCTGTTCCTGCATGCGCTGAAGAATGCCGCGGTGCCGATCATCACCGTCATCGGCATCGGCATCGCGCTGCTGATCGGCGGCGCGGTGGTGACGGAAAGCGTCTTCGCCATCCCCGGCCTCGGCCGGCTGACGGTGGATGCCATCCTGCGGCGCGACTACCCGGTGATCCAGGGCGTCGTGCTGCTGTTCAGCTTCGTCTATGTGCTGGTGAACCTGGCCA
Source organism: Falsiroseomonas selenitidurans (assembly GCF_012103215.1). Taxonomy (GTDB): domain Bacteria; phylum Pseudomonadota; class Alphaproteobacteria; order Acetobacterales; family Acetobacteraceae; genus Falsiroseomonas; species Falsiroseomonas selenitidurans. The sequence goes on from NZ_JAAVNE010000042.1 coordinate 6,776, forward strand.
TCGACCTCGCCTATACCCTGTTCGACCCGAGGATCCGGTATTGAGCTCCATCGTGATGGGCGGCGGTTCCGCCGCCAGTCTTCCGCCCGGCGTCAATGCCGCCGTGCCGATGCAGGACATCATGCCGCCGGTGAAGCCGAAGAAGGGCGTGATCGGCTTCCTGCGCCGCAACCCGACGATCGCGATCGGCGGCTTCCTGGTGCTGCTGATGGTGTGCATCGCCATCTTCGCGCCCTTCCTGTTCACCAAGGACCCGACCGCGCTGGCGCCGGCGCTGCGCACGCGCGAGCCTTCCGCGCGCTTCTGGTTCGGCAGCGACATGCTGGGCCGCGACATCTACTCCCGCGTGCTGTACGGCGCGCGCGTCTCGCTCACCGTCGGCTTCGCGGTGGCGATCTGCGCTTCCGCCATCGGGCTGTTCATCGGCCTGGTCTCCGGCTTCATCCGGGTGGCGGACAGCATCATCATGCGGATCATGGACGGCATGATGTCCATCCCCTCCATCCTGCTGGCGATCGCGCTGATGGCGCTGACCCGCGGCAGCGTGGGCAATGTGGTGCTGGCCATCACGGTGGCGGAGATCCCGCGCGTGTCGCGCCTGGTGCGCGGCGTGGTGCTGTCGCTGCGCGAACAGCCCTATGTGGATGCCGCCGTGGCCTCCGGCACGCGGACGCCGATGATCATCATCCGCCACATCCTGCCGAACACGCTGGCGCCGCTGACCGTGCAGGCCACCTATATCTGCGCCAGCGCCATGATCACGGAGGCGATCCTGTCCTTCATCGGGGCCGGGACGCCGCCCATCATCCCCTCCTGGGGCAACATCATGGCGGAGGGCCGGGCGCTGTGGCAGGTGAAGCCGTACATCGTCTTTTTCCCCGCCATTTTCCTGTCCATCACCGTGCTCGCGGTGAACCTGCTGGGTGACGGGCTGCGCGATGCGCTCGATCCGCGCATGGCGAAGAGGCTGTAGACACCATGGCACTGCTCGAAATCGAGGCGTTGCAGACGCATTTCCGCACGCCGGATGGCATCAACCGCGCCGTGGACGGCGTCTCCTTCCACGTCAATGCGGGGGAGACGCTGGCCATCGTGGGCGAATCCGGCTGCGGCAAGTCCGTCACCGCCATGTCCATCCTGCGCCTGATCCCGGAGCCGCCCGGCAAGATCGCCGGCGCCATCCGCTTCAACGGCCGCAACCTGCTGGAAGCCTCCGACAAGGAAATGCGGGCGATCCGCGGCAACGAGATCAGCATGATCTTCCAGGAGCCGATGACCAGCCTGAACCCGGTGCTGACCGTGGGCCGGCAGATCGGCGAGACGCTGCGCCTGCACCAGGGGCTTTCCGCCCAGGCGGCGGAAGACCGGGCGGTGGAGATGCTGAACCTGGTCGGCATTCCCGAAGCCAAGCGGCGCGTGCGCGAATACCCGCATCAGCTTTCGGGCGGCATGCGCCAGCGCGTGATGATCGCCATCGCGCTGGCCTGCAACCCGAAGCTGCTGATCGCGGATGAGCCGACGACGGCGCTCGACGTCACCATCCAGGCGCAGATCCTGGATTTGATGCGCGACCTGAAGCACCGAGTCGGCGCGGCCATCGTGCTGATCACCCACGATCTCGGCGTGGTGGCCGAAGTGGCGGAGCGGGTGGTGGTGATGTATGCCGGCAAGAAGGTGGAGGAGGCGCCGGTGCACGCGCTGTTCAACAGCCCGCGCCACCCCTACACCCAGGGCCTGCTCGGCTCCGTCCCCAAGCTCGGCTCCTCCCTGACCGGGGAGGCGACGCGGCTGGCGGAGATTCCCGGCCTGGTGCCCAGCCTGAAGCAGAAGATCCCGGGCTGCGTCTTCGCCTCCCGCTGTCCGCATGCCACCGAGCTCTGCACGGCCGTGGCGCCGGCGCTGGAGGAGAAGGCACTGGGGCATGTCGCCGCCTGCCACTATGCCTTGCGTGAAGGGGCCCTCGCCGCATGAGCACCGCCCCCCTGTTGCAGGTCAACGACCTGAAGAAGCACTTCCCGATCCATGGCGGGTTCTTCGGCGGCGTCACCGCCAAGGTCTATGCGGTGGACGGCATCTCCTTCGACATCGCGAAGGGGGAGACGCTGTCGCTGGTGGGCGAATCCGGCTGCGGCAAATCCACCGTCGGCAAGGCGCTGCTGCGGCTGTTCCCGCTGACCGATGGCCAGGTGATCCTGGACGGCACCCGCATCGACGACATGCCCGGCGGCACGCTGCGGCCGCTGCGGCGCCGCATGCAGGTGGTGTTCCAGGACCCCTTCAGCAGCCTGAACCCGCGCATGCGGGTGCGCGACATCCTGGCCGAGCCGATCCGCAATTTCGGCCTGTCCAAAAGCTCGGCCGACCTGGAGGCGCGGCTTTCGGCGCTGATGGACAAGGTGCGCCTGCCGCGTGATGCGGTGAACCGCTGGCCGCATGAATTCTCCGGCGGCCAGCGCCAGCGCATCGGCATCGCCCGCGCCCTGGCCGGCGAGCCGGACCTGATCATCTGCGACGAGGCGGTCTCGGCGCTGGACGTCTCGGTAAAGGCGCAGATCGTCAACCTGCTGCAGGATTTGCAGGCGGAGCTTGGCCTGGCGATGCTGTTCATCAGCCACGACCTGGCGATCGTGGAGCACATGACGCACCGGGTGGCGGTGATGTATCTCGGCAAGATCGTGGAGGTGGCGCCGCGGCGCAGCCTGTTCGGCGCGCCGAAGCACCCCTACACGGAAGCCCTTCTGTCCGCCGTGCCGCAGCCGACGCCGGGCATCCAGCGCCAGCGCATCATCCTGAAGGGCGATGTGCCGAGCCCGATCAACCCGCCCAAGGGCTGCCGCTTCCACACCCGCTGCCCCTACGCCTTCGACCGCTGCCGGACGGAGGAGCCGGCGCTGCGCCCGGTGGCGGATGCGCTGGGGGAGGGGCATGTCGCCGCCTGCCACCTGCACGACCGCCCGGCCGCGGACAATCCGCTGGCCGGCGCCAAGGGCGCGGCGCTGCTGGCGGTTGGCTGAAAGGTGGCGGGGCGGGACGGATGGCCGATGATCCCCTGCTCTGCAAGGCCGGCCCCTTCGGTGGGGACCGGCTGAGCGGGTCGGCAACCTCGCTGTTGCAGACGGGCCTGGACCGCTATTTCGGTCACTTCGACATGGGCCGCACCGCCATGTCCACGCCGGCTGGGACGGGGGCGAACCTGTCGGGCAGCGCCTGGTCCGCCCCGCCATTCGCCTTCACGCCGGCGGTGTTCAGCACCGCGGGCCAGCAGCCCACCGGCCCGGCGACCCTCGCCAGGACAGCGGAGGGCGTGAAGGTGGTCCGGATCACCGCGGCGGAGTTCAAGATCTTCACCGGCAAGTACACGCCGAATCGCGAGGTCGCGCGCATCCTGTGCGACGACACCTCCGGGCTCCTCTGGTTCCACAACCTCAACCGGTCGTCCCTTCGGCTCTGCCACTTCCTGGCGCAGATGGCGCATGAATCCACCCGGTTCTCGCAGCTGCGCGAATTGCTCGGCTACAGCACGCCGGAGCGGATCGTCGAGGTTTTCGGCCCCGGGCATTCGGCCAAGGTGACGCTGGAAGAAGCCAAGGATCTGGTGAACAACGCGGCTGCGCTGGCCGAACGGGTCTATGGCCTGGGCAATCCGACCAAGGCCAAGGAATTCAACCACACGGTCAAGGGCGAGGGACTGAAATACCGCGGGCGCGGCCTGGTTCATCTGACGGGCAAGGCGAACTACGAAAAGATGGGAAACCACCCCGACATCCAGCTTCCCCTCGTCGCGCAGCCTGAACTGGCGGAGGAGCCCCTGAATGCCCTCCGTATCGCCGTCTGTTTCTGGAAAAGCCGGAACCTGGATGCCTTGGCGGATGTCGATGACATCGTGACCATTACCAAGCGCATCAATGGCGGGGACAATGGATTGTCGGACCGCAAGGGCCTGCTGAAGACGGCGAAGAGTCTCTGGCTGGATCGCGCACCGGAATAGTGCTTCCGCGACCCGGGGCGGGGGCGCGCCACGCTTGACGTGGCGCGGCCCCGGGACGACTCTCCGGGGCCATGGCGGCCCGCAATCCGGGCCGTGAGGCCAATTCTGGGGGAGAGGCGCGATGCCGCAGGTCACGCTGACGGTCAACGGCACGAAACACACGGTGGAGGTCGAGGCCCGCACCCTGCTGGTCGAGGCATTGCGGGAGACGCTGCGCCTCACCGGTACCCATGTCGGCTGCGACACCAGCCAGTGCGGCGCCTGCGTGGTCCACATGGGTGGCGACAGTGTGAAGTCCTGCACCATCCTGGCCGTGCAGTGCGAGGGCAGCGACATCACCACCATCGAGGGCCTGGCGGCCGCCGACGGCACGCTGCACCCGATGCAGGAAGCCTTCCGCGAATACCATGCGCTGCAATGCGGCTTCTGCACCCCCGGCATGGTGATGTCCGCCATCGACCTGGTGAACAAGCACCCGGATGGCATGACGGAACAGCAGATCCGCGAGGGTCTGGAGGGCAACCTCTGCCGCTGCACCGGCTACCACAATATCGTCAAGGCGATCGCCGCGGCGCAGGACGTGATGCACGGCCGCGTTTCCGAACTGGCGCGCGCCGCCGCCGAATAGCACCGGGTCACCGGTTGGGTACTCCGCGGCAGGCCCCCCGGCAGAGGGGGCACCGCGGCGGGCCAGCCTGTTGCAACGCGACGGGGAGGATCTGAGAAATGAACGTGGTGACGCCCTTCGAGGGCATCGGCGCCAGCCTGCGCCGCAAGGAGGATTTCCGCTTCCTGCAGGGCCGCGGCCAGTATGTGGATGACATCAACCGCCCGGGCCAGACCCATGCGGTGATGCTGCGCAGCCCGCACGCCCATGCGACCATCGACCGCATCGACACCGCCGCTGCCCGCGCCATGCCGGGGGTGAAGGCCATCTTCGTGGGCGAGGACATGGCGGCCGAGGCGATCGGCGGCATCCCCTGCGGCTGGCAGATCCACAACAAGGACGGCTCGCCGATGGCGGAGCCGATGCACCCCGCGCTGGCGCTGGGCAAGGTGCGCCATGTGGGCGACCCGGTGGCGGTGGTGATCGCGGAAACCAAGGCCCAGGCGCGGGACGCGGCGGAAGCCATCCTGGTGGCCTACACGCCGCTGCCCGCCGTCTCCGGCACGGAAGCCGCGCTGAAGCCCGGCGCGCCGCAGGTGCATGAGGCGGCGGCCGGCAATCTCTGCTACGATTGGCACATCGGCGACAAGGCGGCGCAGGAAGCGGCCTTCGCCCGCGCCGCGCGGGTGGTGAAGTTCGAGACCACGAACAACCGCCTGGTGCCCAACGCCATGGAGCCGCGCGCGGCGATCGGTGATTTCGACGCCTTCTCGGGCGACTACACGCTCTACACCACCAGCCAGAACCCGCATGTGATCCGGCTGCTGATGGGCGCCTTCGTGCTGCACATCCCGGAGAGCAAGCTGCGCGTGGTGGCCCCCGATGTCGGCGGCGGCTTCGGCTCCAAGATCTACCACTATGCCGAGGAGGCGATCGTCACCTGGGCCGCCGGCAAGGTGAAGCGGCCGATCAAATGGACCTGCGAGCGGTCCGAATCCTTCATGTCCGACGCGCATGGCCGCGACCATGTCAGCACCGCGGAGCTGGCCCTGGATGCCGAGGGGAAGATCCTTGGGCTGAAGGTGCACACGCTGGCCAATATGGGCGCCTATCTGTCCACCTTCGCGCCCTGCGTGCCCACCTATCTCTACGCCACGCTGCTGTCCGGCGTGTACGCCACGCCGGTGATCTATGCCGAGGTGAAGGCCGTCTTCACCAACACCGTGCCGGTGGATGCGTACCGCGGTGCCGGGCGGCCGGAGGCGACCTATCTGCTGGAACGGCTGATGGATGTGGCCGCCGCGGAGGCGGGGCTGGACAAGGTGGAATTCCGCCGCCGCAACTTCATCCGCCCGGACCAGTTCCCCTACCAGACGCCGGTCGCCCTGCAATATGACAGCGGCGACTACCACGCGACGCTGGCCATGGCGCTGGAGGCGGCGGACTGGGCCGGCTTCGAGGGCCGTCGCGCCGCGGCCAAGGCGCAGGGCAGGCTGCGCGGCATCGGCATCTCCACCTATGTGGAAGCCTGCGGCATCGCGCCTTCCGCCGTGGTGGGCAGCCTCGGCGCCCGGGCCGGGCTGTATGAGGTGGGCACCATCCGCGTGCACCCCACCGGCAGCGTCACCGTGCTGACCGGCGCGCACAGCCACGGCCAGGGGCATGAGACCACCTTCGCCCAGCTGGTCGCGGACAAGCTCGGCGTGCCGACGGCCAATGTGGACATCGTGCATGGCGACACAGCCAAGGTGCCCTTCGGCATGGGCACCTATGGCAGCCGCTCGCTCGCGGTCGGCGGCTCCGCCATGGACAAGGCGATGGACAAGATCATCGCCAAGGGCAAGCGCATCGCCGCCCATCTGATGGAAGCGAGCGTCGAGGATGTGGAGTTCGAGCGCGGCACTTTTCGGGTGGCCGGCACGGATCGCACCAAGAGCCTCACGGACATCAGCCTGGCGGCCTATGTCCCGCACAACTACCCGATCGACGAGATCGAGCCGGGGCTGGAGGAAACCGCCTTCTACGACCCGAAGAACTTCACCTATCCGGGCGGCTGCCATATCTGCGAGGTGGAGATCGACCCGGATACCGGCCGCACCACGGTGGTGAATTTCACCGCCGTGGACGATGTCGGCCGGGTGATCAACCCGATGATCGTGGAAGGCCAGGTGCAGGGCGGCATCGCCCAGGGCATCGGCCAGGCGCTGCTGGAGGCGGCGGTCTATGATGCCTCCGGGCAGCTGCTCTCCGGCTCCTTCATGGATTATACCATGCCGCGGGCCGGCGACCTGCCGGATGTGGGGGTGGCCACCCACACCACGCTCTGCACCCACAACCCGCTGGGGGTGAAGGGCTGCGGCGAGGTGGGGGCCATCGGCTCCCCGCCCGCGGTGATGAATGCGGTGGTGGACGCGCTGCGCGACTATGGCGTGCGCCATGTTGAAATGCCGGCGACGCCGCAGAAGATCTGGGGCATCGTCAACGCCCATCGGATCGCGGCCGAATAGCTGAGGGGATCGGACCATGTATGATTTCGCCTACCACAAGCCCGCCTCGGTCGCGGATGCCGTCAAGATCCTGGCCGCGGACCCCGAGGCGCGGCCGATCTCCGGCGGCATGACGCTGCTGCCGGCGCTGAAGCTGCGGCTGAACCGGCCCTCCGCCGTGGTCGACCTCTCCGGCATCGCCGAGCTGCGCGGCGTGACCCGGAAGGGCGACACGCTGGTGATCGGCGCCCTGACGAAGCACTACGAGGTCGCGACCTCGGCCGAGGTGAAGGCCGCGATCCCGGCGCTGGCCGCCATGGCACACACCATCGGCGACACCCAGGTGCGCAACCGCGGCACCATGGGCGGCTCCGTCGCCAACAACGACCCTTCCGCCGACTACCCGGCGGCGCTGCTGGCGCTGGGCGCCACCATCGAGACGGATAAGCGCCAGCTGCCGGCGGATGAATTCTTCAACGGCATGTTCACCACGGCGCTGGAGGTGGGGGAGCTGGTGACGGCGATCCACATCCCCATCCCGGAAAAGGCCGGCTACGCCAAGATGCGCAACCCGGCCAGCCGCTACGCCATGGCCGGCGTTTTCGTGGCGAAGACGGCCGCCGGCGTGCGCGTGGCGGTGAATGGCGCCGGCGCCAATGGCGTGTTCCGGGAGAAGGCGATGGAAGCCGCGCTGGCCGCCAACTGGTCGGCGGATGCGGTGGCCGGCATCAAGGTGGACCCGTCCCTGCTGAACGGCGACATCCATGGCAGCGCCGAATACCGCGCGCATCTGGTGACGGTGATGGCCAAGCGCGCGGTGGTGGATGCCGGCTGAGGCTCCGTCCCATGATGAACTGGTGGCGCGCCATGAACGCGCCACCGACGACATCCTGCATCTTCACCTGCGCAATCCGGCCAACAGCGATGGCCGGCTGATCGTCACCTTCGCCACGCACAACAATGGCGCGCGCTATGCCTCGCTGGAGGCGATCCACCGTCGGCTGCCGATGGATATCCTGGCCTTCCGCGACCCTTCCAACGGCTACTACCTGTACCAGGATGGCGGCGCCCGTTTCGGCGCGCTGCTGCGCGCATTGGTGCAGGGCTATGATCCGGCGAAGATCCTGCTCTTCGGCTCCTCCATGGGCGGCTATGCGGCGCTGCGCTGGGCGATCGAGCTGGGCGCGAGCTGCGTCGTCTCGAACCCCCAGGTGAACCTTGATTCGGCGGCGGCGCATGCCTGGGCCGACCTGCGCGCCAATATCCTGCGCATTCCGCACCGCGTGAACCTGGACGAACTGCCGCCCGGTCCGCGCCAGGCCGTGCTGACCGTGCTGCACAGCCGGCATGCGATGGATCTCGACGCGATGCGCCGCCTGTTCGGCTTCTGGCTGACCGCGCCGGGCATGGCGTTGAACCTGGAACAGGCGGCGGAGGAGGCGCATGCCTATCTGATCCGCGACTTCCCGCATTTCCGCCAACTGGTGGAGACCACGCTGGCGCAGCGCAAGGCGCTGGCCCAGGTGCCACGCCGGCCCGCCGCCGTCGTCGCCGCCTGACCCGCCCTTCCCAAGCCCCGACCCAGCCGGCAGTCTGCGCCCGGCAGCAGGAGCGTGACGGTGCGGATCGACGACCCCGAGGTGATGGCGGAAGTGCGCGCGGTGTTCGACCGCTACGAGGCGGCGCTGATGGCGAACCGCACGGCGGAGTTGGACGCGATCTTCTGGGCCGACCCGCGCACCGTACGCTTCGGCATCGCCGAGATCCTGTATGGCCATGACGCGATCCGGGCCTTCCGCGCCTCCGTCACCGCCTATGCGCAGCGCACCCAGCGCCAGGTGCGCATCACCGCCTTCGGGGCGGACGTGGCGGCCACCCACCTGGAGTATGAGCGAATCGGCACCGGCCTGGTGGGGCGGGAGACCAAGATCATGGCGCGCATCCCGGGGCAGGGCTGGCGCGTGGTCTCGGCGCATGTCTCGCTGCTGGCGGGCGGCGATCCGGGCCGGGTGATGGGAGAGGCACGGTGAGCGCCGCCTTGACCATGCGCCAGGATGCGGCGCCGCATGTGGTGGTGATCGGCGCCGGCATCGTCGGTGCCGCCACCGCGCTGGGGGCGCTGCGCGAAGGCTTCCGGGTGACCCTCATGGATCCCGGGGAGCCGGGGGGCGAACAGGCGGCGAGCTACGGCAATGGCTGCTGGCTCAGCCCCATGTCGGTGATCCCGCCCGCCGGCCCCGGCCTGTGGCGCAAGGTGCCGGGCTTCCTGGCGGATCCGCTGGGGCCGCTGGCGATCCGCTGGTCCTACCTGCCGCGGGTGCTGCCCTGGCTGGCGCGCTACCTCTGGGCCGGCTGGACGGAAGCCAAGGTGGAGGCCGCGGCCCGCGCGCTGCGCCCGCTGCTGGTCGGCGCCCCGGCGCTGCACAAGGCGCTGGCGGAGGAGGCCGGCGTCGGCCGGCTGATCGAGCAGCGCGGCCTGGTCTACATCTATGAGAACCGCGGCCAGTTCGAGGCGGAGGCGATGGCCTGGCGCATCCGCCGCAAGGTCGGCATCGAATGGCTGGAACTCGGCGCGGATGAGATGCGGCAGCGGGAGCCCGAGCTGGACCGCCGCTACACCTTCGGGGCGCTGGTGGAGGAAGGCGGCCATTGCCGCGACCCCGGCGCCTACGTCGCCGCCCTGGTGGACCATGCGCGGGCTGAAGGCGCGGAGCTGCGCCGGGAGGCCGCCACCGGCTTCCGCATCGAAGGCGGGCGGCTGCAGGCGGTGCTGACCTCGGAAGGGGAGGTGGCGGCGGACCGCGCGGTGATCTGTGCCGGTGCCCGATCCCGCCCCCTGGCCGCCGCCGCCGGTTCGCGCGTGCCGCTGGAGACCGAGCGCGGCTACCACGCCATGGTGGTGGGGGCCGAAGTCGGGCCACGCACGCCGATGATGCCCTATGACGGCAAGATGTCGATCACCTGGACCGACCGCGGCCTGCGCTGCGCCGGCCAGGTGGAGATCGCGGGGCTGGAGGCGGCGCCAAACTGGAAGCGGGCCGAGATCCTGCGCGACCATCTGCTGCGCTGCTTCCCCGCCCTGCCGCGCGACCTGCCGGCCAGCCGGGTGAAGGTCTGGATGGGCCATCGCCCCTCCATGCCCGACGGCCTGCCCTGCCTCGGCCCTTCCGCGGCCTCGCCGGATGTGCTGCTGGCCTTCGGGCATGGCCATGTCGGGCTGGTGGCGGCGCCGCGCACGGCGCACGCGGTTGTGGATCTGCTCGCGGGAAGGACTCCGGCGCTTGATCTGCAGCCATTTCGTCCCACGCGCTTCGCCTGAGCACCCTTTTCGCTGGTTTTTCTTGCTTCCTGGTGCAATCTTGCATGGTGGCGGCCCTGCATCGTGTCGGGTCGCGTCCACAAGTACGGATTGCATAAGATCGTGTTTCCCGACAACGAGCAGGGCGGCGCCGGGTCCGTCGAAGCCGAAGTGAAGTGGTACAATGCCCGGAAGGGGTTCGGTTTCGTTCTGGGCCCGGATGGGCAGGACGTCTTCTTCCACGCCTCGGCCCTGACCGAGGCCGGCATCGAGCCGCCGGATACCGGCGACAAGCTGAACTGCGAGATCGGGACCGACCGCCAGGGCCGTCGCCTCGTCACGCGCATCTACTCGGTCATCAAGGGCCCGGGTGGCGGTGACCGCGGTCCGCGACCGGGCGGCTTCGGCGACCGTCCGCCGCGCCGTGACTTCGGCGCCGGCGGTGGCTTCGGCGATCGTCCGCCGCGCCGCGACTTCGGCGCCGGCGGTGGCTTCGGGGACCGTCCGCCGCGCCGCGACTTCGGCGCCCCGGCCGGTGGCGGCTTCGGTGGTGGCGGCGGCTTCGGCGATCGCCCGCCGCGCCGCGATTTCGGCGGCGGGGCCGGTGGCGGCTTCGGCGCGCCGCGGGGCAATTTCGGTGACCGCCCGCCGCCGCGCCGCGACCGCGCGGAAGAAGGCGGCCCGACCTATGCCGTGAACGGCACGGTGAAGTGGTTCGACCAGGTGCGCGGCTTCGGCTTCGTCACCCCGGAAGATGGCGGGCAGGACGTGTTCCTGCATTCCTCGGTCCTGCAGCGCGCCGGCCGCGCCGATGTGCAGCAGGGTGAGAAGGTGGCGCTGGACGTGCGCGACGGCCAGCGCGGCCGCCAGGCTGTCAACATGAAGGAATAGCCCGCCCCGCTTCGGCGCTTCGGCCCTATTCCGCCCCGGTCACGCAAGTGGCCGGGGTTTTTCGCGTGCTGACCCTGGTGGCGCAGCGGCCCCGGGCGAGGGTTCCGGGCCTCCCATGACCATGTCCGAATGCCCTGGCTGGCGCCCGGCCGGTCGGCTGCATGGTCCAGCCGGACGATGATCGGGTTATTTTGGCGGCGATCATTTTCCCGTAACATCTTAACCAGTTGTTCAGATGTTGCGGGCGAGTGTGAGCAGACCGTTACGGCCGCCTCGACTCTTCCGAGACACCGCAAGCGGCTCGCCGGACGGGAAAAGCCCGAAGGGAAGACGCCAATGACCAGCATGCAGCATCTCGATCCGCCGCTCGCTTCCTTCCGTCCGCCGGGCGGGGAGGGTCGGTTGTTCTACGATCCCGTGCTCCGGCTCGGCATCTCCTGGCTCGACACCCCGCCGCGCTCGCAGCCGGAGGGGACCGCCGAGTTGGCGCAGGCGGTGGCGGGAATCGTGCAGCTGGCCGCTTCCCGCGCCCGCGCCGCCGGCGATTTCGCCGCGCTGCGCGATGCGGTGGAAAGGGCGCTGCTGGGGGCCGAGGATAGCGGCCAGGACCCGCGCGAATCCGGGCTGCCCGAACCGCCGGCCATCGAGGATGTGGACCTGGGGGAGGCGGAGCGGCTGACTGCGCTGATGCGCCGCCAGTCGGGCAGCTGAAGGATCAGAACCGGCGCGGCCGCAGCCCGCCATGGAACCAGCTGACCAGCGTGTAGATGTCATAGACCGGCAGGCCGAGCTCGGCCTGAAGCGCGGCCGCATAGGGCGGCATGTTGGTGCATTCCAGCACGATGGCGCCGACCTCGGGATGCCGCGCCACCAAGGCGCGCCCGGCCTGCAGGATATCCTGCTCGGCCAGCGCCACATCCATGTCCTGCTTCTCGCCCTTGATCAGGACGCGGAAGAATTCCTTCCCGTCCTCCGTGCCCTGTACGGGAATGTCCAGCGGTACGCCCGCCGCCTGCAGATGCGCCGGCGTCAGCGATCCGCGGCTGACGGTGACCACCCCGACCCGCTGCCCGGGTGGCAGCAGCGCCTGCACCCAGGGCACCTGCATCAGGGACGACGTCGCCACCGGCACCTTCACCGCCGCCGCCAGCTCCGCCTGGAACAGCGACAGGAAACCACAATTGGTGGTGATGGCCTCCGCCCCCAGATCCACCAGATCCCGCGCCGCCTCGATGAAGGCGGGCAGCAGGCCGGGCGCGCCCTGCAGCACCACCCTCTCCGGGCTGGCGCCGCGCACCACGCGGAACAGCACCGGGAAGGGCCAGGTCTCGCCATTGCCCATGTCGCCGGGAATGCGCGGGAAGCGCGCCTCCAACATCAGGATTCCGAGCGGGGCGCCGTAGATGGATTTGCCGCCCCGCGCGAGGCGCGGAGCATGATTGCTGCTGTGCATCGGATGAGCCTAGGCCAAGCCTGCTTTCTGTCCAGCCGGTGATGGCAAGGGGTTGCGTGGCGGGTGCTGCCTCGGTTCTTCTGCTGCCTGGCAATAACCGGAACGGGCCCCGACATGAAGCTGAGACACCGCCTCCTCCTGCCCCTGCTCGCCCTGATGGGCGCGGCCGCCCCGGCCCTGGCGCAGGACAACTGGCCCTCGCGGCCGATCGAATTCCTCGGCGGCTTCCCCAATGGCTCGGGCGTCGACATCTATGCCCGCAAGCTGGCGGCGCCGCTTTCCCAGGCGCTGGGCGTGCCGGTGGTGGTGAACAACCGCGTCGGCGCCGGCGGCAACATCGCCTCCGCCTACGTCGCCAAGGCGCGGCCGGATGGATACCTGATCCTGTTCGGCACCGCCGGCACCCATGCAATCAATGCCACGCTGTATCGGAACCTGCCCTTCAACCCGATGCGCGACGTCACCCACATCGCGCATCTGGGCGATGTGCCGAACGTGCTGATCACCTCCATCCAGCACCGGCCGCAATACACCGCCTGCCAGGCGGTGCTGGCCGATGCCCGGGCACGCCCGGGCGCACTGAACTATGCCAGCACGGGCAATGGCGCCTCCACCCACCTGGCGGGCGCGCGCTTCGCCGTCGCCTCCAACATCGAGATGGTGCATGTGCCCTTCACCGGGCAGGGCGGCGCCGTGACCTCGCTGCTCGGTGGGCAGACGGATCTGTTCTTCAACCAGGTGGGCCCGGCGCTCGGCCTGGTGCAGCAGGGCGCGGTGCGGGCGCTGGGCGTCACCACGCCGCAGCGCCTGTCCGTGCTGCCGGACGTGCCGACCATTGCCGAGGCCTGCAACCTGCCGGGCTTCGAGAGCACCACCTGGTACGGGGTCTTCGGCCCTCCCGGCATGCCGGCGGCGATCCAGCAGCGGCTGAACGCCGAGATCCGCAAGATCATCGAGGCGCCGGAGTTCCGCGACTGGCTGGTGAACAGCCAGGGCATCGCGCCGTCCACCGTGCGCACGACGGAGGAATTCCGCCAGGTGCATGAGCAGGACATCGCCCGCTGGGGCGAGGTGGTGCGCGCCGCCCGCGCCAGCGTGGACTGAACCGGGGAGGGGGCGCCACGGCGCCCCCCTTTCCGCTACAGGATGAACTCGGCCGCCGTCAGCGCGTGCAGGCCGGAAAGCACCACATACATCTCTGGCGACGTGTCCGCGTCGGCACTGTCCAACTGCACCACCGTGTTGCCGAAGGCCTGCACGAAGCGCACCCCCGCCACGCCCGCGGTGAAGGCGCCGCCGCCGAGGAAGGTGAAGCCCTGCACGCCCGGTGCCGCCAGGTCGCCATCGATGGCGGCAAAGTCCAGCCGGTCCTCGCCCACCACGAAGTCCAGCACGCGGTCGCGCAGGGCCAGGCTGCTTTCCTCCAGCGCGGTCCAGCGGAACACGTCCGGCCCGGCATCGCCGCGCAGCCGGTCGGCGCCCAGCCCGCCTTCCAGCGTATCGGCCTCCGCCCCGCCCAGCAGCACGTCGTTGCCGGCGCCGCCCAGCAGCCAATCCGCGCCGGCCTCGCCCAGCAGGTAGTCGGCGCCCTCGCCGCCGGCGAGGAAATCGGCGCCGGTGCCGCCGAACAGCCGGTCATCGGCCGCGCCGCCATCCAGGCTGTCATCGCCGGCATCGCCCATCAGCCGATCGCGGTCGGCGCCGCCTTCCAGCACATCGGCCTCCGCACCGCCCAGCAGCGTGTCGTTGCCCTCCTCCCCACGCAGCGTGTCGGCGCCGAGGCCGCCGGAGAGCAGGTCGTTGCCCGCGCCGCCGGCCAGGCCGTCATCGCCCGCCTCGCCGAGCAGCCGGTCCCGACCGAAGCCGCCTTCCAGCGCGTCGTTGCCATCGCCGCCCACCAGCCGGTCATCGCCCCGCCCACCCTGCAGCAGATCCTCGCCGCCCAGGCCCAGCAGCGTGTCGTCGCCGGCCAGGCCGGACAGCGTGTCGGCCCCCTCGCCGCCGCGGCGCCAATCGGCGATGGCCGGGTCCGGCGCGTCCTGGGTCAGGAAGTCGCCGCTGTTGACGCTGGCATAGACCGCCTGGTCGGCCGGGATCAGCGCCATGCGGCCGGATTCCGGCGTCGTTTCCGTCACGTCGTCGGCCAGCAGGAACAGGGTCACCACCTGCTCCGTCTCCCCGGCCGCGAAGGCGACGGTGCCGGAGAGGCTGCCGGCCGGGAAATCCGCGGCGGAGAGGCCGGATGTCTCGAACACCCAGCCCAGCGTGCGCGCCACCGCCACATCGGCGCCGCTGCGGGTGAAGCGGAAGGCGATGGGCGTGTCCGCCTGCCCTTCCAGGGCGAAGGCGGGCTCGGGCGTGATCAGCAGGGCGCTGTCATCGTCAAGGATGGTGCCGGTGGCGCTGGCCGCCAGAATCGGCTGGCCGACGGGGTTGGACAGGGTCAGCGTCAGCGTCTCATCCGCCTCCACCAACCCGTCATCCAGCAGCGCCACGCGCAGGGTCTGGCTGGCCTCGCCCGGCGCGAAATCCAGCGTGCCGGTGCCGGCCGTGAAGTCCAGGCCGGCCACCGCGGTGCCCGCGGCGAGGCTGAAATCGACGCTGCCGGATGCGGTGGCATCGCCGCGGGTGACGGTGAAGACCAGCTCGCCGGAGGATTCTGCCGCGCTGGCATCCTCCACCGCGAAGCCGCCCGCGACCGGCGTGTCGTCATCCGTGATGGTCACCACCACGCTGTCATTCAGCAGGATGCTGCCGCCCGGGCTCAGGAAGGCGACCGGCGCGGTCGAAAGCTCCAGCCGGAAGGTCTCCGCCGTGAAGCCGAGGCCCGGCAGCGCCTCGTCGATCGCGTCCCGGTTGATGGGAATGAAGAGGGATTTCTGCGTCTCCCCGGGCGCGAAGGTGATGCTGCCGGAGGTCTCCAGCAGGTCGGAGTCCACATTGGCGAAGCCGAGTCCGGTGGCCTGGTTCACCGCCTGCCAATCGACCGTGACGCTGTGCTGCACGCCGGCCACCAGGCGCACCTCCACGGCGGCGAAGGTGGCGCCGGCGCCGGTGCCCTCCACCACCACGGTATCCTCGGCGCTGATCTCCGCCGTCACCCAGCCCTGGCGGTAGGCGTAGTGCCAGAGGCCGGGCTGGCCGATGATGTTGCCCGTGGTCACCAGCGCGGTGGCCGCATCCGGGTTGGTTGCGGCGTCGAGGCTCGGCGGCAATTCGGTGATGACCACGTCGCCATCGATGACGGTGCTGAAATCCGTCATCACCGCGCGGCCGGCATTGGTCGTGAAGAACAGGTTGTCGCGGAAGTTGAAGGAGGGCCACTCCAGCGATTCGTAGCGGAAGGTCACGTCGAAATCGATCGAGGTGGCGCCGGGGTTGGTGGCGGGGGCGATCTGCAATTGGAAGGCGTTGCGGCCCGATGCCTCGCTGATCTCCGCGCCGCCGCCGGATTGCGGCAGCACGTCGTCCCAGGTGACGGTGACGATGCCGGTCACCGCGTCCAGGTCATACCAGACCTGGTTGCTGCCGGTGGAACTGCCGCCCGCGCTGGCCGGCAGGGCGGTGGCATCGGTGTCCACCGGGCTCCAGAAGGGGGCCAGGATCGGGGCGATGGTGTCGCCGAAGCTTGCATCCAGCCCGCCGGCGCCGGGGCCGGCGAAGGGGATGGCGGGCAGTTCGGCACGTCCGCCATCCGCCGGGCGGAACTGGATGAAGCCATCCTGGTTCACCCACAGCGCCTGGTAGTCATTGCCGAGGAATTTCAGCCCGCCATTGGCATTGTAGAAGGCGGAGAGGTCGATCGGGACCAGGCTCCACCGATCCCCGGCATTGAGCGAATTTTCGCCGAAGCCGGCGGAACCGCCGAGACCGGTGACCAGGTTTGCCATGCGAGCCGCCCTTGTTGCATTGGCGGCAGGATGGCCGGCCGGTCGATGCTGTCAATCTTCGGTCTATTTCATCCCGTTGCATCGAGGACCAGGCGGCGGCGCCTCACCAGGATTGCGCGCCGGGCCGCAGGATCGCCTTGGTGGTGGTTGCCAGGTTGCGCGGCGCCGGCCTGGGCATCTGCGGCCGTTCCTGCCGGCCCCAGCCGGGGGCGTCCAGCACGCTGCCGCCTTCCATGACGATTCGGCCGCGCACGATGGTGGCCACCGGCGCGCCCACCGTCTGCATCCCCTCGAAGGGGGTGAACAGGCTGCGGGTGCTGTGCAGCGCCGCGCCGCGGATCACGCCTTCCTTCGCCGGGTCGACCACCGCGATGTCGGCATCCGCGCCGGGCTGGATGACGCCCTTGCGGGGATAGAGCCCGAAGGCCCTGGCCGGCGCGGCGCAGGCCATGCGCACATACTGCTCCATGCTCGTGCGCCCCTGATGCACCAGGGTGAGCATCAGCCGCATGGAGGTCTCCACCCCGGGGAAGCCGCAGGCATTGTCCCAGAAGCTGGCATGCTGCTTCTCCGCCATCGCGTGCGGCGCGTGGTCGGTGCCCAGCATGTCGATGGTGCCGTCCAGCAGCGCGGACAGGATCGGTTCCTGCTGTGCCCTTTCGCGGATCGGCGGGTTCAGGCGGGCGATGCGGGCGCTGTCGCCCGTCAGGTCCTCGGCGGCGAGCAGGAAATACTGCGGTCCGGTCTCCACCGTCATCGGCACGCCGCGTGCCTTGGCCGCGCGGATGATGGGCAGCGACCGCATGCAGCTTTCATGCACGATATGGATGCGCGCGCCGGTCCATTCGGACAGGGTGATGGAGCGGTTGAGGCTTTCCAGCGCCACGATATCCGCCCGCGCCGCCAGATGCGCGTAGGCATCGTCGCGGCCTGCGGCCTTCATGCGGTTCTCGCGCCAGAACAGCATGGGCGAGTTCTCGGCATGGATGGCGCAGCGCAGGCCGAGCTCGGCCAGGATCTCGAAGCCTTCCAGCACCGCGCCGTCATTCGGTGCCGGCAGGTTGCCCGTGGTGTTGCCGTAGAACAGCTTGAAGCCGATGACCCCGGCTTCCGCCAGGGCGGGCAGCGCCTCCAGCGAGCGTTCGTCCAGCAGGCCGTACAGGCCGTAATTCACATGCGCCTGGCGGGCGGCGGCTTCCTGTTTCATCGCCAGCGCGTCCAGCGACCACACCGGCGGGTCCGTGTTCGGCATGTCGAAGACGGTGGTGACGCCGCCGGCCGCCGCGGCGCGGGTGCCGGTGGTCCAGTCCTCCTTCTGCGTCATCCCCGGCTCGCGGATATGCGTGTGCACGTCGATGGCGCCGGGGATGACGAATTTGCCGGTGGCTTCCAGGGTGCGCCGGGCGCGGGGTGCGAAGCCAGGGTGGCCGACGAAGGCCACCAGCCCGTCCTTCACCGCGACATCCGCCGCGAAGCGCCCGGTCTCGTTCACCACGATGCCGCCGGTGATGAGCAGATCCGCGTAGAGCTCGACCATGGTCAGATCACCCAGCCGCCATCGACGGTGAAGTCCTGCCCCGTCGTCTGGCGCGACAGGTCGGAGGCGAAGAACAGCACGGCATTCGCCACATCCACATCCGTGCTGATGCGCCGCAGCGCATATTCGCTGGCATGCTTCACGCGCGCTTCCTCCAGGCCGATGCCCTCCTTGCGCGCCATGGTGGCCAGCACATTCTCGAAGCGGTCGCCCTCCACCATGCCGGGGGCGACGATGTTGACGTTGATGTTGTGCGGGCCGAGTTCCAGGGCCGCCGACTTCGTCAGCCCGCGCAGGCCCCATTTGCTGGCGGAATAGGCGCTGCGCCCGGCGCGGCCGCGCATGCCGAAGGTGCCACCGACATTGACGATCTTGCCCGAGCCCGCCGCGATCATGGTCGGCGCGAAGGCGCGCATGGTGAGGAAGCAGCCGGTGACGTTCAGGCGGAGGATGTCGTCGAATTCCGCCGGCGTCGTCTCCCAGAAGGTCTTTCCCAGGGGGCCGCGGCCGCCGGCGATGTTGATCAGGGCGTCGCAGCGGCCGAAGCGGTCGAGCACGGCCTTGGCCATGGCGTCCACGCTGGCCGCATCCATCAGGTCGCATCCGAAGATCTCGGCGCGGCGGCCGCTGGCGCGCGCCTCCGCGGCGACCGGCTCAATGGCGGCGGTGTCGCGGCCGACCAGCGCCAGATCCGCGCCGTGTTCCGCCAGCAGCCGCGTGCAGGCGGCACCCATCCCCTTGGCGGGGCCGGTCACCACCGCCACGCGATCCTTCAACAGCATTGGTGGCCATCCTTCAGGCGCCATGAATCGATGAATACTGCATGAGCCTCGCGCGCCTGTCCCGGTTCCGGTTCAGCCGGGCGCGAGGCCGGTTGCCTCGTCATGCCCGCCCTGGCCGGTCAGCGAGGCCCAGGCGCGAAAGCGCGGGCTGGCGGGCAGGGCACCCTCGGCGATCAGGCGGCGCCAATGGCCACAGGCCTCCACGAAGCGCGGCACGCTGCCGGGGAACATCGCCAGGCTGATCGCCTCCGCCATCGCCTCCTCCTCCACCCCATCCGCATAGGCGGCGGCGAGGTGCCAGGCGAAGGGGCGCCAGCGGGCGCGGCAGACCTGCACGGCCAGCCCCGCCAGGTGCACCAGCCGGATCGGCGCCGCCGGCGCCACGCGGCGCAGCGTGTCCAGGTAGCTGGCGCGCGGGTCGAAGGGCGCCAGCTGCCTTCCCCAGTCGCGCGCCGCGAAGTCGAAGGCCTCCGCGCCGATCGCCAGCGCCGCGGCGGCGAAGGCGGCGCCGATCATCGCATCGTCGCCGCCGGCCTCGCGGAATTTGGCGATGTGGTGCGTCGCCAGCGCCTCGTCCGTCGCGGCCAGTACCGCCAGCCAGACGAACTCCCGGTCGTGCCGGCTGAGCACCCGGTCATCCAGGGCCAGCGCCGTATAGGCGGCGTCGTAGCCTTCCAGCAGCTTCGGGAAGGCCAGCGCCATCAGCCCGTGATGCGGCAGCAGGTAGCCGCGCTTGGCCCGCACCGCGGCCAGGCGCGCCTCCAGCTCGGCGATCGTCTCCCCGCTCATGCGGCGGTGATGCCGGCGGTCTTCACCACATCGGCCCAGCGCGAGACCTCGCTGGCCACCATCGCCGTGTAGTCGGCCGGGCTCATCCGGTTGGCCGGCGCGCCGAGGGTCGCCAGCCGGTCCACCAGGGCGGGGGTGTTCAGCCCCTCCACCACCGCGGCGTTGATCTGCTGCGCGATCGCCGCCGGCATGCCGGCGGGGCCGGACAGGCCGAACCAGTTGGTGGCGACCAGGGCGGGGAAGCCGGCCTCCGCCACCGTCGGCACATCCGGCCAGCGGGTCGCGCGCTCCGGCAGCGTGATGGCCAGCAGGCGCAGCCGGTCGTTGCGGCCGATATCCGGCACCGCCGCGATCAGCCCTTCCACCTGCCCGCCGATGACATCCGCCGTGGCCGGCGCGCTGCCGCGATAGGGTACATGCGTGATGTCCACGCCCGCCGCGCGCTTCAGCAGCTCCAGCTTGACGTGGGAGGAGGTGCCGATGCCGGTGGAGCCGAAGCGCACCGCGCCGGCGCCCGCCTTCGCCCGCGCGATCAGCTCCGCCATGGTGCGGATCGGCCCGGTGGCGGAGACCGCGATGGCGGAGGGGACGGCGGCGACCAGGGCGATGTGCCGGAAATCCGTCACCGGGTTGTAGGGCACGCTGGGGTTCACCGCCGGGCCGATGGCCTGGGAGGCGATGTTGGACAGCAGGATGGTGCTGCCATCCGCCGGGCCGCGCGCGACCATGTCGGAGCCGATGGCGCCGCCGGCGCCGGCGCGGTTTTCCACCACCACCGGCGCGCCGAGCCGCGCCTCGATCTGCTGCGCGGCGAGCCTTCCGAGCAGGTCGGCGGTGCCGCCGGGCGGGAAGGGCACCACCAGGCGCAGCGGGCGGTTGCCCTGGGCGAGGGCGGGCAGCGGCAGGGTGGCGGCGAGGCCAAGCAGCGAACGGCGGCGCATGGGGGGTTTCCGGGCTTGCATCCCACCAGCATAACCGGCTGCGCCGCATCGGCCAGGGGGCAGGCGAGGGGAGGCGCATTGGCTCCCACCACGCTGAAATGGGTGTGTTCCATCTCCTTCCCGATTGCGGAGGAGAAAATTACCTGTGTATCCTGCCTTCACCGAAGGACAGGCTCGCCGATGACCTACATCCGCACCCGCCCCGTGCGCGACACCATGCTGGCCGGCATCGCCGCCGCCGCGCGGCGGCCGGAAGCGGACCGCCCCGCCGCCGTGGCCGATGCCATCCGCGCCTTCGCCGCCGACCCGGCGCTGCTGGAGGGGCTGGACTGTCCCTGCTGCCCGGACCGCTACATCCGCCACCTGCTGCACAGCGATCCCGCGGGCGGCTATGCCGTGGTGGCGCTGGTCTGGCGGCCCGGCCAGATGTCGCCGGTGCATGCCCACCGCACCTGGTGCGCGCTGGGCGTGCACCAGGGAACGCTGACGGAAACCCTCTACGCGCCGCAGCAGGGCGACCTGCCGCAGCCGCGCGCCACCCGCCTGCTGCGCCCGGGGGAGGGCAGCCATGGCGCGGCGGACCCGGACCTGATCCATCGCCTGGCCAACCTGTCCTGCCGCACCGCGGTCTCCATCCACTGCTACGGCGTCGCCTTCGACCGCTTCGGCCAGGATGTGAACGAGATCCACGCCGCCTGAACGCCCCCCTGGGAAGCGCCGCGCCGCGGGGGTAGGTTGCGGCGGTGCATCCCATACCCCCCGCCGCGTGAACCCGGCCCGGCGCAACATCCTGCTCGGCCTCAGCTTCGGCCTTGCCGCGGCGCTCACCTGGGGGGCGCAGGCCGTGGTGGCGCGCAGCGGCACCGTGGCGGGCTATTCGCCGCTCGACCTCGCGGTGCTGCGCTACTGCGCCGCCGCCCTGGTGCTGCTGCCCTTCGCCTGGCGGGCGCGGCGGCGCCTGGCGCAGATCGGGCTGCCGCGGCTGATGGGGCTGGTCGCGACCGGCGGCGCGGTGAATGCGCTGCTGTTCGGCTGGGGCCTGGTGCATGCGCCGGCCAGCCATGGCGGCACCGTCGCGCCCATCACCGCCGCCGTCATGGGCGCCGTCATCGCCGTGCCGCTGCTGGGCGAGATGCCGAGCCGCGGGCGGGCCATCGCGCTGGGCTTCATCGCCGCCGGCGTGCTGCTGATCGGCTGGGACGGCATCGGCGGCAGCCACCCCGGCGCCTGGCGCGGCGACATCATCCTGGTGGGCGCCGGCACCGTCTGGGGCGCCTTCACCGTGCTGTTGCGGCGCTGGCAGATCCCGGCGCTGGCCGGCAATGCGGCGATGTGCGTGCTCTCGGCCCTGGTTCTGCTGCCGCCCTGGCTGCTGCTGGGCGGCGGCGTGGTGCCGGAGATGCCCTGGCAATCCAGCCTGGTGCAGGCGGTGGGGCAGGGCGTGCTGTCCTCCGCCATCGCCACCACGCTCTATGCCCGCGCCGGGGAGTTGATGGGCGCGACGCGCACCGCCTGCCTGACCACCATGGTGCCGGTGGCCGCGGTGCTGCTTTCGGTGGTCATCCTGGGGGAGCCGCTGGGCTTCGCCAAGCTGGCCGGCGTGGTGCTGGCCGTTGGCGCCATGCTGGTGGCGGTGCTGTTCACCGGCCGCCGCACCTGATCCTTTCGCCCGTGCCTTCCGCGGCCCTGTCCCGGCAGCGCGTCTCGCGGCCCTATCCCGGCAGCGCGTCCCGCGCCCAGGCCGGCATGCCGTAGCCGGCCAGCGCCGCCATGCGGTCCCGGGCGAGTGACTTCTCGCGGGTCAGCCGGCGGATCAGCGCCTCATCCGGCGTCTGGCGGGCGCGCTCCGCGGCGATCCGCCGCTCCAGGTCCGACAGCTTCTCGACCAGCCGGACCTTCAGCACCCCACCCGACGCATCCACCCCTGCCATGATGCCTCCGCTCGACCGTCGCTGCGCGGGGGCGCGGCGGTGTGTGGGAGGCCCGACATCGCGGTACCGGGGAGCGCCGCCAGAGGGGCCCGGGCCTCAAGACTGGATGCTGGCCCTGATTTCTGACGATTTCAAGACGAAACCGCGTCAGAAGACTGGATGACTGCCCAATTCGTCGTGGCATGCGCGCAGGGCTCGGTGGCACCCTCGGCAAACAGCGTCACCTCGCCATAGCAGAGCCGGCGGCCGCGGCGGATCACCCGGGCTTCCGCCAGCACCGCCCCCGGCGGCACGGCGCGCAGGAAGGTGATGGCCAGGTTCACCGTGCGGCTCTCATCCCGCCCCTCGGTCAGCGACAGCAGCGCCACCCACATCGCCACATCGACGAGCCCCATCAGCGCGGGGCCGGAGATGGTGCCGCCCGGCCGCAGCAACGCGTCGCGGAAGGGCAGGCGAAGCCGGGCGGTGCCGGCGTCGAAGGCCAGCACCTCCACCCCCCAGGCGCCGGCCAGCGGCACGCCCTCGTGCACCCGGGTCTGCATCGCGGCGAGGTTCATGCGCCGGCCACCACGCGCCCGAGGCAGGGGTTGCGGCCGATCCAGTAGCAGAGCTCCGCGGGGCGGGAGATGCCGTACAGCGCCAGGTCGCAGCGCAGCCCGGGCGCCAGCATCCCGCGGTCCGATAGCCCCAGCGCTGCCGCGGCGTGGCGCGTGACGCCCGCCAGCGCCTCCGCCACCGTCAGGCGGAACAGGGTGCAGCCCATGTTCAGCATCAGCAGCAGGGAGGGCGCGGGGCAGGAGCCGGGGTTGAGGTCGGTGGCCAGCGCCAGCCGCAGCCCGGCGGCGCGCATCGCCGCGATGTCCGGCAGATGCGTCTCCCGGATGAAGTAGAAGGCGCCGGGCAGCAGCACGCCCACCGTCCCGGCATGGGCCATGGCGGCGATGCCGGCGGCATTGGCGTATTCGATGTGGTCGGCCGACAGCGCGCCATGCCGCGCCGCCAGCGCCGCGCCGGCATCGTCGCGCAGCTGGTCGGCGTGCAGCTTCACCGGCAGGCCGGCGCGGCGCGCGGCCTCGAACACCAGCCTGGTCTGCGCCAGGTCGAAGCCGATGACGCTGTCGGTGAAGCCGTCCACCGCATCGGCCAGGCCTTCGGCGGCGATGGCCGGCAGGATGTCCTCCGCCACGTGGCGCGCATAGCCATCGGCATCGCCGGCGAATTCCGGCGGCACGGCGTGGGCGGCCAGCAGGCTGGTCTGCAGCGAGACCGGCCGCAGCCCCGCCAGCCGGCGGGCGGCGCGCAGCATCCGCCGCTCGGTCTCCAGCTCCAGCCCGTAGCCGGACTTCACCTCGATGGTGGTGACACCCTCCGCCAGCAGCAGGTCCAGCCGGGGCAGGGCGGCCGCCACCAGCGCCGCCTCATCCGCCGCGCGCGTGGCGCGGACGGTGGAGAGGATGCCGCCGCCGGCCCGCGCGATGGCCTCGTAGCTGGCACCTTCCAGCCGCATCTCGAATTCCCGGGCGCGGTCGCCGGCGTAGACCAGGTGGGTGTGGCAATCGATCAGCCCGGGCAGGATCCAGGCGCCGTCGCACTGGGTGGTGGTGGTGGCATCGGCGGGCAGATCCGCGCGCCGGCCGACCCAGGCGATGTGGCCATCCCTGGCCGCGATGGCGCCATCCTCGATCACGCCGAGCGGATCGCCCTCCCGCGCCACCATGGTGCAGAGGTTGGCGTCCAGCCAGACGCGATCGAAGGTCATGCGGGCAGCTCCAGCAGGGCGGCGAAGGCGCCATCCTGCACCAGGCGGCGCACCGCTTCCATGTCGGGCGCCATGAAGCGGTCCGCATCCCAGGGCGCCGCCACGCCGCGCACCAGGGCGCGCGCGGCCTCCAGCGGCGGGGAGGTGGCCAGCGGGCGATGGAATTCCAGCCCCTGCGCGGCGCAGAGCAGCTCGACGGACAGGATGGCGGAGAGGTTCGCCGCCATCTCCGCCAGCCGCAGCGCCGCCCCGGTGGCCATGCTGACATGGTCTTCCTGGTTGGCGCTGGTGGGCAGGCTGTCGACGCTGCGCGGCGTGGCCAGCGCCCGGTTCTCCGCCACCAGGGCGGCGGCCGTCACCTGCGCGATCATGAAGCCGGAATGCAGCCCGCCTTCCGCCACCAGGAAGGCCGGCAGGCCCGACAGCACCGGGTCCACCAGCAGGGCAATGCGGCGTTCGCTGATGGCGCCGATCTCCGCCAGGGCGAGGGCGATGGTGTCGGCGGCGAAGGCCACCGGCTCCGCATGGAAATTGCCGCCCGATAGGATCTCGCCCTCCGCCGTGACCAGCGGGTTGTCGGTGACGGCATTCGCCTCCCGCACCAGCACCGCCGCCGCGTGGTCCAGCAGGTCCAGGCAGGCGCCGGCCACCTGCGGCTGGCAGCGCAGCGAATAGGGGTCCTGCACCCGCGCATCGCCCTGGCGGTGGCTCTCGCGGATGGCGCTGCCGGCCATCAGCCCGCGCAGCGCGGCGGCGCAGCGGATCTGCCCGGGCTGGCCGCGCAGCGCATGGATGCGCGCATCGAAGGGGGTGTCGGAGCCGCGCGCCGCATCGGTGGACAGCGCACCGGCGACAAGCGCCGTGCGCAGCAGGTCCTGCGCAGCGAACAGGCCCGCCAGCGCCAGCGCGGTGGAGACCTGCGTGCCGTTCAGCAGTGCCAGCCCCTCCTTCGGCCCCAGCACCAGCGGCGCCAGGCCGGCCAGCGCCAGGGCCTGGGTGCCGTCCAGCACCTGGTCGCCTTGGAAGGCCTCGCCCTCGCCGATCAGCACCAGCGCCAGATGCGCCAGCGGCGCCAGATCGCCCGAGGCGCCGACCGAGCCCTTGGCCGGGATGGCCGGCATCACGCCATGGTTCAGCAGGGCGAGCAGCGCCTCGATCGCCTCCGTCCGGATGGCGGAGGCGCCGCGCGCCAGGGAATTCGCCTTCAGCGCCAGCACCAGCCGCACCACCGGCTCCGGCAGATAGGCGCCGGTGCCGGCGGCGTGGCTGCGCAGCAGGTTGAGCTGCAACTGCGCCAGCCGCGCCGGGTCGATGCGCGTGCCGGCCAGCTTGCCGAAGCCGGTGTTGACGCCATACAGCGCCTCGCCCCCCGCCAGCCGGGCGCGGAGCGCCGTGACGGACTGCATCACCGGCTCCTGCCAGCCCGGCGCGAAGCCCAGCGCGGCACCGCCGGCGAGGGCGCGCAGCTGTGCCAGGCTGGCCTGGCCGGGGATCAGGGCGTGGGTGTCGTGGGTCATCGGATCAGCCTCCGTCGATACGCGCCGATCACAGGAAGGGCAGGTCCAGCCCCTTCTCCCGCGCGCAATCCAGCGCGATCTCGTAGCCCGCATCGGCGTGGCGCATCACGCCCGTCGCCGGGTCGTTCCACAGCACGCGGGCGAGGCGCCGCGCCGCGGCTTCCGTGCCATCGGCCACGATCACCATGCCGGCATGCTGGGAAAACCCCATGCCGACGCCGCCGCCATGATGCAGCGAAACCCAGGTGGCGCCGGAGGCCGTGTTCAGCAGCGCATTGAGAAGGGGCCAGTCGGAGACAGCATCCGATCCATCGCGCATCGCCTCCGTCTCCCGGTTCGGCGACGCGACGCTGCCGGAATCCAGGTGGTCGCGGCCGATGACGATGGGCCCGATCTCGCCGCGCGCCACCATCGCGTTGAACGCCAGGCCCAGCCGGTCCCGCTGGCCGAGCCCGACCCAGCAGATGCGCGCCGGCAGCCCCTGAAACGCGATTCTCCTCTGTGCCATGTCGAGCCAATTGTGCAGGTGGCGATCGTCCGGGATCAGCTCCTTCACCTTCGCATCCGTGCGGCGAATATCCTCCGGGTCGCCGGACAGCGCCGCCCAGCGGAAGGGGCCGACGCCGCGGCAGAACAGCGGGCGGATATAGGCGGGGACGAAGCCGGGAAAATCGAAGGCATTGGCCAGGCCCTCCTCCTTCGCCATCTGCCGGATGTTGTTGCCGTAATCCATCACCACGGCGCCGCGTGCCTTGAAGTCCAGCATCGCCTGGACATGGGCCACCATGGAGCGTTTCGCGGCGGCGGCGACAGCGGCCGGATCGCTTTCCCGCATCGCCTGCCACTGCGCCAGGGACCAGCCGGCGGGCAGGTAGCCATTGGCCGGGTCATGCGCGCTGGTCTGGTCGGTGACGATATCCGGCACCACGCCGCGCCGCACCAGTTCCGGAAACACCTCCGCCGCATTGCCCAGCAGGCCGACGCTGATGGCGCGCCGCGCCGCGCAGGCCTCCCGGATCATCGCGAGCGCGCTGTCCAGGTCATCGGCCTTGTGGTCGAGGTACTTCGTCTCCAGCCGCTTCTCGATGGAGGAGGGCTGGCATTCCACCGCCAGCACGCAGGCGCCCGCAAAGACGCCCGCCAGCGGCTGCGCCCCGCCCATGCCACCGAGCCCGCCCGTGAGAATCCAGCGCCCCGCCAGGTCCCCACCGAAATGCTGGCGCCCGGCCTCCGCAAAAGTCTCGTAGGTGCCCTGCACGATTCCCTGGCTGCCGATGTAGATCCAGGACCCGGCCGTCATCTGGCCGTACATCATCAGCCCCTTGCGATCGAGTTCGGAGAAATGCTCCCAGCTTGCCCAGCGCGGCACCAGGTTGGAATTGGCGATCAGCACGCGCGGCGCATCGGCATGGGTGCGGAACACGCCGACGGGTTTTCCCGACTGGACCAGCAATGTCTGGTCCTCCTCCAGCCGCCGCAGCGCGGCGACGATGCGCTCGTAGCTGTCCCAGTCGCGCGCGGCGCGGCCGATGCCGCCATAGACGACGAGTTCGCCGGGCTTCTCCGCCACCTCGTCATCAAGGTTGTTCATCAGCATCCGCATCGCCGCTTCCGTGGTCCAGTGGCGGCAGCTCAGCGCCAGCCCGCGGGGGCTGCGGATGGCGGGGGCGTTGCGCAGGCGGGGGTTCATGGAACGGGCCTTTCAGAACCAGCGCAGCCGCTGGCCGATGCCGGTGCGCCGCGCCTTTTCCAGCATGGCATGGCCCAGCGCGATGTCGGAGATGGACAGCCCGCGATGCCACAGCAGGATCGTCTCCCCGGGGCTTTCGCGCCCCGGCTTCAGCCCGGCCACCACCTGCCCGAGTTCCGCATGCAGCGTCGCCTCCGACAGCAGCCCGGCATCGACATGCTGGCGCATGGCGCCCAGCTTGCCGGACCGCGCCTGGCCCCAGTCATCCATCAGCATCTTGTCCATCACGCTGGTGATGGAGAGTTCCAGCGCGCTCATCGTGCCATAGGGGCAGACGAAGGCGCCGGGCTTGATCCATTCCGTCCTGAACAGCGGCTCCGGCGCGGAAAGCCGGGAGGCCTCCACCATGATGTCGGCGCCCTTCAGGCAGGATTCCCAATCCTCCGTCACGATCACCTTCTTGCCGAGGTCGCGCGACAGCTTGACGCCGAAGGCGTCGCGCGATTCCTTGCGGCGGGAATGCACGCGGATCTCCTCGAAGTCGAAGAGGTGGTCGAGCAGCCGGACATTCCAGTAGGAGGAGCCGCGCGCGCCGATATGGCCCAGCACCTTGCTGTCCTGGCGCGCCAGGTATTTGGCGCCGATCGCGGTGACGGCGCCGGTGCGCATATCCGTGATGTGCGAGGCGTCCAGGATCGCGCGCGGCTTGCCGTTGGTCGGGTCCATCAGCAGCAGCGTGGCCAGCTCGCTCGGCAGGTTCTCCTTGTAGTTGTCGACGAAGTCGCCGACCACCTTGACGCCGGAGACGTTCATCGCCTCCTTGATCGTGCCGCGCAGCACATTGAAATGGCCGTTGGCCAGGCCCGGCATGTGGTGCATCCGCGCATCCACCACCGTGTTGCCACGGCCCTGCGCGGCCAGCTGGCCCTCGATTGCGGCCAGGATCTCGTCATTCGTCATCGCCAGCTCGGCGATGTCGGGACCGTTGAGGAAATCGACGTAGACGGGCGGGTGCTCGCCGGGCATGGGCTGCGGTCCGATCAGTTCAGGGTGATGTTGGCGGCGCGCACGATCTCGCCAAAGGTCCGGCGCTGCGCCTCGACGGAAGCGGCGAGGGCCTCGGGCCCGATCACTTCCACCGTCAGCCCCAGCGCCTGCAGGGCGCGAGCGCCCTCGGCGGAGCTCTGCACGGCGGCGACATCGGCCGCGATGCTGGCGCGCAGCGCGGCGGGGGTGGCGCCCGGCGCGTAGACGGCGAACCAGGCCACCGCCTGCACGCCCGGCAGCCCGGCCTCCACCGTGGTCGGCACCTCCGGCAGCGCCGGGTTGCGCGCCGGCGAGGTGACGGCCAGCGCCCGCAGGCGGCCATCGCGGATGAAGGGCAGGGCACCCGGCATGTTCTCGAACATCACGTCCACGCGGCCCGCCGCCAGGTCGATCAGCGCCGGCGCGCTGCCGCGATAGGCGACGTGTTCCGCCGCCAGCCCCGTCTCCCGCGCGAACAGCGCGCCGGTGACATGGATGTAGGACCCGCTGCCGGGAGAGCCGTAGTTCACCGGCCGGCCGGCGGCGCGCATCAGCGCCACGAAGTCCTGCGCCGTGCGGGCCGGGGAGGCAGCCGGCACCACCATCACGTTCGGCACCGTGCCGATCATCGCCACCGGCGCCAGGTCGCGCACCAGGTCGAAGGACAGGTCGCGGTAGAGATGCGGGCTGACCGTCATCATGCCGGCCGCCGCCACCAGCAGCGTGTGGCCATCCGGCGCCGCCGCGGCCACCAGCCCCGCGCCGATATTGCCGCCCGCGCCGGTGCGGTTTTCCACCACCACCGGTTGGCCCCAACGCGGCTCCAGCCCCCGCCCGAGGATGCGGGCGGACCCGTCCATGGAGGCGCCGGCCGCGAAGGGCACGATGATCCGCACCGGGCGCTGGGCCGTGAAGCCCTGCGCCAGGGCGGGTGCGGCGCCCAGCGCCAGGGCGGATCCGAGCAGCAGGCGGCGGGTGAGGCGGGGCATGGGGAGAACTCCGTTCCGACAACGGCAAGCATTGCTGGCGGCCATGCATTATGTCTAGACATAATCGCATGCCCAAGCCGCGCCACGCCGCCATCCGCGCCGAGATCGAAGGCCGCATCCTGTCCGGTGCGCTGCGCCCCGGGGACCGGCTGCCGTCGGAGGCGGAACTGGTCGCGGCGCATGGCGTCTCCCGCATGACGGCAAGCCGCGCGCTGGCGGATCTGGTGGCGGCCGGGCTGGTGGTGCGCCGCCGCAAGGCAGGCAGCTTCGTCGCCATGCCGCGGGCGGAGGAGGCGCTGTTCGGCATCCCCGACATGCGCGCCACCATCGGCCCCGGCCGTTCCCATGCGGTGCTGAAGCGCACGCTGCGGGCGGCCGGCGCGGCGGATCGGGCGCGGCTGGGCCCGCTGCCGCGCGGTGCCCGGGTGCTGGCGCTGCAGGTGCGCCACATGGCCGGCGCCACGCCGCACGCGCTGGAGGACCGGCTGATCAACCTGGACGCGGTGCCGGAAGCCGCGGCGGAAGCCTTCGGCGCGGTGCCGCCCGGCTCCTGGCTGCTGGACCGCGTACCCTGGACCGAGGCCGAGCATCGCATCCAGGCGTTGGCTGCCGATGCCGCCGCGGCGGCGCTGCTCGGCATCGCGCCCGGCGCGCCCTGCCTGGTGCTGGACCGCATCAGCCGCTGTCAGGGCAGGCCGATCACCGCCGTGCGCCTGACCTATCCGGGGGACCGCCACGCGTTGACCAGCCGCGCCACCGCCACCACCCGGTTGCGCGAAGCGCCGCAAGCGGGCATGCGGAAGGCATGACAACCCAGCTTCTCGCCGCCACCGCGCTGCTGCCGCAAGGCTGGGCGCGGGAGGTGCTGATCGAGACCGACGCCGCCGGCTTCATCAGCGCCGTCACCCCCGAAGCCATGCCGCCGGGCGGCGTGCGCCGCCTGGCCGGGGCCGTGGTGCCGGGCGTGCCGAACCTGCACTCCCACGCCTTCCAGCGCGCCATGGCCGGCGGCGCGGAACGCCGCAGCCCGCAGGGGCAGGACAGCTTCTGGACCTGGCGGGAGACGATGTACCGCTTCGTCGGCCGCTTCGCGCCGGAGGATGCGGAGGCCGTCGCCGCGCAGCTGCATGTCGAGCTGCTGGAGCACGGTTTCACGGGTCTTTGCGAGTTCCACTACCTGCACCATCAGCCGGACGGCACGCCCTATGCCGACCGGGCGGAGATGGCGCGGCGCAACATCGCGGCCGCCCGGCGCAGCGGCATCGGGCTCACCATGCTGCCCAGCCTGTACCGCCATGGCGGCATCTTTGGCGTGGCGCCGCATGCGGGGCAGCGGCGCTTCCTGAACGACCTGGACGGCTTCCTCACCATCGTGGAGTCCATGCGGGCCGCCATCGGCGGCGATCCGCAGATGGCGCTCGGCCTTGCCCCGCATTCGCTGCGCGCCGTGACGCCCGAGATGCTGCGCGCCATCCAGGATTTCACCGGCCCCCTCCACATCCACGCCGCCGAACAGCCGAAGGAGGTCGCGGAATGCCTGGCCGCCACCGGCGCGCGCCCGGTGCGCTGGCTGCTGGACAATGCGCCGCTGGATGCGCGCTGGGTGCTGATCCACGCGACGCACATGGATGCCGGCGAGATCGAGGGCCTGGCGCGCTGCGGCGCCGTCGCCGGGCTGTGTCCGACGACCGAGGCCTCGCTCGGCGATGGCATCTTCGCGCTGCCCGCCTATCTCGCCGCCGGCGGCCGCTTCGGCATCGGCACGGACAGCCATGTGGGCACCGCGCCGCGCGACGAATTGCGCCAGCTGGAAACCAGCCAGCGCCTGAGGGACAATTCCCGATCCGTCGCCACGGCAGACCAGAACCCGCATCCCGGGCGCACGCTGCTGGACGCGGCGCTGGCCGGCGGCGCCCAGGCCAGCGGCCGGCCGACCGGCGCCCTCGCGCCGGGGCTGCGCGCCGACCTGGTGGAACTCGATGCGCAGCACCCGACGCTGATCGGGCGGGAAGGCGATGCGCTGCTGGATGCCTGGCTGTTCAGCGGCCAGTCCAACCCGGTGAAGACCGTGATGGTGGGCGGCCGCGTGGTGGTGGAGGCCGGGCGGCACATCCACGCCATGGCGATCCGGGACGAATTCGGCGCGGCAATGCGGAGGCTTCTGGCATGAGTGGTCAATTGGCGGGGCAGGTGGCGATCATCACCGGCGGCAGCCGCGGCATCGGCCGCGCCATCGCGCTGCTTTTCGCGCGCGAGGGTGCCGACATCGCCTTCTGCCACCTGGACGACGCCGAGGGCGCGGCGGCCGTGGTCGCGCAGATCGAGGCGCTGGGCCGCCGCGCGGTCGCGGCCGCCGTCGATGTCGCGGACCTGCCGGCGCTGCGCGGCTTCATCGCGCAGGCGCAGGCGCAACTCGGCCCCTGCGACATCCTGGTGAACAATGCCGGCCTCAACCTGCGCGGGGCCATCGGCACCATCACGGAGGACATGTTCGACCGGGTGATGGATGTGCACGTCAAGGCCAGCTTCTTCGCCGCCCAGGCGGTGTGGGACGGCATGGCCGCGCGCGGCCGCGGGCGCATCATCACCACGGCGAGCCAGCTTGGCCTGAAGGGCGCGGCGAACATCGTGCCCTATTGCACCGCCAAGGCGGCGCTGATCGGCTTCACCCGCGCCTTGGCCTTCGAGGGCGCGCCGCTGGGCATCCTGGTGAACGCCATCGCGCCGGGGCCGGTGGCCACCGACCTGACGGCGCAGCTTGGCCCGGACTGGGCCGAGCGCACGGGGGCGAAGCTGCCCATCGGGCGCGTCGGCCAGCCGGAGGAGATCGCGGCGGCGGCGCTGCTGCTGGCCTCCTCCCCCGGCGGGGATTTCTTCGTGGGCGCGACGCTGTCGCCCAATGGCGGGGACATCATGCACTGACATGGCACGCCTGGTGACATTGAGCGCGGCGCAGGCCGTGACCGCCATCGAATGGGCCGCCGCCGAGGGCTGGAACCCCGGCCTGGCGGACCTGCCCTGCTTCCTGGCGCAGGATCCCGGGCTGTTCCTGGCCATGGAGGAAGGCGCGCAACTGCTCAGCCTGATCGCCGCCACGCGCTACGGCGCCGATTTCGGCTTCATCGGCTTCTACATCGCGCGGCCGGAGGCGCGCGGGCAGGGGCACGGCATGGCGGTGTGGCGCGGCGCCATGGCGCAGCTTGAAGGCCGGCTGGTGGGGCTGGATGGCGTGGTGGCGCAGCAGGACAACTACCGGAAATCCGGTTTCAGCCTCGCCTGGAACAACATCCGCTTCGGCGGCGTGCCGGTGCGCCCGCCGGTGCCCGTGCGCGGCATCGTGCCGGCCGCCGAGGTGCCCTTCGCCGCGCTGGCGGCGCTGGACCGCAGCGTGTTCCCGGCGGCGCGCGCCGCCTACCTCCGCGCCTGGATCGACCAGCCCGGCCATGTGGCGCTGGCGGCGGTGCAGGATGGCGCGGCCACCGGCTTCGGCGTGATCCGCCCGGCGCGGGAGGGGCACAAATTCGGCCCGCTGGTGGCGGAAACGCCGGAGGTGGCCGAGGCCCTGGCCGCCGCCCTGCTGGCCCGCGTGCCGGATGGCCCGGTGTTCCTGGACGTGCCGGAACCCCACCGCGCCGCGGTGGCGCTGGCCGAGCGCCTCGGGCTGGCGCCGGGATTCGAAACGGCGCGCATGTACACCGGGCCGGCGCCGGCGATTCGGGCGGAGCGGCTGTTCGGGGTGATGAGTTTCGAGTTGGGGTAGGGGGCGAACTGGCGTGGGGTTGGCCGCTGATATTAGCACGAAGGCGAGTAGTTGAACCCAATCAGCGCAGGCCCAATCGCGGCGCATCTGCTCATAAAAGGCCCCCAGACTCCATTTTTAATATTTCGATCAATTCAATGATAGCTGACTGCCTCCGTGATAAACCTCCCAATGTCTTGTCTCCGCCAATCTGGGCACTGTTCGCTACTGCCGGCACACACTTTCTCAACATCGCCGACGACGCTCCGGAACACGGCGCCACGCACAGACCATTGCGAAACAGGAAAATCCGAGAGCCGCAGCGTACCTGCCCCACGCAGACCGCGGACGAAAAGGCTTTCGAGCCTGCTGCCACGAAAATCGACGTCGCCCAGCACCATGACATTCTCGATTGAGACCGATGCTGACGATCCCGCCACTTCGAGATTCCCGAGTACCACAAGATGTCGCAAGGCAAGGTATTCCAGCCGGCTGTCTTCGATCCGAAGAGACTGGACCACAATGGGCGACGTCGCTCGCCCTTCCAGACGGAGGTGTGAGCCTACGAACGCCGCACGCTCAATACGCAGCGGATGCAACAGCATTGGCGCTGCTCCAAGACTCCTCGGGTCGGATGTGAAGATGGTGTTCAGGATCGTTCCAATATCGACGCTAAAAATCCCGGCAAGCGGGCAGCGTTCGTTGAGGGCGCTGAAGGCCCGATTGAGCCGCTCACATACGACGTGAAAGCCACTTCGGCTGAACCACGGCACAGCCAAGCCTGCCAGATCGACATCACCACCGGCGGAAAGAGGCCGTATGGCCAGCACCTGTCCAATGGAAAGTGCCGCACCAGTCGGATCGAAACTCCTCGCAAAGCCGCGAAGCTCATCCACTTCGATAACCCGGCGCATCAAAACGCATCGCTCTATCTTCTCGGCCAGATTGGCCGATGTGTCAATGTAATCGAGTCTTTCTACACGACACGATGGTTGTGCTGTAGAAGGCGCAGCCGCCAGGCTCAGCAGTACAAGGAAGACTGTGAATGTTCGCATGGTTAACGCCACATCGCGAAAGCCATTGGATCGACTCCGAGCGGGTCAGGCCTTAAGGGTAGCTGGCCCCAGATCTCCCAACGCTCGCCATGTGTGCCGGCTGGTATGAGTGCCGGATGCAGCATTGTGAGTGTCACCGTCTCGCTCACCATTAGCGTAAGGCGCAGCATCCCGTCGAGCATTGCTGCTTCCTGCCAGGACAGACGCCCTGGCTGGTCGTCAAGATCGACGCGGCAGGAACCGCCCAGCAGATCCGCAGCGCGGGTAAACCGCCGCTGCAGCCGTGTGCCAGGAACATAGGGATCGACCATGATCCACGATGCGCGGTGAAGATTGACGAGGCGCCGGTTGAAGTGATCGCTGAGCGAAAGAAGAACGCCAGCGTGGTTGAACCCGGGCTCAAGCGGACCAATCGGGATCTCCACGACGAGCAGCGCGCCCTCGGTCGTCGGCTGCGTCGCCGCCTGCACCCGCCGCGCGCTGGCAGCATCGAA
Source organism: Falsiroseomonas selenitidurans (assembly GCF_012103215.1). Taxonomy (GTDB): domain Bacteria; phylum Pseudomonadota; class Alphaproteobacteria; order Acetobacterales; family Acetobacteraceae; genus Falsiroseomonas; species Falsiroseomonas selenitidurans. The sequence continues at coordinate 41,638 of NZ_JAAVNE010000042.1, forward strand.
ACAAGCAAGCCGAACTCGAAGCCGGGCGAAAGTGTCGAGTAATGCGGCGCCGTCCGGGCTCGGCAGATTGCGCGGCGACAGTGGGGCGTTCCACGCGATTGGAGCGGCTCCAAAAGCTGCGCCACTTTCCCGTGGAAGGGTGAAGCCAACCTTCTCGCGCAGCCAGTTGGCATAAGCGCGCAGCGGCCCGACCGCTGTTGCAAGGCGCAAGACCAAATGCGCCTGCAACACGCCACCGCGCAAAGGTCGGTCGCCCGCCATAAGCTGATCGAGGTAGAAGATCTGGTCGACCTCCGCGCTGCGTTGGGCTGAGTCGAGACCCGCGCAGGAAACCTGTGGCAAGACCTCCGAAGCTGGTCGCAGGGCATGCACGGCGTCGATCGGGATCGCCCAGGAAATATAAGTACCTGCGGCTGGCACGCCGCCATTGGCGACACCGACGACCCGACCGGATGGGGCGATGAGCGGGGCACCAGAATCACCAGGTGCAATCGCATTCTGCACCCCGATAACCGCCTGCGAAAGATCAGGGAAGCCGAGCCGGGCCAGCCGGATCTGCAGGTCCTCCGCCAGAATGGCGTTTAACTGGCGCGCAAGGCTGCGGATATCAGCTCTGGAATCCAAGACCTTCGGCGCGCGCTCTGCGTGCCCAAGGATGGTGGCTTGGAGTCCACGCGGATCTGCGCGGTACTCCGCCTCGAGCGGCACAACCCCCGGCGGAAGTGTCGCTGTAATGCGGAGGAGTGCTAGGTCGTGACCTGCATGCGCCAGTTCCACCGAAGTTTCCTGGAGGGCGGTCCCGAGCCCATCGCCAGAAATCGAGCCGAACCGGTAGCGCTTCAGGCCGTCTCCACACACGGCGTGCAGCGCAGTCAGAATGCCGACGGTACCGTTTGGAAGTCGAAACAGAAAGCCGGAGGCCAAGCGTGGCGTACCAGTCGTCCTGCCTTCCTCGCAGGGTCGGATGTGGCAGGGCAGGAATGTGACCTGCACGATTGATCGAGCATGCTGCTCGATCCACGCCGGTGGCTGGGCCTTGGCCGCTGTCCAGCTCAGCAGCGTGACCACTACTGCCCAGATCACGAGCCGACTCACGATCCGCACGCCCCAAACCGAGCCGCTGAGAGCAGTGCAAGGCGGAAGGTGCTTTCCTGCATATTTGGGGGCAATGGTTGCCTGCGCACCCAGGCTGCCATGTCGGCAAACCGCCCCGGTTGACGATCAAACCGCTCGATGAACACGGGATCGCTCAGCAAAGTTTGGCCGGCCGGGGGGCGAAGCAGCGAATTGCTGCATTGCGGTATTGAGACTGTTGCAGAGGGCGTTTCCGCTCCCGCCGTACCAGAAGCGCTGCGAAGAGGCGACAACGGCGGAAAAATAACAGCTGCTCCACCACCTGCTGCAGCAGCCTTACCGAGTTGATCGGCTATCTCCCTGTTGTTCATTCCCAGGCCGCGTAAGCTGGCGATCAACTGCTCTCCAGGGCTCGGCTGCGTGCTTCGCCAAACCAGCCCCCCAGCCATTGATGGAAGAAGTCCAAGCACGAAGGGCGTGACAAAGAGCACAAAAATCCGCCACCGCATAAATAGTAGACGGTTCGATGCGGCGGCGCTCCCTGCCAATGCGCCTGCCAAAGCTAAAGTAGCGGTCACGGCAACGCCGGCTACAGGGCTCTCCGACAGACCGATTAGTGCGCCAGTCATGCCGCCGAGTAGCACCCCAGCGATAGCAACATCGCGCACGAACATCTTTCGCAAAGATATGCTCATGCGCGCCCCCCAAAAGGTCAAGCTTCGATCATGGGCTATGCCAAAAGCTGCCGCCACCCCGACAGCTTAGGTGAGTGCGTTGCAGAATGAGAAGGAAATAATGCGTTGAGGTTGTTGGCGAAGGGTTGGCGATAGCGGGCGACTAACACTCTCGCACTCGTTCCGCTCGCCTCCTCGTTGGCTCGGCCTGTGGATTCGGTGTGCCCGATGCTGCACGCGACAAATGTGCCCGTAATTGGGTACAGGCAGGAAAATGACCAGCAGGCGGATCAAGCCAGCATGCACCACGCTGCTTCACGCAACAGGCACAAGGATGGCCGACCAAGCCGTGCCCCGCAGCCCGGCCCCAACCCCCCCCCTACTCCTGCGGCGTCGCCACCAGCCGCGTCACTTCAAACCCCTGCTGCGCCGCGGTGATCACCGCCTCCGCATAATCCCCCGGCGCCAGGCTCGGCGTGCGGGACAACACCCACAAGTAGTCGCGCCCCGGCGCCCCCACCACCGCCCAGCGATAGGCCGGGTCCAGCCCCACCACCCAGTAATCGCCGTAGAAGGGCCAGAAGAAGCTCACCCGCAGCCTCGCATTGCCGCTGCCCGGCACCGCATAGGCGCTGCCCTCCGCCACGCGCGGCGCGCCGTCGGCGCCGCGGCAGCGGTTCGTCACGCCGATCGTGCCGTCCGGCTTTGGCGTGTAGGTCGCCGTGGTGTGGGTGCAGACGCGACCGCTTCCGTCCTGGAAGCTGTTCGGAAACCGCGCGATCTCGAACCAGGTGCCGGCATAGCGGGCCAGGTCCACCTGCGCCACCGTTTCCACCGGCGGCTGCCGCGGCGCGCCGGCGCAGGCGCCCAGCAGCAGCAGCAGGAACAGCGCGCGCCTCATCGCACCCACTCCGAACCCGGCACCACGCCGGGCGGCAGGGCGGAGATATGCTCGCAGATCGCGCCGGCCGTGGTGATGCAGACGGCAGCGCGGTGGGAGGCGATCTCCGCCAGCGCGCGGCGCAGGTGCCGCATCCGGTGCGGCTGGCCGATGATATAGGGGTGCAGCGCGATGCCCATCACCTGCGGCAGCCCATCCGCCGTCTGCGCCAGCCTCTCGTGGAAATCGTCCAGGATCATGTCGGCGAAGGCCGCCGCGCCATCCTTGCGGGCGACGATGGCGGGGATGTCGTTGACCTCCTGCGGGTAGGGCATGGCCAGCAGCCGCCCGGCGCGGGTGGTCATCCAGAAGGGCGCGTCGTCGGCGCACCAGTTCATCGTGTAGCCATAGCCGGCTTCCGCCAGCAGGTCCGGCGTCGCGCGGCTTTCCGCGATCCACGGGCTGAGCCAGCCGCAGGGCGCCTTGCCCTCGTGCCGGCGGATCGCCGCCGTCGCCTCGGCGATCAGCTTCGCCTCCTCGGCCTCGGTCAGCACCGACTGGCGCTCGGCATTGGTGCGGCCATGGCCGGCAATCTCGTCGCCGCGGGCGCGGTGGGCGGCAACCAGCTCCGGCGCGTGTTCATAAAGCGCGCTGTTCAGCAGCACCGTCGCCGGCAGGTCCAGCGACTCGAGAAGGTCCAGCAGCCGCCAGGCACCAACGCGGTTGCCATAGTCGCGCCAGGCGTAGTTCAGCACGTCCGGCTGCGGCCCGCCCGGTGCCAGCTCCGCCCCCAGCCCCTCGCCGAAGGCGAAATGCTCCAGGTTCACGCCCAGATACACGGCCAGCAGCGCGCCGCCCGGCCAGGCATAGGGCGTGCGGCCGCGCCAGGCGGCGTATTCGTAGCGTCCATGGGTGGGCAGCATGGCGGGCCTCCGGCGCAATGGGCGGGAGCTTGGGGATTTCCCGGCGCCGGGCAAGCCTTAACCGCGTCCGCCGTTAACGGGGGGGTGATGACCACCGCGCCCCGCTGCCCTATCCTGCGGCGGTCATGGCACGGTCGAAACAGGGGGGGGATGCGGCGTCCGCGCTGCTGCAGCGCGAGGCGCGGGCGGCGCGTGGGCGGCTGGGCCTGCCGCTGGCGCTGGGCGTGGCGCAGATTGTCCTCGGCATCGCCCAGGCCTGGGTCATCGCCGGGCTGATCGCCGGGCTGCTCGGCCATGGCGCCGCGGGCTGGCCGGCGCTGGGCGCCGCCGCGGCGCTGGCGCTGGTCTCCGCCGGGCTCGGCGTGGCGCAGGAACGGGCGCTGCTGGCGGCCGGGGAGGCCGCGAAGGCCCGCCTCCGCGCCCAGGCCTTCGACCGTCTGCTGGCGCTCGGCGCCGCGGACCCGCGGCCGGTGGGGGAACGCGCGGCGCTGGTGGTGGACCGGATCGAGGCGCTGGAGGGCTTTCTCACCCGCTGGCTGCCGGCCGCGGCGCTGGCCATTGCCGGGCCGATCCTGGTGGCCGGGGCCGGCTTCGCGGTGGATGCCACCAGCGGCGCCATCCTGCTGGTCGCCGCCCTGCTGGTGCCGGTGGCCATGGCGCTGACCGGCATCGGCGCCGCCCAGGCCAGCCGCCGGCAATTCGCCGCGCTGGACCTGCTTTCGGGTCGCTTCCTCGACCGCATGCGCGGCCTGCCCACCCTGGTGCTGTTCCGGCGGCAGGAGGCGGAGGCCCAGGCGCTGGGCCGTGCGGCGGAGGAATTGCGCCAGCGCACCATGCGCGTGCTGCGCGTGGCCTTCCTGTCCTCCGCCTCCATGGAGGCGCTGGCCGCCGGCGCCATCGCCTGCCTCGCCATCCGCCACGCCGCCATCCTCGGCCAGAACCACCCGGACCCGGCCGGCGCGCTGTTCTGCCTGCTGCTGGTGCCGGCCCTGTTCACCCCGCTGCGCGCCTTCTCCCAGGCCTATCACGAAAGGCTGGGCGCGCGCGGCGCCGCGGCGGAACTGGCGCCGCTGCTGGCGGTGCCGGCGGAAGGCGGCCTGGTGCTGGAGGAGATGCCGCGCCGCCTGGTGGTCAGCTTCCAGGATGTGCGCCTGACCTACGACCCGACGCGTCCGCCGGCGCTGGATGGCCTGTCCTTCCGTGTCCTGCCGGGGGAGACGCTGGTGCTGGCCGGGCCTTCGGGCGCCGGCAAATCCTCCGTCCTGCGGCTGCTGATGGGATTCCGGCGGCCGGATTCGGGGCGCATCTCGCTGAACGGGCAGGATGCGACGAAGCTGGCCCCGGCGGAGCTGCGTCGCCTGTCCGCCTATGTCGGCCAGCGCGCGCATCTGTTCCGCGCCACGATCCGGGAGAACATCGCCCTGGCCCGGCCCGAGGCCACCGCCGCGCAGGTGGAGGCCGCGGCCGCCGCCGCCCGGGTGACGGATTTCGCCAAGGGCCTGCCGCTGGGACTGGAAACCCTGGTGGGGGAGGGCGGGTACGGGCTCTCGGGCGGCCAGGCACAGCGGGTGGCCATCGCCCGCGCCTTCCTGCGCGACACGCCGCTGGTGCTGCTCGACGAACCCACGGCGCATCTGGACCCGGGAACGGAGGCGGAGGTGCTGGACAGCCTGCGGCGCCTCTGCACCGGGCGGACGGCCATCGTCGCCAGCCATTCCCGCGCCGCGCAGCGCGCCCTGGGAAGGGTGCTGGCGATCGAGGCCGGGCGCGCGCCAGGCCCACGGATGGCCGGGGAATGAGGACGGACCTGCTGCGCGTGCTGGGCCTGTGGCGGTCCCGCCTGCCCTGGCTACTGGCCGGCATCGCCATGGCGGTGGCCGCGGTGCTGGCCGGGCTGGCGCTGCTGGGCCTGGCGGGGCGCGCGGTGGCGGAAGGCGTCACCGCCGCCACCCTCTTCACCGGCAGCCTGGCCCTGCTGTGGCTGCGCCCCGTGGTCGTGCTGCGGCCGGTGTTCCGCTACCTGGAACGGCTGGTGACGCATGCCGCCACCTTCCGCGCCCTGGCCGATACCCGCATCTGGTTCTTCCGCCGCCTGGCGGAGCGCCTGCCGGCGGGCCTCGGCTTCCGCCGCGCCGGCGACCTGCTGGGCCGGCTGGTCTCCGACATTGATGCGCTGGATCGCGTCTATCTCGGCGCGCTGGTGCCCGGTGCGGCAGGGGCGGCGGCGGTGCTGGCGATCGCGCTGCTGCTGGGCGCGATCGACCCCGCCCTGGCGGCGCTGGTGGCGCTGCCGCTGGCCGCCGCCCTGCTGCTGCCGCCGCTGCTGGCGCCGGGCGCCGCCGCCGCCGGGCAGC
>NZ_JAAVNE010000043.1 GCF_012103215.1 Falsiroseomonas selenitidurans
CCTGGGACGGCGCGGGCCAGGGCTGCGCCGCGGGCGCGTCCGGCCAGCTCGGGCGGGCAGGCTCGGCCCAGCTCGGCGGCGGCGCCTGCCAGGCCGGCGGCTGACTCGGCTGGGGGGCCGGCTCGGGCCAGGCGGAAGGCTGCGCCGACGGCTCCGCCCACGCCTGGGCCGGGGTGGGCGGCTGGGTTGCGGCGTGGCCCTGCTGGTGGGCCTGCTCCTGCGGGGCGGGCCAGTGCTGGGTGGGCGGCTCGGGTGGCTGCCACGGCTCGGCAGGGGGCATCCCCTGCTGCTGGCCAACCTCGGCCGCGGCGTTCATCGCAGCACCCAGCAGCGCGTACGGATCCGCTTCCGGCGCCGCCAAGGGCGTGCGGACCGGCTCATTTCCGAAACTGCGGTAACGGATGGCCGGGGCCCGCAATGCGGCAGCAACCCGAGCCACATCCGTATCTTGGCGCATACGAGCTTAACCCCCAATCGCGGTGCAACATGCCGTGGCCGCGACGGTTAGGGAATACCCAATCTCTGTCGTCGGAGCACTTCTATATAGAAGCCGTCAGCGAGTCTCTCCAAGCGAGACGCACGAGTAGCGTCAGGACGGAAGAATAATAGTCACCCGTCTCATCCAATGACGGCCACTCGGGCATTGGCGCCGCCTCCCCATGCCGCGATCTCGCCAATTGGGCGATAGCGCGGATGCCGGGGGAGGCCTCATAGGGCGAGATCGCGTCCGAACCAAGATCCGTCCAGGCCGGCAGGCGACCATGCCGTGGGTCGGACCAGAATCGCACCGCGCTGGCCGCCGCCGGCTCCCGTCCCATCCCGGCCCAGGCCAGGTAGAGCGGCACCCGGACCGCATCGTAGGAGAAGCGGGCCGGCCAGCCTGGCGCCGGCACCGGGCGCCCGCCGGTGCGTGGCAGCGCGACCCAGTCCGCCGGCAAGGCCCAGCGGCCGAAGCGGGCGCGACGCAGCAGGTTCAGCCCATCCGCCGCCAGCCGCAGCCACAGCGGGTCCGGCACCGCCTGGGCCAGGGCACGGAAGGCGGGAAAGGCATAGTAGGAGGGGTTCACCACCACATGCTCGCGCTGCTCGAAGCCGGTCGCGCCGGGCAGCAGCACCGTCTCCTCCGCCACCTGGCGGACCAGCAGGCGCAGCACGTCGCGGGCGATCGCCACCCCCTGCTCCACATACGCGGCCGAGCGCCAGCGATGGCCTGCCCGCAGCAGCGCCCAGGCCACCATCAGGTCGCCATCGGTGGCATTGTTCGGATCGTCCACCGCACCACCGCCCATCCCGTCCGGGCGGTAGCGCCAGGACAGCAGCGCATCCCCGGGCCGCCCCAGCACGCGCCGGGTCCAGCCGAGGACCTGGTCGAAGGTCTCCCGGTCCAGCGCCTGCTCGGCGCAGAGCAGCGCCCAGCCCTGGCCCTCGCTGTGCGAGATGCTGCCATTGGCCGGATCGACCACCCGCCCTTCCGGCAGGAGATAGCGGGCACAGAAGCTGCGCCATTGCTGTGTGTCCAGCGGTGCGTCCTGCGGCAGGCGGCCCGCACGCAGCGGGACCGCGGGACCCGCGACCAGGGCCGGGGCGGACAGGACGAGGAGGGAGCGGCGACGGAGGTGTGGGGGCATGCCGGCCTAGGGTCGCAGCAGCAGGTGAAGCGGAGGTTGACCGCCGCATTCAACAACCATCTGGTGCACAGGTAAACCAAATACTCGCATAAGTTGCGTAACGATTGGCGCGGATGTAGGCAGGACACACCAGATCGCCCTGCCAACAACCCGGCTTGGCACCGACGGATCAGGCCCGTCGCGACCACCGGCTGCCCGCGATCCCTCAGCCCAGGGGGGCGCAGGCTTCCGCCAGCCAGTCGCGCTCGGCCTGCGGCAGCAGCGGGCCCACCATGGCCAGCACCCGCGCGTGATAGGCGTCCACCTGCACGCGTTCCGCCGGCGCCAGCAGGCCGGGCACCACCAGCCGCCGGTCGTAGGGGGCCAGCGTCAGCGTCTCGAAATCCAGGAAGGGCTTCACCTGGTCCTGCAGGCCGGCCGCCGGGCGCACCAGCAGCAGGTTCTCGATGCGGATGCCATAGGCGCCGGGCAGGTAGTAGCCGGGCTCGTTGGACAGGATCATCCCCGGCTGCAGCGGCACCGGCCGGGCCGTGCGGCTGATGCCGGCCGGCCCCTCATGCACCGAGAGGAAGCTGCCGATGCCGTGGCCGGTGCCGTGGTCGTAATCCAGCCCCTCCGCCCACAGCGCCTGCCGGGCCAGGGAATCGAGGTGCGGCCCGGCGATGCCGGCCGGAAAGCGCAGCGCGGACAAGGCCAGATGGCCCTGCAGCACGCGGGTGTAGCGCCGCGCCAGCGCCGCCGGCGGCGAACCGGGGCCGGTCCATAGCGTGCGCGTCACATCCGTGGTGCCGTCCCGGTACTGCGCGCCGCTGTCGATCAGATAGGCCTCGTCCGGCCCGATCGCCCGGTCCGTCGCCTCGGTCGCGCGGTAGTGGATGATGGCGCCATGCGGGCCGGCGCCGCTGATGGCGGGGAAGCTCTCGCCGACGAAATGCGGGCCTTCCGCCCGCAGGGCCAGCAGCCGGGCGGCGGCGGAGATCTCCGTCTCACCGCCACCGGGCGCCACCTTGGCCAGCCAGGCCAGGAAGCGGCACAGCGCCACCGCGTCGCGCCCATGCGCCGCGCGCGCGCCGGCCTGTTCCACCACATTCTTGCAGGCGCGCGGCATCCGGCAGGGGTCCTCCCCGGCCACCGGTTCCGCCCCGGCGTCGCGCAGCGCCTGGCCGAACCAGGCCGGCGTCACCTCCGGGTCCAGCCGCACGCGCGAACCCGCCAGGCCGCGCAGCACGGGCGACAGTTCCGCCGGCGGCAGCAGCGACACGGCATTGCCCAGATGCGCCCGCAGCGCCGTATCGGCGCGGGCGGGGTCCAGGAACAGGTCCACCCGCGCATCCGCATGCAGCACCGCCACCGCCAGCGCCAGCGGGGTGAAGCCCAGGTCGCGGCCGCGGATGTTCAGCAGCCAGGCGACGGAATGCGCATCCGCCAGCACCACCGCGGATTGCTCCGCCTGGCGCAGCGCCGCCGCCGCCGCCTCCCGCTTCGCCGCGGCCTCCTGTCCGGCGAAAGCCATCGGATGCGGCTCGGCCGGGGCGGTGGGCGGCGCCGGGCGGTCCAGCCAGACGGCATCCACCGGGTTGGTGGCCAGCGGCACCAGCGCCACGCCCGATTCCGCCAGCCGCTCCAGCGCCGCCTGGGGGTGCAGCCAGGGGTCGTAGCCGATGCGCTGGCCGCGCGCTTCCGCCCGCAGCACGCTGGCCGGCGGCTGCTCGATCAGGTGGCGGTGCTGCCACAGCGCGCCATCGGTCTCCGCCGCCGCCTGGGTGGTGTAGCGGCCATCGATGAACAGGAAGGCGCGGTCGCGCAGCACCAGGGCCAGGCCGGCGCTGCCGGTGAAGCCGGTGAGCCAGGCCAGGCGCTCCGCCGAGGGCGGCACGTATTCGCCGAGGAAGGCATCGGCGCGCGGCACCAGCACGCCATCGACACCGAGGCGCGCCAATTCGACCCGCAGGGCCGCCAGGCGCGCCCCGGCCGTGGCGGGAGTTTGAGGCGAAAGGGTGCGGTCGATCACGGCGGTTATTGCCCGAGACCTAATGATGAAACATATGTCCACAGTGTTTCATGCGACCAGCGCATGGCTTCGCTGTTGCCTTGGCGCATCACCTGTGACCCCCGGACCCCTATGTTGCATCTGCGAAGCGCGGTGGCCCAGGCCGGATCCTGAAACGCAGGACGGCCAGGCGACCCGCAGCAGACAGAGGTCATCATGAACGCCCGCCACAGCCTGGAACAGGCCGCCATCTTCCACCCCGCCGCCCCCGACCGCACCGCCCGCGAGATCGAGGTCCTGCGCCACGCCGCCATCCGGGCGCGCGACCAGGCGATCGCCGACGGGGTGGTCCGGGCCTTCACCAGCCTCGGCCGCGGCCTCGCCTTCCTCGGCCGCACCCTGGTGATCTGGTCCGAGCGCAGCCGCACCTACGACAACCTGCGCAACCTGACCGACCGCGAACTGGCCGATATCGGCCTGACCCGCGGCGAAATCAGCCGCGTCTTCGAGCCGGACTTCCGCCTGCCGGTCGCCACCGCCACCAAGGCAACCGTGACGATGCCCGCCAAGGCCCCGGTCCAGACGCTGGCCCCGGCCAACGCCAACCGGCCGCGTCCCTCGGCCGCCGCCGCCTGAGTTACCCGCCCGCGCCGCTCCGGCGGCACGGACGCGGAAGCGCGAGGCCGGCCCCGCAAGGGCCGGCCTCGTTGCATGTCCCTCAACCCCAGCCAGCGACCCCGCCCGGCTCAGCGTCGGCGACGCAGCACCAGCGTGGCCCAGGCCCCCTGCGGCAACCGACGCTCCAGCACCATGCCGCGCCGGCGATGCGCCGCCAGCACCATGCGCACCTGCGTCCCCAGCAGCCCGGCCAGGATCGCCACGCCGCCCGGCGCCAGGCCCACCGACAGATCCTTCGCCATGGAACACAAGGGCCGCGCCAGGATGTTGGCGAACACCAGGTCATAGGGCCGCCCGGCCCGCACATGCCGATCGCGCCAGCCATCCGCCAGCCGCGCCCGCACCAGCCGCCCCACCCCGTTCATCCGCGCATTGTCCTGCGCCACGCGGACGCTCCAGGGCTCGATATCCGTCGCCAGCACCGGCCGCCGCAACCGCTTCGCCGCCGCCATCGCCAGGATGCCCGAGCCCGTGCCCAGGTCCAGCAGCCGCCGCAACCGCCGCCCGCGCCGCGCCACATCGTCGAAGGCCACCAGGCACCCCCGGGTCGAGCCATGCTCGCCCGAGCCAAAGGCAATCCCCGCATCCAGCTTCAACACGGTGCGCCCGTAGATCCGCGCCTCCGGCAAATGCGTCGGCCGCACCAGGAAGCCGGCGCCGATCGCCTGCTCCCCGAAACTCGCCACCGTCCGCGCCAGCCACCCCTCGGCCTCCACCGGCGCGGACTGCACCACCGGCTCGAACCCGCCCGACACCAGGCTGGCCAGGGCCAGGGCCCCCGCCAACTCCTCCGCCCCCTGCCCCTGCGGCCGAACCCCCTCCACCCGCCAGGTATCCGTCACCTCGTCCCGGAAAATCGCGACGGAGGGGCAAACCCGCAGCAAGGCCGCCTCGAAGGCCGGCACCACCTCCTCCGGCAGGCCGTCCATCCACACCGTCTCCAACGGATCCGCCCGCCGCGCCTGACGCTGGGCATAGACATCACGCGACATGCAGGCGGGACCTTCTCATCCGGGAGGGTTGGCTGGGTTTGAGGGTGGGCGAAGTCGCACAGGGGGGCGGGAGGGGCGCTGCCCCTCCCGCACCCTCCCCGCCAAAGGGCGGCGGCCCTTTGGAAACCCCTTAATCATGGGCAGGTGCAGGGGGGAGTCCCCCCTGCACGCACCCGCGCGACCCTTCGCCGCCTCACACCTCGCTCGCCTTCCGGACGAAGCGGTCCAGCACGCGTTTCGCGCCGGTGTGGTCGAAGGTGATGTCCAGGCGGTCTTCGTCGATGTCGTTGATGGTGCCGTAGCCGAATTTCTCGTGGAACACCCGTTCGCCCTTGGCCAGGCTGGTGGCGCGGGGCGGGCGTTCGCGCTGGTCCCAGGGGTTCACCTCGGTCAGGCGGGGGCGGCGGGCGAGCAGGCCCTGGGCGCCGGTAAAGACGCTCGGCGTCTCGGCCAGGCGGTTGCTGCGCTGGGTGGACTGGCCTTCGCGGCTGATCGCCTCCTCCGGCAGTTCGTCCAGGAAGCGGGACGGGATGGCGGAGGTCCAGTTGCCGTAGATCCGGCGGTTGGCGGCGTGGCTGATGATGGCGGTGCGGCGCGCCCGCGTGATGCCGACATAGGCCAGGCGCCGTTCCTCCTCGAGCGCCTTGTCGCCGCCCTCGTCGAGCGAGCGCTGGGAGGGGAACAGCCCTTCCTCCCAGCCCGGCAGGAAGACCGTGTCGAATTCCAGGCCCTTGGCGGCGTGCAGCGTCATCAGCTGGACGCGCTCCGCCTCCGCGTTCTCGTCGGTTTCCATCACCAGGGCGACGTGGTCGAGGAAGCCGGCGAGGCTGGCGTAGTCGCCCATCGCGCGCAGCAATTCCTTGAGGTTGTCCAGCCGCCCCGGGGCTTCGGGGCTGCGATCCGCCTTCCACATGTCGGTGTAGCCGGATTCGTCCAGCAGCGTGGCCGCGGCGACGACATGGCCTTCCGTCTCGTTCACCTGGCGCCAGCGGGCGAAGCCCTGCATCAACTCGCGCAGCGCGGTGCGGGGCTTGGGCTTGAGGGCGTCGGCCTCGGTGATGCGTTCGGCGGCGCGGGCAAGCGGAATCTGCTCGGCGCGGGCCAGCGTGGCCAGGGCGCGCAGGCCGCTGTCACCCAGGCCACGCTTGGGCGTGTTGACGATGCGTTCGAAGGCCAGGTCGTCCGCCGGCTGGTGCAGCACGCGCAGATAGGCCATGGCGTCGCGGATTTCCGCGCGTTCGTAGAATTTCAGCCCGCCGACGACGCGATAAGGCAGGCCGAGGGTGATGAGGCGTTCCTCGAAGCTGCGGGTCTGGAAGCCGGCGCGGACCAGGATGGCGCATTGCGACAGCGGATGGCCGCGTCGCTGCGCCTGTTCGATCCGCTCGCCCACCATGCGGGCTTCCTCCTCGCTGTCCCACAGCGAGACGACGCGCACCTTCTCCCCTTCCGCGTCCTTGCGGCCGGGGCGCAGCGTCTTGCCCAGGCGCCCGGCATTCTTCGCGATCAGCCCCGCGGCGGCGGCCAGGATGGGCTTGGTGGAGCGGTAGTTGGATTCCAGACGGACGATGCGGGCGCCCGGGAAATCCTTCTCGAAGCGAAGGATGTTCTCGATCTCGGCGCCGCGCCAGGAATAGATCGACTGGTCATCGTCGCCGACGCAGCAGATGTTTCTCCGGGCCGGGTCCTCGTGCTGGGCCAGCAGCCGCAGCCACAGGTACTGCACCAAATTGGTGTCCTGGTACTCGTCCACCAGGATGTAGCGGAAGCTGCGGTGGTAATCGGCCAGCACATCCGGGTGGCTGCGCAGGATTTCCGCCATGTGCAGCAGCAGGTCGCCGAAATCCGTGGCGTTCAGTTCCACCAGCCGGCGCTGATAGGCCTCGTAGAGGCTGCGGGCGCGGTTGTTGGCGTAGTCCGAATCCTCGGCCGGGGTGATGCGGGCCGGCGTCAGGCCGCGATCCTTCCAGCGCTGGATCACCGCCATCAGCCCGGCCGCCGGCCAGCGCTTGGTGTCGATGCCGCCGGCGGCTTCCATGATCTGCTTCAGCAGCCGCATCTGGTCGTCGGTGTCGAGGATGGTGAAGTTGGATTTCAGCCCGACCAGCTCCGCATGGCGGCGCAGCATCCGGGCACACAGCGCGTGAAAGGTGCCGAGCCACAGCCCTTCCGCCGTCTGGCCGAGGATGGCCGCGACGCGTTCGCGCATCTCCCGCGCCGCCTTGTTGGTGAAGGTGACGGCCAGCACCTGCCAGGGGCGGGCGCGGCCGGTCATCAGCAGGTGGGCGAAGCGGGTGGTCAGTACGCTGGTCTTGCCGGTGCCGGCGCCGGCCAGCACCAACAGCGGTCCGTCCAGGGTTTCCACCGCCTGGCGCTGTTCCGGGTTCAGCCGGGCCAGGTAGTCCGGCGGTGCCGCGGAGAGGCTCATTGGCAGGCGCCGACGGACCCGGCGGCGCAGACCCGGCGCCCATCGGTCCAGGTGGCGCCGTCCAGGATCACGCCGGTGAAGTCGGCGCCGACAAGCTGCGCGCCGGTCAGGTCGGCTTCCGTCAGGTCGGCGCGGTACAGCCGGGCGCGGCGCAGATCGGTGCGCACCAGCTTGGCGCCGCGCAGCACGGCGCGGGTGAAGTCGGCTTCCCGCAGCGTGGCGCCGGTGAAGTCCGCGCCGCGCAGATCGGCGGAGACGAAGCGGGCATAGGGCGCTTCGGCCCGGGTCAGGTTCGCCCCGGCCATGCGGCTGCGCTGCAGGGCGGTGTCGCGCAGCTGCGCGCCGGTCAGGTTGGCCCTTTCCAGGTCGCCCCCGTCCAGGCTGCAGCGCCGCCAATCCACGCCGGGGCCGGGCGGGTCGGTGCAGGCGGCCAGCGCGGGGGCGGCGCCAAGCAGGCCCAGCAGGGCGAGGATCAGGGTGTGATGACGTCCGGGCACCCAGCAGATATAGAACACAGGTCGAACAACTCCAACCTCGCACCCGTTGGCGCCCCCGCACTTGCTCCGCTTCCTCGAATGGTCGGCGCGCCACGGCGCCGCGCTGCTGGGCTTCGGCGTGTTCATCGGCGTGCTGGTGCCGCCGCTGGCCGCCGCGACGCGGGACGTGGTGACGCCGGTGGTCGCCTGCCTGATGACGCTGGTGCTGCTGCGCGTCGATTTCGGCCAGGTGCTGGGTTATCTGCGCCGGCCGATTCTGGTGGCGGCGCTGCTGGCCTGGGTGCTGCTGGCCTGCCCCGTGATCGTCTTCCTCGTGGTGCGGGTGCTGGGAATGGAGGGGCCGCTGGCGGCCGCCCTGGTCATCATGGCCACCGGCTGCGCCGCCACCTCCTCCCCGGCCTTCGCCCGCATGGTGGGGCTGGACGGGGAGATTTCCCTGGTGGTGGCAGTGCTGTCGACGCTGCTGGTGCCCTTCACCGCGCCGCCCCTGGCGCTGGGGTTGATGGGGATCGACCTGGCGATTTCGCTCGGCGGGCTGATGGCGCGGCTGGCGCTGGTGGTGGGGCTGCCGCTGGCGGTGTCGCTCGTGATCCGCCGCCTGGCCGGGCCGGCGCGGCTGCAGCGCTATGGCCGTGGCGTGGATGGCGCGGTGGTGCTGCTGGTGGTGCTCTACGGCTTCGGCGTGATGGACGGGCTGCAGGCGACGATCCTGGCGGAGCCGCTCTGGGTGCTGGGCGGGGTCGCGCTGGCCTTTGCCGGCAATTTCGGCCTGAACATCCTGACGGCGCTCGCCTTCCTGCGGGTGGCCGGGGCGCGCGTGGCGCTTTCGGGCGGGCTGCTCTCCGGCAACCGCAACATGGCGCTCTATCTGGCGGTGCTGCCGGCGGCGACCGATCCGCGCATCCTGATGTTCTTCGCCCTGTGCCAGTTCCCGCTATTCCTGTCGCCGATGCTGCTGCGCCCCGTGTATGAGCGCCTGCGGTCCTGAACCCCCCTTGCGGGATGCCGCGCTTGCCCCTTGTGATGCGGCAGTAACGGCAGGAGGAACGCCGAGATGGCATGGCCAGACCCGCAGCGCCCGGGTGAGCCCGCGGATGCCTCGCGCCCCTGGCATTGGGTGGCGCGGGTGGAGGATGCGGGCGGCGCGCCGCTGCCGATCGGCTGGAACGGCGCGCTGCGGCAATGGATGGTCTGGGATGGCAGCGCGCTGACGGCGGTGGAGGCGGCGCGCCGATTCCGCTACCTCGGCCCCTGCCTGACGCCGGAGGAGGTGGCGGCAGCCCGCACCGCCCGGGCGGCAGCAGAGGAGCCGCGCGGCCTGGCGGCGCTGGCCGCTTCCGCCACCCCGCCGCCGCCGCCCGCCATGGTGTTCCGCCGCGACGCGGTGCGGAACCACCTGCTGATCTTCGCCGGCACGCTGGCGGGCACGCTGTTCCTGGCGGAGTGGATCATCGGCGCGCGCTGACCCCTCCCCCGGTTCCGCCGGCTACGCCTTCCGGGGCCGCGCGCCCAGCAGATGGGCAATGGCGTAGCTGAGATCGGCGCGGTTCAGGGTATAGAAGTGGAACTCGTCCACCCCGTTCGCCTGCAGCAGGCGGACCTGCTCGGCCGCGACCACGGCGGCGACCATCCGCCGGGTTTCCGCATCCTCCTCCAGCCCGTCGAACAGTCGTTCCATCCAGCCGGGAACCGATGCCCCGCACATGGCGCTGAATTTCTTCACCTGCGTGAAATTCGAAACCGGCAGGATGCCGGGGACGATCGGCACCGTGATTCCGGCGGCGGCGCAGCGATCGATGAAGCGGAGGTAGACATCGGTGTCGAAGAAGTACTGCGTGATGGCCCTGGTCGCCCCGGCGTCGATCTTGCGCTTGAGGAAATCCAGGTCCGCATCGGCGGAGGAAGCGGCCGGATGCGTTTCCGGATAGGCCCCGACCGAGATGTCGAAATCGCCGATCCGACGCAGCCCGCGCACCAGGTCCTCCGCCTGGGCATAGCCGCCCGGATGCGGGGTGTAGGTGGCGGCGCCGGCGGGCGGGTCGCCGCGCAGGGCCACGATATGGCGCACCCCGGCCTCCAGGTAGCCGAGGGCAACCTCGTCGACCTCCGCCTGGGTGGCGCCCACGCAGGTCAGGTGCGCCGCCGGGGTGAGGGAGGTCTCCCGCGCCAGCCGGGCCACCGTCTCATGCGTCCGGGTCCGGGTGGTGCCGCCGGCGCCATAGGTGACGGAGACGAAGCGCGGTCCCAGCGGCTCCAGCCGCCGGATCGCCGCCCACAGGGATTGTTCCAGCGCCTCGTTCTTCGGCGGGAAGAACTCGAAGGAGAGCTTCGGCGGCGGCATTTCGGTCGGCACCGGCAGGCCGGCGACGCGGGGTCCGGTCAGCCAGCGCTGCAGCGTGCCGGGAAGGGCCATGTCCATCGGGCGGTCTCTCTTGCAGGCCAGGGCGGGAATGCCGAAGTCAAGGAGTGGACGTCGCGGCATCGCCAGCCGCGAAACTTCACGGTACGTAACTTCACCGGCACCACCGTTCCGCTGGCGCCGGTGCCCGCATATAAGGGGCGATGCGCGTCCCAGGAAGGCCCGGGCCGCGACGGCCTTTGCATGTCCGGCCGCCCGCTCCCGGAGGTCACACGTTGATCCGCTTTCGTCGCACCTTGCCTGGCCAGTCCCGGCGCCCCTTGCTGCGGCCCGTCCTGGCGCTTGCCATCGCGCTGGGCCTCGGCGCCTGCGCCACCCGGCCGGACCCCTCGGATGCGGAAGCCGTGGCCGAGTTCCGGCTGAACAACGACCCGCTGGAGCCGCTGAACCGCGGCGCCTACTTCGTCCATCAGGGGCTGGACACGCTGCTGCTGCGCCCGGCGGCGGAGATGTACCAGATCTTCCTGCCGCCGGAGGTGCGGGTCGCGATCCGCAACGTCCTGGCCAATCTGCGCACCCCGGTGATCCTGGTCAACGACCTGCTGCAGGGCGAAACCCAGCGCGCCGCCACCACCACGGGCCGCTTCCTGGTCAACACCACGGTGGGCATCGGCGGCATCTTCGACCGCGCGACCGATTTCGGCCTGCTCGGCCACACCGAGGATTTCGGCCAGACCCTCGCGGTCTGGGGGGCGCCGGAAGGCCCCTACCTGTTCATCCCGGTGCTCGGCCCCTCCAACCCGCGCGACGTGGTGGGCTTCGGCGGCGACCTGGCGATGAACCCGATGACCTATGCCGGCAGCGGGCAGACCATGGAGGCCATTACCATCACCCGCACCGGCCTCACCGCGCTCGACACCCGCGAAGGGCTGATCGCCCCGCTCGACCAGGTCAACGCGACATCGCTCGACCCCTACGCCACGCTGCGTAGTGCCTACCGGCAACGCCGGGTGACCGAGATCCGCAACCAGGCGGGGGGCGGCCAGGCCACCTCCGACCTCGGCATCGGGTCCGGCATCCAGGGTCTGCGGCGCTGAGCCGCACCCGCTGCGAGAAGGATGATCCCATGACCGCCCCACATCGACGCACCCTGCTGCTTGGCCTGGCCGGGCTGGGCCTGGCCGGGCTCGGCCAGGGCACCCCGGCCCGCGCCCAGCAGATGGACATCACCCGCGCCTCCGGCTTCATCCAGTCCACCGGCCAGGAACTGGTGGCCGCCATCAACGCCGCCGGCCCGGTGGCGGAGCGCCGGGACCGCGTCGGCGCCATCCTGCGCCGCGCCGTGGATGTGGACGGCGTGGGCCGCTTCATTCTGGGGCGCTGGTGGCGCACCGCAAGCCCGGCGCAGCATCAGGAATACCTGCAGCTGTTCCAGGAAGTGCTGATCCGCAACCTCTCCTCCCGCTTCGGCGAATACCAGGGCCTGACCTTCACCATGGGCCGCAGCCAGGCGCGAACCGAGGAGGACGTGCTGGTGAACACGGTCATCGAGCGCAGCGGCAGCCCCGCCTTCGGGCTGGACTGGCGGGTGGCGGAAGTGGACGGGCAGCCCAAGGTCGTCGACGTGATCGCGGAAGGCACCAGCCTGCGGCTGACCACGCGCAGCGAATACAGCAGCGTGATCTCCCGCAACGGCGGCAATGTGCAGGCCCTGCTGAACGCCATGCGGCAGCAGATCACCCAACTCGCCGCCCGCGAAGGCGGCTGATCGCGGATGACCGAGGCGAGCGAGCCCACCATTCTTCTGCGGCAGGAGGGGGCCGCCGGCACCCTGGTGCTGAACCGGCCGCGGGCGCTGAACGCGCTCGACCTCGGCATGATCGCCTCGCTGGACCAGGCCTGCGGCCGGCTGGCGGCGGATGCTGCGGTGCGGCTGGTGGTGCTGGAAGGCGCCGGCGGCCGCGCCTTCTGCGCCGGCGGCGATGTGCGGCGCATCCGCGAACTGGCGCTGGCCGGGGATGCCGCCGGGGTCCACGCCTTCTTTGCCGGCGAATACGCGGTGAACGCCGCCATCGCCGGCTTCCCGAAGCCCTGGATCAGCCTGATCGACGGCGTCTGCATGGGCGGCGGCATCGGGGTCTCGGTCCATGGCAGCCACCGCGTGGTGACGGAGCACGCCTTGCTGGCCATGCCGGAAACCGCGATTGCCCTGTTCCCGGATGTCGGCACCTCCTTCGTCCTGCCGCGCCTGCGCGCCGGCAGCCCGGGTGCGATGGGGCGCTGGCTGGCGCTGACCGGCGCGCGGCTGCGCGGGGCGGAGGCGGTGGAGGCCGGGCTGGCCACCCATTTCGTGCCGCGCGAACGCCTGGCCGGGTTGCGCGCGGCGCTGCTGGAAGGCGATGCCGCGGCGGTGGATCGCTTCGCCGAGCCGGTGCCGCCGGGCGCCATCGCCGCCCAGCGCCCGGCCATCGACCGCTGCTTCGGCGCCGAAAGCCTGCCCGCCATCCAGGCCGCGCTGGCCGCCGAGGACAGCGACTGGGCGCGGGAACAGGCCGCCATCCTCGCCCGGATGTCGCCCACCAGCCTGGCGGTGACGCTGGAATTGCTGCGCCGGGGCGCCGGGTTGGACCTGGCGGGCTGCCTGGCGCTGGAGTTGGCCCTGACCGGCCCCGTCACCCGCCACCCGGATTTCGCAGAGGGCGTGCGCGCGGTGCTGGTGGACAAGGACAACGCGCCGCGCTGGGCGCCGGTGCCGGCGGACCTCTCCGGCTTCTTCCCGGCCACGGCTCAGGCGGCCTGACCGCAGGTCGCCGGGCCGGTGGCCCCGGTCAGCGCAGCTTGACGTCGATGCGGACCATGTCGCCGCGATAGATCCCGTTCGCGGCCATCAGCAGCACGCCCTGGGCGTCGATCGCCGCGCGGTGGACATGCGCCACCGGGGCGTTCAGCGGCAGGTGCAGGCCGGCGGCGGTTTCCACATCGGCCGCGCCGATGGTCAGGGTCTGGTGCGCCTCCGCGATCTTCACGCCGGGGATGCTGGCCACCAGGCGCAGCGCCGTCTTGGTGACCAGGTCCTCCTGGGTCACCAGGGGCGAAAGCCGCTCATCCAGCCAGACATCCGCAAGCAGGAAGGGCGCCCCGTCGCGCCAATGGCGCCGGCGCAGGTGGCGGTACAGCGGCGCCGGGCTGCCCTGGCGGGCCGGCACCCCGGCGCCGTCCTGGCCCGGCATGTCCGCCAGGATCTCGATCCGCGCGCCCTCGCGGGACCGCAGCAGGCCGTTCCAGTCGGTCTCGACGTCGCACCACAGGCGCGGCGGCGGCGCGGCGCGGACGAAGGTGCCCTTGGCGCGGAAACGCTCGATCAGCCCCTCATCGGCCAGCTGGTCCAGCGCCTGGCGGATGGTGGCGCGGGCCACGCCGCATTCGGCGGCCAGTTCGTCCACCGTCGGAATCTGGCGGCCGGCCTGCCAGATTCCCTGCTCCACCCGATGGCGGAACAGCGTGGCAAGCTGGAGGTAGCGGGCGACCGCACTGCGGTTGAGGTCTGGGGTGGGGCCCGCGGGCCTCCGGCTCAGGGTCATGCGGCGATCCGTTCGGCGCGGCCGGGCGCCGCGCCGGCGCAGAATAGCGCAGGCGGTGGGCGGGCGGCACCTGTCGCCGCGTGGCCGCCCCGGCCCGGGACCTGTGGCCGCCCCGGCCCGGGACTTGTGACCGCCCCGGCCCGGGAAGCGCGGCCGGCTGGCCGCGCCGTCGGGTTCAGGCGCCGGCGCGCATGATCTTGGGGATTTCCTCGCGGAAGCGGAAGCGGAGCGCGGACCAGGTGTCGTCCAGCGCTACCTGCGTCACCGGCAGCAGCCCCTCGGAGGTCAGCGGGTCCCAGCCATGGTCGCGGTCCAGGTCAGAGCGCACCGGCCCGGTCTTCTTCGGGTAGGCGAACCAGAGCCGGGCACCGATCCCGTAGAGGTTCAGGGCTCGCGGCGCGACCGCGCGCAGCGCGACCTTGTCCGCCGCGAAGGCCAGGATCAGGTCGGCCGCGGCCGTGGCCCCATTGGGCAGGCCGAAGGTCATCCCCGGGGGATTGCCGAGTACCGCACACGCCATGCCAGGGCGGTAGCCCAGCTTGCGTGCCACCTCCCCGATTACGACACCCATTCGAATAGTTTCCGTCACGGAGTTGCCACCATCCAGGGGGCATAGCGCATCTGCTGACGCAGCGCAGCCATGCAATCGGCAGGGCCGCCCTGCGTTTTTGGTCGGCCGGGTTACACTTCACGCATACTAAGTTTCGAGAATCCAGGGCAAAGCGTTATGGTTTGCCTCCCGCACCCTCGCCGCCGCCCCGGCGCGCATGCCAAGCCGACCCGCATGGACCCGCTTCCGCGCGTGACCGCTGTGACCGTTACCTGGCGCAGCGCGGCCCAGATCCGCGGTTTCCTGGCAGCCTGCCCGCCTGGCATGCCCGTCATCGTCGTCGACAATGCCAGCCCGGACGACACCGCCGCCGTGGCCCGCGCCGCGCGCCCGGAGGCGCTGGTGCTGGAGAATCCGGCCAATCTGGGCTTCGGCGCCGGCTGCAACCGCGGGTTGGACCACGTGGCCACCGAATTCGCCCTGCTGGTCAACCCGGATTGCCGGCTGGGTGCCACCGCCATCGCCGCCCTGGTCGCGGCGGCGGAGGCGCATCCCGAATGCCGGCTGGTGGCGCCGCGAATCGAGGACGGCGCCGGCCAGCCGGTGCGGTCCTGGGACGTGGCGCAGCCGCGCCGCCCCAGGCTGCGCCGCGACCGCCGGGCCGAGCCCTGGCCGGAGGGCCGGTTCTGCGCCGACTTCGCCTCCGGCGCCTGCCTGCTGCTGCGCCCGGCCCAGGGGCTGCGCTTCGACGAGGGCTATTTCCTGTTCTACGAGGATGACGACCTCTGCGCCCAGGCCGGCCATGTGCTGGTGGAGCCGCTGGCCCGGGTGCGCCATGCCGGCGGCGCGTCATCCCCGCCGGATGCGGCGACGCGCTGGCGCAAGGCGCGGCACATGGCCTGGTCGCGGCTGCGCTATGCCAGCCGGCATGGCGGCGGGCCGGCGGCGGCGCGCCGCCAGGGGCTGCTCCGCCTGCTGCACCATGCCGGCCGCGCGCTGGGCCATGCGATGACGCTCAGCCGCGGCAAGCTGTGGACCGATCTGGCGGGGCTGGCCGGCACGCTCGCCTGGCTTGCGGGGCGGCGATAGGGAATCGGCCCCGACCGGCCCGGTCAGCGGGGCCGCAGCACGGCGATCGCGGCGACGCTGGCGGCCACCACCGCTTCCTCGGCCACCGCCACCGGCGGGGCGGCGGCGCTGGCGGAGCGCGCCATCATGGCCATTGGCCGCGGGCCACGGTCCGGCGCCTCGATCCGCACCTCCTGCAGCCCGGCCACCTGCAGGCCAAGCTGGGCGGCGACGGCAGCGGCGCGGCGGCCGAGCGCCTCCAGCGCCAGGCGGGAGGCTTCCTCCCGCGCCAGGCGGGTCGTCTCTCGCGTCAGGGTCCAGTCCAGCGACTGCATCGCCAGGCCCTGGCCCTGCAGCGCCCCGGCCAACTCCAGCAGCGCCGGGGCGGCGGCGCCGCGCAGCGTCAGGGTCTGGCTGGCCTGCCAGGCCCGCGCCTCCTCCACCCGCCCGGTCCAGTAGCCGCCGGTCGAGACCTGCACCCCCGGCACCGCCTGGGCACGGGACAGGGCGGCGGTGATGGCGCGGTTCACCGAATCCTGCGCCGCGGCGGCGGTGCCGGCGCGGGATTCGGCGCGCAGCACCGCCACCACCTGGTCCGGGGCGCGCGTCACCTCCGCCGTCTCGGCGATGTGCAGCAGGGTCTCCGCCAGACCGGGGGCTTGGGGGGCCGGCTGGGCCTGCGCGGCGGGCGCCAGCAGCAGGATGGGGGCCAGCAGCAGGGCGCGGATCGGATGCAGCATGCGGATTCCTCCGGGGTGTTGGCGCAGCCTCGGTCGATCCTGCGTCAGGAACACGGCAGCCGCGTGGAAGACGATTGACGGTTGCGCGATGCGGCTCGACCCTCGCCCGGGCATCGTGCGGCGCCGGCCGCCTGCCGGGCCAGGCAAGGAACCGACATGACCGATCTTCTCCTCCGCGGCGGCGTCGTCATCACCATGGACCCGGCACGCCGCGTGCTGCCGGATGGCGCGGTGGCCATCAAGGATGGCCGCATCCAGGCCGTCGGCCCAAGGGCGGAGGTGGAGGCGGCGCATCCGGACGCCGCGCAGGTGATCGAGGCGCGCGGCCGCGCCATCCTGCCCGGGCTGATCGACGGCCACGCCCATGCCGGGCACGGCCTGGTCAAGACGCTCGGCAACAACGACAGCGCCGCCTGGACCGAGGCCTGCCGGGTGATCTACACGCTCGCCTCCCCGCCCAGCTTCTGGCGGGCGGAGGCGAAGCTCGCGGCCTTTGAACGCCTGCGCTTCGGGGTCACCACCGGCGTCTCGCTGCTCGGCGGCGGCGACAGCATCGGCCGGGTGGACGACATTGCCTTCACCGATGCGCATGCGCAGGCGACGGAGGCGGTGGGCATCCGGTCCATCCTCGTGCTCGGCCCGACGCGCCCGCCCTTCCCGCGCCCCTATGTCGGACCGGATGGCGTTGAGCGCCCCGTCTCCTTCGAACAGCAGCTCGATGTCATCACCGCCGGCGTCGAGACCTGGCACGACAAGGGCCGGGTGAAGGTGGCCACCCTGATGCCGGTGTACCGGGAGGCGAAGCACGACCCGGCGAAGGTGAAGGAGATCGAGCGCCAGGGGCATCTGGTGCGGGAGGCCGGGCGGTCCCGCGGCGCCGCCTTCCACCAGGATGGCCACCGCCAGGGCAGCATCGAGATGGCGGACCGGATGTTCGGCCTGCTCGGCCCCGATGCCTGGCTCAGCCACTGCACCGAGCTGACGGAGGCGGATATCGAGACGCTGGTCCGCACCGGGGCCAGCGTGGTGCACAACCCCTCCGCCATCGCCGCCGTGCGCGGCTACTGCCCGGCGCCGCGGATGATGGAGGCGGGGATCACGGTGATGATCGGCTCCGACGCCACGGCGCCGGACCGCTCCGGCGACATGTTCCGCCACATGTTCCAGTGCATCCGCCTGCACCAGCGGCATTACCGCGACGAGACGGTGCTGCCGCCGGGCAAGGCGCTGGAGATGGTGACGATCGACGCCGCGCGCGGGCTCGGCCTGGGCCACGAGATCGGCAGCCTGGAGCCGGGCAAGCTGGCGGATGTCATCACCGTCGATCTCTCCGCGCCGCACATGGTGCCGGCGAACATGCCGGTGGCGCGCGTGGTCTATTTCGCCAATGGGCATGACGTGGTGGATGTGGTGGTGGGCGGCGACGTGCTGATGCGCAACCGCACCTGCCCGCAGCTTGACGCGACGGAGATCGCCACCGCCGCGTGGCGGGAGACGGATGCGATGCTGGACCGCGCGAAGCTGCGCCACCTGGCGGTGGAGGATCCGGGCTGGGGGCTGGTGCGGCGCTGAAGGGGGCGCGCGCCAGGCCCCCCGCCCCAAAGGCTGGCACCGGCCGCCGCCTCGCGCCATGATGCCGCCGGGAAACGTCCGGAACGGAGAACGGCACATGCCGCAACGTCGCACCCTGCTGGCCTCGGCCCTGGCGGGCCTAGTCGCGCCTCGCCTGGCCCTCGCCCAATCCTGGCCCACGCGGCCGGTCCGCATCGTCGAGCCGGGCGCGCCCGGCGGCGGCAACGACACCACCATCCGGCTTTTCGCCCCGCATCTGGACCGTGCCTTCGGCCAGTCCTTCGTCATCGACAACCGCCCCGGCGCGGGCGGCCGCGTCGGCGTGGAGAACGCCTTCCGCGCGGCACCGGACGGCAGCACGCTGCTGCTGGGCAATGCCGGCTCCAACGGCATCAACGCCGCGATCTACCCCGACCTGCCCTATGACCTGGCGAACGACTTCACGCCGGTCTCGCTGCTGGTCACCGGCCCCAACGCGCTGGTGGTGAACCCGCGCATCTTCCCGGTGGAGGACGTCGCCGGGCTGATCGCCGCCATCAAGCAGAAGCCGGCCAACCACTACAATTACGGCAGCGGCGGCGTCGGCTCCTCCGCCCATCTCTCGGCCGAGCTGTTCTGCATGATGGCCGGCGTGCGGATGGAACACATCCCCTATCGCGGCGCCTCGCAGATGGGCCAGGCGGTGATCACCGGGGACGCACCCTTCCTCATCGCCAACATGGTCAACATCATGCCCTTCGTCACCCGCGGCGAGGTGAAGCTGCTGGCGGTGACCAGCATGGAACGCTGGGCCGACACGCCGAATGTGCCGACGCTGCATGAATCCGGCCTCGCGGGATTCGAGACCATCGCCTGGAACGCGCTGTTCGGCCCGCCCGGCCTGCCGCGGATGGTGGTGGACCGGCTGGTGCCGGAACTGCAGCGCATCGGCCAGTTGCCGGAGGTGAAGGACCGCGTGAAGCTGATCGGCGGCCAGGTGGTGACCAGCACGCCGGAAGTGCTGCAGGCACGCGTGCGCAGCGACATCGCCAAGTGGAAGGATTTGGCGACACGCGCGAATATCCGCATCACATGAAGATCGAGCAGATCGCCTTCCGCGGCTTCAACGTCACGCCGAAGACCAACTGGTGCTTCCTGGAGGTGCGGACGGCGGATGGCCGCACGGGCCTCGGCGAATGCACCCTGTCGAACCAGGAACCGCTGGTGCAGGCGGAGGTGGCGCGGCTGGAGGCGATGCTGCGCGGCGCCGATGCGCGGGACCGCAACCGCATCGCCCGCGCCCTGCCGCATGCGCCGGGCGGGCTGGTGGCACTGACCGCGCTCTCCGCCCTGGACCAGGCGCTCTGCGACCTGGCGGCGCAGCGGAACGGGGAGCCGCTATACCGGCTGCTCGGCGGCGCCTTCACCGACGCCGTGCGGCTCTATGCCAACATCAACCGCGGTGCCAACCCGCGCACCCCGGAAGGCTTTGCCGCCGCCGCCCGGCGCGCCCTGGCGGAGGGCTTCGGCGGCGTGAAGCTGGCGCCGTTCGAACCGATGGTGTGGGAGGATGGCCGCACGCCGGCCAACCGCGCCGCCTATGCGGCAGGCCTGGCGCGGATCGCCGCCGTGCGGGAGGCCATCGGGCGGGATGTGGATTTGATGGTGGACGCGCATTGGCGGTTTTCCCCCGGCGGCGCGGCGCAGCTGATCCGCGATGTGGCGGACGCCGATCTGTTCTGGCTGGAATGCCCGGTGGCGGAGGCGAACCATGCCGAGATCGCCCGGCTGCGCGGCCTGGCCAATGCGCGCGGCATGCGGCTGGCCGGGGCCGAGAGCCTGTCGGGCCTGGCCGCCTATCGCCCGCTGGTGGAAGCCGGCTGCTACGACGTGCTGATGCCCGATGCCAAGCACGCCGGCGGGCTGGAGGAGATCCGCCGCATCGCCGCCCTGGCGCAGACGGCGGGGGTGGAGATCGCGCCGCACAACCCCACCGGGCCGGTCTGCCACGCCCATTCCGTGCATCTCTGCGCCACCATCCCGAACTTCCTGGTGCTGGAAGTGCAGTATGGGGAAACGGAGGCCTTCTTCGACATCGTCGCCGGGGAAAGCCTGCGCTTCGTGGAGGGCACGGCACCGCTGCCGCAGGCGGCGGGGCTGGGCATCACGCTGAATCCGGGCGCGATTCCAGCGTGGAAACGCATGGACCGCCCTTGGCTGGACCCGCGCCTGGGCTGATAACCATCGCATGATGGCATCGGCTGCCCGCTTCGTGTCGCGCCCGTCGCCGGCCGGGCGGCTGCCCGCGTGATGTCCGGCTGGGTCGGCTTCACCGTCTCCGCCGCGCTGTTCCAGTGCTGGCGCACCGCGCAGCAGCAGAAGTTGCGCGGGCAGCTTTCGGTCAATGGCGCCGGCGTGGTGCGCTATTTGTACGGCGTGCCGGTGGGGCTGCTGATCTTCGGCCTCTATGCCGCGACCTTCGGCGGCACGCTGCCGGCGCTGACGCTCCCGGTGCTGGCGCTCTGCGCCATCGGCGGCTTCGGGCAGATCCTCGGCACCAACCTGCTCATCATGGCCTTCGGGCATCGCAACTTCGCCGTCGGCACCGCCTATTCCAAGACCGAGGCGATGCAGGCCGCCATCGTCGCCACGCTGCTGCTGGGCGAGCACCTGTCGCTGTTCTCCTGGCTGGGCATCGCGGTCGGCGTCGGCGGCGTGCTGTACCTGTCGCTGGCCGGTCGCGGCACCAGGCCGGCGGAGCTGCTGCGCGGCATCACCCAGCCGGCGGCGCTCTGCGGCATCGGCGCCGGCTTCTGCTTCGGCGTCACCGGCGTGCTCATCAAGATGGCGAACCAGGAAATGCCGGGCGCCGATGTGATCTTCAAGGCGCTGCTGATCCTGGTGATCACCAATGCGCTGCAGACGCTGATGCAGGGCGCCTATCTGGCGGTGAAGGAGCCGGCGCAGTTCCGCGCCGTCTTCGCCACCTGGCGGGACAGCGCGCAGGTCGGCGCACTCTCGGCGCTGGGCTCCGCCTGCTGGTTCTCCGCCTTCGCGCTGGCCCCCGTGGCGCTGGTGCGCGCGCTGGGGCAGGTGGAGATCCTGTTCACCCTGGCCTTCAGCCGCTTCTACCTGCGGGAGAAGGCAACGCGCGCCGACGTCATCGGCGCCCTGACCGTGGTGGCCGGCGTGGTGCTGGTGCTGTGGGGAAGCCGCTGATGTCCGCCCCGTTCGAGACCCGCCTCGACCCGATCCTGCGCGACCTGCCGCGCCGCTACCCCGGCCCCGGCGGTGCCATCGCCGTGCTGCGGGAAGGCGCCGTGCTGGTGCGCCATGCCTGGGGCTATGCCAATGCCGAGCGCCGCATTCCCTTCACGCCGCGCACCCTGTTCCGCCTGTGCTCCATCACCAAGCAGTTCACCTGCGGCGCGATGCTCGCCGCGGTGGGCCAGCCGGAGGCGCTGGATGCCGCCATCCGCGCCCGCCTGCCGCTGCTGGGGGAGGCAGCGCCGCCGGCGCGGCTGCTGGCGCACAACCAGTCCGGCCTGCGGGACTACTGGGCGGTGGCCATGCTGCACGGCGCGCCGGCCGAATCGGCCTTTGGCGAGGTGGAGGCCGCACGCGTCATCGCCGGCACTTCCAGCCTGCATTTTGCCCCCGGCACCCGGTATGCCTACTGCAACCAGAATTTCCGGCTGATCTCCGATGCCCTGCAGGACGTCACCGGCCGCAGCTTTTCCGAATTGCTGCGCCGCCACATCTTCGGGCCCGTCGGGATGGAAAGCGCCTTCCTGGCCGCCGAGACCCGCAGCATGCCGGACGGCACGGAGGGCTATGAGGGCAGCCAGGCCACCGGCTTCCGCCCGGCCGTGAACCGGGTGATCTGGACCGGCGATGCCGGCCTCGGCGCCAGCCTGGACGACCTGATCGCCTGGGAACGGCACATCGACGCGAGGCGGGACGATCCGGACAGCCTGCATGCCCGGCTCGCCGCGCCGGTGGCCTTCGCCGATGGCAGCCCGGCCCCCTATGGCTTCGGCCTCGGCCGTGGCGAGGCCCTCGGCACACCCATCCTCGGCCATGGCGGCGCGCTGCGCGGCTGGCGCAGCCATCGGCTCCATGCGCCGGCGGAGCGGGTATCCGTGGTGGTGATGTTCAACCACCTGTCCGATGCGAACGCCGCGGCGATGGAGGCGCTGGCCGCCGTGCTGGGCGCCGCCACGCCGCAGCCCGACGCCACGCTGCCGCCGCCCGATTGGCTCGGCGCCTATCGGGAGCCGGAGACGGGACTTGCGGTGCGGCTCGACGCCTCAGGCCCGGGCGCGGTGCGGCTGCGCTTCGGCCATGGCGCGGAACGTCTGGAGCTGCGCCCGGATGGCGGCGCCGGCACCGGCCGCACCCGGCTGCGGCCGGTGCCGGGGGGGCTGTGGATGGACCGGCCGCAGGAGAACCAGGCGAGCCTGCTGATGGCCTGCCCCGGCGAGGCCCAGCCCGGCATCGCCGGCCGCTACCGCTGCGCCGAGCTGGAGGCCGAGCTGCTGGTGACGGAGGCCGGCGGCGTCGCCTATGGCGGCTTTTCGGGATTTCTCGGCCAAGGGCGGATGGAGCTGCTGGAGCCGATCGGGCCGGATCTCTGGGCGCTGCCCTGCTGGCGTGCCCTGGACCATACCCCGCCGGGCGACTGGACCCTGGCCTTCCGGCGCGGGCCGGATGGCGCGGTCACCGGGGTGGGGGTGGGGTGCTGGCTGGCGCGGGGGCTTTCGTACGAGCGGGTAGGGTAGCGGCCTCCCCCCACCCCGACCAGCCTTCGGCGTTGCGGCAGTGCCGCCCCCCAGCCGGGGGGAAGGGCGCCCTGCCCTACGCGCCGAAGGGGTCCACCGGGCTCGCCGGCACCCCGGCCGCCTCGATCACCTCCGCCGCGGCGAACAGCAGATCCTCCCGGTACCGCCCGGCCAGAAGCTGCGCGCCGACCGGCACGCGGCCGACCAGGCCGGTGGTCACCACCAGGCCCGGCAGGCCCATAAGCGGCAGGCCGACCTGGGTGAGCTGCGCCTCCATGATCTGCCGGAACCGCTCGGGGCTGCTCACATCATCCTGGTCCGGGAAGGGCAGCTCGGCCGAGACCGGGGTGATCGCCACCGGATAGCGCTCGAAGAAGGTCATCCAGGCGCGCACGAAGAAGGCGCGCTTCTGCAGCCCGTCCATGAAGGCGTTCAGGTCCGGCTCCGGGCACAACGCCTCCATCTGCGCGAAGACGAAGCTGGCATCGGGGTCGGCTTCCTGCCGGAAGGCCGCGTTCAGGCCGCGGCGGCTTTCGGCCAGCCACAGCATGGCCTGGATGGAAGCAGGCTCCCGCAGCGGCGGGCATTCCACCTCCTCCACCACCCAGCCATCCGCCTCCAGGCGCTTCGCGGCGTCGCGCAGCGCAGCCTCCACCTCGGGCGCCGTCGGCATGCCCTCGGGCCGGATACACAGCGCCGCGCGCTTTTCCACGGCCGGGCCGGCATGGGCGGCATCGACCCACCAGGGGTCGCGCACATCCCGCGCGCTCATCGCCGCGAAGGCCAGGCGCAGGTCGGCGATGGTGCGCGCGATGGGGCCGGAGACGGCCATCAACTGCCCGCCCACATGCCGCTCCGCCCCCGAGGCGTTCCAGGCGGGAATCCGCCCGAGCGTCGGCCGCAGCCCATGCACGCCGCAGGCATAGGCCGGGTAGCGGATGGAGCCGCCGATATCCGTGCCATGCCCCACCGCACCGATGCCCGCCGCCACGCCCGCCGCCGCCCCGCCGGAGGACCCGCCCGGCGTGATGCCCGGATCGCGCGGGTTCTTCGTGTGCCCGTGCAGACTGTTGCGGCAGAACCAGCGCAGCGAGAAGGCGGGCGTATTGGTCCGCCCCAGCAGCACGGCCCCGGCACGGCGCAAATTCGCCACCACCGGATTGTCCTGCGTCGCCACCAGATCCTTCTGGATGCGCAGCCCGTTGGTGGTGGCGTAGCCGGTCTGGTCCACATTGACCTTGATGGTCACCGGCACGCCGGCCATCGGGCCGGGGTCCTCGCCGCGCCCGATCGCCGCATCGATCACGGCGGCCTGGCCCCGCACATCCTCCGGCCGATGGTCCACCACGGCGTTGATGGCCGGGTTCGCCGCCTCAAGCCGGGCCAGCGCATCCCGCGCCACCTCCGCAGCGCTCACCTGCCGGCTGCGTACCAGCGCGGCGATCTCGGTGGCGGGCAGGCGCCAATACTCGGTCATCGCGAGACATCCCCTTGCATCCGCATCAGGCTGCGTCGCAAGGGGAGGATGGTCAACCGCCGCCGAACACCGGCTCCCGCTTCGCCAGGAAGGCTTCGCGGCCTTCCGCATGGTCGGCGGAGAGGAAGCACATGGTCTGCCAATCCCGCTCCCGCTCCAGCGCCGCATCCAGCCCCTCGGCCAGCATGCGTTTTGTCAGCGCGATCGGCAGCGCGGCCTGGGCGGCCAACCCGCGCGCGATCTCCTGCGCCGCTTCCAGGGCCGTGCCCTTCGGCACCAGGCGATCGACGAGCCCGATGCGCTCCGCCGCCTCCGCCCCCATCGGCTCCGCGTAGAACAGCACCTGGCGCGCCCGCGCCACACCGATTCGCGCCGGCAGGGTGAAGGGCAGGCCGAGATCGGCCATCAGCCCCACCTTGTTGAAGCCCGCCATGAAGCGCGCCTCGGCCGAGGCCACGATGGTGTCGCTGGCACAGGCCACCGACAGCCCGGCGCCGACGCACCAGCCCTCCACCGCGGCGACGATCGGCAGCCGCCCGCCGACCATCAGCCGGATGATGCGATGCGTGCGCCGCATCCGCTCCCGCCCCTGCTCGGCATCCCGCACATCCATGCCGGAAATGTCCCCGCCCGAGCAGAAGGTGCCGCCCGCGCCGGTGACCACCACCGCCCGCACCGCCGCCTCGCCCTGCGCCGTCTCCAGCGCCTCGAACAGCTGTTCCCGCAACGGCACCGACAGCGCATTGCGCCGCGCCGGGTAGTCCAGCGTCAGCGTCAGCACGCCGCCCGCCCGTTCCTGCATTACGCGCATCACCGGATCCTCGCTCATGAATCGGTGTGCAGCACGGCACCCGTCTGCGCCTGCAACGCCGCGAAGGACATGCCCTCCGCCAGGATCTCGCGCAGCACGAAACCACGGCCCTGCACCACATCCACCACGGCCAGGTTGGTGTAGACGCGCTGCACCGCGCCCGGCGCCGTCAGCGGATAGCCGCAATTCTCCACCAGCTTCGGCCGGCCATCCTTGGTCGTGTGGTCCATCACCACCCACAACCGCTTGGCCCCCGCCGCCAGATCCATCGCGCCCCCCACCGCCGGCGCGCTGTCATTCTCACTCGTCGCCCAATTGGCGATGTCACCATTCGACGCGACCTCGAAGGCCCCCAGCACACACAGATCGATATGCCCGCCCCGGATCATCCCGAAACTGTCCGCGTGATGGAAAAAACTGCCCCCCGGCCGCAACGTCACCTGCTGCTTGCCCGCATTCACCAGCCAGGCATTCCCCTTCCCGGCCTCCGGCGCCGGACCCATCCCCAGAATGCCATTCTCGGAATGCAGGATCACCTCCCGCTCCACCGGCACATGATCCGCCACCATGGTGGGGATGCCGATCCCGAGATTGACAAACCACCCCTCCGGAATGTCCCGCGCCACCCGCGCCGCCATCCCCTGCCGCGTCACACCCGCCATCAGCTTCAGCTCCATCGGATCGCCCAGGGCACAGGCGTGCCTTGGGTGCGCTGCGTGATTCGCAGGGGGACGCTGTCCCCCTGCACCCCCTGCCAAGGGTCAGTGGACCCTTGGAACCCTTCGATTCATGAGGGGAGATGGAGAGGGGCCAGCGGGTCCGCTGGATCGGCGGGCGCTCCGGCCCCTCTCCATCTCCCCTCAAGGTCCCGTGGTCCAGGAGGCCACTGCCTCCTGGCGGGGAGGGTGCGGGAGGGGCAGCGCCCCTCCTGCGAAACCACCCAGCGCTACACCCAAGGCGCCCCGCGTTCCACCCGGACGACGCGTTGGACGAAGATGCCGGGGGTGTGGACGTGGTCCGGGGCGATGTCGCCGAGGTCGAGGATGTGATGGGTTTGCGCCACGGTCAGGGTGGCGGCCATGGCCATGACCGGGTTGAAGTTCCGCCCCGACTCCCGGTAGGTCAGGTTGCCCCAGCGGTCGGCCTGCCAGGCTTCGATCAGGGCGACGTCGCCTGGCAGGGCCTGTTCCAGGATGTGCTCGCGGCCGTTGAAGACGCGGCTTTCCTTGCCCTGGGCGAGTTTGGTGCCCGCGCCGGTGGGGGTGAAGAAGGCCGGGATGCCGGCGCCGGCGGCGCGCATGCGCTCGGCCAGCGTGCCCTGCGGCACGATCTCCAGCTCCAGCTTGCCGGCGCGGTAGAGTTCCTCGAACACGGTGGAGCCGGCGGAGCGGGGGAAGGAGCAGATGATCTTCCGCACGCGGCCTTCCATCATCAGCCGCGCCAGGCCGACCTTGCCGGCGCCGGCGTTGTTGGCGACCACCACCAGGTCGCGCGCGCCCTGTTCCAGCAGGCCTTCGATGAGTTCGTCCGGCTGGCCGACGGCGCCGAAGCCGCCCATCAGGATGGTGCTGCCGTCCTTCACGCCTTCCAGCGATTCGGCGATCGACTGGACGATCTTGTTGATCATGTCCGCCCTCAATTTGCGGGGTTCTGGTAACCGCCCTGGCGCGGGTCGTCCAGCTTCAGCGGGTGCGGAAGGCGCCGTGGCTGATGACCACGGTGTCGCGTTCCACGACCCGGGCGCGGAAGGCGGCGCCGTCCGGCCGGCGCCAGATTTCGGTGCGGATGGTCTCGCCCGGGAAGACCGGCGCGGAGAAGCGGCATTCCATGCGGCCGAAGCGGTCCGGGTCGTGGTCGCAGACGCTGGCCAGCAGGGCGCGGCCGACCACGCCGAAGGTGCCGAGGCCGTGCAGGATGGGGCGCGGGAAGCCCGCCTTGGCGGCAAGGGCGGGGTTGCTGTGCAGCGGGTTGTGGTCGCCGTTCAGCCGGTACAGCAGTGCCATTTCGGGCCGGGTCGGCAGTTCCATGCTGAGGTCCGGCGCGCTGTCAGGTTCCGCGGCCAGGCGCTTCACGGGCCCGTCCGGCCCGCCGAAGCCGCCATCGCCGCGCAGGAAGGTGGTGTTCTCCACCGTGGCGAGCTTCTGGCCGGTGGCTTCGTCCAGGATGTCGCGCGCGGTGTAGAGCAGCGCGCCCTTGCCGGCGCCGCGGTCCACCAGGCCGGTGACGCGGGATTTGCCGAGGATCGTGCCGCTGGCGGGCAGCGGGGCGAAGAGCTCCACGGCCTGTTCGCCGGCCACCAGCTTCACCGCATCCACGCCGGTGGCGGGGTCGGCCAGCCAGAAGCCGGGGTAGCCCAGCACCACGGCCATCATCGGCAGGGCGCGCATCGCCGGGCCCTCGGTGACGTAGCGCAGCGCCTCCGGGTCCATCGGGTCCTGCCCGAGGCCGAGCGACAGCGCATACAGCGCCGCATCCTGCCAGCGCAGCTCCTGGCGGATTTCCGGGATGGGGAAGTGCAGCAGCTTTTCGGGGATGATCGCCATGGTCAGGTCTCCGGCGACAGTTCCAGCACGGCGTCGGCGGCGAAGGCGCCCTCGCCCGCCGGCAGCACCAGCAACGGGTTGATCTCGGCCGAGGCCAGGCGCGGCCCCGCCCCGACGGCGAAGCGGGACAGCGCGACCAGGGCCTGGGCCAGCGCCGCCACGTCGGCCCTGGGCTTGCCGCGCGCGCCATCCAGCAGCGGGAAGCCGCGCAGCGACCGGATCATGGCCTCGGCCTGGGTCGCATCCAGCGGGCAGCGCCGGAAGGCGACATCGGCGAATATCTCGATGAAAACGCCGCCGAGGCCGACCATGGCGACCGGCCCGAAGACCGGGTCCCGCACCACGCCGAGCGCCATCTCCACGCCGCCCGTCAGCTGCTTCGCCACCAGCACGCCGTCGATCCGTGCACCGGGCGCATGGGCGCGGGCGCGCTGCATCAGGGTGCTGAAGCCCTCCCGCACCGCCGCGGGGTGGGACAGGTTCAGCAGCACGCCGCCGATTTCGGATTTGTGCAGGATGTCCGGCGACAGGATCTTGGCGACCACCGGGTAGCCGATGGCGTCCGCCGCGTTCACCGCATCCTCCGCGCTGAGGCAGGCGGCTTCGGGGGCCATGGGGATGCCGGCGTCGGAGAGGATGTGCTTGGCATCCGCCTCATTGGGCGTTGCCGCCGGCAGCAGGATGGCGGGCACGGCGGTGGCGCGGGTGGGGGCGGCGGCGAAGGCTTCGCCGAAGCGGCCCATGGCGGCCAGCGCCACCACGGCGCGGGAGGGATCCTCCATGCAGAGGAAGCCATCCGCCTCCCACTCCCGCACCCGCTCCGGGGGCGCGAGGATGGAGAGCAGGAAGAGGCGGTCCGGATGCGCATCCAGCACCTTCTTCAACTCCGCCCGCAGGCGTGGCGCCATGGAGGGGCTGGCCCCCCATTGGGTGAAGAAGGCGATGACGCTGGCATAGCCGCCATCGGTGACCATCGACTCGGCGAAGGCGCCGATCACGCTCATGTCGTTGAAAGCCTGCGCCGTGCAGTCCACCGGATTGAGCGGCGAGGAGAAGGGCACCAGTTCCTTCAGCTTCGCCTGCGCCGCTTCCGGCATCGGCGGCATCGGCAGGCCGGCGGCCTCGGCGGCGTCCGACATCAGCACGCCCGCGCCGCCGGAAATGGTCACGACGCCGAGCGAGTTGCGGGCCGGGAAGATGCCGCGCTGGGCGACGTAGCAGATATCCAGCAATTCTTCCGTGGTGCGGGCACGGTGCACGCCGAATTCGGCCAGCACGGCATCCATCACCCGGTCATCGCCGGCGATGGAGGCGGTGTGGGATTGCGCGGCGGCCCGGCCCAGCGCGCTGCGCCCGACCTTCATCATCACCACCGGCTTCTTCGCCGCCCGCGCGGCTTCCAGCGCCGCGATGAAGCGCGGGCCGTTCTGGATGCCTTCCGCATAGGCGGCGATGACCTGCACCTCCTCGCTTTCCGCCATCCAGCCGATGATGTCGGACAGGCCCAGATCGGCCTCGTTGCCCGTGGTCACCAGGACCGGCGTGGCGATGCCGCGGTCGCGGGCAGCGGCGAACAGATGGCTGCCATAGGCGCCGGACTGACTGGCGATGCCGACGCCGCCCATCCCCGGCAGGGCCGGCCGCGGCCAGCCACTTTCGAAGCTGGCGGAGAAGATGGGGAAGTAGCCCAGCGTGGCGTTGAACAGGCCGAGGCAGTTCGGCCCCAGCAGCCGCATGCCGGAAGGCCGTGCCGCCGCCAGCAGCCGGGCCTGCATCGCCGCCCCGGCCTCCCCGGTCTCGGCGAAGCCGGCGGTGAAGACGATGGCGGCGCCGCAGCCGCGCGCACCGAGGTCGGCCACCGCCTGGACCGCTGCCTCCCCGGGGATGGCGACGATGGCGGCGTCCGGCGCCTGCGGCAGCGCGGCGATGCTGGCGAAGGCCGGCACGCCCTGGACCGTGGCACGGTTCGGATTCACCGGCATCAGCGCGCCCGGCAGGCCCTGTGCGAAGCCCTGGGCGAGCATATAGGCCAGCGGCCGCCCGCCGATGCGGGTGGGGTCGTCGGAAGCGCCAATGACGGCGACGGCGCGCGGCCGCAACAGCCGATCGAGATCCTGGAATGCCAGCGAAGCCTCCCCCATGCAGCCGGTGGCAAAGTGCGGGAGGCGCGGGAGCCGGACAAGACCCGGCGGGCACGATGCCGGGCCGAACGGTGGAAGACCGGATGCGCCGGCGGCGCGCGGCAAGCCCCCGCCCCGTGTCGGCGCGGCCGTCAGCGCAGCAGGAAGCCGATGCTCACCATCACCACCAGCAGCACCAGGCCGGCACGCACCGCCGTCATCAGGTCACTGGTCTTGGAGGATTTCTCCTCGCTGTCCCAGCCGGAGGAGATGACCGGATATTGCGGCCGCGCCGGTGTTGCGGCCTGCGGCGCCGCGCTCGGGGCGGTGTTGACGCGCAGGGAACCGCTGCCTTCGGCCAGATCGGCCGGCGGCCGCAGCCCAAGCAGCGCGCGCTGATCGTTCGGGTTGTGGGTTTCGGTCGTC
The DNA here is from genome assembly GCF_012103215.1 of Falsiroseomonas selenitidurans. Lineage (GTDB taxonomy): Bacteria > Pseudomonadota > Alphaproteobacteria > Acetobacterales > Acetobacteraceae > Falsiroseomonas > Falsiroseomonas selenitidurans. The sequence goes on from NZ_JAAVNE010000043.1 coordinate 30,221, forward strand.
ATGGGACGAGTATTCCCACATCGCAAAGAAACTTCCAGCACCCACAGGCTGTAAATTCACAATTTTGTGACGCTTGGACGGATGAGGGTGGCCAGTTGTCACAACCGAGACGTGAGGAAGGCTCAGGCCGTGCCGGGCAGGGGCCGCGCCGGCACACCGCCAAGCCGGGCACCCTCGGCCACCTGCGCCGCCACCGCGGCGCCCGGCGCCACCAGCGCATCGGCGCCCACCACCAGGCCAGGCCGCACCACCGCCCCCGCCGCCACCAGCGCCCGCGCGCCGAGCGTGACGCCGCCGCACAGCACCGCGCCGGGGCCGAGATGCGCGCCTTCCGCCAGGCGGCATTGATGTTCCACGATCGCGCCCGTGTTCACCAGTGCCAGCCGCCCGAGCACCGCCAGCGGGCCGACCACGGCGCGTGCCATCACCTGCACGCCTTCCGCCAGGCTGGCACTGGGCGACAGGAAGGCTGCCGGGTGCAGCACCGGCGGCAGGGCATAGCCGGCGGCGCGGCACGCCTCCGCCAGGCGCAGCCGGGTGGCGTTGTCCCCGATGGCGATGGCCGCTTCCGCGAGGCCCGAGCCGCGCAGGCGCGCCAGGTCATCCTGGCGGCCGAGCAGCGGGCAGCCCAGCAGCGGGCCGGCATCCGGCCGGTCATCCAGCAGGCCGGCGACGGGGCGACCCATCGCGCGCAGCGCCTCGATCACCACCAGCGCATGGCCGCCGGCGCCGATCACCAGCACCGGCTTCATGGCCTGCCGCCCGGGCGGTTCAGGGGCCCCGCCTCAAGCAGGTGAAGCAATCGCGCTGTGCCTTCATGCCCGTTGCCACCGCTGGGTTTTGCCGGCGCCCGCCGCGATGTCGGACATGTATTCACAACCTCCCCGACGTGGCGCACCAGCTTCCGGCGCCGGGTATCAGGCGCCGGGCGCCACCACCATGCAGGCGCCGCGGCCGCGCAGCTTCTCGCAGGCTTCCTCCGCCGCGTCGCGGCTGGCCAGGCCGAGCACGCGGGCACGGTACAGCCGGCTGCTGCCCTGCTCCACCGGCTGCACCAGAGGGCGGGCACCCAGCGTCGCGACCCTGTCGCGGGCCTGGCCGGCGGCGGCACGCGCCAGGTTGGCGGAGGCGAAGGCCCCCACCTGGATGCCCCAGGCGCCGTTGCCGGCGGGGGCGGCGGCGGCCGGGGCGCGCGGCAGGGTGCTGGCATGGGCCTGCGGGATCAGCGAGAAGCCGCGCGGCGCGGCCGGCGCGGCGGCAAAGCTCGGCGGGTCCACCCGCACGAAGGGCTGCGCCGGCGGGGATGCCGGGGTGCTGCGGCCGAGCGCCGCCAGCGCCGGCGCGTTGCTGCGTCGCGCCGGGGCGGCAGGCGGCGGCGGTGCCAAGGCGGGCCTGGGCGCGGCGGCCACGAAATCGCCGGGGCTGCGGATCGGCTCCATCCGCGACACCGTGCCGGGCAGCGGCGCCAGCTGCGCCATCTGGATCGGCCCGGACGGGATGGCGGCCGGCGGCTGGTTGAAGTCGCCGGGGCTGACGATCGGCTCCATCCGGGTCTGGAAATCGCCCAGGCTGGCGATCGGCGCCATGGCGATCACGCTGCCGGACGGTGCGGCCGCGGCGGCCTGAGACACCACGACCCCGCCAGCGGAGGCGATCTGCGTCGGCGCCGAATAGGGCTGCGTGCTGCCATCCGGGATCGGGTCCATCCGCACCACCGGGCCGGGCGGCAGGCTGGCCACCCGGATGCCCGGGTCCACCGCCTGGCGCTGGTCGCGCAGCGCCAGCATCGTCGCGGTATCGCCGCGGCGCGGGCCGGCCGGGATGTTCAGCGGGATCTCGGCGGCGGCATAGACCTCCGGCGCCGCGCGGCGGTTCGGGCTGGCACCCTGGATTCGCGGCCCGATGCGGGCGACGTAGTTGCGGGTTTCCGCCGGCAGGCCGCGGCCGCCCCACAGGTAGTCCTCCAGCCGCCGCGGGCCGGCATTGTAGGCCGCCAGGAAGGCGGGCGCGCCGTACAGCTCATACATCTCCCGCAGATAGGCGGTGCCGGCCATCAGGCTGTCCCAGGGGTGGTAGGGGTCGGAGCCCAGCCCGTAGCGCCCCTGCAATTCGCGGTAGGTGCCCGGCATCACCTGCATAAGCCCCATCGCCCCGACTCGGGAGGTGGCGGAGACGCGGCCACCGGATTCCTGGCGCATCACCTCCCGGATCCAGCGTTCCGGAATGTCGAAGCGCTGCGAGGCCTGGGTGATGTAGGGCCCCCAGGGGTCGTGCGAGGGGCCCGGCGGGTCATAGCTGGAGGGCCGCGCCCATTGCGCGGCGCTGGCCGCAGGCTGCGTCACCACGCGCTGGCTGGTCTGGCCGCAGGCGGCCAGCAGGCTGAGCGCCAGGCAGGCGGCCAAGGGGCGCCCCAGGCGGGAGGCCACCCGGGAAGCAGCGCTGAACCGGATCATGCCAGGTTCTCCGTCGGTTGCGGGTGCCGATCCCCGAGGCCTGCCCCCCCGGCCGCCGCGCCGCCCCCCATGGCGATGCGATGGCCCAGGCCAACCCCGACTTCCGTCCCGTCGTTCAGATATGCTCGTAAGTCTCTGCGACAGAGGCCTAACCCATCGGCCCTGGCGGAGGCAAGGACGAGATCATGGCAGCCATCGCCCTGATCGCGCCATCGTGGTGGAACATGCAGGCTCGCGACCCCATTTTCGGGGCTGCAACCGGCCCGGGTCGCGCCGGCCGCCGACCGCACGGCAGCCCCCCTGGCCCCGCGAAGGACTGAATCGATGCGCCTGACCCGAAACCTGATTCCCGCCGTGGCGGCGCTGGCGCTGGTCGTGGCCCTGCCCGCCTGCGCACCGCGGGAGACCGGCACCACCGTCACCTCCCGCTCCCTCGGCACCGCTTCCTCTGTGTCCTACGGCACCATCGTCGGCTCCCGCCCGGTGCGCGTGGCTGGCGGCGGCAGCGGCATCGGCACGGTGGGCGGCGCGGTGGCGGGCGGCATCGCCGGCAGCTTCATCGGCGGCGACACGCGCTCCAACCTGCTGGCGGGGCTCGGCGGCGCGCTGCTCGGCGGCCTGGCAGGCACCGCGGCGGAAGGCGGCCTGACGCAGGGCAGCGCCATCGAGTTCATCGTCCGGCAGGACAATGGCGGCGACATCGCCGTGGTGCAGACCAACGAACAGGGGCTGCAGGCCGGCGACCGCGTGGTGATCACGCGCGGCGACCGGGTGCGGCTTTCCCGCGCCGCGGGCGGCCCGCCGCCGCCAGCCTATGCCCCGCCCGCCGGTGCCGCGCCCTATCAGGCGACGCCGCAGGGCTATGGCGCCGGCGCCAGCGGCGGCTACGGCGCGCCGAAGTAACGCCGGCGGAGCGGCTCTGGCCCACCCGCCATGGGCGGGCTATGAGCGCGCCCATGCTCGACCAAACCGCCGCGCCGCTGCCGGCCTACCATGTCGACGCGGCGGACCCCCAGCGCCTGCGCAAGGCGGTGGAGGACGTCCGGCTCGGCGCGCAACGCTGGCGGCTGGCCTCCACCCTCGCCTGGCTGGACATCCGCAACCGCTATCGCGGCTCGGTCCTCGGCCCCTTCTGGCTGACGCTGTCCACTGGCGCCATGCTGCTGGGCCTCGGGCTGCTGTATTCCGCGCTGTTCAAGATGTCGCTGCGCGAATACCTGCCGCATCTGGCGGTCAGCCTGGTGATCTGGAACGCCATCTCGCAGATGGTGAACGATGCCACCACCAGCCTGACGGCCTCCGAAGGCATCATCCGGCAATTGCCGCTGCCCTACACGGTGCACGCGCTGCGCTGCGTGATGCGCAACGCCATCATCGCGGCGCATAATTTCCCGCTGATCCTGGTGGTGTTCCTGGTCTGCGGCCACCTGCCGGGTCCGGAAGCCATCCTCGCCATCCCCGGCTTCGCGCTGATCGCGGTGAATTCGGTGGCGGCGGCGCTGTTCCTCGGCATGCTGTGCGCGCGGTTCCGCGACATCGGGCCGATCGTCGGCAGCACCATGCAGCTGGCCTTCTTCCTGACCCCCATCCTGTGGAAGCCGCGTCTGCTCGGGGATTGGGAAGCCTGGATGCCGTTCAACCCCTTCTACGCGATCCTGGAGACGGTGCGCGGGCCGCTGGTGGAGAATGGCGGGCCGCCGCTCGCCTGGCTGGCGGCCATCGTCTACACGGTGCTGACGGTCACTGTGGCCGCGGTGTTCTTCGTCCGCTTCCGCGGGCGCGTGGCGTTCTGGGTGTAGCGGGCATGGCGCTGATCGAGGCCCGCGGGCTCTGCCTGGATTTCCCCTACTACCACATCGGCGCACGGTCGCTGAAGAAGCGACTGATGGGCAAGTCCCGCCTGCACACGGACCCGTCCAACCGCATCGTCGTCACCGCGCTGCGCAACCTGGATTTCCGCATCGGGAAGGGGGAGCGCGTGGCGCTGGTCGGGCCGAACGGCGCCGGCAAGACCACGCTGCTGCGCACCCTGGCGGGCGTCTATGAACCGGTGGCCGGCAGCCTGACCGTGCTCGGCCAGATCGGCGCGCTGATCGACGTGGCCGCCGGCATGGATACCGAATCGACGGGGCGGGAGAATGTGCGTCTGCGCGGCCTGTACCGCGGCCTGACCGACGCCGAATGCGACCGGCTGGCGGAGGAGGTGGCGGCCTTCGCCGGCCTCGGCGATTTCTTCGATGTGCCGATCCGCACCTATTCCGCCGGCATGGGCGTGCGGCTTTCCTTCGCGCTGGCCACCGCCATGCAGCCGCAGGTGCTGCTGATGGATGAGTGGTTCCTGGCCGGCGACGCCGCCTTCATGGCGAAGGCGGAGGAGAGGCTGGCGCGGCTGGTCGGCGGCGCCGACATCATGGTGGTGGCGACCCACGACCACGGCGTGGTGCGCCGCTGGTGCACCCGCGCGATCCGGCTGGAAGGCGGCGTGATCCTGGCGGATGGCCCGGTGGAGGCGGTGCTGGACGGCCTCGCCGCCCCGGCGTGAGCGGTCGGCCGCTCTTCTGCATCGCCGACCCCAGCCTGCGGGATTTCGTCGGCCATCACTTCTCCTATGATCATGCGGTGGCCGAAGCGGCGCGCGCGGCGGGGTTCGAGACGCTGGTGCTGGGCCACCGCGCGCTGCCCGAGGCGGTTGCCCGCCAGGCCGGCGCGGTGCCGGCCTTCACCGACGACATCTGGGCCCAGCGCGCCGGCGGCGGGCCGCTGCGGCGGCGGCAGGATGCGCTGATGCGCAACCGGCGCTTCGGCGCCGAATTCCAGGCGGCGCTGCCGGCCCGCCTGCCGCCCGGCTCCATCCTGCTGGCGCATATGCTGACGCACCGGCAATTGCTCGGCCTGGCGCGGGTGACGGAGGCGCTGCCGCAGGATGTCACCCTGGTGGCGCTGCTGCGCTACCAGCCGGAGATGTATGATGACGGCCTGTCCGCCCGTGCCTTCGCGCGGATGCGCCGGGCGGTCGCCGCCGGGGCGAAGCTGCGGCTGGCCTCGGACAGCGCCAGGCTGGCGCGGCGCATCGGCCGCCTCGCCGGGCTGCCGCTGGAGGTGCTGCCGATCCCGCATATCCCGGCCGACATCCCGCCGCCGCCACCGCCGCAGGGCAGGCCCTTTCACCTGGTGACTCTGGGCAATGCCCGGGATGAGAAGGGCTTTCTCGAGATCCTGCAGGCCATCCGCCTGCTGCGCGCGGAACCGGGCGGGCTGGACGGGCTGCGCTTCACCCTGCAGGCCAATGACGCGGCGCCCGCCATCGCCACCGCCATCGACGATTTCGCGCTGGAGATGCCGCCGCAGGTGACGCTGCTGCGCCGCGCCCTGTCGCCGGCCGCCTATGACACCCTGCTGGCCGAATCCGACCTGGTGCTGCTGCCCTATTGGCGGGACATCTATGAGGCGCGGACCTCCGGCGTGCTGCCGGAGGCGCTCTGCGCCGGCCGGCCCGTGATCTGCACCGCCGGCACCTGGATGGCGGATGAACTGGCCTTCCATGGCGCCGGGCTGCTGGTGGCGGACCACGACCCGGCGGGGCTGGCGCGCGCCATCCGCCAGGCCCGCGCGGCCTGGCCGCAGCTGGCGGCCGGCGCCATGGCCGGGCGCGCCGGCTGCCGCGCCCGGCATGGCGGCCCGGCGCTGGTGCGGGCGCTGATGGAGCCGCCGCCGCCGCCCCTGCCGGCGGAGCCGCCGCGCCGGGTGCAGCTGCTGTATCCCTGGCCGGATTTCCTCGAACGCAGCGCCGGCGCCAGCCTGCGCAGCAACCTGATGGCGGCGGTGGTGGCCAGCCAGGTGGAAGAATTGCGGGTGATGCAGGACGGCGCCGCGTCACCGCGCCGCCAGGGCAACATCCTGGTGGAATCGCTGCAGGAACGCCGCCTGATCCAGCTGACCAAACGGCTCGGCTGGGGGGCGATGCTGCTGCTGGCGGGCCTGCTCGGCGGGCCATCCCATCGCCGGGAAGCGCTGTTCCCCTGGCTGCACCTGCAGCGCCTGGTGGACCCCTTCTTCCGCCGGCGGATGGAAAGGCTGATCGCCGGCTCCGACGCCGTGCTGCTGGAATACGGCTTCTGGGCCGGGCCGGTGCTGCGCATCTGCCGGCGGCTGGGCGTGCCCTGCGTGCTGACCGCGCATGACGTGATCGCGGACCGCGTCCCCGGCTCCGCCCTGCTGCGGCGGCTGACCGGGTGGCTGGAGATGCGGGCGCTGCGCCGCGCCCAGGCGCTGCGCGGCGGCGCCGTGGTGGCGGTGACGCCGGATGATGCGGCGCGATTCGCCAGCCAGGGCGTGCAGGCCCTGGTGATTCCCAACCCGGTGGACCTGCAGGCCATGTCCCGCCAGCTGCCGGCGCCGGCGCGGGTGCTGCTGGAACGGCTGGGGCATGAACTGCCGGACCAGCCGATCGCGCTCTTCGTCGGCAGCTACCACCCGCCCAACCTGGTGGCCGTGGCCCGGCTGCGCAGCCTGGGCGCGGCGCTGGCGGCACGCCTCGGGCCGCAGGCGCCGCTGATCGTGGTGGCCGGCAGCGCCGCGCCGGCGGAGGAAGCGCCGGGCTTCCGGGCACTGGGGCGGGTGCACGCCGTGGCGCTTGCCGCGCTGTACCAGGAAGCGCGGCTGGCCCTGGTGCCGCTGCCGGACGGCACCGGCAGTTCGCTGAAGACGCTGGAGGCGATGGCCGCCGGCCTGCCGGTGCTGGGCACCAGTGTCGCCTTTCGCGGGCTGGCGGTGGCGGATGGCGTGCAGGCGGTGGTGGCGGATGATCTGGCGACGTGGGAGGCGATCCTCCCCGCCCTGCTGGCAGACCCGGCGCGCCTGGCCCGCATCGCCTCGGCCGGGCGGGCGCTGGCGGCCAGCTATGATTATCGCCGGGTGATGGCCGGCTACCTGCGGCTGCTGGGGCTGCCGGACAACCCACCGCCGCCGCTGCCCGCGCTGCTCGGCGCGGCGCCGGCAAGCCGCGGCAGCGCCCCGCCCCGCCTGCCGGTGTTCAGCGGCGGCAACCTGCCGACAGGCTGACGCCAGCCGCCGAGCCGGCCGTACGATCGGCCCGCCCTGCGCGCCGGCGCCCGGTAGCAAACCCGGTGATCGTGACCGATCACCGACTCGATCGCCGGCCTGGCGAGGCGCCGCTGAAGGCGGCCATGGTCATCGCCCTCAGCCGACGCTCCAGGACCACCAATGCTGTTCGTAGCGGTTGTCGTTGAACACCTGGAAGGGTGGCGGCGCCGGCAGGCCCAGCCGTTCCTGCTGCCGGCGCGCCAGGGCGCGGGCGGCGCGCAGCTGGTCGATGCCCCAGACGCGGCGGGCGATCGCCGGGCCGGGCCGGCGCAGATCCTCCGGCACATCCTCGAAGCCACGGATCAGCGCCAGGGCACGGCGCATTTCCTGCCAGGCGGCGGCGGCTTCCGGCGGCCGGTCCTCGCGGCGCAGCAGGTGGTCGGCCAGCGAGGCCGCCAGGTCGTAATCCGTGGACAGGTGGCCGCAATAGGATTTGCGGTAGCCCAGGCAGTCCCGCAGCAGCGCCATCGCCGCATCCGGCGCGCGCTGGGCAAAGGCGTGATCCATGCCGGCCGGCGTGCGCCACAGGTACCAGGCGCGCAGATCCTCGATCTCCGCCCGCGGATGCTGGGTCGTGCGTTCCTCCGGGTAGTTGTTGAAGATGCCGAGCGGGGCGGGGACATGGATGCTGCGGATCCGCGGCATCAGGCGGTTCTTGAATTCCGTGTCGCCGGCGGCGCGGAAGCTCTCGTCGTACCAGCCGAAGCGGTCATGGATGCTGCGCCGGTACAGCGCGCCGACCCAGGAGAGGTAGCAGGTCTCCAGATACACCAGGTCCTGCCGGTAGCCGCTGCGGTCATAGGCCATGATGTCCGACTCGTAGATGCCCTGGCGGTCCACATTGGTGACGATGCTGTCCGCCATCGCCCAGTCGGCGGCGGCGTCCTGGTCCAGCGCATCGGCGAGGCGGCGCAGCGCATCCGGGTGCAGCCCCTCATCGGCGCCGAGGAAGGCGAGGTAGGGCGCGCGGGACAGGCGGATGCCGCGGTTCCAGGCCGCCTGGATGGTCTCTCGCGCCGCGGAACGGCCGTAGCAGATCGGCAGGTCCGGCTGGGCTGCGGCGAAGGCGGCGAAGGCGCCCTGCTCGTCGGACGGGGAGTTGCTGTCCACCAGCACCACCTCCAATTCGCCGCGCGTCGCCAGGCTCTGCCGCGCCAGCATCCCGAGCAGCGTCGGCAGCTTGTCCGCGGCATTGTAGAGCGAGGCGATGACGCAGGCGCGCGGCCGCGCGCCAGGGTCCCGCCGGTCATCCAGCACCGCCAGCGGCAGTTCCGGCTTGTGGCGGTTGCGCTCGCGCGCCTCGCGCATCAGGTCCAGGCAGCGCGCCGGGCCGTCCGCCGCGCCGTCGAACATCGCCTCCGCCGTCGCGGCCTCATGCACGAAGCCATGGGCGCGCAGCGTGGCGGCGATGAAAGGCAGGTCGCCGCGCGGGTCGGCGCCCAGCCAGCGCAGCGTGCGCAGCAGGTAGGTGGCCGCGTTCAGCGGGTTGCCGGCGCGGCGTTCCAGCCGCGCCATCTCGCGGAACAGCGGCACCCGGTCCGTGCGCCGTTCGGCAACGGCGCGGGTCAGGACGCGCAGCTTGGCCGCCACCTCCTCCGCCCCGCGTTCCGGCATGCCAGCCAGCTGCGCGCGCAGCCCGGGGCCGCCGCACAGGCCGCGCACCTGGCCGTAGGCGAAGGCCTCGAACCCGCCGCGCAGGCGGATCGCCTCGTCCAGCTGGCCGAGGGCGGCGGCACGGCGCGAATGGCTCGCGGGGGTGGCCAGCACGGCGCCGACCCGGCCGGCGACGTCCAGCGCCTCCGTCCGCAGCGGCGCGGGCAGCAGGCGCCAGGCCCGGCGCAGGCCGCGCTTCACCGGCACCACCCGGTGCGCCCGGCGCAGCCCCTGCACCAGCCCGCCGCCCAGCGCCGCGCCGCCCGCCTGCAGGCGCCGCACCGCCCGCTGGCGCGGCCCGGGGGGCAGCGCCTCGATCAGGGCGCCGGAGAGTTGCGCGGTGATCTCGATCGCCGCCTGCTGCGCCCGCACATCCGGCGCGGCGGCGACCTCGTGCAGATGCGCCACGCCCCGGGCATCCGGCTGCAGCGCGGCGCGCTGCCAGGCCTCCGCCACCGCGTCGCGATGCCGGTCATAGTCGGCCAGCACGGTCGCGGCGGCCGCGGCGGCGCCGCGGGCGCAGTCGATCGGCACCACCGCCCAGCCCAGCCCGGGCAGCCTCCCCCGCAGCCAGGAAGCGACCCCCGCATGTTCCGAGACCAGCGTCGGGCAGCCCAGCGCCAGGGCTTCCAGCGCCGTCAGGTTGAAGGTGTCGTGGCGGGAGGGCAGCAGCAGCAGGCTGCGCCCGCGCAGCAGCGCCCGCACGTCTTCCCGCGGCATCGCGCCGGCCAGTTCGAGCCGCCCTTCCAGCCCACGGCGGCGGGCGGCGGCGGCCAGCAGCGCGTCGCCGCCCTGGCCCAGCCGGTTCGGCCCGTCCGGCCCGACCAGCAGCAGCCGCCGGTAGCTGTCCGGATCCAGCCCCCAGGCAGCATCGAGGAAAATGTCCGGGCCCTTCCACTTCTCCCGCCGCCCGATGAAGGCGAGGTCGGGCGCGCCGGCCGTGCGGTCCGCCGGGCGCGGGTCCGGCGTGCCGATGACCACCAGCGGGTCCAGCCGGTTCACCGGCGCGGGGATGCGGCGCTGCCAGGCGGCGGCGTAGTGGTCGCTGAGCGCGTAGCGCGCCTCCGCGGCGCGGAACTGCAGGTGTTCGCGCAGCCGCAGCTCCGCCAGGATGCGCCGTTCATCCTGCCCGGTCGGCCAGCCACCGCGGAAGGCGTCCGACAGCGTGCCGTGCAGCGACAGCACCACGCGATCCGCGCGGCAGCCCTCGGCGGCCAGCGCCAGGCGGATGAAGGGGCCGAGCTGGGTGTAGTCCGGCACGTCCACCACGTCGAAATCGACGCGGCCCAGATGCAGCGCGACGGAGCGCGCCATGTTGCGGGCGATGCGCCAGACCCAGAGGAAATGGTGCAGGTTGGCCGGGGCTTCCTGCGGCAGCGCCAGCAGCGGCTCCACCAGCGGGATCGCCTGGGCATTGGCCGGGCGCGGCGCCGCCGCCTCCTCCGCCCGGCGGAAATAGAACCAGCTGTCGCCGGGCTGCAGCGCCATCATCCGGCGGAACACCGCCTGTCCGCCGCCGACCTGCCCGAACAGGTCGCAATCGAGGATCAGGATCCGGCGACCGCCGGTGGGGTTGGCGGCGGCCGGCATGGGATCAACCCCTGAGGATGGTGGCACCCATGGTGTCGAGGCCGATGGGGATGATGCTGGTCTCCCCCAGCCCGGCGCGGAAGCCGGCCTGGCGCTCGGGCGGCACCAGCATCAGCAGGAAGCCGCCGGCACCCGCGCCGCAGAGCTTGCCGCCCAGCGCCCCGGCCGCCCGCGCCCGGTCGTACAGCGCATCGATCTGCGGGTTGGAGACCTTGGAGGAGAGCCGCTTCTTCGTCTCCCACCCCTCATGCAGCATGGCGCCGAACTCGGTCAGCAGCCGCGCCGGGTCCTGGCCTTCCAGCACGCTGTGGGACTGGTCCACCAGCGCCAGCAGGTGCGACAGATCCTTGTCCGAGGCGCCGCTCTTGGTCTTCGCCATCTGCTCGTCCAGCGTGGCCGAGGCGAAGCGGGTGACGCCGGTATAGACCAGGAAGAGCGACCCGGTCAGCGCCTCCTGGCAGGGGGCGGTCATCTGCACCGGGCTGATGCGGGTGCGGCCGCCTTCGAAATCGAAGCGGTTCAGCCCGCCGAAGGCGGCATGGTGCTGGTCCTGCACGCCGACATTCTCGCCCAGCAGGTCGCGCTCCACCCGCACCGCCTCCCGCGCCAGGTCCATCTTGGTCGCGCGCCGGCCCTGCAATTCGAACAGCAGGTTCACGAAGCCCACGGTGAAGCTGGAGGAGGAGCCGAGGCCGCTGCGCGCCGGCAGGTCTGCCATGATGGAGATGTCGAGCGGCGCGGTGTAGCCATGGTCGCGCAGCGTCTCCCGCACCACCGGATGCTCAATGGCATCCAGCGCCGCCACCTGCTCCATCTTGGAGTAGGAGATGCGGTAGCGGTAATCCAGGATGTTGGTCAGCCGCAGCGCCGCGACATAGACATACTGGTTGATCGCCATGCCGAGCACCGCGCCGCGGGCGCGGGCGAAGTATTCGGGGTAGTCCGTGCCGCCACCGAAGAAGGACACGCGCAGCGGCGTGCGGGAGACGGTCATCATGCGCGCGCATTCTCCGCGGCCAGCACCTGCGCCACGCCCTGTTGCAGGGTGAGCTTCGGGCGCCAGCCGGTGTTGCCCAGGAACAGCGAGGAATCGAGGCTCTTGTAGCCGGCGCCCTGGAAGGAGCCGGGCGGGTGGATGATCTCCGCCGGCCAGTCCAGCGCGGCCAGGATCGCCCTGGCGCAATCGCCGATCTCGACCGGCGCGTTCGGCGTGACGTTCAGCACGCAATCGGTGAAGGCCGCGTCGGCGGTGAGGATGGCGTCGATCTGGTCGTGCACATGCAGCAGGTCGCGCACCGTGCGCGGGTTGCCCCAGACCTCGAAGGCCATGGCGCCGGTGGCCTTGGTGCGCGCCGCGCGGGCGATCATCGCCGCCATGAAATGCGCGCGTGTGTCCTCGGTATGCGCATGCGGGCCATAGACGGTGGCCAGCACGCAATGCAGCCAGCGCAGCCCGTACTGCTTGCCGAACACCTCGCAGCCCGTGGCCAGCAATTCCTTGGCCAGCGCGTAGCCCTGCACGGAGGGATGCGGCCGGCCGATGCCGAATTCCGCCTCCGGCGTCGCATGGTCGGACTCGGCATAGGTGCAGGAGGAGCCGAGCGAGACCAGCTTGGCCTGCGGCTGGTGTGCCCGCCAGGCATCCAGCACGTTCAGGTGGATGCGTGCATTGTCGCGCAGCAATTCCCCCTGGATGCCGTACTGGATCTGCCCGGTGCGCTGCTTCGTGATGGCGTGGAAGATCCGGCCGGCCTTCGGGGCCTCGCGGAAGGCGCGGTCCACCACGGCGGCATCGGTGAAGTCGCCGGCGGCGCGGCCGATGGGGTGCACCGGCCAGCCTTCGGCGGTCCAGCGGTCCAGCAGGTTGCGGCCGAGGAAACCGTCGGCGCCGAGGATGAGGGTGGGGCTATCCGCGTAGGGCATCGCGATACCAGGCCAGGGTTGCCGCCATGCCGTCATCCAGGCCGCGGAAGGGGGCCAGGCCCGGCAGCAGCTGGCGCAGCTTCGCCGCCGTGGCCCGGCGCACCTTCACGCCGCGATTGCCCGCGGCGGGCGGCGAGGTGAGCTTGATGGGGCGCTGCCGGCCGGCCGCGCGCATCGCGCAGGCCGCCAGGTCGCGCACCGTGCGGGTTTCGCCGAAGGCGAGGTTCACCGCCTCCGTCACGCCGCGCAGCGCCAGTGACTCCACGAAGGCGGCGGCGACGTCGCCGGCATAGATGAAATCGCGTTCCGCATCCGGGTCGCCCCGCACCTCGAATTCCGGCGCGTCGCCGGCGGCGCGGATGACGAAGGCCGTGGCGACATGCGCCTCCGCCTCGTCCAGCGTGTCATGCGGTCCGTAGGGGTTGGTCAGGCGGAAGCTGATGGTGTGGATGCCGGCGCGGCGGTGCCACAGTTCCGCGGTGATCTCGCCCCAGCGCTTCGACCAGGCATAGGCGGCCTCGCCATCATGCGGCCAGTCGTTGAGGTCGAGCGGGACGGCATCGTCCTGCACCGCCCAGGAGGCCGGGTAGACGGCGGAGGAGGAGGCGGCGCGGATCTCGGTGATGCCGCGCGCCATGGCGAAGCCGTAGACCTGCTCCGTCATCGCCAGATTGGCCGCGAGGATCCGCTGCTGCTGCTTCCCGAACTGGGAGGCGAAGTAGCGGAAGGCCGCGACATGGAGGATGGCCGCACCTTCCGGCAAGGCCGGCAGCGTGTCCACGGCCGCCGCGGCGACGGTCGTCGTGCAGCCCGGCACCGCGGCGCCGCTGGCGTTGACGCCGATCAGCAGCGGCACCTGGCCGGCCAGCGCATCGACGATGTTCCGCCCGATGAAGCCGCTGGCGCCCCAGACGATGACGGCGGGCGGCAGGCTCACGCGGATTCCTTCCCATAGGCATGCACCTTCGGGATCGGCACGATCAGCTCCCCGCCGCCGGCGAGATAGGCCTTCTCCTTCAGCAGGAACTCGCTGATGAAGTTCCAGGCGAGAACGAGGTAGGCGTCGGGCCGCGCGCCTTCCTCGGCCTCGATCGGGATGCGCACGCCGGGGATGGCGAGGCCGACCTTCATCGGGTTCTTCTCCACCGCCTTCTGCACCAGATCCGGCCCGATGCCGAAGCTGTTCAGCAGCGTGGCGCCCTTGGCCGGCGCGCCATAGGCCCAGACCGACTTGCCCGCGTTCCTGTAGCCTTCGAGCAGGGCAACGAGGCGGGTGCGGAGGTCCAGCACGTTGTTCGCGAAGTGGCGATAGGTCTCGATCTCGCCGAAGCCCTTGGCGATTTCCTGCGCCTGCATGGCGCGCACGCTGTCGCCCACCGGGCGCACGCCCTTGCGCGTCACATGCGCCTCGATGCTGCCGCCATGGATATCTACGAGGCTGGCCTCGAACACCTCCAGCCCATGCCGCTCCAGCAGGGCGGAGAGCGACTTCAGCGTGTAGTAGCAGAGATGCTCGTGATAGACCTGATCGAAGGCGGTGTTCTCCACCATGCCGCCAAGGTAGATCGCCTGCACGACGAAGACGCCGTCCTGGTCCAGCAGGCTGGCGATGCCCTCCACCACGCTGTGCAGCTCCTCCAGGTGGAAGAACACGCCGGCGGCGGTGATGATCTTCGCGGGGCCGTGCTCGGCGCGGATGTCGGCGCAGCAGGCGGCGTTGAAGAAGCGGTGCCAGGTGGGCACGCCGGCCTCCTGCGCCAGCTTCGCCACATTGCCCGCGGCCTCCACCCCCAGCACGCGGGCGCCGGAGAAGGCCCATTGCTTCAGCCAGGTGCCGTCATTGCTGCCGATATCGACGACGAGGTCGCCCGGCTTCACCTCATAGGCCGCGGCGATGCGCTGGCTTGTCGCCAGGAAATGCGCCGGCAGCGTCTTGGTGGTGCCGGAGACATAGGGATAGTCGGTGAACATCGATTCCTTGGGAATCGTATGGTCGATCTGCACCATGGTGCAGTCCCGGCAGAAGCCGACGCGCAGCGGGTAGTGCGGCTCCACCCCCGGGGCCAGGTCGGGGCGCACCAGGCGGTTGCAGTGCGGCTGGTCGCCCAGGTCGATCACCAGCTCCACCTGCCGCGCGCCGCAGCAGCGGCAGGCCATGCCCAGCATCACGCCGGGGGCGGGCACCACCATGCGGGAAGCGGTGTCAGACATTGGCGAAGCGCCCGTTGCGCAGCATGCGGTAGCCCTTGATGAGTTCCTGGATGCCCTTGTCCAGGCCATGGTCGGGCATCCAGCCGGTGGCTTCCAGCTTGTCGTTGGAGACGACGTAGTCGCGCTTGTCCGGGTCCTCGCCCACCGGCGCCTCCAGCCAGACGAAGCCCGGCACGTGCTTCGCGATGCGGTCGCAGAGCTGCGCCTTGGACAGGTTGGCCTCCGACAGGCCAACGTTATACGCCTGCCCCTTCATCGCCGCGACATTGTCGATGCCATGGAGAAACGCCTTCACCACGTCCCGGATGTGGATGTAGTTGCGGCGGAAATGCGCCTCGAACAGCACCACCGCCCGGTCATTCACCGCGCGCCAGGTGAAGTCGTTCACCAGCAGGTCGAGCCGCATGCGCGGCGCCATGCCGAACACCGTCGCCAGCCGGAAGGACAGCGCATTGGCGTGGGAGAGCACGGCTTCCTCGGCCTCCACCTTGGTGCGGCCATACAGCGAAACCGGGCGCAGCGGCGTTTCCTCGGTGCAGAAGGCATTGCCCTCGCCGACGCCGTAGCCGGAATTGGTGGTGGGGTAGGCGATCAGCTGGCTCGGGCTGGCGCGCTTCACCAGATCCAGCACCGCGTCGCGGTTCAGCGACTTCGCGCCGATCTCGTCCCGGGCGCAGAGCGGCGCGCCGACCAGGGCGGCGAGCGGGATGGCGATGTCGGCCTGCTTCAGCAGCGGCTCCAGCACCCGCATGTCGCGGCAGTCGCCGCGCACCGGGGTGAAGTTCGGGTCGGCGCAGGCATGCGCCAGGAAGGGCTCGCCGGCGGCGAAGGTATCCAGCACGGTCACTTGCCAGCCGCGGGCAAGCAGCGCCGGGACCAGCATGGAACCGATGTAGCCGGCCCCGCCGGTGACGAGCACATGCATGAATTTGTTTCCCTGATGCAACCGCGGCTCACGCCGCGTATAGGTCTTGATGCAGCGCACGGCAACCTGCGACGGCAGGTCAGCATGCGCCCAGAAGGTCTTGCAGAAGCCTGTCCGGATTGTGGCGCGCCCGCCAGGCGGGGGCGCCCATCCGGGCCGCCAGGGTCAGCGTCGGCAAACGTTCCAGCGCCTCCGCCAGGGCCGCGGCCGCCAGGGGACCGGGTGGCGTGCCGGGCGGGATCGCCACCGCCCGGTCCGGCCCCGCGGCCTGTTCCATCCAGCAGCCGGCGGGCACCACGGCGGGCAGGCCCAGCGCCAGCGCCTCCGCCAGGATGCCGCTGCTGCGGGCGCCGTAGACGCCGCCCTCATAGGGCAGCAGCAGCAGGTCGGCCGATTCCAGCAGGGCCGCATAGGCCGCCGGGTCAAGCGCCTGCTCCACCAGCGTCACCCCCGCCAGGGTGCGCAGCCGGCGATGCGCCTGCTGCACCAGCGGGTCCGCTTCGGCGCCGACGCGGCCGGACTGGATGGTGAATCGGGCGCGGCCGGCGACGGCGGTGATGGCCTCCGGCAGCGCCGCATAGCCCTTCTCCGCCCGGGCACCGCCGGCGAAGACCACATGCGGCGGGTCGCCCAGCGGGCGGGGCGGGGAATCGGGCACCACCACCGGCAGCGGCACCGGCCGCACATTCTGGCCGGACAGGGCGGCGAAAGCCCCGGCCAGGGGTTCGGTATCGGCGAACAGCCGCAGCCGGTCGCCGAACCGCGCCCGCAGCCGGGCCAGCAGGGCCGGCAGGCGGTCCGGGGCCGGGTCGTCCGCCTCCATCTCCGCCGGCATGCGGCGCAGCACCACCAGCAGCGTCACCGGCGGCAGGGCCGGGCCGGTCGCCACCGAATGCAGGTTGGCGCCGGAGACGCTGTGCAGCAGCAGCGCATCGCCCGCCCCGGCCCCGGCCGCCGCCAGCGCCGCCGCCAGCTCCGCCCCCAGCGGGTCCGCCGCGCCACCGCGCAGCCGGCGGCGCAAGGTGCGCAGCGGCGGC
>NZ_JAAVNE010000044.1 GCF_012103215.1 Falsiroseomonas selenitidurans
CCTCGAGCTTGAACTCGCGGCTGAATGTCCTTCGTCCCATGCAAGGGCCTCCGATTGGGTGAAAACCTTATCCAGGTGTCCACCAAACCGGCAGCAGGCCAAACAGCGTCGTCGTGCCATGGCGCTTGTAGTCGTGCGTCATGGTCGCGCCCCGGCCACGCTTCATCGGCAGCCCCGGCTGGGTGCGGTCGAGCGCCTGGATCTGGCTCTTCTCGTCCACGGACAGCACCAGGGCGTGTTCAGGCGGATTGACGTAGAGGCCGACGATGTCGCGGACCTTCTCGACGAACTTCGGATCGTTCGAGAGCTTGAAGGTCTCGACCCGGTGCGGCTTCAGGCCGTGCTCGCGCCAGATGCGATGGATGGTGGACGGCGCCAGGCCGCTCGCCTTGGCCATCGAGCGCAACGTCCAGTGCGTCGCCGCGGGTGGCTCCTCGTGCAGCGTGCGCTCGACCACCGCGGCGATCTGGTCGGGCGAGGCGGCGGCGAAGGCGCGGCCTCGCGGGGCGTCACGGAACAGGCCGTCGGCACCGTCCTGCATGTACCGCGCCTGCCAGCGCCAGATCGTCGGCTTGCCTTTCCCCGTGGCCGCCCGGATCGCCATCGTCCCCGCGCCGTCCGCCGTCATCAGCACGATCCGCGCCCGCCAGACGTGGTGCTGCGGGCTCTTGCGGTCGCCGACCACACCTTCGAGCCGCTCCCGGTCGCCCGGACGAAGCCGGACCTCAACGCCTTCCCTCATGCGCCCAGACTCGCAGGTCCAGGCCAGCATGGGAATCATCAACATCGATCAAACCACTAGAGATGGCTGGTGGTGAACGGTAGCCCCCCTGGTATCGTTTCCACCTGTCCAGCAAGGGAAGGCTGGGAGTATCCAGCGACGCCAGAGGAGCGGTTAACTATCTGGAGGAAGCCCGCAACGCAATCAAGGCGCTTGGCCGTTCAATCATCTTGGTCCACCTCGATGAGTGGGCACGGCACCACCGGCAGCGCGCGGGCCTGCATCTGCTGTATCAGGACCACGATGGGGTTTACGACGGCTTCACCCTGTGGCTCCGCCTTCTCCCCATAGCTCCTCGGCAGCATCTTCGCAGCGAACCACCGTCGCGCATCGAACTCCAGCCGGCCAAGGGCGGCGTCAGTTGCTCGCTGAGCGCCGTCCAGCGCACCCTCCGCGATGGCGTGCGCCTGGGCTTCGCGCGCGCGCGCGTAGAGCGCCGAAAAGCCATCGCGGTCCTCGATGGCCCAGAGACGAACGGTGCTGTGTGCCGGCATGCCCGGCGCACGACAGATGGCGGTCAGCGTTTCGCCCTCGGCCATACGGCGACAGATCATGGCAACAAGCTCACGCGAATAGGCGCTGGGGCGGCCAGTCAGCTTGGCAAGCGGCTTCGCCATGGTGGTGGTCGGGGTCTTCCTGCTCATGGTGTTTGATCCTAGCGCCGCAGGTGACAGCCCGCGGGAGGCGGCGCGCGCCCGGTGCCGCAGGGAGAAGGCGCGAGCGTGAAACGTCGCACCCGTCGCCATGCGCGCGCGGACGGCCAGCGCGTGTGGCGACAGGTGCGGAAGGTCCTGCTTCAGCGACCCGAGAGGGTGATTTGCGGGGTTTGCGGGGTCTGCGGGGTTGGTTTCAGCCACCCTATGCAAACTGTCACCACGCACCGCTGTCTCATGTAGAGAGACGCAATCAGAAACTGACAGTTCGCGCGTTGGGGCTGAAACAAGCCCGCCAAACCCCGCAAACCCCGCAGAATAGGTCAGGAGCAACTCTCGACCCTCCACCGCTGAACCTTCTCATGTCCGTCTGCGAGGCCGCGCTTGATGCGGAGGCCGGCCACGATCCGGCCCTCCCGCGCCAGCAGCCATTTGCCAAGGCGCCGCCCGTTCACCTCGCCGCGCTCGCCGAACAGGCGCAGCAGGGCCTCGCGGAGATCGGGAAACCGGTAGTCGGTCGGTTCGCCTATCCGGGTTTCTTCACGGCGCTCAATCATCTGCGAAATCTCGCGGATGGTCATTGCGTCTGCGCCGATCGCCTCGTGCCAAAGCCCCGTCACCTCGCGCAGATCGGTAAGCTCCGGGTCATCCTCCCGCGCCTCCTCCATGGACTTCGCCGGGTCTTCGCAGCCCAGCCAAACCAGGGCGGAGCGAACCCGGTCCGACCAATCTCCGAAGGACGCGATCGGCTTCAGGCGCCCCGGCTGTCCTGCGGCTTCGTATGCCCGCACGATGATAATGCAGGCGGAGACGTAGAGGTTGCGATCGGCCAGCACCGTGACGACGGGTTCGGCCTTGAACTCGCGCAGCTCCGGCCGCTCAACGCCGGCGTCCAGGCTGCAAACGACGGTGCGGCGGACCATGTCGCCGCGGACGCGGAGA
This sequence comes from Falsiroseomonas selenitidurans, assembly GCF_012103215.1. Lineage (GTDB taxonomy): Bacteria > Pseudomonadota > Alphaproteobacteria > Acetobacterales > Acetobacteraceae > Falsiroseomonas > Falsiroseomonas selenitidurans. The sequence continues at coordinate 2,377 of NZ_JAAVNE010000044.1, forward strand.
TTGTTGCCGGTCGCGAAGAGCGTTGCGCGGCTTTCGACTTCCACGATATCGGAGCGGCCCAGCGGCCTGAGTCGGACCAAGGGGCGTTCGATCGCCTGGCACAGCAGATCGCCGCCGAGTTCGCCATTGACGTTATCGAGGCTGCAAATCGGGAAGCCGGCCAGCAACAGGCCGGCGATCCGCTTCTCCGTCTCTGCTTCGTCCGGCGCCGCGGAAGCGACGGGGCAAGGCCTGCCGGTGCTGATCGCGCTAGCGACATCCGCGAGATAAGACTTCCCGGTGCCGGCCGTGTAGGCCTTGAACGCGTGCAGCGGCGCAACCGACAGCGCGCCGCGCACCACTGGCGTGATGAGGCCCGACAGCGCGACAGCGCGGCTGACGTTATCCACGAACGGGAACTCGGTCAGCAGCCGGGACAGCAGCACCAGCGCCTTTTCCGCATGGGATCGGGTCGGGGCCTTGGTGGCGGGGTGAAGGCGAAGATTGGGGTCGGCCATGTGGAAGAGGCGGGTGGCTTCGTCGTAGCCGGGTTCAGCGAGGATGCTCCCGTCCGGCCGCAGGGTCGGCGTGGTGATGACGCCCGCGATGCGCTGGAACTGCCATTCGCCCATGCGGGACAAGATCGTTTGTGCCACCGACATGGGCGGATTGACCTGCACCCAGTCGTCGGAGCGGGCGTCGAACCTCTCCCAGGTCGCCACGCTGCAAAGCTGGTCGATCATGCCATGCGCCGTGATTGCGACCAGGCATGCCGAGTTGGTCGTGCGGCCATGTGCCGCCGGGACAACCTGCAGTGCCGGTCGGACCAAGCCGATGCCGCGCTGGTAGATCGGCCGGCCCGCCGCGATGATGGCCGCTTCGCCGGCCGTGGCTTCCTCGTGCAGGTGACCGCCACGGAGCCGGATAAGGTCGGGCGCACCGGGGTCTGACTCCGCCCGCACGCTCGACGCCTTCCGGCGTGCCTGCTTCTGCGCGGCCGCCGGCGCTTCCACGGTCGGCGCGCTTTCTGCCAAGCGCAGCAGCGCATCAGCCGTGCCGCCGGCAGCCAGCCAGTCGGAGACATCGCCCTTCGTGGGCAGGTCCGGCAGGGCGAGGATGCGAACCGATGCCGCGGTACCGGCGAGGCTGCGTGCAACGTCGGCAGCGTGATCCTGGCCCGGAAGCACCGGCCGACCGTCCGGATGATGAAGCGGGATGCCTCTCGCGTCCTTCGCTTGCGGGTCGTTGTCGGGCAGCACCACGACCGCGCTGCCACGGAAGTAATCAGCGTACTCCTGGCGCCACTTCCCGGCACCGCCCGCATTGCAGGTCGCATAGAGGCCCAGGGCTCGAAGGGCATCGACGTCCTTCTCACCTTCCACGATGAAGACGCGCGCCTGCGGCGGCGCGGCCAGCAACTCGGGCAGGCGGTAGGGCACCAGGTGGGTGCCCTTGACGCTCCAAGTCCACCCGCCAGCGCCGTCGTCCCTGCGCTGCCGGAAGGTCTTCGGCTCGTAGCGCACCACCTGGAAGGCATGGGCGCCGCTGGCGTCATGATAGTCGTAGGTCGCCACGATCCGGCCGAGGGACGACTTCCTCACAGTCGCAGAGGTGCCCCTTGAGGCCTGCGTCTTGATCTCGGGACCGACTTCGCGCTGAAGCCACTCAATGGCCTCACGGTCGACCAGACGCGTTTCGCGCCGCACCAGGTCAAGCACGCCACCGCCCTGCCGCCCTTCATGGTCGAACCAGGTCCCGGCGCCGTCGCCGGCGAGCTTCACAGACAGGCTGCCATTCCGACCGAACCGCAGTTCCACTTCACTGGACAGGGCGTCGTTAGGCTCCCCCAGCAGACGGCGCGCGACGGGGCCAATCATGGAAGCAAAGTCCAGGGCAATGCCATCAAGCATGCGGCTCACCATTCAGCCGCTCCGCCGCGCGCTGCCACATAGCTTCCAGGTTCCGCGTCGCGACCGGGCCGAGGGGCGTTCGTATGGTCAGCAGAGAGACCAAAAAGGCGCGGAGCGCGGGCGAGAACTCCTGAGCATGATAGACCAGCAAGACGCGAGCCCTTGCCTTGACGATCTTGACCGGGAGGCAAGGCGTGCTGGCACGCACGCAATCGGGTGCTTGCATTGAAATCTGTGGTGCAGCGATGTGAATGCGTGCCGACAAGGGCAGGATAGGGTCAGCCCCGGCGGATGCCGCGGGCGCGGCCTTGGAGGGCGCCACAGGCTGGGTGGACGGCGCCGGCGGCATCGGTGCCCACGCATCGCCCAGAAATGCCAGCGCCCAGGCATAGGCGTCCCGCTTGGGGTTGCGCAGCAGATGCGCCACCAGCCCCAAGGGATCGCCGCTGGTCCCAGCTTCGTAGTCATGCCACGAACCGCGCTTCGGCCCGGCCACGATCACGGCAAGGCTACCCTTGCTGCGGAAGCGCCATTCATCGCGGCTGCGGCTGGTCGGCTCCCCAGCAAGCTTTTGCGCCAATTCGGTCATGCGCTCGGCAAGCAACCAATTGACGGTCGGGATGTCGTGGGAGGCGGTCATGCCATCGCCCCCCACGGCTGCTGGCGGGCCGTCACCCGAACCGCCAGCAGGGCGTCGTGTTCCAGCAGGTCGGCGGCACCGTGATCGCCATGGCGGCGCGCGTCGGCGGCCGCGGTCAGAAGTGCGCGCAGCCTGCCGGCGGTGAATGCCGGAAGCAGTGGATTGGGAAGGCGAGGAACGCTAAAAAGGCGAGGATCGTGCTGCCAGGCCGATACCCCGCCCCGCGTTCCGGTGTTGTTGCCGGGCGTGGGGCTTTCCATATTCTAAACGCCCCTACTGCGCTCAGCGCCGATGCTTGCCGCCGGCAAGCTGGCCACCAGCGCCGCCAGCGAGGCGCCGTCGACGATGGTAGTACGGCCGCATTTGCGGAACAGCAGGCGGCCGGCACCCGCCTCGCGGTAGAGCGCGCTGCGGCTTAGGCCGCTCCATGCCACGGCGCCAGAGATGGTGAAGCCGGCGCGGGCCTCGGCAGGTTTGATCGAAGGTTGTGTCGATGAAGCTGACAGCATGCGGGCGGGTTCCTTCCAGAGTCCCGGGGATCTCCGGGGGATGACTGGAAGGTCCATAAAAAAAGCGGGATTGTAAAACTAAACAGGTCGCCTTCGTAAATGAGCGATCCTGCGTTATTTGACATTACTCTACTTCTTTATTTGCCGAATCGCAGCGGTCGCGAATCGATCCCGGCAATCCCCCTTGAGGAGCCCGTTTAGGTTTTTGCGCCCGATGGTGGCTAGTGGAGTGATTCCAGCAGACGTTTCCCGCGTTGGTGCTTGCCGATGATGGTGTCGGCGGGCGCGGTCCAGCGGAATGGCTTTGGGTCGGCGTTGTGCGCGGCGAGGTAGGCGCGGATGGCTTGGTTCAGCTCGATGACGGAGCGGAAGACGCCGCGCTTCAGCCGCCGCTTGGTCAGGGTGGCGAACAGGCCCTCGACGGCGTTGATCCAGGAGGCCGAGGTTGGCGTGAAGTGGACATGGAAGCGCGGGTGGCGGGCCGTCACAACATGCGAGCAGGCCACCCACCACGTGCCACGTGACCTGCCCCCCCCTTGCCGCGGCTGGACCCGCGGCGCGTGCCACGTCAAGGTGGAAGCAGTGCCCGGCATGGAAGCCTCCCTTGCCGCCTGGGTGCCGCACACGCTGAACGGCTTGGCCACCGGCGGGGGCAAAACCATCAAGGCCCCCGACTTGGCACCCCGCCTACCGAAACGTGTCGAGGCGCAGCGGGTGCTGTTGTTGGCGGATCACGCCTTGGCAATTGGTCGGCCGGCGCATTCGCCAGCTCCAAGCACAGCGGCACCCGCCTGCCGTTCACCGACGCACTCACCGTTCAGCACCTGTACGCCCGAGGCGCCGCCAGCTTGGGTCAGGCAGGCGGCTGATCAGCCAGCTTTCAAGGTCGATGCGGGCAAGGATGGGCGGCACGGCAGGCGGTCTTCGCAGGTGCGAGCGGAGGACAAGGTGCAATTACTACCTTCGGCGCAACGGCAATCTCGGCGGCACCCAAGTGGTGGCGACCGCTGCCGCTCAACCCTGGGACGTGCCGACAAGAGGCACAATCTGTGAATTCTCTAATTTTGTGTTTTAATGTCGACTTATGTGTTTTCCGGTCACTGGTGTTCCCCCCCCGGTCGGTGCACGTTAAGGGGAATGGCGCGAGAAGCCGGCATGGGAAACGATGCAAACAGATACTGCGGGTGAAGTCCTGTGTGTGCTCGTCGTCGATGACGAACCGCAGGTCACGCATCATCTCGTCCAAGGTCTCTCTCTCCTCGGCCTGTGTGCCTTGGGGGCAGGCTCGGCGGCGGCCGCCCTTCAGATCCTTCACGACGACCCGCGCGTCGCCGTGGTCATCACCGACATTCGCATGCCAAACCAGGATGGCCTTTCCCTGGCGCAGGCCATCACTGGGTCCCGCGAGGAGGACCAGGCGATCGAGATCATCGTCATGACCGGCCACGCCACGCTGGACGATGCCGCCGCGGCCATGCGCAGCCGCGTGTCGGATTTCCTGCGCAAGCCGTTCCGCCTGGCGGAGGCGATGCGCGCCCTGACCGCGGGGCTGGACCGCGCGCAGCGCCGCCGGGCGCAGGGCCGGGCGCTGAAGGCGCAATCGCTGCGCCTGCGGGCGCTGGAAGCGGAACGCAGCCGCCTGGCCGCGGAGATGGAGGCGGCGTCGCTGAGGCTGGCCAAGGCGCCCGCGCCGCCCGGCCTGACGTGGAAGCTGGAGCGGGACATGCACGCCATCTCCCACGCCCTGCGCACGCCGCTGGTGGCGATCTCCGGCGGTGCCGAACTGCTCGGCATGCCGGCGCAGCAGCAGCAGGAAGCGGAATACCTCGCCTTGCTGCGCAACGGCGTTAGCCAGGCGCGGGAAGCGGTGGAACTGGTGGAGGAACTGCACCAGGTGGAACGCCCGGTGGCCTCGCCGCGGCAGGAAAACGTGCCGCTGGCGGCGCTGGTGGCGCAGCAGGCGGCGTTGCTGCAACCTGAGGCTGCCGCCCGATCCCTGCGGTTGGAGGCCGGGCCGCTGGAGCCGCTGTCCTGCACCGGCGACCGCGCCAGGCTGCGGCGCGCGGTGGCCTTGTGTCTGGGGGCCGCGATGGAATGGGCGCCGCGCGATTCGCAGATCGGCGTGCGCCTGGACCGCGCGGCGCTGGCGGCCGCCCCTGGCGCCGAGACTGGCGGCGAAGCTGGCAGCGAGGCTGGTGCAGGCGCCCCGCTGGGTGGCTGGGCGGTGCTGACCGTGTCGGTCTTTCCCGGCCCGGCACCGGGGCAGGCGCCGCCGCCGGGGATCGCCTTTCCCGAACCCGACACCGTCTGGTCCCGCACCCAGGAAGGGCTGCGCTTCGCCATCGCCCGGCACCTGGCGGAACAGCATGATGGCCGGCTGACATCCTGGAACGGCGGCGCGGGCACCATGGCCCTGCGCCTGTCGCTGCCGCTGTGAGGCGCCGTTGATGCCCTTTGTCGCAGTGCACCGCACCCGGAGCATCCGCCCCCAGGCCCTGCTGCTCGTGCTGCTGCTCGCCTGCGGGCTGGTCGGCCTGTGGGTCGTGGATCGCGCGGTCGAAACTTCCCGCGCCGCCGGCGAACGCGCCGCCTTGCGCGTGACGGAAGCCGCCGTGCAGGCCGTGCGGCAGCGGCTGGAACGCTCGCTGGAAGCGGTGGCCAGCCTGCACGCCATGGCCCGCTACGTGCGGCTGGACCTGCGCGCCGAGCCGTTGGCCGAACCCTCGGCGATCGAGAGCTATCTGGTGAAGCTGGCCCGCGAAGGCCGCTTCGGCGTGCTGCAGGTGGCCATCATCGACGCCGACGGCATGCTGATCTGGAGCACCGTGCCGGGCGTCGAGCGCGGCGCCCGGTCCATGGACCTAGCGGACCGCACCCATTTCCGCGTCCATCGCGATGGCTGGCGCGATCCCTATGTCAGCAGCCCGCTGGTCGGCCGCGCCAGCGGCCGCTGGAGCGTGCAGGTCACCCGGCCGCTGCTGGACGAGACCGGCGGCTTCCTCGGCGTGGTCGTGGTCTCGATCGATCCGCTGGACCTGGGGGCGGACCTGGAGAACCTGGACTTCGCCCCTGGCGCGGTGGCGACGCTGTTGCGCCAGGACGGCATCATCCTGACCCGCAGCGACGAGCCCGTGGCCTTCATGGGCCGCAGCTTCAACGCGGCCGCGGTCGGCTCCTTCGCCACGCGGCCGAGCGGGTCGGGGCGGGTGGCGCAAGGCCCGGAAGGCGGCGCGCGGCTCTGCGCCTGGCAACGCATTCCGGACTGGCCGCTGGTCGTCGTCTTCGAACTGGACGAGACGCCGATCGCCGAGGCCGCGGTGGCATTCCGCCGGCTGCTGCTCCTGGTGTTGCTGGCGGTGCTGACCGGCCTCGGCGCGGCCGGGCTGCTGGGCATCTCCTGGTTTGGGCGGCTGCGGGAAAGGGCGGAAGTCGCCCGGCTGCACGGCGCGGCGCAGGAGGTGCGAACGCTGCTGGAGGCGCTGCCGGGCGCCGCCTATCGCGGCCAGATAAGCGCCACCGGTGAATATCGCCGCCGACACCTGAGCTCCGGCATCGTGCAGGTCTCCGGCTGGCCGCTCACAGCCTTCGAGTCGCAGGATTTCTATGCCGGGCTGATGGCGCCCGGCGAGACCGAGAGCCGGGCGGAATTCCTGCGCCGGGTGTTCCGGCTTTCCGATGCCGTGGCCGAATACCGCATCCGCTCCGCCGCCGGCCCCTGGGTCTGGGTGCGCGACCATTGCCGCGTGGTGCGCTTCACGGATGGCGGCGACCATGCCGAGGTGGTGGGACTCATCATCGACATCACCAGCGAGCGGCAGCTGAAGGCGCAGGCCTTCGCCACCGCCAAGCTGGCCACATTGGGTGAGATGGCGACGGGCCTGGCGCATGAGCTGAACCAGCCCTCCGCCTCCATCACCCTGGCCGCGGACGTGGCCGCCTTCGAGATCGACCGCGCCGCCGCCGGCGACCTCGACTCCGCGCGCGGCCGGCTGGACGACATCGCCCGGCAGGCGATGCGGATGCGGGAGGTGATCGACCACTTCCAGGTCTTCGGCCGCATGGGCGAAAGCAAGGAAGGCGTAGTTGGGTTGCAGGATGTGGTAAGCGGCGCGCTGAAGATCGGCACCGGGATGCTGAAGGCCGCCGGCATCGGCGTGACGACGGACCTGCCGGAGGCGCTGCCGCCGGTCTGCGGACAGCTGGTGCCGCTGGAACAGGTGATGGTGAACCTGCTGGTCAATGCGCGCGACGCCATGGCTGCTACCCCGCCCGACCTGCGCAGCATCGCCATCGCTGCCCGCCCGGATGCGGCGGCCAGCCAACTGGTGCTGACGGTGCGCGACCACGGGCACGGCCTGGCGCCCGAACATGCGGGCCGGCTGTTCGAGCCCTTCTTCACCACAAAGCCGGTCGGCTACGGCACCGGGCTGGGCCTCGCCATCGCCTATGGCACCATCCGCGGCTTCGGCGGCAGCATCGCCATCGAGAACCACCCGGAAGGCGGCGCCGTGGTCATCATCCGGCTCAACCAGGCCGCGACCGGCGCGGTCGCCATCGAGAACGCCGGTGAGAACGTTGTCGAGGTCGCCGGTGGGGACGCCTTCGAGGACGCCTGGGCGGCAGGGCCGCCGCGCGCCGCGGTGCCGGCACCGTGATGGGCGTCGCAGCGCCGCGCGTGCTGCTGCTGGACGACGACCCGGCCTATGGGCGCCAGATCGCCGAATACCTGGAGTTCCAGGGCTGCACCGTGCAGGTGACGCAGGAGCCCGAGGCCTTCGAGGAGCAGGTGCGGCGATCGCCGCCCGATATCGTGCTGCTCGACCAGCGGCTGGGGGAGGTGCGGGGCACCGAGATCCTGCTCCGCCTGCGCCAGCACAGCAGCGTGCCCTGCATCATCGTAACCGGGCTTTCCGAGACGCTCGACCGGATCCTGAACCTGGAGGTGGGGGCCGACGACGAGGTCGAGAAATCCGCGCCGCCGCGTGAATTGCTGGCGCGGATCCGCGCGGTGCTGCGCCGCAACGCCTCCGCCGCGAAACCAGCCACGCCGATGCGTGACCGCCGCCAGGGCGGCTGGACCCTGGCCGCCGCGCGGCGCGACCTCATCCGCCCCGACGGCACCGCCTGCGGCCTGACGGGTTCGGAGTACGAGACCCTGGCGCTGCTGTGGGACCAGCTTGGCCAGCCGGTCAGCCGCAAGGCCATCAGCGACCAGGTCTTCAAGCGATCCTACTGGCCGGGCGACCGGGCGGTGGACACGGTGGTGATGAAGCTGCGCATGAAGATCGGCACCAAGGACGGCCACCAGGTGATCAATTCGGTGCGCCTCGCCGGCTACGTCTTCACCGGCTTCGGCCAGGCGGCGGCGGAAGCCTGATGGCGGATCGAAAGCGGCGGGACAAGGAGCCGGTTTCGCGCCTGCTGCACGAACTGGCGCAGCCGTTGGCGACGGCGGTGCTGGCCGTAGAAATCGCCCGCATCGTGGCGGAACGCGGCGAGGTCGGCGCCGCCGCCCAGCGGCTGGATGCGGCGATGGCGGCGCTGGAGCAAATGCAGGCGCTCCTCGCCGCCCATCGCCGTGCCCGCCGGGAGGATGGCGCCGGCTGAAGCCTGTAATACAGGGCCACATCGATCCCAAGCTGCGCCCTCCGGCGGCGGGCGAGCGAGGCGGCCGAACGGCCAGCCGCGCCCAGTGGCGCGTCGCCAAACCGGCGGGTGCCGGCGCCGTCGCGCCCCGGGCCTGCCTGCGGCACGAATGAGGCGGTTGGAGCTATCGCTCCAACCGGTCACGATCACCAGGATCTGGTATCAGGCCCAGCGTGTGGCGGAGCGCAGCGAAGTGCGCAGCCAGTCCAGCAGGCCGCGGCCTTCCGGCACACGCCCCGCCCTTGCCAGGGCCGCCAACACCTCCACCTGCGCCGACAGCGTCGCAATCCGCGCCTCCAGCGCGGCTTCCCGCTGCCGCGCCGCGGCCTGGCCCTGCGCGATGGTGAGCAGCAGGCCGAGCTGGGAGGGCGCCTGCCGCAACAGCCGGCGCTGCTGGGTGGAACGGTAGGCCGCCTGTTCCGCCGCCGCGATGCCGGGCGGACCGGCCTGGCGCGTGGCGAGCGGCGCTGGCAGCAGGGCGATGCGCCATTCCATCAGCAGGCGCAGGTGCAGGTCCCACCGCGCCGCGCCCATCGGAGCGATATCCCAGCCGCCAACCTGTTCCAGCGCGTCCCGCCGGTAGACAAAGGCATGGCAGCGCGGCGCCGCGTCCTGCAGCACAGCCTCCAGCTCCAGGTCGTGTGGGCCGACACAGGCGGGGTCGGCCTCTACCGCGACGGCGGCGATGCCCGCCTGGTCCCGTGCGCGGAAACGCGCATGGACCGCCGCCAGAAAGCCGGGCGCCCAGCGCTCCGATTCCGTCAGCACGGCGATCGCGCTGCCGCGGCAGCCATCCGCCAGCCGCGCCGCGGTGGACCAGGCGCCAGCGAGGCCATCGGGGGACAGGCCATCGGCGGGCAAGATGCTGACCTCGGTACCGGCGGGCAGGGTGGCGCGCGCCAATGCCGCGGCCTCCGCCGCCTCGCCCGCGCCCAGCGCCACCAGCACCTCCGCCGGAGCCATGGATTGCGCGGCGACGTCGGCAAGGCTGGCGCGCAGCCGTGACAGCCCGCCGCATGACAGGATGATAACGGAAATAACAGCGCCAGATTCGGGAAAGGGTTCGAGCCGTGGCAACATTCCTGGAAATCCCGGATTAAAAGGGCGAAATGATATTAGGCGCGAAATCACCGACAAAATATCGCGCGGAATATCAATAGGGGTCCCATTCAATGCGCTCGATCCGCAACGCGTCATACCAAATGGCCAGGACGACGAACGCCGCGAGAAGGGCAGGGATGAACACGGCGGCCAGAACAACCCCGTAGACAACTTGCATAATGCGTCCTCGGTTCTTGGCAGCGATCTGCTCCGACCCGGCGCGCTCCGGGACATGGAACGGCCGTGTCGCTGAAGGGCGACAGCCACCCTCTTGGGCCCCTCAGCTATAAAGCGCCCCGCTATGCAGCAAGCGGCGAATGGCCGGATCCGCACGGAATAACCAAAGAGCGACGTTGGTATTCAAGGATCCACAGAACTCAACACATCATTCCGTTTCCTTATCGTCCGAAAGCGTTGAGATAGCGACTGTTGAAACGGGGGATCGGGCCGTCATGCCGAAGGGTTGGTGCCGCAGCATCGCAGCGGAAATGGTTCAGCCAATGCCCCGGACGTTCGGGCGGCTGCCGCAGGTCGGGCTGGTGCTGGGCCTGGTGATCGGCCTTGCGCCCACCGCCCCAGTGCTGGCAAACGAGATCGGCGGCAACTACGCTTGGCAGTTTCGCGGCGTGGGCGAGCGCACGCTGTCCCTGCAGCAGCTGGACCTGCTGATGCGGCGCAATGCCGGTGGCTACAACAGCTACTACAACAACACCTACAACACGTACGTCGCCGGCGACCAGGTGAACTGCTCGGTCTCCGCCACCGCGGCGGGCAACACCGGCACCTCCAGCGCCAGCGGCTATTCCTCCTCCCCCACCATCGGCAACACGCCAAGCATTCTGGCGCAGGCGACGGGCAGTAGCCTGGCGTCCCAGGGCTGGCCGACGGGTGGCGCGGTGGCGCCGCTGAACTCGACGCAGGGCAATACCTCGAGCCCGCAGAGCGCGACGGTCAGCGGCACGATGTCGACGCTTGATGCAGCGAACCTGCAATCCTCCGGTGGCGTGCTGAGCCAGGCGCTGAACTCCGCGCAGACCAACACCAACAGCCCGCAGACCGCAAGTGTCGCCGGCAGCACCGCCTGTGCGGGGCGCTGATCCGGTGCGTGGTCCTCTGATGCGCGGTACGCTGCTGGTGGCCGTCGCGCTGTCCCTCGGTGCCTGCGCGGAGCAGACCATGCGGCGGCAGACGCCGGAAGGCGCGCCGCTGTTGCAGGGGCCGGCCGTGGGTGGCAACGGCACGCCGCTGGATACGGCCTTTACCTGCTACGCCGATCGCCTGGCGGAGCGGCCGGCGCCGATCGCCATCGGCGTCGGCGAGGTGCGCGACTTTACCGGCAAGTCCAGCATCAACGAAGGTGCAACCATCACCCAGGGCGGCTCGCTGATGGTGATGTCGGCGCTGGGCAAGCTCGGCCGCGGCATCCGTATCCATGAACGCTTCGACCCGCGCGTGGGCGAGCTGGAGCTGATCTACACGGACCGCCGCCAGCTGGGCGATGGCCGTGCCTACAACATCCCGGAAGGCAACCGCACGCGGCAGGTGCCGTGGGTGCCCTACATGGGCGGCTCCATCCTGCAGTCGCAGTACTACATCGTCGGCGGCATCACGGAGGTGAACTGGTCCATCCAGTCCGGCGGCGTCAGCGCGCGGGTGAACGGCGTGGGGCCGCGGGCGCGGTCCTTTGTGATGAGCATCGCGGCGGATCTGCGCATCGTCGATACGCGCAGCCTGGTGGTGGCGCACACCGTTTCGCTGCAGAAGCAGGTCATCGGCCACGAGATCGACGCCGACGTCTTCCGCTTCTTCGGTGACCGGCTTTTCGACGTGAGCATCGGCACGCGCAACCTTGAGCCGGTGCAGCTGGCGGTGCGCGTGGCGTTGGAACTCGGCGTGTTGGAACTGGTCTCCCACGTCACCCGCGCCCCGCTGGAAGGCTGCCTTGACCAGGCGGTGCAGGCCGGGCTGGTCAGCCGCGCCTATGTGCCGCCGCAATTCCCGCCGCCGCCGGAGCCTGAGCCGGCGCCGGTGGTGGTCGCGCCGCCAGCCCCGCCGCCGCCGCCGCGACCCCGCCCGGCCGCGCGCCCCCGTCCGCAGCCGGCGCCGCCGCCGCATGCCTCCCGCTGCGTCACGGAAGGAACGCCGCCCTCGCTGCGCTGCATCCCGCCGACCGAGGCCAATGCGCCCGCCCGGGCGCCCGAAGCCCCGGCCGAGCCGCCGGCTCCGCTGGTGCCGCCGGTGCTGCAGCAGCAGCCGGTGCAGCCTGCTGTGGCGCCGCTGCAATCGCGGCCCGTGGCGCCAGGCCCCGGCTACAGCCGTCCGGATTCGGCCAGCCGGCCGCCCATCCCGAGCTGGCTGGAAGGCCCGGCACAGCAGCCCGGCGCGCCGGCCTCGCTGTACGGCCCGGGCGGTGCCGGCACGCAGGTGCCGTCGCCGCCGCCGGTTCCGGCCGCACCCGTCATCCCGCCCCACCTGCTGGACGGCAACAGCCCGGCACCGGGTGGACGGGTGAACATCCTCGGCTAGCCCGACCCGTTCGGGCCAGCCGGTGTGACAGCGGCGCTGCACGGAGACGGTGCCGCGGAAACACCCCGCCTCGCTTGAGGCGCGGGTTCCCTCATCGTGCGGAAGACTCCGCGCGATCCAACTAGACAGGAGAGTTTCTTGAGCAGTTCCGCGAAGACAAGACGTCCGACGAGGTCGTTCCTGCTGGCCAGTGCCTCCGCCGCCGCGCTGTTCGCGACGCCGGCCGCCGCCCAGCTGGTGAGCTACGACTTCACGACCGCCCCGGGTTCCGTCACCGCGCCGAATACGGCCGGCGGCGCCGCCATCGGCAACCTCGCCAGTCAGATCAACAGCGCGCTGTCCGCGACCGCGGTGATCACCGGCGGCAGCGGCGTGACCACGACGCCGGGCACCGGCGCCGTGTCGGCCACCAACACGCTGACCAGCAACACCATCGCGGCCGCCGTGTCGGGCAACGTCTCCGGCCCCGCGACCGGGCTGAGCACCTTCGTCGACCTGTCCGCCATGGACGCGTCCGGCGGCGGCTCCGCGGCCGGCACCGTGTTCCAGAGCAACAGCGGCCCGAACATCCTGGCCGGCATCGGCGTCAGCACGACCGGCGTGTCCGACACGCTCGGCGCGACGGTCGCCGCGACCTTCGCCGGCGCCCTGAACAGCACCGCGACGCTGTCGGGCAACACCATCGGCAGCACCGCGGCCGGCAACCAGGCCAACACCCTCGTCGGCGGCGACACGCCGGGCGCGGGCGTGGCGACGCCGACGGGCGGCACGCAGATCGTCATCGGCGCCGAGACGGTGCGTCAGCGCACCAACACGGTGGACTTTGACGCCTATCGCGCCCCGGCCGTCACCGCGTCTGCCACCGGCGTCGCGGGCGGCACCGGCACCTCTGCCACCGCTTTCGGCGTCGATGCGTCCGGCACGACGGCGGGTGCGCTGGTCGGCGAATATCATGACGGCGGCAGCGCCAACGTCACCATCCCGGCCTACACTGACAACTCCTACGCCGCGGGCCGCGAGATCGACCTGACCGGCGTGGTCGTGGCTTCGACCGCCCAGCAGAACACCGGCCTCACGACCGGCGCGACCATCCAGGCCATCACGGATATCGGCTCCGTCGCCGCCACCCTCTCGGGCGGTGCCTCGGGCGGCTCGCTCGGCATGGCAGGCAACAGCATCCTCTCCGCCGCCACCGGCAACACCGCCGCCACGGGCCTTGCCGTGACGGGCGGCGCGCCGACCGTGGCCGGTGGCCTCGGCGTGCTCAACGGGCAGCTGAACTCCTCCTCCGCCGCTGGCGGCGCAGGTGCCGCCGGGATCAGCGCGCTGACCGAGACGGGTTCGGTGACCGCCACGCTGGGCGGCACGACCTCCGCCTCCACCCTGACGCTCGACGCCAATGCAATCGGCGCGACGGCCACCGGCAACACCGCCACCAACACGCTGAGCGTGGCGACGACGGTGCACGCCAATTCGGGCAGCGGTGCCGGCACGGGCGCGGTCTCGACCGGCGTCGTGCTGGCTGAGGAGCGGACCCGGTACACGGAGAGCGTCGCGGCCGGCGATCCCCTCGCGGGCAGCAACACGCTGACCACCACCGGCTACAGCGCGGTGACCGCCGATTCCTCCGGCATCTCGCCCTCCTACAACAGCTTGTCGGTTGCGGCGGACTATGCCGCGGTGAACGTGCAGCGCAACCGTGGTGCCGACACTGCGCCGCTCTCCATCGTCGGCACGCTGCGTGACGCGACGGTGAGCATCGGCGGCGCCACCGCGACGACGGTGACGACGACGTCGAACAGCACGCTGTCGATCGCCGACAGCCAGCTGACCGCGGCGGCCACCGGCAGCACCGCCACCACCGTGGTGGGCAATGGCGGAATGCTGCTGGGTGACCAGGCCACCGTGGCTGGGCTGAACCTGCAGGAAGCGGTGAACACCACCGTCCAGGCCAACAACAGCGGCGCCGGCATCGGCGTCTCCCTGTACCGCGACACCGCCGCGGCGGTGGTGACCGGCGGCAGCCTGGATGTCTCCACCAACACGGTTGGCTCGACGGCCCAGGTCAACGCGGCCACCACGCAGCTGACCAACCTGGCGGCGGACGGCACCACCCTGGCCGCCACGACGGGCCTCGGCGTGAATGTGCGCTCCACCACCGCCACCGCGCCGGAGAACCTGGACGTCAGCTACGGCGCGACCCGCTTCGCGGCGGTCTCGGCGCAGCGGATCGGCACCACCGACACGACCGTGGGCTCGGCCGCCCTCATCCTCGGCGAGGCGAGCACCAGCAACACCACGATCTCCGCGGCGCTGACCCAGGGCGCGGCGGCCGGGCCGTTCACGGCCGCGGCCGGCACGACCACCGCGCTGGAAGGCAACGTGATCTCGGCCGCGGTCGGCGGCAATGCCTCGACCGTCGGGATGAGCTTCGCCAGCGGCTCCGGCTCCACCATCCCGGGCGGCGCCCTGGCCGGCACGGCGCAGATCATCGCGCCGACGGTCGATGGCGCGAGCCTGCAGGCAAGCGTGAGCAGCGCGACGGTCGCCGTCTCTGCGCTGGGCACCGATGCCGGGCCGACGACGAATGCCGGCCTGTTCGACGGCGGGTCTGTCACCGTCGCCGGCAACACCACCAGCGCGCGGGTCATCGGTAACCAGGGCAGCGCCACCATCACCGGTGCGCTCGAACTGATCGCCGGCGGCAGCAACGCCGCGGGTGCCTCGGCCACGCTCAGCTCCTCCGTCGTCGCGGCGGCGGCGGGCACCGCGGCCTCCTCCTCGGCGGGCAGCTACGTCGTCTCGAACGTGCAGCGGACGCAGCCGACCGATGACGGCGCGCCCAGCACGCTCGGCATCACGGCGACGACGGCGAACGCGCAGTTCACCGCGCTCGGCGGCTTCGATGCCAGCACCGCCTCGGTGTCCGGCAACGTGGCGACCTCGGTCGCGGCGGCCAATGTGTTCAGCGGCGGCCTGGTGGATCTCCGCCCGGCGGGCAGCGCGACCCAGCTGGCGGCCAGCCAGCAGGACGTGGCCAGCACCACCGTCACCGCCTCCCTCACCGGGAGCGTGTTCGGCGTGAGCACGGGCCGTGCGGCCGGGACCTGGGATGCCGTTACCGGCACCTCCGGCGACCTGACCGGGGCGGCGGTCACCGTCTCCGGCAACACCGCGCGTGCCTTCGCGGTGATGAACGAGGGCAGCCTGTCGGCCAGCGGCGCGACCCTCACCGACCTCAGCGCGGCTGGGACGGGTGCGGTTGTCGATGCCTCGGCCACCGGTGGCGCCGGCTCCGTGCTGTCGCTCAGCGGTGCCACCATCGGGCTGGCCGGGCAGCAGGCGGTGGCGCTTGATACGGTCAATGGCCGCGTCGGGTCGGCGTCCGTCGGCAACACCTCGGCCGGCATCTTTGGCGGCACGGGTGCGGTCAGCGGCTCCACGCTCACCGTGGCGTCCAACACCGTCGATGCGCGGATGGTGGCCAATGCGGCGACCCAGTCGCTCAGCGGCGACTACTTCGGCGGCGGCGTCGGGGTGATGAACAGCCAGGACGTGACGCAGACGGGCGCGACCAACGGCCTGAGCAGCAGCAACACCAGCACCACGATCGCGATCAATATCGCGCCGCCGGTTGCCGGTGCGGCGACCTCCACGGCCGCGGTCTCGGGCAACACCATCGGTGCCTCCACCATGGTGAACGATGCGACGCAGAGCTTCGTCGCTTCGCGCACCGGCTCCGTCGGCACCAGCTCCGGCACCGGCAGCCTGAGCCTGGCAACCGGCACGGGCGCGACGCCGCTCAACGTGCAGAATGCCGACTACCTGCTGGGCAATGTGCAGACCTCGAACGGGGTGCGCGCTTCGGCCTCCACCACGGGTGCGCAGCTGGCCGTCCTCATGCCGTCCAGCGGTGTCACCTCCTCGCTGCAGGGCAACCGCGTCTATGCCGAGGTCATGGGCAACCGCCTGAGCTCCGCGCAGTCCACGCCTTTCACGACCAACGCCTACACGCAGACGGCGAGCTACCAGGCCAACACCAACAGCTCGTTCAACGCCTCCGTGTCCGGCGCCTCGGTCAGCCTGACGGGCGGCGGTGGGTCCTCCGCGGCCTCCACCGCGCTGCTGTCCGGCAACACCATCGGCGCCAGCGCCATGGGCAACGTGCTGCGCGCAACGGTCGGCGCGCGCTGACGAAACGGCACGGGCCGGCACCCCCCCGCCGGCCCGTGCCACCGATCCACCCGGCCCCCCCGCCGGGTGGTTCCTGCGACAGGGCGCGCGCACCGCGTGCGTGCGCCCTTCCTGCCATCAGGCCTCGGCCGATGCGGCCGCTCCAGGGAGTTTTCGGCGTGCGCTCTGTTCTTCACCACCGGCGGATGCGGATTGCGGCGCTGGCCTTCTCGCTGGGCTGCCTGGCAATGGCCGCGCCCGGTCGTGCCATGGCCGCCGACAACACCGGCAATTACTCGGTCCGCGGCATCGGCAGTTCCACCTGCCAGCAATATGCCGGCGCCGTCGACGGCAACACGCCCGACCTGCGGGGCTTCATCGCTTGGATGGAAGGCGCCCTGACGACGGTGAACCGGCTGTCGCCGAACCTGTTCGACGCGGTGCCCTTCAACTCCGCCGGCGCCTTCGCCGCCGTGGTGCTGCAGATCTGCCGGCAGGCGCCGGCGCTGCAATTCAACGCCGCCCTGATGCGGGGGCTGGAGCGGATGAACCCGATCCGCGTCACCACCAATTCCCCCTGGGTCGAGATGACCGTCGGTACCAACCGCGTGACGCTGCGGGCCGAGACCCTGGCCGGCGCCCAGGCGCGGCTCGGCGCGCTCGGCCTGCTCTCCACCCCGCCGGATGGCCGCTTCACCGTCGCGACGCGGGACGCGATCAAGCGCTTCCAGCAGATCCGCCGCATGAACGTGACGGAACTGCCGGACCCCGACACCATCATGGCGCTGATGGTGGGGCGATGAGCCGCTTCGGCTCCCGTGCGGCGCGGCTGGCCCTGTTTGCCGGCCTCGGCGCCCTGGCCGTGCCGCCGGTTGGCCTGGTGCAGGCACAGGGCCTGGCCTGGCAGCCGCCGACCTTCGGCTTCGCCGGCCCCACCGGCCAGTCTGGCGCTCCCTGGGGGTGGTGGCCGGTCGGCCAGCCGCTGGCCGCCAGCGCGCTGTGGGTGGAGCCGGTCAGCCTCAGCTGGTCCTTCGCCGGCTCCGCCGGCGGCCAGGCGCTGCGCTACAGCCTGCCGGTGCCGGTCGCACCGCAACTCGGCGGGGTGTGGAGCTGGATCCCGCCCGTGATGCCCGCGGCCGCGCCCGACTGGACCATTCCCACTGTGTTGAACGGAGGCACCTTCCATGCCTGGTGAACCGCAGGCCGGCCCCTGGGCCGGCCGCGCCGCCGGCCCGGGCGTGCGCGAGGCATCCTGCCGATGACCGATACCCTGGACCAGGCCATGTCCACCGGCCAGTTCGCCCAGCTCGTCGCCGAGATCGAGGTGGCGGAGCTTGAACGTGGCGCGGCGATCGCGCCCGTCTTCCTGTGGCTGTGGGAACACCGCGTGCAGGTGCGCGGGCTGCTGACCGCCGGTACCTCCTGGGCCGCGCTGGCCGCGGCGCTGGGGCGCATCGGCATCGGCGATGCGCGCGGCGCGGCGCCGAGCGTGGAGCATTGCCGCGCTGCCTGGGGCCGCGTGGTGGCGTTCGAGCCGCTGGTCGCTGGCCGGTCCCTGGAGCGTCCTGCCGTGGCGGCTTCGGCCCCGGCCCCCGCGCCGCCGCCGCCCGTCGCCGTGGCGGAGTCGGCGCCGCGCGCCGCGCCCGCGGTTGCCGGCGGCGCCGGCCCGGCGCCGGCCGCCTCGCCGGCCGGGATGGCGCTGGGCGAGATCCTGGCGCAGCGCCGGCGCTCCGCGCTGGCAGACCCGCCGCCGCTGGACCTGGCGGTGCGTGACCGCCGGCCGCGGCGGGATTCGATGGGAGATATGGCATGACCGCCGGCGTGATGAAGCTGAAGGCCGGGGAGGTCGTGCTGGTCGGATCCGACCGTGGCGGCGTCGGCAAGACCATGACCGCGGAGCTGGTGGCGACGCGCATCGAATGCCACGGCATCACCCCCGTGGTGGTGGAGGTGGAGGCCGAGCCGCGGCTGCGGGAGGTTCTGGGCGAGGCCATGGTGCGCAGCCTGCGCATCGCCAGCCACGGGCCGGAGGAGCTCGAGCGCGACCCGGCGCTGCTCTATGAGGTGTGGGAGGAGCTGGGGGACATCATCCTCGGCGCTGACGCGCCCGTGGTGGTGGACCTCGGCGCGAACCTGACCAAGGCGCTGGCCGCCTACCTGGCGGAAGTCGGCACCGAGGGGCCCTTCGGCAGCGGCGAGACGCTGTGGTTCCTGGGCATCACCGGCGGCGACCGTTTCAGCCTGAGCAGCGTGAACCACGGCCTGTCGTACATGCAGCAGGCCGTGCCGCGGTCGCATCGCTGGCTGGTGATCAACGAGCAGAATCCGCGCTTCCAGATCGGCACGGACAGCGAGCCGGTGCAGGCGATGGTGCGCGCGCACCGGCTGGAAGGCGTGATGCGCCTGCAGGCCTGCACCGCGCCGGTGCTGCAGACCGTGGTCGATGAGTCGCAGCGCCTGGCGGATGCCGCGGTGCGTGAAGCCGCCTACTGGTCCGCCAAGGGCTACGGGCAGAGCGAATCCCGCCGCGCCGTGCGCCGGCTGCGCGCCTTCCTGGCGGAAGCCACCGCCATGCTGGACCCGATCTTTCCCCCCCTGAAGCCGGCGGAGAACGTGGCGTGAGCAGCACTGGCCCGATCACGCTGGACCTTGCCGACCTGCGCCGCCTGCTGCGGGATTCGGAGCGTGACTTCGATGCGCTGAGCCGCGAGGAAGCCGAGCGGATCCTGCACATCCCGGACCCTGCGCAGCGGCTGAAGGCCTATCTCAGCCTGCGCGAGAACTGGAGCCGCGGCGGCGACCGGCTGCTGCCGGAGGATGAGGCGCGGATCCTGGCCAGCCTGTCGCGGCTGGCGGCGGCCGATGTCGCCCCGGTGCCGCGCCCGCCGCAGCCCGGCCTGCCGCTGACGCCTCTGGCGCTACTGTCCTGGGCGGCGCAGTGGCGGCCGCTGCTGGTCGAATCCGGCCTGCGCCGCGCCGCCGCCGCCGCCGCGCCGCTGACGCCTGCGGCCTTCGAGATGCTGGCGACCGCGCAGGAAGACCTGCCGGAGGCGGAACGCTTCCCGGAGGTGGCGATCCTGCGGCTGCTGGAGGCGCTGACGCGGGAGTTGCAGGAAGGTCTGGAAAGCCGCCTGCTGCTGCGCGAGGAAGCGCTGTCCGGCCATGTCGGCAACCTGGCCGGGCTGCTGCGCAACGTGGTGGAGGCCAAGGCGCGGCGCTTCATCCCGGTGCCGGCGGCCCCCGCCACGCCGCCGCTGCGGAGCAGCATCGGCACCATCCTCGGCTGGCTCGAATCGCTGCTCGCCTTCGAGGAGGCGGTCGGCTCCCGCGCCCTGCTGCAGGCCGGGCTGGTGGTGGAACCCACCGACGCCGCGGCGCGCTTCCGCGCCGCCGCCCGCCAGGGTGCCACGGATGTGCAGGGCCATGCGGCGTCGCAGCTGGCGAGCTGGCGCCGCGCCGACCGTGCCCACCGCGCGGTGGCAACGGCGCAGCGCGCCGGCTGGCTGACCCGCGACCGGCTGGTGGTGCTGCCGTCCTATGACGTGGACGAGCTGGAACGCTGGTTTGCGGCCTTCGCCGTGCCGCCCGCGCCGCTGCCGCCGCATCCGGCCACGGCGACGCCGGCGGCGGTACAGCTGTACTGGGTGGAACGGCGGCGCCATGCGTTGCGGCGCATCGCCCTGACGCTGCTGGCGGAAGGCGCGGTGCCCGACCTGGCCACGGCGGATGGCCAGGCCGCGGCCCTGGCCGGCGCCGGCAGCGCCGCCTTCGCCGAGGATGGGCAGGAGGTGCAGCAGGCGGACCGCGTGATCACGCTGTGCGAACGCCTGCTGGTCCGTGGCGCGGCGACCGAGCCGGTGGCCAATGCCGGCCAGGCGGAGGCGGTGCTGGCCGCCTGGGCACAGGCCGATGCGCAGCCGATGGGCCGCTGGCACGGCCTGGCTGCCGCCCTGCCACCCGCGGTCGCCGCGCCGCCGGCGCCGGCGCCCATGCAGCGCCTTGCCAGCCCCCCGCCGGAACCAAGCACGCCGTACCTGCTGGCGGCTGCCGCTAATCCTGCGCCGGTGGCAGCCCCGAACCCCCTGCCGGTGGCGGCGCCAGACGCTGCGCCGGCGGAGGTGCCGACGCCACCACGGGCCACGGCCGCTTCGCCGGCCTCGACCTCCTCTGAGCTGGTGCCGGCGCCCGATGCGGGCTTCGAGCGGGCGGAGCCAGCCACGACGGGGCAGCCGGCGCGCGGGGTGCGGCGGCGGGTTGCCGCGGCCATCGCGCAGGCCGGCTTCCTGACGGCGGCCGGCTTCGTCGTGGTCGGCAGCTGCCTGCTGTATCAGGCGGCCATGGTGGGCCGCGCCGCGCTGGCCGGCGGCGTGCCGGAAGCGGTCTCGGAGTTGGTGTTGCGCAGCGCCCTGCTGCTCGACCCGATTTGGTTCCTCGGCGGCATCCTGCCGCTGCTGGCGGTACTGGTGCTGCTGGCTGATCTGCGGCGGCTGCCCTCGCTCCTGCGCGGCCGGGGCTGGCGCTTCGGCACCCTGGTCCGGTTGGCGGTGGCCGCGGGCCTGATGGCCGGCAGCTCGTTGCTCGACCGGCCGCTGCGCTTCACCTTCACCGGCGTGGGCCTGCCCGCCTGGCCGGAGCGGGTGGTGGAACGTGGCGGCGTGCCGACCTCCACGCTGAATGTCGGCGAAGGCCTGTGGCTGTCCCGCCGGGTTGTGGAGGTGATGCGCAGCGACGACCTGCCGCCGGTGCCACCGGGCCAGGCGCCGCTGGTGCTGCTGCGGGAGGTTGGCTTCTTCGGCGGGCTGCGGAACTGGTGGCTGGCGAATGCGCCGGATGCCGAGGCCCTGGTCGCACGGCCCCTTGCCTCCTTCGCGGATGCCCCATCCGCCGTCGAGCGAAAGAACCCCACGCCATGACCCATCATCTCACCCCCTCGCGGGCCGGCGTCGGCCCCGCGCTAGTGCTCGGCGCGCTGCTGTCCGGACTGGCCGGGGCGCCGGCCCTGGCGCAGCGCAACGGCGCGGCGCCGGCGCCGCCCGCGCCGGCAACCCAGCCCGCACCGGCGGCCCCTGCCACCCCGGCACAACCCGGTGCCGCGCCGCGTGGCTGGGAGACCTTCACGCCGATGGTGCTGGAGCGCGTGTTCCGCGGCCCGCTGCGCGACACGCTGGTGCAACGCTGGCGAGACCCGGTGGATGGCGCCATCTGCTTCATCTACCTGCCGATCAGCGCCGCGGCGGCGGGCCAGGGGCCCTACCTGATCTACGGCCCCAACACGATCGGCTCCATCAGCTGCGTCGCACCGATGCAGGTCATCCAGCTCCAGGGCGTTGCACCGTCGCCGCCGCCTCCGCCGCCGGCCCCGCCGCAGCGCGGCCGGTAGGGCGCTGCCGCCGCGGCGCGGCACCTTCGCAAGAGCAGTGAAAACGGCACGCGGCATCCTCTGCCGCGCGTTCCGCGTTGCAGCTTCGGGCGGGCTGCGGGGTCGCCCGCTTCTCAACCCGGATCGACAGGACTCAGCAGGATCAGGCCGGGCCGTGGCGCGAGACTGCGGCCATGGATTCGCCCCTCAGTCGTCGTCGCGTCATTGCGTTTGGCCTTGCCGCCGCCTGCATCGTTCCGCCCCGAACCGCTCGCGCCACCGCGCCGTGGGAGGACTTCAAGGCGCGCTTCGTCACGCCGGAAGGCCGCGTGCGCGACAACGCCAACCAGGACATCTCGCATTCCGAAGGCCAGGCATGGGGCATGCTGCTGGCCGCCCGGCATGGCGATGCGGTAGCCTTCCGCCGCATCCACCTCTGGACCCTGGCGCGGCTCGGCCTGCGCTCCGACCGGCTTCTGGCCTGGCGCTTCGTCCCCGGGCCGGGCGGCGGCGTGCGGGACCTCAACAACGCGACGGATGGCGACCTCTATCACGCCCTGGCGCTGCTGACGGCGGAGCGGCGCTGGCCGGGGCATGGCTATGCCATGCTGGCGCGCCGCGTGGCGGAGGACCTGCTTCGCCAGGCCGTGCGCCAGGTGGGGCCGCGCTGCGTGCTGCTGCCCGGCTCCGCGGGCTTCGAGGCCGCAGGCCATGTCGAGGTCAACCCTTCCTACTATGCCTTCGTCGCGCTGGACGCGCTGGCGGCGGCGTTCCCGGACCAGCCCTGGGCGCTGGTGGCGCGGGAGGGGGAGGCGCTGCTCGCGGAGGCGCGCTTCGGCCGCTTCGGCCTGCCACCCGACTGGCTGCGGATGGAGCGTCGGGGCGGCGCCCTGGTGCCGGTGCGCGGGCGCGGCGATCGCTTCGGCTACGATGCCATCCGCGTGCCGCTGAACCTGGTCTGGGGCGGGCGCGCGGCGCATCCGGTTGTGAAGGCCGCGGCCCGCTTTTGGTCGAACCCGGACTACCGGCACGTGCCCGCCTGGGTACGCCTCAGCACCGAAGAAATCTCGCCCTATCCGGCCGGTCCCGGCGCGCTGGCCATCGCCTGGCTGGTGCTTGCGCAGCGTGCCGGCTGGGGCGAGCTGTCCGCCATGCCGAGCGCCCAGTCCGCCCACAGCTACTACGACGCGGCGCTGGCGCTGCTGGCGCGCGAGGCCTGGCGCGACCTCACCCAGCCGCCTTCCGGCGCCTAGCCGCTTGACGCGCCGCGGCACCCCGAACCACCCGAGGAGTCGATACCTGCCATGAGTTACGCCAGCCCCGCAGCCGAGCCGGCCGCGCCGTTCGTCGCCGCTTCCAAGGCCGCCGCCGAGCACATCAACGTGCTGCTTGGCCAGCGCGTGCGCGAGCTGCGCAAGCTGCGGCGGATGAGCCAGTCGGAACTGGCCGTGCACCTGGATGTCTCGTTCCAGCAGGTGCAGAAATACGAACAAGGCACCAACCGGATCTCCGTCAGCAGCCTGCTGCAGATCGCCCAGGCGCTGAAGGTACGCCCGGACGTCCTGCTGGGCGAGGCGCCGGGCCTTGATAGCGCCGCGTCCGGGGAGAGCGCCTTACGTCCCGTGGCCGAGCAGGTCCGCCTCCTGGAGCTGTTCGACTCGATCGCTGATGCCGCCTGGCGGGCCAAGGTGCTCGACCTGGTCGAGCTGCTGGGTACGGCGAGCCGGCGCGGTGCATAGCGCCGCCATGCCCGGGGCGAACGCCGCCCCGCAGCCCATCGCCATCCATGAGGGTGTGCGGGTCGGCCGGCTTGTAGTGACCGGCGAGGCGGAGGCTTACTTCTGGCGGGGGCGCTTCGCCCGGCGCCGCTGGGTCTGCACCTGCGATTGCGGTGGCATTACCGAGATCCGGGAGGACCGGCTGCGCCTGGCAAGTACCATCAGCTGCGGCTGTGCCCGGGACGAGGCGGCGCGGGAGCGCCTGTTCCGCCACGGAGCGCGGGCCGGCGGGCGGTGCCGGCCGGAATACGGCGCCTGGCAAGCGATGCTGCACCGGGCGGATGGCGCGCCCGTGGCACGCCGCTGGCAGGATGCGGAGGGCGACGGCTTCAAGGCCTTCCTGCGCGACCTGGGCCCGCGTCCGAGCGCCGTCCATGCGCTGGCACGCCTGGACCCGGCCCGGCCCTTCGAGCCGCGGAACTGTGCATGGCTGCCGATTTCCGTCCGGCGCGGGCAGCCGCGGCGGCTCCTCGAGCTCGATGGCCGACTGGTGTCCCTGAAGGCTGCGGCGCAGGCATACGGTGTAAGCTACGCGCTGCTGTGCAAGCGGTTGGAACGCGGCTGGCCGCTGGTGGAAGCCTTGGGCCGCGTGGCCCGTGGCGGCAGCGCCCTTCGGGCGGTGGCCGCGCCGCCGGCGGGTCATGGCGTGAGCGTCGCGCCGCCGCGCCACTCGGGCTGACGCCCACAACCGCGCCGGGGCCGGGCCTGAGCCCACCGCGGACTTGTACCCGCCGGAGGTCCGACGGCAGGCGTTGGCTCTGGTCCGATCGGGGCGAACGCCCGAGGAGCCTGCCAGGGAGTTCGAGCCGATGGCGCAGTCGATCTGGAATTCGGTCCGGCAGGCTGAGCGCGACGGCGAGGCTCGCAAGGATGGCGGCGTTTACAGCCCCGAGCGAGAGGGACTGGCAAAGCTCCGGTGTGAGAAACATCGCCTGGGCGCGCCGCATCGCCATTGTGGAGGCCGATCAGAAAGGCGCAGCCACGGGGTTGCAGGTCATGGTCACGAACACCGCCTCCGAGCAACCATGGCACTTTCCTGGCGGCATGGTGGAGGTGTCTTTTTGCTGCGTTCAGCAAAGGGGCATGCCTGGGAGCGCGGGCCCGCCTCTGCCGTCAGACTGCCACCGTCCTCCGCCCAACGTCGCGCTTGGCCCGCTCTGCCGAGAGGCTGTGCATCGCCGCGCCTCCAGCTTCGATGCCGTCCAGCCGATCCGCCAGCCGTTGCAGCCCATCCTTCACCGCAGGGAAGTAGCGTGCCCGGTTATAGGTGGCCGCAAGCTGCGAATGGATGGACGTGTGGTTCAGCGCGGCTTCGATGACATGCGGTTCCACGCCCATCTCACCGAGCATGGTGGCGCCCGTGCGGCGCAGGTCGTGGCGGGTCCATCCGCTAGTGCCGGTGGCCTCCATTATGGTTTTCGTCGTGCGATCCCAGTTCGCCAGCTTCTCGCCGCCGCGCGCTGCGAAGATCAGCGTCGTCGGCTTCCCGGCGCCGATGCCAGCCAGCAGCTCCACCGCCTGCCACGACAAGGGCACCCGATGCGGCTGGCCGTTCTTTGTCTCCGGGATGCGCCACTCGCCGGCCTCAAGGTCCACATCGCCCCAGGTCGCAGAACTGGCTTCGTCGCGCCGGCAGAGGGTCAGCAGCATGAACCGCAGCGCCTTGGCGTAGGTGTTCGCCTCCGCTGCGCTGAGGGCCGGCAGGAGCGCTGCCAATTCGTCGCGCGACAGAACCCGGTCACGCCGCTTCACCGCCGCCGGAGGGTCCACCAGCGCCACGTCACGCCCGACATACCCGCGCTGCGCCGCCCATTTCAGGATCGGCCGGACGTAGCGGACTGCTGCCGACGCGCTGGCCTTCGACGGGTGGGCATCGGCCACCATCTGGAAGTCGCTGGCGGTGGCGGTGGCAAGGGGCCGGCGCATCAGGCTGGCAAAGACGCTCTCTACCCGACGGCGCGTCTCTGGCCAGGATTTCAGCGCGGCGCCAGGGCCGATGGTGCGGGCCTTTGGCGCTTCGCCGTCCACCGCCTCGCCCTTCTTCGCCACCGGGCCGCCGTAGAGGTCCAGCAGCGCCCCGAGGGTGCCAATGCCTTCCTTTGCGTCGCGGCCGATGGCGCGCAGCTTCTTCGCCTCCGCGATGGGGTCCGCACCCTGCCGCACCTTCTCCCGGGTGCTGCGCGCCTTCTGCCGGGCGTCTGTGATGTTCAGGGCGGGCCAGGCGCCCAACGGGAAGCGCCTCATGCCGCCCTGAGGGTCGCGGCAGGCCAGCACCCAGGATGCCGAGCCAGAAGGCGTCACGCGCAGCCGCAGCCCTTCCTGGCCGGCATCGGCCAAGTCCCGGCGCTGCGCCTTCGCCGCCGCGTCGCGGAGCGCCTTGTTGATCGCCGTCTCTGTGAGCCGAACCGCCATCACCGCATCCTCCGCCCGCAGCCCGTTCAATCTGGGGCTTCAGCGGGGCTTCGCCGGGGCTTCAACATCCGGACTTTCCGGGGGACGCCACGGGATGAAATGATGCGGAGACGGAAGAAGAAAAGCAAGGGTAAGACTGGGAGATTCGCGACAATCGGGGATGGTCTGATCCGCCAGGGGATGCTCCGGCTAGAGCGCCGCGCGATAACTCTTAATCAGCGGGTCGTAGGTTCGAGCCCTACAGCGCCCACCAATCATTCCAGGCACTTCTGCACGTCCCGGGCTCCGGGCCTTTCGGCCGGGGTCGCGCGCCGCTTATCTGCCTCCAGGCATCGGGTGCGGCCGTGGCCCAGGCGTGCCGCTGGTGCGCTTCGCACGCCCGCCCCGCATCTCATTCCATGGAGACACGCCGTCCGAGAGGACGGGTCGTGCTCTACCGCTTCGCCAGCGCCTCGCGCAGGAACGCCGCCGTGCTGCGGTAGTGTTCCTGCAGCAGCGCCACGGCGCGGGGCACCTCCCGCGCCAGCGCGGCCTCGGCGATCGCCGCATGCTCGGCGGCGACGTCGCGGCCGGGATAGGCGACGCTCTTGGCCACGGCTCGGTAGCGTTCCGCGCGCTCGCGCAGAGTCTCCGCCATGCCGCGCAGCGTGGGGGAGGGGCAGGCCGCCAGCAGGGCCTGGTGGAAGGCGGCATGCGCGCCCTCCCAGGCCGGATCGGCCCGGATCAGGCGCTTGAGCCGCCAATGCGCCACGACCAGCGCCTCCTCCCAGGCAGGATCGCCGGCCAAGAGACTCTCCCGCAGCACGACCTCCTCCAGCCAGCAGCGCGCGCGCACCAGCTCGTCGAAATCCGCAACCGAGGCGGGGGCGGCACGGAAGCCGCGTGAATCGAGCCGCTCCACCAGCCCCTCGGCCGCGAGGGAGGACAGCGCCTCCCGCACCGGGCTCGCCCCCGCCCCGTAGCTTTCCGCCAGCGCCTGCACCTTCAGCTTCGCCCCGGGCGCGAGCACGCCCCGCAGCAGATCATCCCGCAGGCGGCGATGGACCTGGGCGGTGAGGCTAGGGGTGGCGAGGCTTTCGTCGATGTTCGCTTGCATGACGCGTATTCTATCGATAAAATCTCTCGAAAGCTACTTATGTCGAGAGGGGCGTCCGATGCGGTTGGTGAGTTTCGTGGATCAGGGTCGCTTTGTTCCGGGCGTGCGGCTGGGTGAGCAGGTGGTGCCTGTCTCGGCCCTGGCCGGCTTCCCGGACGATGCGCTGGCCCTGCTGGCGGCGGGCGCCGACACGCTGCACCGCCTCGATGCCGCGGCCCGGTCCGCCCCGGCGGCCACGCACCGCGCCCTGTCCTCGCTCACCCTGGGCATGCCGATCCCCCGCCCGGGCAAGGTGATCTGCATCGGGCTGAACTACGCGCTGCACGCCAAGGAAGGGGGCAACCCCATCCCCGACTACCCGGCGGTGTTCCTGCGCGTGCAATCCTCGCTGGTCGGCCCCAACCAGCCGATGCTGCGCCCGGGCTGCTCGGACAAGCTCGACTATGAGGCCGAGCTCGCCATCATCATCGGCAGCCGCGCCCGCTGCGTGAGCGAGGCCGATGCGCTGGCCCATGTCGCGGGCTATTCGCTGTTCAACGACGGCTCGGTGCGCGACTACCAGCGCAAATCCACGCAATGGACCATGGGCAAGAATTTCGACGCGACCGGCGCCTTCGGGCCCGAGATCGTCAGTGCCGATGAGCTGCCCCCGGGTGCCGCGCCGCTGCGCATCACCGCGCGCGTCGATGGCCAGACGGTGCAGGACAGCACGACGGGCGACATGATCTTCTCCGTCGCGCGCTGCATCGCGATCCTGTCGGAGGTGATGACGCTGGAGCCCGGCGACGTGATCGCCACCGGCACGCCCTCGGGCGTGGGCTATGCGCGCAAGCCGCCGCTGTTCCTGGCCCCTGGCAAGGTGGTGGAGATCGAGGTCGAGGGTGTGGGCGTGCTGCGCAACACCATCGCCGATGATCCCGCCTTCGCGGCGTGATCGCCATGCGCCGCCGCACCGCGCTGCTGGCCGCCGCCGGCCTCGCCCTGCCGGGCGCCGCGCGGGCCGCCTGGCCCGAGCGCCCCTTCCGGCTGCTCTGCGCCTTCCCGCCCGGCAGCGCCACCGACATCGCGGCCCGCACCTTCGCCGAGGCGCTGAGCGGCCCGCTCGGCCAGCCGGTGGTGGTGGAGAATCGCGGCGGCGCCTCCGGCAACATCGCCACGGTGGCGGTGCGCAACGCGACCGATGGGCATACCGGGCTGGTGCATGGCGCGGCCTTCTCGGTGAACCCGGCGCTCTATGCCAATCCGGGTTTCGCTATCGCGGATTTCCGCACCATCGCCATCCTCGGCTCCACCCCTGCGGCCTTCGTGGTGAAGGCGGATGGGCCGATCCGCAGCCTGGCGGATCTGCTCGCCGCGGCGCGGGCGCGGCCGCTCGACTACGCCTCCTCCGGCGCGGGCACGGTGCCGCGGCTGGGGGCGGAGCTGCTGTTCCGCCGGCTGGCGCGGGTGGAGGTGCAGCATGTCGCCTTCCCGCCGGCGCAGGCGGTGACGGCCGTGGTCTCGGGCCATGTGCCGCTCGCCGTGGTGGCCCTGCCCACCGCGATGGGGCTGGTGCGGGCCGGGCAACTGCGCGTCATCGCCGTGGGCTCGGCGCAGCGCGACCCGCTGCTGCCCGAGGCCCCCACCGTGGCGGAGCAGGGCTTTCCCGGCTTCGATGTCGGCGCCTGGAACGCGCTGTTCGTGCCGCGCGCCATGCCGGCCGAAGCGGTGGCGAGGCTCGAGGCGGCATGCGCGCCGCTGCTCGCCGCCCCCGGGATGCGCGCGCGGCTTGCCCCCGCGGGCCTCACCCCCGGGCGCTTCGCCGGTGCCGCCGCGCAGGATTTCGTGCAGCGCGAGGCCGCGGTCTGGGCCGAGGTGGTGCGCGCCGCCGGCGTGACGGCGGATTGAGCATGGCCCGGCCGCGCAACATCCTCTTCATCATGGCGGATCAGCTGCGCTGGGACTATCTCTCCTGCGCCGGGCATCCGGCGCTGCACACGCCCCATATCGATGCGCTGGCCAAGCGCGGGGTGCGCTTCGACCGCGCCTTCGTGCAATCGCCGGTCTGCGGCCCCTCGCGCATGAGCTTCTACACCGGACGCACGGTGAATTCGCATGGGGCGACCTGGAACTTCGTGCCGCTCCCGGTCGGCGAGATGACGCTGGGCGACTACCTGCGCCCGAGCGGCATGCGCGTGGCGGTGGCCGGCAAGACCCATGTCTTCGCCGACAATGAGGGCATGGCGCGCGTGGGCCTGGCGCGCGAGTCCGAGCTCGGCCTGTCCATCGCGGAAGGCGGCTTCGCGCCCTTCGAGCGCGATGATGGCGAACATCCGGACAAGCGCACGGGGCCCTCGCTGCGCTACAACCAGTATCTGCGCGCGCAGGGCTATGACGGGGATAATCCCTGGCATTCCTGGGCGAATTCGGCCGAAGGCCCGGAGGGCGAGGTGCTCTCCGGCTGGTCGCTGCGGCATGCGCACCTGCCCGCGCGCGTTGCCGAGAAGCACAGCGAAACCGCCTGGATGAGCGAGCGCGCCATCGACTTCATCCGCGAGAGCGGCGCGCGCCCCTGGCTGCTGCACCTCTCCTACATCAAGCCGCACTGGCCCTATATCGCGCCGGCGCCCTATCACGCGCTCTACGGCGCCGAGGCGCTGCTGCCGGTGGTGAAGAGTGCCGCCGAGCGCGTCGATCCGCACCCGGTCTATGGCGCCTTCATGGCGATGGATGCCGCGCAGGCCTTCGGGCGCGACGAGGTCCGCGACCATGTGCTGCCCGCCTATATGGGCCTCGTGAAGCAGATCGACGATCACGTCGGGCGCGTGATCGCGGCGCTGGAGGAGGCGGGCCGGCTGGACGACACGGTGATCGTCTTCACCTCCGACCATGGCGACTATCTCGGCGATCACTGGATGGGCGAGAAGGAGCTGTTCCACGAATGCTCCGTGCGGATCCCGCTGATCATCGTCGATCCCTCGGCGGCGGCGGCGGCGACGCGTGGCACGGTGGACCACCGCCTGGTCGAGGCGATCGACCTCGTCCCCACCTTCCTCGACCTGCTGGGGCAGAGCCTGCCGACGCACCGCCTCGAAGGGCGCTCGCTGCGCCCGCTGCTGCATGGCGAGGCCACGCCCTGGCGGGCGTGCGTGTTCAGCGAGCTTGATTTCGCCTTCTACAAGGCGCGGCTCACCCTGGGGCTCGATGTGCAGCAGGCGCGCTGCTGGATGATCCGCACCGAGCGCTGGAAGTACATCGCCTTCAAGGCCTTCGACCGTGCGCAGCTGTTCGACCTTGAGAACGATCCCGATGAGCTCAGCGATCTCGGCCAGAGTGCGGCGCATGCGCCGATCCGCGCCGCGCTGCAAGCGATGCTGTTCAAGCGCCTCGCGGACCGGCGCAATCGCGTCACGGTCAGCGATGCGGATGTGGCTGCAAGAACCGATGGCGCGCGCAGCAACGGCGTGATCATCGGCGAATGGTGAGGGGAGACGACATGCAACGGATCACACGCCGCATCGCATTGGGCGGCACGCTCGGCCTGCTGGCCGCGCCACGCCTGTCCCACGCCGCCTGGCCGGAACGGCCGGTGCGGATCACGGTCGCCTTCCCGCCGGGCAGCAGCACGGATGTGCTCTGCCGCGCGCTGGCGCAGGCGCTGACGCCGGTGCTCGGCCAGCCCGTGGTGGTGGAAAACCGCCCCGGCGCGGGCGGCAACATCGCCACGGTCGCGGTGCGCCGCAGCCCGCCGGACGGGCAGGTCTTCCTCGCGCATTCGGTGGCCTATGCCGTCAATTCCAGCCTCTACCGCAATGCCGGCTATGACGCGCTGACCGATCTGGAACCTGTCGCCCTGCTGGCCAGCACGGCCAACGTCATCACGGTGAATCCCGATCGGCTGAATGTGCGCAGCCTGCCCGAGCTGTTCGCCGCGGCGCGCGGCGGGCGGCTCGACTACGGCTCCTCGGGCATCGGCACGACGACGCATCTGGGCCTCGAATTGCTGTTCCGCACGCTTGCGAAGGTGGAGGTGCAGCACGTGCCCTTCGGCCCGGCCCAGGCGGTGACGGCGGTGGTGGGCGGGCAGGTGCCGATCGGCTCCACCAGCCTGCCGCCGGCACTCCCCTTGATCCGCGATGGCAAGATCCGCGCGATCGCGGTCACCTCCGCGCAGCGCGACCCCTCGCTGCCCGAGACGCCCACCGTGGCCGAGCAGGGCTTCCCGGGCTTCGAGGCGCTGACTTGGTTCGCGCTCTTCGCCCCCGCCGGCACGCCCGCCGAGATCACCGAGCGCATGAATGTCGAGGTCAACCGCGCGCTGGGCGCGCCCGAGCTCAAGGCGCGGCTCGACCGCATGGGCTTCGCGCCCGACCCGCGCGGCAGGCCGGCCCTGGCCGCCTTCCTGCGCGAGGAGGTGACGAAATGGGCCGGCGTGGTGCGTGAATCCGGCGCGACGGTGGAGTGAGAACCTCATGCGGAACGTGACGCCCGAGACCCTGACCGAGACCTTCGCGGCCTATGCCGCGAAGGCCGAGGATGCGCGCACCCGGGACGTGCTCTGCGCGCTGGCCAAGCACCTGCACGCCTTCGTCAAGGAGACGAAGCTGACCCATGCGGAATGGATGGCGGGCCTCATGGCGCTGACCCGCGCGGGCGAGGTGACGACGCCCGAGCGCAACGAATTCATCCTGTTCAGCGATCTCTTCGGCGTCTCGGCGCTGGTGGACATGGTGAACACGCCGCCCGGGGCGACGAGCTGTTCCAACCTCGGCCCCTTCCATCAGCGTGGCGCGCCGCCGCTGCCCGATGGCGGGGATCTGTGGAAGGGCCAGCCGGGCGAGGTGATGGTGGTCACGGGCCGCGTGCTGGATGCCGCGACCGGGCAGGGGGTGGCGGGGGCCACGCTCGACATGTGGCAGAACGCCGACAACGGCTTCTACGCCGCGCAGGATCCGGCGCAGGCGCCGAAGAATTTTCATGGGTTGCTGACCTGTGCGCAGGACGGAAGTTTCTGCTTCAGCACAACCCGGCAGAAGCCCTACACCGTGCCCTATGACGGCCCGGCGGGGGACATGCTGCGCGCGCTCAAGCGCGATGCCTGGCGGCCGGCGCATCTGCACGTGATCGCCGAGGCGGCGGGCTATCACCCGCTGGTGACGGAGCTGTTCCTCGAGGACGATCCCTATCTGGATACCGATGCGGTGTTCGGCGTGCGGCAGGACCTGGTGGTGCCGCTCGGGACCATGGCCAAGGCCGACACGCCCGCGCATCTGGTGGCGCGCGGGCAACTGCCCGAGACGGTGCTGCATGCGAGCCTGATCATCCGGATGGCGTCGCGCTGAGGGGCTGTCCCCGCGCGCCGGCGGAATGCGGCCTGGGTGACCGCGCGGGTCGTGATTCCAGCGGGTTGTCCCTCAATCGGCAGGCAGACGGAGCCCCCGACCGGCGTCGGACGGGGCCCCCCGCTTGGCGTGCCGATGCGCGCGGCGCGGTGTCGGGGGCGGCTCAGGCGCGGTTCTTGAACCGCCCGCCGGACCGCGCGAATGGCAGACCTGGTCGCCGGCGCGCGAATGCCTGATCAGCGGGGCGGAGGTTCGAGCCCCACGGCGCGCACCGGTCTCTCGGGGACCGCCGATCCGACCGCGACAGAGTCGACCTGGTCCCGCAGGAGCGGGCGCCAAACGGGGCGCTTCGACGTCGATCTTGTTCTTTATTTGTTCCTGTGCGCATGATGCCCCATGGCCGGCTTGGCGCAGCATCCCGCGAACCTCACCGAATCCGCCGCGCCACAGGGCCTGGTCCGGGCGCTGGCGCGGCTGGTGGCCGAGGATCGGGCGCGCGGCCTGGACGGGGTGGCGATCGCGGAACGGGCCTTGCTGGCTGCGCGTGCCTACAGCCCCGCGCTGCCCCTGCCGCATCTGCGGGACGCGGTCGAAGCCGCGCTGCGCCTTGGCGGCGCGCCCGGCCGCGGCCCGTTCCGAGAGACCCCTTGAGAATGCCGGCGGCTGAGGGTCGGCAGGCGGTATTTCAGCCCTGCAAGGCGCCGGGCGCAGCCGATGCGGGTTGCATCGGCAGGGTTGGCAACGCAGCAGGGAGGGAAAGGCGCCGCGGAACCGACCCGCCGGTGTTCTCGCACGGTCTCTGACGCAGGACAGGAGCTGAGGCCAGGCAGAAGGTGACTCCGGTCGCAACAGTGCGGTGCGCGGCCTCTCGCCTGGCCCGATCGCGGCCGCCTGCGGCGCGAGGCGCGGCGAAGGCCTGTCTTCCGCCCGGCCTGGCGCAACCCCCGCCCGCCTTCCGCGTCTAGCTCCCGCGAAGCACCGCCCGACGCCGGAGGACCCCGCATGGCCGATCTGCCCTTCCCCGTGCCGATCTGCGGCCCGCCGCCCCTGCCGGGCGCCGCGACCTGGAACCTGGAGCCGACCCTGCTGGCCACCCTGCTGGCCGGCGCCCTGGCCATCGCCTGGACGGAGCGGCGGCAGGGCAAGGCGATGGCCTGGCCGATGGCGGGGTGGCTGGTGCTGGCGCTGGCGCTGGTCTCACCGCTGTGCAGTGCCTCCGTCGCGCTGTTCAGCCTGCGCATCACCCAGCATCTGGTGATCTCGCTGGCCGCGGCGCCGCTGCTGGCGGTGGCGGCGATGCGGCTGCGCGGCGTGGCACGTCTCGGCCCCGGGCTGCCGGCCATCGCCTTCGGGGCGCTGCTGTGGCTGTGGCATCTGCCCGGCCCCTACGGCGCCACCTTCGCACCGGATGGCGTGGCCTATTGGCTGATGCACCTGTCGCTGGCCGGTGCCGCCACCTGGTTCTGGGCCGCGCTGCTGCGGCATGGCGCGGCGCGGCCGCTGGCCTCCGCCATCGCCGCGCTGTCCACCGCCATCCAGATGGGCGTGCTGGGGGCGCTGCTGACCTTCGCGCCACGCGCGCTGTATGCGGTGCATGGCGCTTCGGTCACCGGCCCCTGGGGGCTGACGCCGCTGGAGGACCAGCAGCTGGGCGGGCTGCTGATGTGGGTTCCGGGCGGCCTGCTGTTCCTGGTGGTGCTGGCCGCTGCCGCGGCGCAGGTGCTGCGGCCGCAGCTGGCGCGCAGCACGGGCTGAGGTCAGCCCGCCGCGGCCAGCGCCGCCGCGTGGCGCTGGTTGATGGCGGTGCGGGCGGCGGCATCGCCGGTGCCCTCCAGCGCCAGGTCGCGCACCAGGTGCAGGTGGCCGCGGATCACCACGCGCCGCGCCGGGTCCTGCTCCACCTCCGCCACCATTCCCAGTACCTCCTGCAGCCGGATCATGACGGAGGGCTGGCTCGCGGCATTCTGCCGCAGCATGTGGAACATGGCATCCACCAGCCCCTCGTAATCCGGCGCCGGCCAGGTCACGCGCAGCCTGTCGTCGCGCCACACCTCCCCCGCCGGTAGGCGCCGCCCGGCCAGGCCGCAGAGCGCGGCGCCCAGGCGGTCCAGCACACCGATCGCGGTGAAGGGGTCGTTGATGCCGGGGGAAAGCGCCCGCAGCGCGATCTCCACCAATTGCCGCACGGCGAATTCAAGGTCCTGTTCCACGCTGCGCGCGTCGCCGATCGACATGCCATCCGCCACCCTGGCCTGGGCCTCTTCCCGCGTCGCGGCCGGGCTGACATGGCCGATGATGCTGCCGGGGAAGACGAATCCGCCCGGCCGCACCACAAGGTCCAGCCGCGCATCCTGCGCCGCCGCCCAATCCGCCAGCGCGCCGTGGTCCAGCACCCGCAGGTAGCCGCTGCCGGGTGCCTTCAGCGGCACGGCATCGCGCGGCAGGGGCTCCGGCAGGCGGGGCGGGGGCGGGTCCTCGCCGCGCGGGCGGGCGACGAGGTCGAGCGCCGATTCCAGGTCCTGGTGCACCAGCGCCGCCACCCGGTCCACGCTGATGGAGGCCGCGACATGCTGCAGGAACCAGATCAGCACGCCGATGCAGCCGAAGCCCATCAGCAGCCCGACCGAGACGGCGAGCTGCGGCACGAAGGTGGTCTCCGCCGCCTCCTGCACCGAGCGCAGGGCGACCAGGGCATAGGCGAAGGTGGAGAGGAAGGCGCCCAGCGCATACTGGTTGCCTGCATCGCGGGTGAAGTTGCGCAGCAGCCGCGGCCCCATCTGGTTGGAGGCGAGCGTCAGCGCCGCGACGGTCATGGAAAAGGTGGTGCCGGCAACGCCGATGATCGCCCCCGCCAGCACGCCCAACACGTCGCGCGCCCCGCCGGCGGCCCCGGCATAGACCCAGCCGTCCAGCCCTTCGGGCAGCCACACCGCCCCTTCCGCACGCACCAGCGCCTCCGCCAGGGCGATGGCGGCCACCGTCATCAGCGCCGGCCGCACCCAGAAGGAAGCCAGCAGGTCCGCCCACCATTGCCGCAGCCGTGCCGCCGTCACCGCGAATCCCCCCACCTGTCCGCAGGGCGTAACGAGCTGCAGGCGGGAAGGTTCGCGCGCCGCGCGGCCAAAGCGCTGTCAAGCCTTGCGGCTTCGCGAGGTGCCTCGGAAGTGCGTTGGAACAATAAGCCGGAGCCGTTTCGCCGTCTTCGCTTTCGGTGAAGCGGCTTCAGGGTGTGCCCCGCGCTGGAGGAATCGCCGCCCATGCGCTCGCCATTCCTTGCAACGCCCGTTCCGGGTCGACGGGCCAGTCCGCGTGGCGTGACCAGCTCTAGCCGGGGCGCCCGGCCGGAACCACGCTCATCGTCCCATCGGTCTCCAGCACCACGGCGGCGGCCTGTTCCGGCGTGGCGACGCCACCGGAGCGCAGCGCCGCCAGCACTTCCTCCCGCGTCACGCGCTGGCGGCGCATCGCCTCCTCCAGCAGGCGGCCCTGGTGCAGCAGCAGGGTGGGCTCCGACTTGACCAGGTTGCTGAAGCGGGTGGAGCGCACCGAGAGCCAGGCGACCAGGAATTGCAGCCCGATCAGCAGAAGCAGCGCCACCAGCCCCTCCGCCAGCGTCACGCTGCGGTTCAGCAGCACGGTCGCCAGGGTGGAGCCGAGCGCCACCGTCACCACCAGGTCGAAGGCGTTCAGCTTGGCCAGGGTGCGCTTGCCGGACACGCGCAGGAACAACACCAGCGCCGGATAGGCCAGGCTGCCGACCAGCAGCACCCGCAACAGGCCGGTCCAGTCCTGGAACAGCATCTCTCCGATCGCCATGGCGGCTGCTCCTCATGCGAAGGGGGCGGCCTGCCGGCCACCCCCCGTCCGCGTCATGCGTCCCGCCCGGTGTCGCGGCTCAGCCGCGGTCCTGGTCCTGCCAGAAGCGGTCGATCTGCTGGCGGCGCTGGCCATAGACCTGGGCGTTGGCCATGGCATCCGGGTCCACGTTCGGCGCGCGTTCCAGCGCCGCCTCGGTGGTGTTCAGCACGAAGATGTCCATGTTCGGCGTGGCGCGCAGGCGCTGCCACGGCACGGCCACGTAGTCCTCGCCGATGCCCAGGAAGCCGCCGCGGGCCAGGATCACGTAGCTGATGCGGCCGCTGTCCGGATCGACGATCACGTCCTCCACACTGCCCAGCCATTCATCGCGCGGGCTGCGCACATCGGTGCCGGTGATGTTGTCGGCGCGGAAGGCGCGGTTCATCTCCGCCACCGGCGTGGCGGCGACCAGCCGCTGCTGGCGATAATTGCCGATGCTGGCGGCGTCGACGCCGGATTCACGCAGGCGGGTGCCGTAGGCCTGGTAGGCCTCGCGCGCCTCGGCCAGCACCATCTGGCAGCCGCGCTCCTCGCCACGCTGGGCCATCGCCACGGCGCCGGCGTGCAGCGTGCGGATTTCCTGCATCGGCGGGATGCGCCAGGTGGTGTTGGCCCAGGGGCTGCCGGCGCCGACCATCGGTGCGCCGACCGCACCGCCAACGCGGGGCGCGCCGATCGCGCCGCCGCCCTGCGCCTGGACATCCGCCGCGCGGGCGCGGGCGGAGGGACCACCGCGGGCGCCGGCATCGCCGGTGCCGACGGCGGTGTCGGCGACGCTGCGATCGCCGCTCGGGCTGGCCAGCGGCGCGCCACCGCGGTTCCAGCCATAGCCGGTGCGGTAGCCGCTGAGCCACAGCCCGTCCTGGCGCATCTGCTGGCCGAAGCGCTGCAGATCCTGCAGGCACTGCGTCGCCACCTGCCGCCCCTGGTTCTGGTTCTGGTTCTGGGCCTGGTTCTGGGCGTGGCCCAGCGCCGGGGCCAGCAGCAGGGCGGCGGTGGTGCCGAGAATGAGGTGCTTCATCTGTCGCCTCCGTCTTTCGGGGGGAGGGCCGCGGCACGGGGCCGGGCCGGGGCGACCTGGCGGGCGGGAGAATCGGCGCCGGCCGCCAGGGGGCGGCCATCGCGGCCGCCGAAGGGGTCACGGGTCCT
Organism: Falsiroseomonas selenitidurans; assembly: GCF_012103215.1. Classification (GTDB taxonomy): domain Bacteria; phylum Pseudomonadota; class Alphaproteobacteria; order Acetobacterales; family Acetobacteraceae; genus Falsiroseomonas; species Falsiroseomonas selenitidurans. Next base: position 39,834 of record NZ_JAAVNE010000044.1, read on the forward strand.
GCCCGCCCCTCCCCAACGTGCCCTGGCGCCGGGCGTTCCTCGAATACGGCGGAAATACGGCGGTAGCGGGTGGCCCTGCCGCGCCTCAGGTGCCGCAGAAGGTCTGCGTCACCTGCTGGTCCGGCGCCGCCGGCAGCGCATGGGCGGCGTGTTCCGGCTGGTCCTCCTGCGGGCGGGCCAGCACCGCCAGCAGGGTCTCGAAGGGCGCGAAATCGTCGCGCTCCACCGCGGCGGCGATCGCCTCCTCCACCCGGTGGTTGCGCGGGATGAAGGCCGGGTTCGCCTGGCGCATCGCCGCCGGGTCCAGCGCCCCCCGCGCGCGCCGCTGTCCCCAGGCCTCCGCCCAGGCATCGAAGGCGGTGGGGTCGCGGAACAGCGGCCGCGCCGCCGCCGGGTCGGTGGCCAGGGCGCGGAAGGTCAGGGTGAAATCCGCCGCATTCTCCGCCATCCGGCCCAGCAGATCCTGCAGCAGGGCGGCATCGCCCTCCTCTGCCCCGGCCAGCCCGGCCTTGGCGCGCATCACCGCCAGCCATTCCCGCTGGAAGGTGGGCACGAAACCGGCCAGGGCCTCCTGCGCCGCGTCCATTGCCGCCTGTTCCTGCGGTGCCAGCAGCGGCAGCAGCGCCTCCGCCAGCCGCGCCAGGTTCCATTGCGCGATGCGCGGCTGGTTGGCGTAGGCGTAGCGCCCGGCATGGTCGATGGAGCTGAACACCATCGCCGGGTCATAGGCCTCCATGAAGGCGCAGGGACCGTAGTCGATGGTCTCCCCGCTGATCGTCATGTTGTCGGTGTTCATCACGCCATGGATGAAGCCGAGGCCGAGCCAGCGCGCCACCAGCGCCGCCTGCCGCGCCACCACGCCGCGGAACAGCGCCAGCGCCGGCACCGGGTCGTCGATGGCGTCCGGCTGGTGCCGGGCAACCGCGTGGTCCACCAGCAGGCGCACGGACTCGAGGTCGCCGCGGGCGGCGAAATACTGGAAGGTGCCGACGCGCAGGTGGCTTGCCGCGACGCGCGCCAGCACCGCGCCGGGCAGTGGCACCTCCCGCATCACATGCTCACCCGTCAGGGCGGCGCCCAGGCTGCGGGTGGTGGGCACGCCGAGCGCGGCCATTGCCTCGCTGACGATATACTCCCGCAGCACCGGCCCCAGCGCCGCGCGGCCATCGCCGCTGCGGGAGAAGGGGGTGGGGCCGGAGCCCTTGAGCTGGATATCGCGCCGCAGCCCGTCGCGCCCCACCACTTCGCCCAGCAGGATGGCGCGGCCATCGCCGAGGCGCGGGCTGAAATGGCCGAACTGGTGCCCGGCATAGGCCTGGGCGAGGGGTGCCGCCCCTTCCGGCACCGCGTTGCCCGCCAGCACCCCCGCGGTCAGCAGGGCGGGGTCGATGCCGAGTTCTTCCGCCAGCGCCAGGTTGACGCGGATCAGCCGCGGCGCGGCCACCGGCGTGGGGTCCAGCCGGGCGAAGAAGCGGTCCGGCAGGCGGGCATAGCTGTTGTCGAAGGCAATGGGGGCCATGGGGGGGGCTCCTTGCAAGAAGGGGCGCGGCGCGGGCCCCCGCCCGTTGGGCGCATGCGCCCGACCTCCCCCACCCAACGGGCGGGGGAGGTCTTTCGGGTCAGGCTTCCAGGAAGCTGCGGAGCGCGCGGCCCTGATTGGACTGGCGCAGCTTGCCGAGCGCCTTCGCCTCGATCTGGCGGATGCGCTCGCGCGTCACGCCGAAGGTGCGGCCGACCTCCTCCAGCGTGTGCTCGCTGTTCATGCCGATGCCGAAGCGCATGCGCAGGATGCGTTCCTCGCGCGGCGTCAGGTCGGACAACACCTTGCCGGCGGCGTCGCGCAGCCCGGCGCGGGCGGCGGCGTCGAAGGGCAGGATGGCGTCCTTGTCCTCGATCAGGTCGCCGAGGCGGGCATCGCCCTCCTCGCCGATCGGGGCCTCCAGGCTCACCGGCTCCTTCGCCAGGCCCTGCACGGTCCGGACCTTCTCCAGCGGCATGCCGAGCCGCGTGGCAAGCTCCTCGGGGGTCGGTTCGCGGCCCGTCTGCTGCGCCAGACGTCGGCCGGTCCGGACAACCTTGCCCACGGTTTCCGTCATGTGGACGGGCACGCGGATGGTGCGGGACTGGTCGGCGATGGCGCGCGTCACGGACTGGCGGATCCACCAGGTGGCATAGGTCGCGAATTTGAAGCCGCGCCGCCAGTCGAACTTCTCCACCGCGCGCATCAGGCCCAGGCTGCCTTCCTGGATCAGGTCGCCCAGCATCAGCCCGCGGTTGCGGTACTTGCGGGCGATGTAGACCACCAGGCGCAGATTGGCGCGCGTCAGCTCCTCCCGCGCCCGGCGCATCTCGCGCTCGGCGCCGGCGGCTTCCACATGCAGGCGGCGCAGCTGCGGGGCGGGCAGGCCGCTGGCAGCCTCGATCTTGGCCAGCTCCGCGGCAATGCTGCCGATGCCGTCCTTCATCGCGCGCTGCGCCGCGGCGCCCTTGGCCGCGGCCTCCAGCCGGCCGATGCAGCCGGCGGAGGCGCCGGCCCACAGCTTCAGGAAATCCGGGCGGCCGATGCGGGCGGCTTCCGCCAGGCGCAGGGCGCGGCCATCCAGCATCATCAGCCCGCGATTGGCCTCGCGCAGCCGCTCGATCAGTTCCTCGATCCGCGCCGGGCGCAGGCGCAGCCCGGTGACCAGCGCCACCGCCGCCTGCCGCAGGGCTTCGGCGTCACCGGCCGAGGCGGCGCGCAGCGCCGCCAGGCTGGCCAGCGCCGCATCCAGCGCGGCCAGCGCCTCCGGCTTCAGCCTGGCGTCGATCGTCGCGTGCGGCAGCGCCTCCGCGCCCTCCTCGCCCTCGCCCGGGGCGTCGAGCACGGTCTCCTCGGGCAGGTTGGCGGCGGCAGTCGCCTCCAGCTCGATCACATCGCGCAGCGGCATGCGGCTGGCGGCGATGGCGTCGCGCCATTCCGTTACCGCGCGGGCGGTGGTCGGGCTTTCGCACAGCGCCGCCAGCATGGCGTCGCGCCCAGCCTCGATGCGCTGGGCGATGGCGATCTCCGCCTCCCGCGTCAGCGGCTCGGCCACGCCCATCTCGCGCAGGAACAGCGCCACCGGGTCGTCGGAGCGGCTGGCGGCAGCCACCTGGGCGGCGCTGATGTTGCGCCCGGCCGGCTGGCCGTCCTCCGTCTCGTTCGGCTCATGCGCCAGGGAGGGGCTCTGCGCTTCCTCATCATCCGCATTGCCCGCGGCGCGGTCGTCGCCGGCGCCGTGGCCGAGGCCGAATTCCTCGAGCAGCGAGGTCGCAGCCTCCTCGATCTCGTCCATCGGCAGCGGGTCGGCGACCAGTTCCGCGTCGAACACGTCATGGTCCGGCAGTTCGGCGGTCGTGGCGGCATGCCCGAAGGGAAGCGCCTCGGCGCCCGCCATCTCGTCCCGATCACTTGCCTTGCGTGCGAACATGCCGTCCATCTGTCGATCCACTCCTCTTCGCGCCGCCGCGCGGGCGAAGGCCAAACCGTCACAAATCCCCGTTTCCCTGACCACCGGAGGCACGAGACCCGCCGCCGCGCGGGTGCGCTGGCAGGCAGGCCGGCCTACGGAGGGGGGACGCGCCGCCATAACGGCGAGTGGGCCATATGGGAGTTCGGGCCCGCGCGGACACCCCTTATCGGAAGAAACGAGGCGTTTGTCCCGGCTTTTCTGCATGGCACCGTCCGCGCCCCGGCGGGGGCCGGTGCGCAGGCCCGGGCGGAAACGCGGCAAAGGGGCCGGCCTTGGCCGGTTTCTCGGAAAATGGGTGATCAAAAGCCGCTGCAAGGGCGGCGGCGGCCCTGTTCGGGCCTGGCGTGCATCACAACTGGATTGGATGAACGAAGTGTTTATCAACCGGATCGCGACGGCGACCCCGCAGAACGAGGTGCACGGCGCCTTCCGCGCCTTCGCCGCGGCCCAGGCCCTGGGCCGCGACAGCCGCGCCTTCGCCCGGATGGCGGAACGCGCCGCGATCCGCAGCCGGCAGTCGGTGCTGGTGCCGTCCGCGCCCGAAGGATCCGGCACCGCCTGCGGCTTCTACCGCCAGGGCGGCACCTTTCCCACCACCCGCGCCCGCATGGCGCGGTGGGAGGCGGAGGCCCCGGCCCTGGCCGAGGCCGCGCTGCTGAAGTTGGGGATGGAGCGGGAAGGCCCCGGCATCACCCATATCATCGTCGCCACCTGCACCGGCTTCGTCGCCCCGGGGCTGGACCGCCAGGTGATCGACCGCTTCGCCCTGCGGCGCAGCGTGGAGCGCACGACGGTCGGCTTCATGGGCTGCCAGGCGGCGATCAACGCGCTGAAGCTGGGCTGGCACATCCTGCGCAGCGAACCCCGGGCACGGGTGCTGGTGCTGTGCCTGGAGCTCTGCACCCTGCACCTGCAGGACACCACGGCGCTGGACCAGCTGCTGTGCTTCCTGCTGTTCGCCGATGGCTGCGCCGCGGCGCTGCTGAGCAACGAGCCGGTGGGCCTGCGGATGGAGGGCTTCGCCAGCGCGGTGATGCCGGAGGCGGCGGACCAGATCACCTGGCGGATCGGCGATTCCGGCTTCGACATGACGCTGTCCGGCATGGTGCCCTTCACCCTGGCGCATGCGCTGCCCGGCCTGGCGCCCGCCATGCTGGATGGCCGCCCGGTGGCGGAGGTGGCGCATTGGGCGGTGCACCCCGGCGGCCGCAGCATCCTGGACGCGGTGGCGCATGGGCTGGAGCTGCCGGCCCCGGCGCTGGACCACAGCCGGGCGGTGCTGGCCGAGCATGGCAACATGTCCTCGGCCACCGTGCTGTTCGTGCTGGCACGGATGCTGGCGGAGGGCCGGCCCGGCCCGGGCTGCGCGCTGGCCTTCGGCCCCGGCCTCTCGGCCGAAGCCATGCGCTTCCGGCTCGGCTGATGCGGCGCAGCCGGGCTGCCGAGATCATGGACGACCCGGGCCAGTCGGCGGCGGATTTCGACGCCGCCCTGGCCGACCTCGCCCGCATCAACCGCATGAGCTTCGCCACCGCGCCGCTGCTGGGCTTCCTGGACCGGGTGGTGCGCCGCAGTGGCCCGGCGCCGGGGCGGGTGCTGTCGGTGCTGGATGTCGGCGCCGGCGGTGGCGATGCCCTGCGGGCGATCGCCGCCTGGGGCGCGCGGCGCGGCGTGGCGCTGGATCTGTGGGGGCTGGACCGCAGCCCCTGGGCCGGCCGCCACGCCGCCGCGCACGGCACGCCGGCGCAATGGATCACCGCGGACCTGTTCGACCTGCCCGCCGGCCGGCGGTTCGATGTGGTGGTCTGCGGCCTGTTCGCGCATCACCTGGACGATGCCACGCTGGTGCGCTTCCTGCGCTGGCTGCCTGCCCATGCGCGGCACCGCTGGTTGATCCTGGACCTGCACCGCCACTGGCTGCCCTGGGCCGCCGTCTGGGCCGGCACGCGGCTGCTGCGGATGCACCCGATGGTCTGCCATGACGGCCCGATCTCCGTCGCTCGCGGCTTCGACCGCGCCGATTGGCGGCGCCTGGTGGCGGAGGCCGGGGTGGCGGCCGAGGCGCGCTGGGTGCCGCCCTTCCGCTGGGCGGTGGAGGGGCCGGGGGCGGGATGAACCACGCATGACCCCGGTGCTGGTGCTCGGCGGTGGCCCGGCCGGGGCGGCGGCGGCCATCGCGCTGGCCCGCGCCGGCGCCGCGCCGCTGCTGGTGGAGCGGCTGGCCGGCCCGGCCGAGAAGGTGTGCGGGGAATTCCTGGGCGCCGATGCGGCGGCGCTTCTGGCGGGGCTGGGGGTGGATCTGGCGGCGCTGGGCGCGGTGCCGATCCGCCGGGCGCTGTTCGGCGCCGGCCGCCGGCGCAGCGCCCTGGGCCTGCCCTTCGTGGCGTGGAGCCTGCCGCGCGC
>NZ_JAAVNE010000045.1 GCF_012103215.1 Falsiroseomonas selenitidurans
CTGGGCCGCGGGCGCGGCCTCCGCCGCCGCCACCGCCGTCGCCAGGCCGATCGCCGCCGCCTGCGCCGCGTCGATCGCCGCGCCATCCAGCAGCAGGCGCCGCGCCACGCCCGCCCCGACCAGCCCGGCCAGCCGCCCGGTGCCCAGCACCAGGCCGAAGCCGGGGCCGGGGAAGGCGAAGCTGGCGCCATCCAGCGCCAGGCGATGATCGCAGGCGGCGAAGAGATCCGCCCCCGCCCCCATCACCCGCCCGCCGGCCAGCGCCAGGGTGGCGATGGGCAGGGCGTGCAACTTCTGCAGCAGCAGTTCGATCCGGAGGATGCGCAGCGCCAGGTCGCCCTCGCTCGCCGTGTCGAAATCCGCCAGGTCGAAGCCGGTGCAGAAATGCCGGCCGCGGCCGCGCAGCACCACAAGCCGGGCGCCGCCCGCCACCGCCGCATCCAGCGCGGCCTCCAGCCCCGCCACCAGCGCCGCATCCAGCGCATTGCCGCGCGCCGGCCGGTCCAGCCAGATCGTGGTGGTCTCCCCGGGCTCAACCACCAGCCCCGCCATGTCAGCCACGCCAGGGATTCGGCAGCACGGTGTTGGCATAGCCGCTGACGAAGCCCTTCGGCGCCAGGGTCGCGGCGTCGAAGACATGCCGCGCGACGGCGCCGATATTGGCGCCATAGACATGGATGCTGATGGAGGTGCGGTCATCGAAGGCGTTGGCGACGCGGTGGATGTCGCCGATGCGGGGGGAGACGGCGTCCACCATCCCCGCCTCCAGCCGCTCCGTCGCATGCGGGGTGGCGGTGCCGGGGGCGAACAGCTCCGCCACCTCCGCCCCGCGCAGCACGCCGATCAGGCCCCAGACCGTGTGGTCGTGGATCGGCGTGCGCTGGCCCGGCCCCCAGACGAAGCTGACGACGCTGAAGCGCTGCAGCGGGTCGCAATGCAGCAGGTACTGCATGTAGTGCTCGGGGTGCGGCTGGGCGAAGCGGTCCGGCAGCCAGTCATCCACCGCCACCAGCCCGCCCAGCAGCGCGCCGCCCTCGGCGAGCAGGCGCGGCTCATCCGTCCCCGCCGCCTCCACGAGTCGCGTCATCCCGGCGATGAAGCCGCGCAGGCGGGCGGCGCCTTGGGGGGTGGGCGAGGTTTCGGACATCCTTCGGCTCCTCGGGTCGTGCGGCCGGCCCGGCACGTGCCGCATTGTGGAACGCCGTGCCGCATGGTAGCGCAGAGCAGGCTGAACCCGGGACGGCCGCGTGGCAAGCCCTGGCCGATTCCAGGACCACCATGCCCGATTCTTCTCCCGACCCCGCCGGCCCCGACAAATCCTTCGCCAAGGGCCTGGCCCTGCTCCGCGCGCTGGCGCTCAGCCCGCAGCCGCGCGGGGTCAGCGAACTGGCGCGGGAGCAGGGGCTGACGAAGAGCAACGCCTTCCGCCTGTTGCAGACGCTGGTCGCCGCCGGCTTCGTCCGCCGCCACGCCGCCGGCAGCTACGAGGCCGGCCTGCTGTTGTGGGAGTTGGGGGCGGCCGTCGCCGGGCGGCTCGATCTTCGCCGGATCGCCGCGCCGCACCTGGCCGGGCTGGCCCAGGCGACGGAGGAAAGCGTGCACCTTTCGGTGCTGGAGGGGACGGAGGTGCTGTACCTGGACAAGGTGGAGGGGCCGCACCCGGTCCGCGCCTACAGCCGCATCGGTGGCCGCGCCCCGGCGCATGGCGTGGCCACCGGCAAGGCGCTGCTGGCCTGGCGCGATCCGGCCCCGGCGCCCGCCTCGCCGCCTCCCCTGGAACGCTTCACGCCACAGACCATCACCGACCCCGCGGCGCTGGCGGCGGCGCTTGCCCAGGTCCGGGCGGAGGGCTGGGCCATGAACCAGGGCGAGTGGCGGGAGGGGGTGGCCGGCCTGGCGGCGCCGATCCGCGACGCCACCGGCGCCGTGGTGGCCGCCATCGGCATTTCCGGCCCGGCCGAACGGCTGCGGCCGCGCCGGATGCGGGCGATGGCGCCGCTGGTGGTGCAGGCCGCCGCCGCCATCTCCCGCCAGCTGGGTGCGCCGGCGGGGCTGGATTGACCGGCCCGGGGTGGCCGCGGCGGACCGATCGCCGGTAGGCTTGGCCACCCCGTAACCTCTGCCGGGGCGCTCACGAAGCTCGAAGCGACCCCATCTTTGGCGGGGCGTGCCACCGGGGAGAGTGCATGGAATCGATCTACTGGGTCATGGCCTGGGCCTGCCACCGCAAGTGCCGGCACTGCTACGAGGACCGCTTCCGCCCCTATGTGCGTCAGAATCTGGAAGCCGTGGTGGCGGAGGCGGAGCGCAACACCCCCCGCGTGCTGGCGAACCTGCCGCCGCGGATGACCTACCTCGACCGCGACGACCCGGCGCCGGACGGCACGCTGCCGGAGAAGACCGGCCGCATCATCCTCTCGGGCGGCGAGGCGCTGCTGGACCCGGTGCGGGAACGCGTGACCTACAAGGTGATCGAGGGGCTGGTGGCGCGCTACCGCGGTGCCGGCGGCGTGAAGATCGTGGTGCAGACCACGGGCGACCTGCTGCGGCCGGACATCGTGCGGGACCTGCTGGACCGCGGCGTCTGGATGATCTCGGTGGCCGGGGTGGACGATTTCCATGTCGGCCTGGAAGGCGAGGCGAAGCAGGCCGAATTCAAGGCGGTGCTGACCGCGATGATGGAGGCGGAGGGCATGCGCGCCGCCGGCGTCGCCAGCACCCACCGCAAATGGTTCGAGGAGGAGGGACCGCTGTTCTCCTTCTTCGGCGCCACGCCGGATGCCTGGATCGGCAAGCTCTGGCCGCGCGGCCGGGCCTGGCAGAACGGCCTGTCCACCGCGACGATAGAGGATAATTTCTGCAACCGCTGGTCCGGCGGGCTGGGTTTCCTGAACCATGGGGTGAACGGGTCCGAGGTCTCGATCGAGCCCGATGGCAGCGTCTATCCCTGCTGCATCAAGACCAGGCTGCCGCTGGGCAACCTGGCGGAGGAAAGGCTGCTGGACATCCTGGACAGCCTGTCGGAGGACCCGGTCTACCAGGCGATCAATGCCGGAAAGCCGGAGCGCATGGGCCTGGCCGATGGCTGGTCCGAGGCGATGTTCCGGGAAAAGTCGCAGACCCTGGACCCGAAGGGCCGGCCCTACGCCAATCTGTGCATCGGCTGCGACCGCTTCCATGAGGAGGTGCTCGGCGCGCGCATCGAGGCTGCCCGCGCCCGCCGCCTGGCCGTGACCGCCTGACCGGAAGGCCCGCCATGACCCAGCCCACCCGCCGCGCCCTGCTGGGCGCCGCCAGCCTGGCCCTGGCCGCCCCGGCCTGGGCGCAGACCCCGGGCCACGCGCTGCTGGCGGCCGACTGGCCGGCGGTGCAGCGCGAAGCGCGCGGCCAGACCGTGTTCCTCAACGCCTGGGGCGGCGACGACCGCACCAATGCCTTCCTCGCCTGGGCCGGCGGCCGGGTGCAGGCGCTGCACGGGGTGGCCATGCGCCATGTCCGCCTGCGCGACACGGCGGAGGCGGTGGCCCGCGTGGTGGCGGAAAAGGCGGCCGGAAGAACCCAGGGCGGCAGCGTCGACCTCATCTGGATCAACGGGCCGAACTTCCTCGCCATGAAGGAACAGGGGCTGCATTTCGGTCCCTTCCTGGACCGGCTGCCGAATGCCCGCTTCATCGATCGCCTGGGCAAGCCCTCCACCATCGTCGACTTCACCGTGCCGGTGGAGGGGCTGGCCGCCCCCTGGCGGATGGCGCAGGTGGCCTTCATCGCCGACTCCGCGCGGGTGCCGCAGCCGCCGCGCAGCATGGCGGCGCTGCTGGACTGGGCGCGCGCCAACCCCGGCCGCACCACCCATCCGCAGGTGCGCAACTTCATGGGCGTCACCTTCCTGAAGCAGGCGCTGCATGAGTTGGCGCCGGACAAGGCGGCGCTGCTGCGCCCGGCCTGCGACGCCACGCTGCGGCCGGCCGCCGATGCGCTCTGGGCCTGGTACGACCAGCTGCGGCCGCATCTGTGGCGCGGCGGGCGGGCCTTCCCGGCCAATGGGCCGGCACAGCGGCCGCTGATGCTGGACGGGGAGCTGGACATCTATATCAGCTTCAACCCGGCGGAGGCGGCGGTGGCCATCGCCAACGGACAGCTGCCGGAGACCGCCCGGCCCTTCGTGCTGGCGGGCGGCACCCTGGGCAACACCAGCTTCGTCTCCATCCCCTTCAACGCTGCCCATGCCGCCGGCGCCATGCTGGTGGCGGATTTCCTGCTTTCGGCGGAGGCGCAGGCGCAGGCCGCGGACCCCCGCGTGCTGGGCAGCCCCACCGTGCTGGACCTGGCGGCGCTGCCGCCCGAAGGCCGCGCCCGCTTCGCCGCCCTGCCCGCCGGCCCCGCCATCCTGCCGCCCGAGGCGCTGGGCCGGCCGCTGCAGGAGCCGCATCCGAGTTGGATGACGCGCCTGACAGCGGAGTGGGAGGATCGCTACGGCCGCTAGCCAGGTGATGCGCGCGGCCCCCTGGCTGACCGCCACGCTGTTCCTGGGCCCGCTGGCGGCCGGGCTGGCGGGCACGCTGCTGCCCGCCTTCGGCTACCTGCCGGCCCTGGGCGGCGATTCGCTGTCGCTCGATCCCTGGCGCGCGCTGCTGGCCGCACCCGGCCTGGCGCGGTCGGTGATGCTGACGCTCGGCAGCGGGCTGGCGGCCACGCTGGTCGCCCTGCTGCTGGTGCTGGGCTTCTGCGCCGTGACGCAGGGCAGCGCCTGGGCGCGGCGGGCGCAGGCGGCGCTGGCGCCGGTGCTGGCGACGCCACATGCGGCGCTGGCCATCGGCTTCGCCTTCCTGGTCGCCCCCTCCGGCTGGCTGGCGCGCCTCGCCTCTCCCTGGGCGACGGGCTGGGACCGCCCGCCGGACCTGCCGATCCCGGGCGACCCCTGGGGGCTGGCGCTGGTACTGGGGCTGGTGCTGAAGGAGGTGCCCTACCTGCTGCTGATGGCCTTCGCGGCGCTCGGCCAGGTGCCGGCGAGCGCCAGCCTGCGCGCCGCCGCGGCGCTGGGCCACCGGCCGGTTCCGGCCTGGTTCAAGCTGGTGCTGCCGCAGATCTACCCGCAGCTGCGCCTGCCCATTTGCGCCGTGCTGGCCTTCTCGCTGTCCGTCGTCGATGTGGCGCTGATCCTCGGCCCGGGCACGCCGCCGACGCTGGCGGTGCTGGTGCTGCGCTGGTTCGGCGACCGCGACCTGGCGCTGTGGTTCCCCGCCGCCGCCGGGGCGGTGCTGCTGCTGGGGCTGGTGCTGGGCGCCATCCTGGCCTGGCGGCTGGGGGAGAGGGCGGTGGCCGCGCTGGGCCGGCGCTGGATCGCCACCGGGCATCGTGGCGGGCAGGCGCTGCTGCTGCGCGCCCTGGCGCCGGCCGCCCTTGGCCTGCTGCTGGCGGCCAGCCTGGCCGGGCTGGCGGCGCTGATCGCCTGGTCCCTCGCCGGTCCATGGCGGTTTCCGGAGGCGCTGCCCGCAGGCTGGACCCTGCGGGTCTGGCGGGCGCAATCGGCCGAGATCGCCGGGCCAGCGCGGGCGACGCTGCTGGTGGCGGTGCTGTCCACGCTGGCGGCGCTGGGGCTGGTGCTGGCCTGGCTGGAATCCGGCGCGGGGCGGCGGCTGCGGGCGCTGGTCTGGCTGCCGCTGCTGCTGCCGCAACTCGCCTTCCTGTTCGGCTGGCAGGTGGCGCTGGTGCGGCTGGGGCTGGATGGCACGCTGGCGGCGGTGGTGTGGACGCATCTGCTGTTCGTGCTGCCCTATGTGCTGCTGTCCCTGGCCGATCCCTGGGCGGCGCTGGACCCGCGCTATGCCCGCAGCGCGGCGGCGCTGGGCGCCGGGCCCTGGCGGGTGTTCTGGGCGGTGAAGCTGCGGCTGCTGCTGCGGCCGCTGCTGGTGGCCGCGGCGGTGGGGTTCGCGGTTTCCGTCGGGCTGTACCTGCCCACGCTGTTCGCCGGCGCCGGCCGCATCACCACCCTGACGACGGAAGCGGTGACGCTGGCGGCCGGGGCGGATCGCCGGGTGCTCGGCGCCTATGCGGCGTTGCAGGCGGCGCTGCCGCTGCTGGCCTATGCGCTGGCCGCCGCCCTGCCCGCCTGGCTGCACCGCCATCGCCAGGGGATGCGGCCATGAGCCTGCGCATCGATGATCTGGTCATCACCCTGGGCGACCGCCCGCTGCTGGCGCTGCCGGCGCTGGCGGTGGCGCCGGGGGAGGTGGTGACGGTGATGGGGCCCTCGGGGGCCGGCAAATCCACCCTGCTCGCCTTCCTGTCCGGCACGCTGGATGCCGCCTTCCGGGCGCGCGGCCGGGTGTGGCTGGCGGGGGAGGACGTGACCAACCTGCCGCCGCATCGCCGGCGGATCGGCCTGCTGTTCCAGGACGACCTGCTGTTCCCGCATCTGAGCGTGGCGGAAAACCTGGCCTTCGGCCTGGCCCCCGGCCTGCGCGGCGCCGCCCGCCGCGCCCGCGTGGCGCAGGCGCTGGCGGAGGCGGAGCTGGCGGGGTTCGGCCCGCGCGACCCGGCGACGCTTTCGGGCGGCCAGCGCGCCCGGGTGGCGCTGCTGCGCACGCTGCTGGCGGCGCCGCGCGCCCTGCTGCTGGACGAGCCTTTCTCGAAGCTGGATGTCGCGCTGCGCGGCCGGGTGCGGGACTTCACCTTCGCCGCGGCCCGGCGCGAGGGGCTGCCCTGCCTGCTGGTGACCCACGACCCGGCGGATGCCGAGGCCGCGGGCGGGCGGGTGCTGGAACTCGGCCGGGGCTGACGGAGCCTTGGCGCATTTCCCGAGTCGCCTTGCGAAGCCGCAAGGCTTGGAAATGCTCTACTCCGGCGCATTTCCCGAGTCGCCTTGCGACGCCGCAAGGCTTGGAAATGCTCTACTCCAGCGCATTTCCCGAGTCGCCTTGCGAAGCCGCAAGGCTTGGAAATGCTTACTCCGGCGGCGCCAAGTCGAAGCGCGTCATCTCCTCCAGGCTCTCGCCGAACCATGCCTTCACGCCCGCGGTGTGACGGCCGATGGGGCGGGGAACGCCGTTCTCCACCACCATGGGCAGGTCATGGCCCGGGATCAGCAGGCAGCCGGGGCGGGTGCGGCAGATCTCCCACACCATTTCCACCGTCGCGCGGCTCACCGCCGCATCATAGGTCATGTCCGTCCGGCGCGTGGTCAGTTCCACCCGGTTCTTCACCGCATCCTGCAACAGCACGCAGTCCTGGCCGTCCCCCGCGATGATGAACAGCAGATGGCCGGGCGTGTGGCCGGGGGCGAGGTGGGCGGTGATGCCGGGCAGCACCTCCTCCCCCTCCTCCACCAGATGCAGCGTCGGCCAGGTGGACAGCGCCAGGATGGCGTGTTCCGGCACCGGCGTGGTGCCCCATTCCACGCCCAGCGCCCAGGCCAGCTCCTTGCGGCCGATGGCGATGCGGGCATGGCGGAACAGCGGCCAGTTCACCGCATGGTCGTGATGCGCGTGGCTCAGCAGCAGGTCGGTGACGTCCGCCGGCGTCACGCCATGCTGCGCCAGCGCCTCCACCAGCGTCTTCCGCTGGCCGAAGCCGCCGCCATCCAGCACCACGGTGCGACCATGGCCGCGCAGCAGCACGATGGTGCTCCAGCCGAGGCCGCCATGCTGCGTCGCCTTGCCGGGAAAGCCCGGCACCAGGATATCCAGCGTCCAGCCGCCGCCCTGCCATTGCATGTTCGGCCTCCCTTCAATCCAGCCGCACGCCGGAGGCCGCGACCACCGGCAGCCACAGCGCCAGCTGCTGGTCCCAGAAGCGCTGCAGTTCCGCGGTCGTGCTGCCGGCGGGCTCCGCCCCTGCCTCCCGCAGCCGCCGTGCGAGGTCCGGCTTGGCGACAGCGGTGCGGATGGCGCCTTCCAGCCGCGCGATCGCCGGCGCCGGGGTGCCGGAAGCGGCGAAGACGGCCATGATGTTCATGATCTCGAAATCGGAGAAACCCTGCTCGATGGCGGTCGGCACCTCCGGCAGCGCCGGGTTGCGTTCCCGCGCCAGCACCGCCAGCGCCCGGACATTGCCCGAGCGCACATGCGGCGCCTGGGAGGCGATGCCCTCCACCAGCCAGTCCACATTGCCGCCGATGAGGTCGGCGTAGACCAGCCCGGCGCCGCGATAGGGCACGTGCAGCGCCTGTGTGCCGCTGCGCAGGTTGAACAGATGGGCGCCGAGATGGTTGATGCTGCCGGCGCCGGCGCTGCCATAGGTCAGCCGGCCCGGTGCTTCCTTCATCACGCCGACGAATTCCTGCAGCGTGTTGGCGCGCACATGCTTGCCCACGGTCAGCACCATGGGCAGCGTCGCCACCAGGGAGACCGGCGTGAAGGCGGTGCGCGGATCCAGCCGCGGGTCGCGCATCAGCCCGGCGTTCAGCACCGCATTGGTGATGGTGAACAGCGCCACCGCATGGCCGTCCCGCGGTGCGGCCAGCAGCGCCTCCGCGCCGATGATGCCGGCGGCACCGCCGCGATTCTCCACCAGCACGGTGCGGCCGCCCAGCGCCTCCTGCATCCCGGGCGCCAGGATGCGGCCGACCACGTCGGTGGCGCCGCCGGGGGCGAAGGGCACGATGATGCGCACGCTCTGGCTGGGGAAATCCGGCTGGGCCAGGGCCGGCGCGGCCAGCCCCGCGGCGGCGAGGCTGCCCAGGGCACGACGGGTGATGTTCATTCTGTTGCCTCCCGGTTCTTGTGGTTGGCCCCTCAGGGCATCAGGCACGGCACGCCGGCCCGCTCGCAGACGCCGCGCAACTGCCGCGCCAGGCTTTCGGGAATGGGAATGCCCTCCGCCAGGCGGCGGGCGCGGCTGGCGACCTCCGGGTCGCCGGCCACCAGCACGGGTTTTTGCGGGTCCGCCGGCGGAGTCGCGCGCAGCACATCGATGGCGTCGTCGAGATCGGCCTCGAAGTCGCCGGGATCGCGGAAGGCGTCGGGGTCGATGGCCATGAAGAAATGGCCAAGATTGTCCGGATCCTCCGGCCGCTGCGTGCGGTTGCGGATCGGCGAGAAGCTGGCGCCGGACAGCACGCCGCCCAGGATATGCACCATCATCGCCAGGCCATAGCCCTTGTGGCTGGCCATGTCCGCCGTGCCGCCCAGCGGCGTCAGCCCGCCCTGGTGCGTCACCCGCAGCCGGTGCCAGGCCTCCGCCGCATCCGTCACCGGCTGGCCGGCCGCATCGAGCACCCAGCCGGCGGGCAGGGGCTTGCCCTGCAGGTCGTGCACCTTGACCTTGTTGCTGGCGCAGCTGCTGGTCGCCATGTCCAGCCGGAAGGGCTGGTTGCGCGCGGCGGGCGCGGCGAAGGCGATGGGGTTGGTGCCGAGCAGCGGGATGGAGCCGCGCGTCGGCACCACGGAGATGCTGCGCGTGGCGCTGGTGACCATGCCGACCAGCCCCTCCGCCGGGGCCAGCGCCGCGTAGTAGCCGGCGGCGCCGAAATGGTGGGAGTTGCGCACCGCGACCACGCCGACGCCGGCGGCCTTCGCCTTGGTCATCGCCAGCGTCATGCCGAACACCGCCGCCGGATGGCCGAGCCCGGCATCGGCGTCGACCAGCGCCGTCACCAGATTCTCCCGCAGGATGCGCGGCTCTGCGTGCAGGTTCAGCCGGCCCTTGCGGCGGCTTTCGTCGTAATCCATCAGCATGGAGATGCCGTGGCTGTCGACGCCGGCGAGATCGGTTTCGATCATCACCTCCGCCGTCACGCGCACCGTCTCCGCCGCCATGCCCCAGGCGGTGAGGATGGACGTGATCTGCTGCCGGCAGACCTCGGCGGGGACAAGATGCATGTCGCTCATTCCGGCTTCAGGCCGGCGATGTCGATGGCGCGGCGGGCCTTCGCCAATTCGCCCTGCAGGAAGCGGGCGAGGTGGTCCGTGGTCAGTTCCTCCGGCGTCGGCGGATTGACGCTGAAGGACAGCAGCCTTGCGCGGATCTCGGGGTCGTTCGCCGCCTCCCCGATCAGGGCCTGGAGACGGCGGAGGATCGGTGCCGGCGTGCCCACGGGGGCGAAGAGCCCGACGAAGGAGGCGGCGAGGAAATCCTTGTAGCCGGCCTCGATGAAGGTCGGCACGTCCGGCACCTGCGGCGAGCGCTGCGGCGCGGCGACGCCGAGGATGCGGCCGCGGCCATCGCGATGCAGGTCCAGCACGGTGGAGAGTTCGATCAGGATGCCGTCGACATTGCCGGCGACGAAGTCCGGCAGCGTGGCGCCGCCGCCGCGATAGGGCACATGCACCAGGTTGGCGCCGGTTTCCGCCTTGAACAGTTCCAGCGGCAGGTGGTTGGCGCCGCCGACGCCGGAGGTGCCGATGCTGACGCCGTTCGGCCGCGATTTCGAATAGGCCACCAGCTCCGGCAGCGTCCGCACCGGCATGGCGGGCTGCACGATGAGGACCATCGGCACCTGGCCGAACATGGCGACGAAGGTGAGGTCCGTGATCGGGTCGAAGCGCTTGTTCGCCATCAGCAGCGGGCTGTTGACGATGGAGCCCGGGCTGCCGATCAGCAGCGTGTAGCCATCGGCGCGGGCGCGGATGACGGCTTCCGTGCCGATGGCGCCCGCCGCGCCGCTGCGGTTCTCCACCACGATGGGCTGGCCGAGGCGGGGCGCGATGCGGTTGCCGTAGAGCCGGGCGAGCACATCCGTGTTGCCGCCGGCCGCGAAGGGCACGACGAAGCGGACCGGCCGGTCTGGCCAGTTCTCCTGCGCCGCGGCGCCGCGCGCGGCAAGCGTTGCCGCCGTGGCGCCCAGCAGCAGGCGCCGCCCGATGATCGGGTTCATGGATCCATCCTCCCTTGGCCTCATCCGCTCTCTGGCGGATTGAGGGATGTTCAGATCGCGTAGGGCGGGTAGCCCGAATTCTTCTGCTCCGCCTCCAGCCGCCGCAGCATCGCGTGCCATTCCAGGACGCCATAGGGGCGGCGCGCGCCCGGCTGGTACAGATGCGCGGTCTTGGCCAGCGTCGCCTCGTCCGGCACCAGCAGTTCGGTGCGCGAATTCATCGCATCCACCTGGGCGCGGCAGGACATCTCCAGCTGGTACATGGTGTTGAAGGCCTGCTGCAGCGTGGCGCCGCAGGTCAGCAGCCCATGGTTGCGGAAGATCAGCGCATCATGCGGGCCGAGATCGGCGACGATGCGCTCGCGCTCCGACAGATCGACGGCCGGGCCTTCATAGTCGTGGTAGCCAAGGTGGCCGACGAAGCGGATGGAGGTCTGGCTCAGCGGCAGCAGGCCGCATTTCATCGCGGCGACGGCCATGCCGGCACGGGTGTGGGTGTGGAGCACCGCCGCCACGTCCGGCCGCGCCTTGTGGATGGCGCCATGGATCACGTAGCCGGACTTGTTGATGCCGTAGTCCGTGTCCGGCTTCCAGAGGATGTTGCCCTCCACATCGATCTTCACGAGCGAGGTGGCGGTGATCTCCTTGTACAGCAGGCCGTACAGGTTGATCAGCAGGTGTTCCGTGCCGGGGATGCGCAGCGTGATGTGGTTGTAGATCAGGTCCGTCATGCCGTAGGCATCGACCAGCCGGTAGCAGGCGGCCAGCTCGCAGCGGGCCTTCCATTCCTCGGCGCTGACCTCGTCCCGGATCGAGGGCCAGTTCGTGTCGTAGCGCGGGGCCGCGATGTCCATCTTCGGGGTTTCCTCATCCAGCAGGCGCGGAATTCTTTCCCCATGCTCCCCCGACCGGCGGGGCACGTCCAATAGGAAGCTTTGGGCGGGGTATTGATGGCATCAATGCTCTGGCGGCAGCAGGCCTTCCTCGCGCAGCACCGCCCGCACATGCTGCACGAAGCGCGCGGCGGTGGAGGAATCCGGCGTGCCGCGCGGCCGCACCAGCACGGTGGCGAATTCCACCGGCGGGTCCAGCGGCCGCGCCACCAGCGTCGGGAAGGCCAGGCTGCGCAGCATCAGCGGCTCCACCAGCGCGATGCCGGCGCCGTGCTGCGCCAGCATGATCCCGGTGAGGGAGACGGTGACCTGCGCCACGATGGGCGGCGCGATGCCGGCCTCGGCCAGCGCGCGGTCCACATACAGGCGGAAGATGTTCTGCGGCAGGTAGGTGACGATCGGCTGGCCCGCCAGCGCCGCCAGCTTCACGCACGGCGCCCGCGCCAGCGGGTGGTCCGCCGGCAGCACCGCGGCGATGGAGCTGCGCACCAGCAATTCCGTCTCCACCTCCGTGCTGCCGACGGGCTCATGCACCACGCCGAGCTCCACCTCCCGGCTCGCCACCCGGTCCACCACCTGCGGCGAGGTGAGGGATTGCAGCGCGACGCGCAGGCCCGGCCGGCCGGAGAGGAAGGTGGCGACCGCCTTGGCCAGGTAGCCATTGGCGATGGGGAAGGCCGCGGCGATGGACAGCGTGCCGAGCCGCCCGCCGGCCAGATCCTGCGTCAGCCGCTCCACCGCCGCCAGGCGGCTGAACACCGCATCGATGTCCGGCAGCAGCGCCTGCGCTTCCGGCGTGGGTTGCAGGCGGCCGCCGATGCGGTTGAACAGGCGGAAGCGCAGCTGCGCCTCCAGGTGCTTCAGCACCGTGCTGACCGAGGGCTGCGTCACGTTCAGCAGCCGCGCCGCCCCGGTGACGGAGCCGGTGCGCATGATGGCGTGGAAGACCTCGAACTGCCGCAGATTCATGACAAACAGGCTAGGGCATAAAGTGGATTGATGGAAACCGGCCGAATCTGGGGCTGGACGGGGCGGCCCGCCGCGGCCAGCCTGCCGCCATGACCCCCCTGGCCCTGCCCGCCGGCGCCTGCGACTGCCACACGCATGTCTTCGGCACCGCGCCCCGCTACCCCTTCGACCCCGACCGCGGCTACACGCCGGCGGCGGTGACGCCGGCCGCGCTGCTGGCGCAGCAGCGGGCGCTGGGGCTGGACCGCGTGGTGCTGGTGCAGCCCAGCCCCCACGGCGCGGACAATGCCTGCCTGGCCGATGCGCTGGCCGCGCTCGGCGCGATGCGGGCGCGCGGCGTGGCGGTGATCGACGCGGCGACGACCGGGGCCGAACTGGACCGGCTGCATGCGCTGGGCGTGCGCGGGGTGCGGATCAACCTGCACACCGCCGGCCGCGCGGACCCCGGGCAGGCGCGCGCCCTGCTGGCAGCGGCGGCGGCGCGGGTGGCGCCGCGCGGCTGGCATGTGCAGGTCTACACCGACCTCGCCGTGATCGCGGCGCTGGAGGCGGCGATCACCGCCCTGCCCTGCCCGCTGGTGGTGGACCATTTCGGCCGGTCGATGGGCGCGGGCGGGCTGGCGCAGCCGGGGCTCGACGCGCTGCTGCGGCTGCTGGGGCAGGGCGTCGTGCATGTGAAGCTGTCCGCCGCGCATCGGCTTTCCGCGCAGCCGGGGCTGGCCGACATGGCGCCCATCGCCCGGGCGATGATCGCGGCCAACCCGGACCGCGTGCTGTGGGGGTCCGACTGGCCGCATGCCGGCATCCGGCCGGGCCTGCCGCCGGACGCGATCCACCCGTTCAACGCCATCGACGACGCGGCGGCCCTGCAACGCCTGGCCGGCTGGGCCGGGGATGCGGCGATGCTGGCGCGCATCCTGGTGGCGAATCCGGCCCGGCTCTACGGGTTTCCGCAGGCCGGGTAGCCGAAGGGGGAGCGCGACGCTCCCGGAAGGGATCTCGCCTCAGGCCTTGCGGACGCTGGCGCGCAGCGCGTCCAGCACGCCGTCCATCGCGGCCTGGAAGCCGGGGCCGTCCAGATAGCCCTCCATGGCGCCGGTGCGGTCCAGGAAGGTCTTCCAGGCAGGCTCGGCCATGGCGCGGCGGAAGCGGTCGTGCAGCACCGTCGCGATCTCGTCCGGCAGGCCGGCGGGGGCCGAGAGGCCCTTCATGTTCTCCACCACCACGTTCCAGCCCAGCTCGCGCAAGGTCGGCACGTCCGGGAAGCCGGGCAGCCTGGATTCGGAGGCAACGGCCAGCGGCCGCACCTCGCCCCCCTGCACCAGCCCGGCCATCTCCTCCGGCGCCAGCACCGCCAGCTCCACCGTGCCGGCCAGCGTGGCCTGCAGCGACGGCGCGCCGCCGGTGAAGGGCACGTGCAGCAGTTCCACCCCCGCCGCCTGCGACAGCAGCACGAAGACCGCGTGGTAGATCGAACCGATGCCGGAGGAGGCGTGGGAAATGCCGCCCGGGTCGCGCTTCGCCGCCGCGATCGCCGCCGGCAGGTCCGCGAAGCGGCCGGATTTGCGCGTCACGATCAGCAGCGGCTGGCGCGTCAGCCGGATGATGGAGCGGAACGAGGTCTTGGGGTCGTAGGGCAGGTCGC
Organism: Falsiroseomonas selenitidurans; assembly: GCF_012103215.1. Taxonomy (GTDB): domain Bacteria; phylum Pseudomonadota; class Alphaproteobacteria; order Acetobacterales; family Acetobacteraceae; genus Falsiroseomonas; species Falsiroseomonas selenitidurans. Next base: position 14,321 of record NZ_JAAVNE010000045.1, read on the forward strand.
GGAAGGCGGGCAGCGAGGTGCTCTCGCTGCCGCCGCCGACCAGCAGGTTCAGCCCATCCGGCGGCAGGCCGGCGACATGCTGCGCGGCGATGGCGCCGCCGGCACCGGGCCGGTTCATCACCACCAGCGGCGTCGGGAACAGCGGCCCGGCCGCGGCGGCGATGGCCCGCCCGGCGAGGTCCGCGCCGCCGCCCGGCGCGAAGCCGACGATGAGCTGCACGGGGCGCGAAGGCTCCCACGCCGCCTGCGCCGCGCGCGCGCCCAGCGCCAGCCCCGCCGTGCCGGCCAGAATCATCCTGCGCGTCGTCATGCCCGTTTCCTCCGTTTGCTTGGCGCGGACCTTACGGGCGGCGGCGGGCGATGGACAAGTCCCGGCGGATTGGCTTGGCTGCAGGCACGGGAGAAGGACAGGACAATTGCGAGACGTTCCGCCACCGGGCGCCACCGACTGCCACATGCACATCTACGGCGCGCCCGAGCGCTATCCGGTGGCGCCCACCAACCCTTCCCCGGTGCCCTTCGCCTACGACCTTGACGCTTGGCGCGCGCTGCGCGACCGGGTGGGGCTGACGCGCACCATCGTCGTGCAGCCCACCGCCTATGGCGCGGACAATGCCTGCACGCTGGATGCCGTGGCGGCGCTCGGCGCGGCACGCGCCGTGGTGGGGGTGACGGAGACCACGCCGCTGGCCGAATTGCAGCGCCTGCACGCCGCCGGGGCGCGTGGCGCGCGCGCCTTCATGATGCCGGGCGGCCTGGTGCCGTGGGAGAAGCTGCCGGCGCTGGCCGAGCATGTGGCGCCGATGGGCTGGCATGTGCAACTGCAATTCGACGGCGGCGCGATGGCAGACCGCGCAGCGCTGATCGCCGGCCTCGCCTGCCCCGTGGTGATCGACCATATCGGCCGCTTCGAGGCGCCGGTGCCGCCGGAGGCCGCGCCGGTGCAGGCGCTGCTGCGGCTGCTGGGGACCGGGCGCGTCTGGGTCAAGGCATCCTCGCCCTATGGCACCTCGCGCAGCGGGCCGCCGGGCTATGCCGATGTGGCCGCCATCGCGCGGGCGCTGATCGCCGCGGCGCCGGAGCGCATCCTGTGGGGCTCCAACTGGCCGCATCCGAACGTCCACGCGAACAAGCCGGATGTGGCGGCGCTGCTGGACCTGCTGGGCGAATGGGTGCCGGATGCCGGGCTGCGCCGGGCGATCCTGGTGGACAACCCGGCGCGGCTCTACGATTTCTGAACCGGCTGCCAGCGCCACAGGGCATCGTCCAGGCGCCGCATCCGCCCCTGGGCTTCCAGGTGCAGCAGATGCGCCATCGCCTCCGTCACCGCGAAGCCCAGCGCGGCTTCGCCCAGGTCGCGGCGGAACAGCAGCGGCAGCGCCTGCATCGCCGTGATCGCGTCGCCCGCGCCCAGCAGCCGGTCCAGCCGGCCTGCGTGGTGCGCGGCGATGGCGGCCAGCCGCCGGTGCAGCCCGTGCCAGGGCAGGCCGTGGGAGGGCAGCACCAGCACATCGTCCCGCGCCGCCCGCAGGTCGCGCAGGGAAGCGAGGTACAGCGCCAGCGGGTCCTGCCCGCGCCGTTCGGGGTCCGCGCCGATATGCGGCGTGATCGCCGGCAGCACCTGGTCGGCGGCGATGAACACCGCATCGTCCAGCGATTCCAGCATCACCTGTTCCGGCGCATGGCCGCCGCCCGTGTGCACGCGCCAGCGCCGCGCGCCGATCCGCAGCACCTCGCCCGCCGCCACCGGCACCACCTGCTCCGGCAGCGGCGTCAGCAGCGCCTGGAAGCGGGCGCGGCGGCCGAGCATCGCCGCCACCTGCACTGCGCTCAAGCCGCAGCGGGCATAGAAGTCACGCGTCGCCTCGGTAGCCTCCGCGGGCCGGGGCGCGGCCATGTGGCGGTAGCGGGCGCTCTCGCCGCGGCTCATCAGCACCGGCGCGCCGCTCCGCGCGGCCAGCCAGCCGGCGAGGCCCGCATGGTCCGGGTGGCAATGCGTCACCAGGATGCGGGTGATCGGCCGGTCGCGCAGCAGCCCGGCGAAGGCTTCCTCCCACAGCGGGCGGTGGCCTGGATAGTCGCCGCCGGCATCGATGGCGCAGAAGCCGGCGCCATCCTCCAGCAGCCAGAGATTCACATGGCCGAGCGGCAGCGGCATCGGCCGGCGCAGCCACAGGATGCCCGGCGCAACCTCACGCGGCTCGGCAGAATCGGGCGGCGGCGCGGCGGGCAGGTGGTCCGGGCTCATGCCGCGTTCTCCCGTTGCAGCACATGCCCCACGGCGACGAAGCCGAGGCCGATCATGTGCGCCAGCGCGGTGCGTGCGCCGGGCTGCTGGCGGCCCTCGGCCTCGCCGCGCAGCTGCCGCACGATCTCCGCCACCTGGCCGATGCCGGTGGGGCCCAGCGGATGGCCCATGCCGATCAGCCCGCCGGAGGGGTTCACCGCGCAGCGCCCGCCGCCGATCTCCCACGACCCGTCGCGGAGCCGCGCCGGCCCCGCGCCGGGCGGGCAGAGGCCCAGCGCCTCCGCATAGATGATCTCCTCGATCGAGAAGGCGTCGTGCAGCTCGACGATGTCGAGATCCTGCGGGCCGATCCCGGCGGCCGCCAGGGTCGCGGCGCCGGAGCGGCGCACCGTCTCCACCACGCCGAAGGCTGTCTCGGCACCCGAATGGTCGCTGCTGGCGTGGCTCGACAGCACGCGGATGGCGCGCCGCCGCTCCAGGCCGAACCGGGCGATGGAATCCTCGCTGGCCACGATCACGGCCGCCGCGCCTTCCCCGCGTGGGCAGCATTGCAGCGCCGTCAGATCCCCGGCCACGGGGGCGGAGGCCAGCACCTGCTCCAGCGTGCGCGGCTTGCGGAACTGCGCGAAGGGGTTGCGCGCGGCGTTGCCGTGGTTCTTCACCGCGACGCGCGCCATGTCCGCCAGCGTCACGCCATGGGATTCCCGCCAGGCGCGGGCCAGCAGGGCGAATTGCACCAGCGGCAGGTCGGCGGCGGGCGAAAGGCGCGGCAGCCCGTCACGCTCCGCCGCCCGCTGCGCCCCGCCATGCTTGTCCACGCCCAGCGCCAGCACAACCTCATGCTGGCCGGAGGCCACCTGCAGGCAGGCCAGGCGGAAGGCGGAGGAGCCGGAGGCGGAGGCATTCTCCACCTGCGTCACCTCCAGCCCGGTGGACCCCATATGCCGCAGCATCACCCGCCCCGCGGCCATGCCCAGCGTCGCCGTGCCGATGCAGGCGCTGGTCACGGCCGGCCAGGCGAGCCCGGCATCGTCCAGCGCGGCGCGCAGCGCCGCCAGGCCGATGGCCGGAAAGGGCGTCTCGCTGGCGAACTGGTAGCGGTGCATGCCGATGCCCACCACGCGGACGGGGCGCAGCCCCCTCATGCCGGCGGCACCGGGCGGAACAGGCAGGACACGCCATCGGCTGCCATCACCGCCTGCACCGCGCTGCCGGGCGGAAGGTCCCCGCCTGCACCCTCGATCACCCCCTGCACCACCGGCCCCTCCGCCAGGCGCAGCTCCGCCAGCCGCACCGGCGGCGCCAGGCCCGGCAGCACCGGCTGGTGCAGCGTGATGCAGGCCAGCACGGTGGCCCGGCCGCTGAGCGCCACAGGCTCCAGCGCCGCGGCCGGGCGGCCGGTGGTGGTGCAGCCGAAGGCGCTGCGCGGGAAGGTCAGCGCGCCGGTCTCCGGCTCGCGTAGCGCCAGCAGCCGCGCCGGAAGGCCCGGCGCCTCGGCGGTGAACAAGGACAACGCCACATGATCCTCCCCTGGCTTGCCGGGGAAGTGTAGCCGCGCCGGCGCCCCTTGCCGAATGGCCGCGGCGCCCGATCCTCCAGCCGGGAGGACCCGCAACGATGAGCACGACACCCGCCATCCTGGCCCTGGTCGCGACGCTGGCCGCCGGCATCGCCGCCGGGCTGCTGTTCCTGCAACGCAAGCGGCGCGGCTGGGTGGGGCGGGCGCATCTGCTGCTGGCGCTGGCCGGGCTGGCGCTGGCGGCGCTGGCGGTGCTCGGCGGGCGCCCCGCGCCTGGCGGGCCGCCCGCCGCCCTGCCGCCGGGCCTGCTGGCCGCCGCCACCCTGGCCGGCTTCGCCGCGCCACGCCTGGCCCGGCGCGGCTACCCCCGGATGCAATTGCTGCTGGCCGGGCACCTGCTGGCCGGCATCGCCGGCTTCCTGGTCTTCCTCGCCTGGGCCCGCAACGGTTGAAAAGCCGGCCCCCGCCGCGCATATCGCCGCCCGCGGACGCCGCCGCGCGGTGAAATTCGGCAAAGGGGTCAAACACATGGACGAAACGCTGGAACGCCACGAATTCGGCGCCGAGGTCGGCCGCCTGCTGGATCTGGTGGTCCACGCGCTGTACTCGGAGCGTGAAATCTTCCTGCGGGAGCTGGTGGCCAATGCGGCGGACGCCGTCGACCGCCGGCGGTTCGAGGCGCTGTCCGACCAGGCGCTGATGCTGCCGGCGGAGGCGAAGCTGCGCATCGTGCCGGACAAGGCGGCGCGGACGCTGACCATCGCCGACCCCGGCATCGGCATGTCCAAATCCGAGCTGGCGCAGCATCTCGGCACCATCGCACGCTCCGGCACCCTGGCCTTCGCCAAGACCCTGGCGGAGGCGAAGGCGACGGAGCAGCCCAGCCTGATCGGCCAGTTCGGCGTCGGCTTCTATTCCGCCTTCATGGTGGCGGACCGGGTGGAGGTGACCTCGCGCCGCGCCGGGGGGGAGGAAGCCTGGGTCTGGGCCAGCGAGGGGCGCGGCGAATACACCCTGGCGCCGGGCAGCAAGGCCGAACCCGGCACCGACATCGTGCTGCACATGAAGGCGGATGCGGAGGAGTTCCTGGAGCCCTACCGGCTGCAGACCATCATCCGCAAATGGGCCGACCACATCGCCATCCCCATCACCGTGGCCCGCGACGGCCAGGACGAGCCTGCGAACGAGGGCACGGCGCTGTGGCGCAAGCCGAAGGCGGAGGTGAGCGAGGAGAGCTACACCGAATTCTACCGCCATTTGGGCCATGTCTTCGACACGCCCTGGGCGACGCTGCACTGGCGCGCGGAAGGCGCGCTGGACTTCACCGCGCTGCTGTTCCTGCCCAATTCGAAGCCCTTCCAGGCGGTGGAGGGCGAGCGCGCAAGCCGCGTGCGCCTGCATGTCCGCCGCATGTTCATCACCGATGAGGCCGCGCTGCTGCCGCCCTGGCTGCGCTTTGTCACCGGCGTTGTGGACACCGAGGATCTGCCGCTGAACGTCTCGCGCGAGATGCTGCAGGCCACCCCCGTGCTGGCCCGCATCCGCCGTTCCGTCACCGGCCGCGTGCTGTCGGAGCTGAAGACCCGCGCCAAGGATGCGGAGGCCTATGGCAGCTTCTGGGCCAATTTCGGCGCCGTGCTGAAGGAAGGCGTCTGGGAGGACACGGAGCACCACAAGGAATTGGCGCCGCTGCTGCGCTTCCGCTCCTCCGCCGTGGAGGGCTGGACCTCGCTGCCGGACTATGTGGCGCGGATGAAGCCGGGGCAGGAGGCGATCTACGTCCTGGTGGGCGACGAGGCGGCGGGCCTGGCGGGCTCCCCGCAGCTTGAAGGGTTCCGCGCGCGGGGCGTGGAGGTGCTGCTGCTGACGGACGGCATCGATGCCTTCTGGCCGGACCGGATGGACCGCTTCGAGGACAAGCCCATCCGCAGCATCACGCAATCCGGCCTGGACCTGTCCAAGCTGGAAGCGACGGAGGCGCCGCAGGGCGAGGCGGCCGACGTGGCGACGCTGCTGGCCCTGGTGAAGGAGGCGCTGGGGGCGGAGGTGGCGGAGGTGCGGTCGACGGAACGCCTGGTGGACAGCGCCGTGGTGCTGGCCGCGGCCGAAGGCGGCCCGGACCTGCAGATGCAGCGCCTGCTGCGCCGCGCCGGGCGCAGTTTCGGCGCCAGCGCGCCGGTGCTGGAGATCAACCCGCGCCATCCCCTGATCCGCCACCTGGCCGCGCAGGCGACGGCGGAGGCCGATCTGGCGGAGTCCGCCGGCATGCTGCTGGACCTGGCGCGCATCCAGGATGGCGAGGCGCCGCGCGACCCCGCCGGCTTCGCCCGGAAGGTGGCGGCCCGCCTCGCGGGGGGCTGAACCGGCACCCCCTTGCGACGGATCGCGCTTCGGCGTTCTGCTGCGCCGGGCAAGAAGGGGGAAATGCCATGGCCGAACCGGTCGTGCTGATCACCGGCGCGGGGCGCGGCATCGGCCTGGCCAGGGCGCGCCGCTTCCGGGCGGAGGGCTGGCGCGTGGCGCTGCTGGACATCGAGCCGGGGCTGCTGGACGCCGCCATGGCCTCGCTGGCCGCGCCGGATGCGACGCTGGCGCTGGCCTGCGACGTGGCCGATGGCCCGGCGCTGGGGGAGGCGGTGCGGCAGGCGGCGGCACATTTCGGGCGGCTGGACGCGCTGGTGAACAATGCCGGCACCGCCGTGTTCAAGCCGCTGCTGGAGACCACGCCGGAGGATTGGGCACGCGTGCTGGCGGTGAACCTCACCGGCCCCTTCCTGGCCACCCAGGCGGCGGCACCGCTGATGGCGGAAGGCGGCGGTGGGGCGGTGGTGAACATCACCTCCATCTCCGGCCTGCGCGCCTCCACCCTCCGGGTCGCCTATGGCACCAGCAAGGCCGGGCTTGCGCATCTGACGAAGCAGCAGGCGGTGGAGCTCGCCGGGCTTGGCATCCGCGTGAACGCGGTGGCGCCGGGGCCGGTCGATACCGCCATGGCCAAGGCGGTGCATTCACCGGAGATCCGCGCCGACTACCACGACCACATCCCGCTGGGCCGCTACGGGCTGGAGGCGGAGCTGGCGGAAACCATCCTGTTCCTGTGCAGCGACCGCGCCAGCTACCTGACCGGCCAGGTGATCGCCGTGGATGGCGGCTTCGACGCCACGGGCATCGGCCTGCCGACGCTGCGCGCGGCCAGGCGCAACCTGTAGCCGCCCGCGCAGCGCGCTGGCACGCGCCTTGCTGATCCCCCGGGCCGGAGGAGGGGCGCCCCGCCCCCTCCGGCCTGGAGGACAGCGATGGACCGCCGCGATTTCCTGAAAGCCGTGCCGGCCGCCGCGCTCGGCATGCCCCTGGCCGCACCGGCCGTGAAGCAGGCCGCGGCCCAGCGCGCGCCGACCCGCAGCGAAACCCTGCTGCTGGTGCAGGAATACGGCCCCAACAGCATGGACATGCAGGGCATCGGCGCCTCCCAGCCGGTGAACGGCGTGGCGCAGAATTGCTATGATCGGCTGGTGCGCTTCAAGCGCATGCCGGTCGATGGCGTGACCACCGGCTTCGACATCACGCAGCTGGAGCCGGAGCTGGCGGAGAGCTGGCAGGAGGCCAGCGATGGCACCTCCGTCACGTTCAAATTGCGGGCAGATGCCCGTTTCCATAGCGGCAGGCCGGTCAGCGCCCGCGATGTGAAGTGGTCGCTGGACCGCGCCGTCTCGATCGGCGGCTTCGCCACCACGCAGATGCGCGCCGGCAGCCTGGAGAAGCCGGAGCAGTTCGTCGCGGTGGATGACAAGACCTTCCGCGTCGACTTCCTGCGCCGCGACAAGCTGACCATGCCGAACCTGGCGGTGACGATTCCCTTCGTGTTCGACAGCGAGAAGGCCATCGCCAATGCCGGCGGCGATGTCTGGGCGAAGGACTATCTGAAGAACAACATCTGCGGCGGCGGCGCCTACAAGGTGGACGCCTGGCGGCCGGGAACGGAGACGGTCTACAGCCGCTTCGACGATTGGAAGTCCGGCCCCCTGCCGCAGTTGCGCCGCGTCATCGCGCGCGACATCGCCTCCCCCTCCACCCGCCGGGCGCTGATCGAGCGTGGCGACGCGGATATCAGCTACCAGATCCCGCCCAAGGATTTCGCGGACCTGGTGGCGGCAGGCAAGCTGAAGGTCTCGGCCATGCCGGTGCCGAACGCGATCTGGTACCTGGCGCTGAATTCCGCCCTGCCGCCCTTCAACAACGTGAAGCTGCGCCAGGCCGTGGCCTGGGCCATGCCCTATGAGCAGATCCTGCAGGGCGCGCTGTTCGGCCGCGGCGTGCCGATGTGGGGCGGCCCGGCGACGCCGGCGCGCCTGTCCTGGCCCGTGCCCTTCCCCTATGCCGCCAACATGGAGCGCGCCCGCGCGCTGATGGCGGAATCGGGCGCCGCCCCCTTCAGCACCACCCTGATCTACGACGCCGGCGGCGCCACGATCACGGAGCCGATGGCGGTGCTGATCAAGGAAGCGCTGGCGCCGCTCGGCATCACGGTGGAGCTGAACAAGATCCCCGGTGCGAACTTCCGTGGCGAGCTGAACAAGAAGACCGCGCCGATGGCGATCAACCGCTTCGGCGGCTGGCTGGACTGGCCGGACTACTTCTTCTTCTGGAACTATCACGGCAACAACTCGATCTTTAACATCCCGTCCTACCAGAACCCGGTGATGGACCGGATGATCGACGCCGCGCGCTTCGCCCCCGACGCCGCCACCTACGCCACCAATGTGCGCGGCTTCCTGGAGCTGGGCATGCAGGACGTGCCCTTCATCCCCATCGTGCAGCCCTTCCACGACGTGGCGATGCAGCAGAACATCGGCGGCTACCAGTTCTGGCCATCGCGCGAGCCTGATTTCCGCTATTTGACGAAGGGCTGATGCGCGGCCTGCTCTGGCGGCTGGCCGGGTCCCTGCCCGCGCTGGCTGCCGTCATCGTCGTCACCTTCGTGCTGACGCGCGTGCTGCCCGGCGACACCGCCACCTACTTCGCCGGGCCCACTGCCAGCGCCGAATCCATCGCCCAGATCCGCGCGGAGCTGGGCCTGGACCGACCGCTGCCGGAGCAGTTCTGGAACTACCTGCGGGCCCTGGTGCAGGGCGACCTCGGCATGTCGCTGACCACCGGGCAGCCGGTGCTGACCGACATCCTGCAGCGCCTGCCGGCATCCGCCGAGCTGACGCTGGCGGGGCTGCTGCTGGCGGTATCCATCGCCATCCCGCTCGGCATCCTGGCGGCGGTGAAGCAGGGCTCGCTGGCCGACCATGCCTGCCGCGTGGTGGTCACGGCCGGCGTCTCCCTGCCCGTATTCTTCACCGGGTTGCTGCTGGTCTACGTGTTCTACTTCGTGCTGGGCTGGGCGCCGGCGCCGCTCGGGCGGCTGGACGCCTTCGCCAGCGCGCCGCCCACCGTCACCGGCTTCTACCTGGTGGATGCGGCCCTGATCGGCGATTGGGAAACCTGGCGCGGCGCGCTGGCGCAGATCGTGCTGCCGGCGGCAACGCTGGGCCTGTTCGCGCTGGCGCCGATCGCGCGCATCACGCGGGCTTCCATGCTGGCGGTGCTGGGGGCGGAGTTCATCCGCACGGCGCGGGCCTCCGGCCTCGCCTCCTCCACCATCATCCTGACCTATGCGCTGCGCAATGCGCTGCTGCCGGTGGTGACGACGCTGGGCATGGTGTTCTCCTTCCTGCTGGGCGCCAATGTGCTGGTGGAGAAGGTCTTCGCCTGGCCCGGCATCGGCAGCTACGCGGTGGAGGCGCTGATCGCGTCCGACGGCGCGCCGGTGCAGGGCTTCGTGCTGACCATGGCGATCCTCTACGTGCTGCTGAACCTGGCGATCGACATGGTGAACCGCGCGCTCGACCCGCGGGCGCGGCGCGCATGAGCGCGGCGGTGGGTGCCGGCGGCAATTCCGTGCTGCGCCATGCCCGGCATGTGGTGGCGGAGAACCCGGTGACGGGCTTCGCGCTGGGCCTGTTCGTGTTCTTCGTGCTGGCGGCGATCCTGGGTCCGTCGCTGGCGCCCTACGACCCGCTGGCGAGCAACACCGCGAATGCGCTGCAGCCGCCTTCCGCGGCGCATTGGTTTGGCACGGACCAGATCGGGCGGGACATCTTCTCCCGCGTCCTGGTGGCGACGCGGCTGGATCTCGGCATCGCCGCGGCCTCCGTGGCGCTGGTGCTGGCGGCGGGCGGCTTCGCCGGGCTGGCGGCCGGCTTCTTCGGCGGCTGGGTGGACATGGTGGTGGGGCGCATCGCCGACACCATCATGGCCTTCCCGCTGTTCGTGCTGGCCATGGCCATCGTCGCCGCGCTGGGCAACACGGTGCCGAACATCGTGCTGGCCACCGCCATCATCAACTTTCCCCTCTATGTGCGCGTGGCGCGGGCAGAGACGGTGCAGCGGCGGGAAGCCGGCTTCGTCGATGCCGCGCGCATCGCCGGACATCGCGACATGGGCGTGCTGCTGGGCCAGGTGGCGCCGAACATCCTGCCGATCATGGTGGTGCAGATGTCGCTGACCATGGGCTATGCCATCCTCAACGCCGCCGGCCTGTCCTTCATCGGTCTCGGCGTGCGCGCGCCGACGCCGGAATGGGGGATCATGGTGGCGGAGGGCGCCTCCTTCATCGTCTCCGGCGAATGGTGGGTGGCGCTGTTCCCCGGCGCCACGCTGATGGTCGCGGTGTTCTGCTTCAACCTGCTGGGCGATGGCGTGCGGGATATCGTTGATCCCCGGAGGCGGACGTGAGTCCGCCGACCGCTTCGCCAAGCAAGGCGGACGTGAGTCCGCCGACCGCTTCGCCAAGCAAGGCGGACGTGAGTCCGCCGACCGCATTGTCAGAGACGTCGGACATGACCGCCATCCTCGACGTCCGCGACTTCTCCGTCGAGTTCCGCACGCGCTCCGGCATCGTCCACGCGCTGGACCGCATCTCCTTCCAGGTCGCCCGCGGCGAGACCATGGCGCTGGTGGGCGAATCCGGCTCCGGCAAGTCGGTCACAGCCTATGCGCTGCTCGGCCTGCTGGATGCCGCCGGCCGCATCACCGGCGGCAGCGCGACGCTGGAAGGCGTGGAACTGACGCAGGCCTCGCCCAAGGAACTTGCCAGGATCCGTGGTGCCCGCGCCGCGATGATCTTCCAGAACCCACGCGCCGCGCTGAACCCGATCCGCCCCATCGGCCGGCAGATCGCCGATGTGGTGCGCCGCCATGCCGGCCTGTCGCGCCGGGACGCCGATGCGCGGGCGGTGGAGATGCTGCGGGAGGTCGGCATCCCCGACCCGGCGCGGCGCTTCGCCGCCTATCCCTTCGAACTCTCAGGTGGCATGTGCCAGCGCGTGATGATCGCCATCGCCGTCGCCACCCGCCCCGCTCTGCTGATCGCGGACGAGCCGACCACGGGGCTCGATGTCACCACCCAGGCGGTGGTGATGGACATCATCCAGTCCCTGGCCGCGGAAACCGGCATGGCCACCATCCTCATCACCCACGACCTCGCCCTGGCAGCGGAGCGCAGCGGGCGGATCGCGGTGATGCATGCCGGCCACATCGTCGAGGATGCGGTGACGGCCGAACTGCTGGCGCATCCGCGCCACCCCTACACGCGCCGCCTGCTGGCGGCGACGCCGACCGCGGCCGGTGGGCTGGCCGACCTGCGCGCCATTCCCGGCAGCCTGCCGGACCTCCGCCGTACCGACCTGCCACCCTGCCGCTTCGCCGCGCGCTGCGAGCAGCGCCTGCCGGCCTGCGAGGCCCCGATGGCCTGGCGGCACCTGGCGCCGGCGCACCGCGTCGCCTGCTGGAACCCCGCATGACCGGCCAGATCGGCAATGCGCCGCGCGACTTTGCCGCCGACCCGCTGCTGGACGTGGCTGAGCTCTCGAAGCGCTTCCCGCTGGCCCGCCGCGGCTGGCTGGGCGGCCGAGCGCCCGCCATGGTGCATGCGGTGGATGATGTCTCCTTCACCCTGGGGCGGGGGGAGACGCTGGGCCTGGTGGGCGAATCCGGCTGCGGCAAATCCACGCTGGTGCGGTTGATCGCCCGGCTGACAGACCCCACCAGCGGCTCCATCCGCTTCAACGCGCGGGAATTGGCGGCGCTGCCGGCGCGGGATTTCGCGCGCGACGCGGACCGCGCGCGTATCCAGATCGTGTTCCAGGACGCGGGGGAGAGCATCAACCCGCGCTTCACCGCGGCGGATGCCATCGCCGATCCGCTGCGCAAGCTGCGCGGCCTGCGCGGCGCGGCGCTGCAGGCGAAGGTGGCGGAAGCGGCGACGCTGTGCGGCCTGCCGCTGGAACTGCTGGACCGTTTCCCGCACCAGCTTTCCGGCGGCCAGCGCGCCCGTGTCGGCATCGCCCGCGCCATCGCCCCGCGGCCGGACCTGCTGGTGCTGGACGAGCCCACCGCGGCGCTGGATGTCTCGGTGCAGGTCACCATCCTGCAACTGCTGGTGACGCTGCGCGAGACGCTTGGCATCTCCTACGTCTTCGTCAGCCACGATTTGAACGTGGTGCGGCTGCTGTGCGACCGGGTGGTGGTGATGTATCTGGGCCGCATCGTGGAGGTGGGGCCGGCGCGCGCCGTGTTCGACAACCCGCTGCACCCCTATACGCGCGGCCTGATCGCCGCCGTGCCGCGGCTGGACGGGCTGCGGGCGGGGGGGCTGCGCCTGGCGGGCGACCCGAAGAGCCCGATCGACCCGGACCCCCATGCCTGCCGCTTCCACGGCCGCTGCCCGGTGGGCACGGACCGCTGCGGGACCGAGATGCCGGCCCTGCGGCGCTTCCCGGGGTCCCGCCAGGCCGCCTGCCACTTTGCCACGGAGCCCGCATGACGACGCCCCCCTTCGATGCCGAGGCCTATGCGCGGCAGGCCGCGCCGCTGCTGGGGCTGACGGTGACGCCGGCGCAGCTGCCGGGCGTGGTCGCCAACCTGCAACTGGCCGCGCGCATGGCGGCGATGGTGGAAAGCTGGAAGCTGGGCGTGGCCGACGAACCCGCGCCGGTCTTCGTCGCCCGATGAACACCGCCGCCACCATCGCCGCCGCCATCCGCACCGGCCGCACCACCGCCACCGCGACGGCGGAGGCCGCGCTGGCCGACATCGCCGCGCGCAACGCCGCCACCAACGCCTTCACCGCGGTGACCGCGGCGCGGGCACGGGCGGAAGCCGCCGCGGTGGATGCCGCGATCGCCGAGGGCCGCGACCCCGGGCCGCTGGCCGGCGTGCCCTATGCGGTGAAGAACCTGTTCGACCTGGCCGGCCTCACCACGCTCGCCGGCGCGAAGATCGAGCGCGACCGCCCGCCGGCGGCGCAGGACGCCTTCCTGGTGCGGCAGTTCCAGGCCGCCGGGGGCGTCTGCCTCGGCGCGCTGAACATGGACGAATATGCCTATGGCTTCACCACGGAGAACGCGCATTTCGGCGATTGCCGCAATCCGCACGATCTGGCGCGCGTCGCCGGCGGGTCCTCCGGCGGTTCGGCTGCCGCCGTCGCGGCGGGGCTGGTGCCGCTGACGCTGGGCAGCGACACCAACGGCTCCATCCGCGTGCCCGCCTCGCTCTGCGGCATCTTCGGGCTGAAGCCGACCTATGGCAGGCTGTCGCGCCGCGGCAGCTACCCTTTCGTCGCCTCGCTCGATCATCTCGGCCCCTTCGCCCGTGATGTGGGTGACCTGGCGCTGGCCTATGACGTGCTGCAGGGCCGCGACCCGGCCGACCCGGCGCAGCAGGACCGGCCGGTGGAACCAGTCTCCGCCCGGCTCGGCGCCGGGATCGAGGGGCTGCGCATCGCCGTGGCCGACGACCATTTCGCCCGCAACGGCCATGCCGAGGCGTTCGAGGCGGTGGCGGTGTTGGCGCGCGCGCTGGGCGCCACGCGAAGGGTGACCATTCCGCAGGCGGCGCTGGGCCGCGCTGCCGCCTTCCTCATCACCATGAGCGAAGGGGCGAACCTGCATCTGGCCGACCTGCGGGAGCGGGCGGCGGATTTCGACCCCGGCACGCGCGACCGCTTCCTGGCAGGCGCCCTGCTGCCCGCCGCCTGGCTGGTGCAGGCGCAGCGCGTGCGGGAAGCCTATCGCGCCGCGGTGATGGCGGTGTTCCAGCAGGTGGACGTGGTGCTGGCGCCGGCGACGCCCTTCGTCGCGCCGCCGATCGGCCAAGCGATGACGGAGATCGACGGCCAGATCTTGCCGATCCGCCCCAATCTCGGCGTCTATACCCAGCCCATCTCCTGCATCGGCCTGCCGGTGCTGGCGGTGCCGCTGGCCGATCCCGGGGCGGCCGGTGCGCCGCAGGGAATGCCGATCGGCGTGCAGCTGATCGCCGCCCCCTGGCGGGAGGATGTGCTGTTTCGCGTCGCCGCCGCGCTGGAGCGCGCCGGCATCGCCGCCGCGCCCGCGCCGCCGGCGTGAGCTACTCGGCCGGCGCCGCCGCCACCGGCGGCGTGAGGCGCGCCTCGTTGCGCGAACAGACGAAAAGGCCGGCGGCGACCAGCGCGTAGGCCAGCGCCACGCCGGGCGTCACCGCGAAACCCACCGTTTCGCCATGCATGAAGCCGAAGAAGGTCAGCACCGCGCCGGCGGCGGCGAAGGCGGCGGCGCGCTGGAAGTCGCGCTCGATGATGAACACCGCGGTGGCGGCCAGGATCAGCCCGCCCAGGATGGCGCCGCCGCCCAGCACTTCCAGCCCGTGATACAGCACGCCCATGCCGGCCAGCTTGTCGAAGCCGACGGCAGCGGCGCTGGTGCCCGCCGCGCCGAGCGCACCGTCGATCAGCGTCTTCGCCCAGGCCGCGAGGTGCGGCGTGAAGCCCAGCACGATGGCCGGCGCGTGCTTGTGCGGCGTCTCCTGGAAGGCCTGCGCGCCGATCAGCATGCCGATGTAGAGCAGGATGGGCGAGATCGCGACCACGGGGATCAGCTGGAGCAGCACGGCGGTGATGCCGAGCCAGGTCAGCACCAGCACGGTGACGCCGGTGGCGGCGGAATAGCCGATGCGCCCGCCCATCGCCTTCCAGCCCGGGTGGCCGATATAGACCGCGTTGATGAAGGGGTTGCCCATCAGGCAGCCGATCATGCTGACCACGCCATCCGCCGTCAGCACGCGTGTGGTCGGGAAGGCGTCGCCCGCCACCTCCGCGCTCTCCACATTGTCCATCGCCTCGACCAGATCGTAGATGCCGAAGGGGATGGCGGTGACGAGGATGATGCCGATGAACTCGAAGCCGGAGAACACATGGCCGATGGCGGGGATCGGCACGGCGAAGCCGATATTCGCGAAGCCCGCCATCAGCCCGGTCAGCGACATGCCGCCGATGCCGAGGCCGAAGGCCGCCGCGCCCCAGGCGATGACGCCGCCCACCGCGATGGCGACCAGCCCCGCCGGCGTGCCGCGCGGATAGCGCACGCCGCCGAACCAGCCGAGCAGGATGACGGCGAAGCACAGCACGCCGATCATCGGCGTCAGGTAGATCTCGAGCGCCGGGCGCATGGAGATGAAGGTGACGGAAACGCCGGCCAGCGTGCCGAGCAGCGCGGCGCGCGGCGTGATGCGGCGGATCACCGGCGCCACGAAGCCGCCGATCATCAGGATGATGCTCTGCACGAACACCCAGGTGAGTCCGGCCTCCCACGCCTTCACCGGGTCCAGGGTGCGGGACAGGATCGGCAGCATGATGACGAAGGTGACGATGAACATGTGCGGCACGGAGATGCCGGAGGGCAGCGCGCAGACATCGTCGCGCCCGGTCTCCTTCGCCAGCTTCCAGCCGAGCCAGGCATAATAGGCGGTGGACAGGAACAGCATCAGCCCGACGGCGGGCAGGATGCGGCCGAAGACCAGCTCGTCCGGCATGCGCAGCACGAAGCGCAGCAGCCCGGTCAGCACCAGCAGATTGACCAGGATGTTGGTGCCGAAGCCGAAATAGGCATTCCAGTCGCCCGGCACCCACAGCGCCGGGCCGCCGATCCTGCGCGTCGTCGTCATCTCGCACCCTCCAGCGCCTGCGTGACCGCGGCCTCGGTCGTGACCCAGCCGAAGATGCCGCCCTGCGCCGAGATCATCGCCAGCGCGGCGGCGTGGAATTCCGGGAAGTAGGAGGCGCAGCAATCGCCGGGCACGATGCAGCGCAGCCCGCGGTCATTCGCCTCCCGCACCGTGGTGTGGACGCAGACCTCGGTGGTGACGCCGGCCACCAGCAGCGCCTCGATGCCGCGGTTGCGCAGCATCGAGTCCAGGTCGGTCTGGTAGAAGGCACCCTTGCCGGGCTTGTCGATCACCGGCTCCCCTTCCGCCGGGGCGAGGGCGGGGATGATCGCGTGCCCCGGCTCGCCACGCACCAGGATGCGGCCCATCGGGCCGGGATCGCCGATGCGCATCCCGGGCGGGGCGCGCAGCACCTTGGCGGGCGGCGCATCCGCCAGGTCGGGCCGGTGGCCTTCGCGGGTGTGCATCACGAGAAGGCCGGCGCGGCGGGCGCTGGCCAGCAGGCGGCGGCAGGGCTCGATGGCACCGGCGAGGCGGGCGACGTCATTGCCCAGCGCCGCGCCGAAGCCACCCGGCTCCAGGAAATCGCGCTGCATGTCGATGAGGATCAGCGCCAGGCGGCGGGGATCGAGCTCGATCGGGGCGGGCTGCGCGGCAATGCTGACCAGGGCCTGGTCCTCCGGCAACGGTCTTGGGGCGGAACGAAGCCAAGCAAACCGCATGCCATCGCTGCCTCACCTTCAGTTTTGCGTGCACCGGGTTGACGCCCCGCGACGGTGCCACCCATTGGGGCGTGATGCAGGCCGCGCCCGAACCGACCCCCGACGCGAAGGAGACGCCCCAGGCGGAGCCGCCCCTGCTGCGTCCCGGCGAGAATTGCTGGCGCGTGGCGCGCGCCAGCCGCGCCGCGGTCATCATCGACGCCGATGGCTATTTCCGTGCCGCCCGCGCCGCCATGCTGGCCGCGCGCCACCGCATCATGCTGATCGGCTGGGATTTCGACTCGCGCATCGAGCTGACGCCGGGCGAGACCCCGACGGACGGCCCCTCGCGGCTGGGCGATTTCATCCTCTGGCTGGTGCACCGCCGGCCGGAGCTGGAGATCTTCCTGCTGCACTGGGACCTCGGCGCCTTCAAGGCGCTGTTCCGCGGCACCACGATCCTGCATCTGCTGCGCTGGAAGGCGCATTCGCGCATCACCGCCCGGCTGGATGGCAGCCACCCGCCCGGCGCCTCGCACCACCAGAAGATCGTCGTGCTGGATGATTGCCTGGCCTTCTGCGGCGGGATCGACATGACGGCGGGCCGCTGGGACACGCGCGATCATGCGGATGCCGCGCCGCGCCGGCTGCGGCCCAGCGGCCGGCCGCACGACCCATGGCACGACGCCACCACGGCGCTGGACGGCGCCGCCGCGGCGCAGCTCGGTGCCCTGGCGCGGGAACGCTGGACGCTGGCCGGCGGGCGGAAGCTGGCACCGGTGACGCACAGGACGGATTGCTGGCCGGAGGGGCTGGCCCCGCAGTTCCGCGAGATCGACCTGGCCATCGCCCGCACCCAGCCGGCGATGGCGGAAACGCCCGGCGTGCATGAGGTGGAGGCGCTCTACCTCGACATGATCGCCGCCGCGCGCACCATGATCTACGCCGAGAGCCAGTATTTCGCTTCCCGCCGCATCGCCGAGGCAATCGCCCGGCGGCTGGCGGAGCCGGAGGGGCCGGAGGTGGTGCTGGTAAACCCGACTTCCGCGGAAGGCTGGCTGGAGCCGATCGCCATGGACAGCGCCCGCGCCCGGCTGCGGGAGGCGCTGCGCCGGCTGGACCCGCATGGCCGCTTCCGCATCTACCACCCCTTCACCGACGGCGGGCAGCCCATCTACGTCCACGCCAAGGTGATGGTGGTGGACGACCGGATGCTGCGCATCGGCTCCTCCAACATGAACAACCGCTCCATGCGGCTGGACACCGAATGCGACGTGATGATCGACGCCGCGCTGCCCGCCAACGGCGCGGCGCGGGGGACCATCCGCGGTATCCGCGACGGGCTGCTGGCGGAACATCTGGGGTGCACGCCGGCGCAGGTGGCCGGGAGGATCGCGGAGACGGGGTCGCTGGTCGCCACCATCGAGGCGCTGCGCGGGCCGGGCCGGTCCCTGGTGCCCTACGAGACGCCGGACCTCAATGGCGTCGAGGCCTGGCTGGCGGATAATGAGGTGCTGGACCCGGAAGGGCCGGAGGCGATGTTCGAACCGCTGGCCAAGCGGCGCGGCCTGTTCCGCCGGCTGCGCGGCATGCGGCGCAGCCTGGCGCGATAGGCGGGCATCCGCGCTCCTCACGGAAAGCCTCCCTCACCCGGCCCTGTCCCCCCTGCGGGGGAGAGGGCCTTGCCGGTCAGTAGGCCGGGCTGGCTTCGGTGACCGAGACATGGGCGGAGACGACCTTCCAGCCGACATCGGGGAAGCGCACCCAGGTCTGGCTCTGCCGGCCCGGCATCTCCCGCCCCCGCATGTCGAATTCCAGGTTCACCGTCGCCAGGTCGCGGCCGAGGGTGGTGATCACCAGCCGGCGCTGCGCCAGCTTGATGCCAGGCCCCGGCGGGCGCCGTACGCGATGCGCATGGATCTCGTCGAAGCCGTAGCCATTCTCGTGGATCGCGTAGCGGATGGTGTGCGGCGAGTTCCAGAAGGTGGCGTCCAGCACATCCACGTCCTTGTCGATCAGCGCCTGCTCGTAGCGGTCGAACAGGGCGCGGATCTCGGCCACGACTTCCGGGTTGTTGATCTCCATGTCAGGCCTTCTCCAGGTCGAGGGCGGTGCGGACCAGCAGCGCGTCGGCGCCGCGGGCGGCCAGCAGGGACAGGCCCACGGGGCGGCCCGCCACGGTGGCGCCGGGGATGCTGAGCTGCGGGTGCCCGGCCAGGCCGCCATGCGCGCAGAGGCACAGGATGGCATCGCGGATCGGGTTCAGCGCCGACAGCGGCAGGCCCGTGGGTGGCGCCGGGAAGGGCGTGGTGGGCATGGCCAGGATGGTGCCCGGCGGCAGCAGGTGGCGCAGCCGGCCGCGCACCTCCTGCCGCAGCAGCGCCGCCCAGCCGCGCTCCGCCTCCGGCGTCGCCGCCGCCATCACCAGGCCGCGGGCGACGGAGAAGGCGAAGCGCGGATTGTCGCGCTCCACCCAGGGGCGGAAGGTCTCCCACGCCTCCACTGGCTGCAGGGTGCGCTGGGCGCGGCCCCAGGCGGACAGGCCCTGCGGGGCCATGATCTCCTCCCGCCAATCCGGCACCAGGCGCTTCAGGCGCTCCAGCAGCGGCGCCAGGGCGGCCGCCGTCTCCGGCTCGGCGAAGCCGAAGGCGTCGGTTGCCACCACCAGCTTCAGCGGCGGCGCGGCCGCCGGTGCCTCCCGCAGCAGCACCTCGGACGCAAGGGCGAAGGTGGCGGCATCGCGGGCGAACCAGCCGGTGGTGTCGGAACTCGGCGCCTGCGGCATCATGCCGGCGAGGTCGAGCCGCCCATGCGTCGGCCGGATGCCGTACAGGCCGCAGAAGCTCGCCGGCACGCGCACCGACCCGCCGGTATCCGTGCCGAGCGCCGTCTCGCACATGCCCTGCGCGACCGCACTGGCGGAGCCGGAGGAGGAACCGCCGGGCACATGGCCGGGGGCGGCCGGGTTCAGCGGCGTGCCGTCGAAGGCGTTCTCGCCCAGGATGCCGAGCGAGACCTCGTCCGTCACCGTCTTGCCGACCAGCATGGCGCCGGCGTCCAGCAGCGCCTGCACCGCCCAGGCATGGCGCGTCGGCACCGGGTTTTGCCGCGCCCAGTCGGGGTTGCCACCGCCGGTCGGGTGGCCGGCGACGTCGAACAGGTCCTTGGCCGCGAAGCGCAAGCCATCCAGCGGGCCGCCGGCGCGCCCGGCCAGGCGCAGGCGCGGGCCGGGGAGGAAGGGGTCCTGCGACATCAATCGATCACCGCCTGGTAGGAGAGCACGCGCAATTCCCGCCGCAGCGGCCAGGTGGAGGAGGGCATGAGCTGGGTCAGCAGGATCACCGCCATCGCCTCCGCCGGGTCCACCCAGAAGGCGGTGCTGGCGGCGCCGCCCCAGGCGCATTCGCCCGGCGTGCCCAGGATTTGCGCCCGCGCGGGGTCCAGCATGACGGAGAAGCCGAGGCCGAAGCCGATGCCTTCCGCCGTGCTTTCCGACCAGCGCGGCTGGCCCATCGCCGCCATGTCGCCGCGCAGGTGGTTCGACATCATCAGCTCCACCGTCTTGCGGCCGAGGTAGCGCACCCCGTCCAGCTGCCCCTTGTTCAGCAGCATGCGGCAGAAGCGGAGATAATCCGCGGCGGTGGAGACCAGCCCGCCGCCGCCCGAGGGCACGGCGCGCGGGTGCAGGTAGCGGCTGGTGGCCGGGTCGTCGATCATCTGCAAAGCGCCATGCGGGCCGCGCGCGTAGTTGGCGGCGAGCCGCGCCTGCTGCCCTTCGCGCAGGTGGAAGCCGGTATCCACCATGCCGAGCGGGCCGATCAGACGCTCATGCAGGAAGCTCTCGAAATCCTGGCCGCTGATGACCTCGACCAGGTGGCCGAGGACGTCGGTGGAGACGCTGTAGTTCCAGGCCGTGCCCGGCTCGGCGACCAGCGGCAGCTTCGCCAGCGCCTCGGTCACCTCGGCGAGGCTGGTCTCGGCGGCGCCGTAGTCGATGCCCTGCTCGCGGTACAGCGCGTCCACGGCGGTGGCCTGCATGAAGCCGTAGGTCAGGCCGGATGTGTGCGTCAGCAGGTCGCGGAAGGTGATGCACCGCATCGCCGGCACCGTCTCAAGCTTGCCGCGCGCGCCGCCGGTACAGACCCGCTGGTTGGCGAAATACGGCAGGAAGCGGCTGATCGGGTCGTCGAGCTGGAAGCGCCCTTCCTCGTACAGCATCATGATGGCGACCGAGGTGATCGGCTTGGTCATGGAATAGATGCGGTGGATCGTCTCCGGCGTCATCGGCGTGCCGAAATCCAGGCCCACCAGGTCACCGGAGCCGAGATGCGCGACGCCCGACGACCCCAGATGCGCGACCTGCCCCCGGCGCATCACCAGCGTCGTCGCGCCGGCCACCTTGCCATCCGTCACCAGCCTTTGCCGCCAGGTATCGATGCGCGCCAGCCGCCGCGCGCACAGGCCGACATCTTCGGGGGAGGTGGTCTGCATGATGACTCCGGGCGATGTTCGTGCAGAGTGATGCCATAGCGAGCCGGGAGACCCAACGCCATGTCCGCCGAACAACGCCTGAAGGAACTTGGCCTGGAACTGCCGGACCCGCCGGCGCCGCTGGCCAACTACGTGCCCTGGCGGATCGGCGGCGGGCTGCTGTTCCTGTCCGGCGTCGGGCCGCATCGGCCGGACGGCACCTCCATCACCGGGATGCTGGGCGGCGACCTGGCGGTGGAACAGGGGGTGGAGGCGGCGCGGCTGTGCGGGATGAACCTGCTGGGCAACATGCGCAAGGCGCTGGGCTCGCTCGACCGGGTCGACACCGTGCTAAAGGTGCTCGGCATGGTCCGCGCCGTGCCGGAGTTCGGCCACCAGCCGGAGGTGATCAACGGCTGCACCGACCTGTTCGTGGCGGTGTTCGGCGATGCCGGCCGCCCGGCGCGCTCCGCCGTCGGCATGGGCAGCCTGCCGCGCGGCATCGCGGTGGAGATCGAGGCGGTGGTCCTGCTGAAGCCCTGATCTTGGCGCGACCCGCCCCGCGCGCATAGACTCGGCCCCATTGGGGAGATCCGGCGGCCGATGGTCAGCGCAAACGCGGAAGAGTTCGACTATGTCATCGTGGGGTCCGGCGCCGCCGGATCGGTGCTGGCCAACCGGCTGAGCGCCGATCCCGGCGTCACGCTCTGCGTGCTGGAAGCCGGGCCGCCGGACCGCAACCCCTTCATCCACATCCCCGCCGGCTTCATCAAGACGCTGGCCGACCCCTCCGTCACCTGGCAGTTCAAGACGGAGGGCATCCCGATGACCGGCGGGCGGCGCATTGCCACCACCCAGGGGCGCACGCTGGGCGGCGGCTCCTCGGTCAACGGGCTGATCTACAACCGCGGCCAGCCGGCGGACCTGGACAGCTGGGCACAGCGCGGCAATCGCGGCTGGGGCTATGCCGATTGCCTGCCCTATTACCGCCGCAGCGAGAACCGCGTGGGGCTGGGGGGCGAAACCCGCGGCCGCAACCCGGACGGCATCCCGATCACCGACATGGACTGGATCAGCCCGGTGTCGGAGGCCTTCATCAAGGGCTGCCTCGGCCTCGGGATTCCCCGCGCGCCGGACTACAATTCCGGCGACCAGATGGGCGTCGGCTACTACCAGCGCACCATCCGCAACGGCCGCCGCATCTCCGCCGCGCGGGCCTTCCTGCACCCGGCGATGAAGCGGCCGAACGTGGCGGTGCGCACCAATGCCCGCGCCAGCCGCATCCTGTTCGAGGGCAAGCGCGCCATCGGCGTGCAGTACGTCTCGGCCCCCGGCGCACCGGTGCGGGAGGTGCGGGCGCGGCGGGAGGTGATCCTGTCCGCCGGCACGGTGAACACAGCGCGGCTGCTGCAGATCTCGGGCGTCGGCCCGGCCGACCTGCTGGGGCGGCTCGGCGTGCCGGTGGTGCATGAACTGCGCGGTGTCGGATCGAATTTCCGCGACCACTATGCCAGCCGCTTCGTGATGCGCGCGAAGCCGGGGGTGGAGACGCTGAACGAGCTGTCCCGCGGCCTGAAGCTCGGCGCGCAGATCGCCCGCTGGGCGCTGCGCAGGCCGAGCATCCTGGCCACGACGCCGTCCCATGTGCATGTGTTCTGGAAGAGCTTCGAGGGGCTGGACCAGCCGGACCTGCAATGCGTCTTCACCCCGGGTAGCTATGCGGAGGGCAAGGTCTACATCCTGGACGACTACCCCGGCGTCACCGCCGGCGCCTGGCAGCACCGGCCGGAATCCACCGGCTGGGTGCGGGCGCGCAGCACCAACGTCTTCGAGGATCCGGAGATCAACCCGAACTACCTCTCGGACCCGATGGATGTGCGCGTGCATCTGGGCGGCATGCGGCTGCTGCGGCGGATGCTGGCGACGCCGGAGCTTTCCGCCTTCCTGGAAGGCGAGACGCTGCCGGGGCCGAAGGTGCAGTCGGATGACGAGCTGCTGGATTTCGCGAAGCGGAACGGCAGCACCACCTACCACCTGATCGGCACGGCGCGGATGGGGCCGGAGACGGACCCGAGCGCGGTGGTGAACGACCGGCTGCAGGTGCACGGCATGCAGGGGCTGCGCGTGATCGACGCCTCCATCATGCCGTCCATGCCCTCCGCCAACACCTACGCGACCACCATGATGATCGCGGAGAAGGCGGCGGATTTCGTGCGCGGCGCGGTGGCCTGAAGCCACCGCGCCCGCGCCGCGTCAGGCGATGATCGCGATCTCCGAACCCGCCCAGCCGGCCGGGTTCAGGAAGTCCGCGACGATCTGGCGCGCCGCGTCACCGGCGCCGTCCGCATCCCACCACAGGCGGTTCGCGTCGGTCTCGTAGACGAACTGGCCCAGGGCGCCATCCGCCAGGCCGGTCGTGTTCTCGATGTAGCGGCCGCTGGCCACCACATCCATGCCGGCCAGCAGCCCGCCGCCGAAGCCGGCGGCGGAGATCTGCACCGTGTCGGCGGCGGCGAAATCCTCGATCCGGTCGCCGGCCTCGCCGGCCAGGCCGAAGCGGAAGATGTCGGCGCCGGCACCACCCAGCAGGCGGTCGCGCCCGGCGCCGCCTTCCAGGATGTCGTCGCCGCCCAGGCCGCGCAGCACGTCGTTCGCACCCATGCCGAGCAGCACATCGCCGCCGGCGGAGCCGGTCAGGCGGTTGCTGATGGCATTGCCCGTCGCCGTCAGGCCCGACACCGTCAGGACCATGTCCTCGACCTGCTCGGAGAGGGTGAAGGACACCGCGGCGTTGACGCGGTCCTGGCCCTGGCCGGCCAGTTCCACCACCACGTCCCCGGCATCGTCCACCAGGAAGACGTCGTCGCCGAAGCCACCCAGCATGCTGTCGGCGCCGATGCCGCCGTTCAGCGTGTCGTTGCCCGCACCGCCCTGCAGCGTGTCGGCACCGCCGCCGCCGAGCACCGCGTCGTCGCCCGCCGCGCCGTCCAGCAGGTCGTTGCCGCCGAGGCCGAGCACCACGTCATTGGCGCCGGTCGCGACGATCTCATCCGCCTGGCCGGTGCCCATCGCCTCATACACCAGCATGTCGCGGCGGCCGTCATGTTCGGTCACGGCGATGGTGTTGCTGGTGCCGTCGGTGATGCGGGTGAAGCTCGGCGCGCTGTAGGCCGGCGGCGCCTCGACCAGCGAGGTCACCTTCACATCGTCGAAGGCAAGCCCGGCATTGCCCCAGGAATAGAGCCCCACCGTGCCCTGCATCAGCGACCGGTCCTCCACCGCATAGGCGAAGATCTCCTCGCCATCGATGAAGGCGCGCATCTTCTGGTCGATGATCTCGAAGCGCAGGTGGAAGCTCTCGCCCGGCGTGTAGCGCTGCGGCACCTGGGCCAGGATCTCCTCCACCCCGTCGCGCATGCGGATCAGGTTGAACAGCGGGCCGGCGCCGTTGGAGGGGTTGCGGTCATAGGTGCCGTCCGCATCCAGCTCCAGCTTGTAGTAGTTCTTCGCGTCCTGGTAGTGGATCAGGAAGCCGAGGCCGTCATTGTCCGGCGTGACGATGTCGGCCTCGATGGCGTAGTCGGTCCATTCGGACGCGCCTTCGCCCTGGTACAGCGCGTAGGTGCCGAGGCGCAGCACGTTCACGCCATCGCCCAGCGGCGACCAGCCGTTCAGCCACTTGTCCGGGTTCGACGCGCCATCCCATTCCAGCTGGCGGGACTGCAGATCGGAACGCTGCACCAGGCGGCCATCCTCGATCGCCCAGTCGGACTGCGTGCCATCCGGCCCGAGCCCGCCCATCTCGCCCTCATCGACGATGACCCAGTCGGACGGGATCGTGCCGCCGGAGAAGCTCTCGTTGACCAGCAGGGTCCCGTCCGGCGTCGCCGCGGGGGCCTCGGGCTGCAGCGGCGCAAAGGCGTCGACCGTGACGTTGTCGAACTGCGAGGAGCGCTGGTTGTCGGAGTAGAGGCCGACCGTACCGCCGCTGAGCGGCGTGGCATCCACCACCTCGCCGCCGAACAGCAGCTGGCCGTCCAGCATGGCGGTGATGCGGCCTTCCTGGATGCCGACGGCCAGTTCCTGGTCCACGTTGAAGCGCGTGCCGCCGGTCTCCGTCGCCAGCACCGTCTCCACGCCTTCGGCCACGCGGATCAGGCTGCGCGTGTTGGTCTCGCCATCCAGCACCAGGCGGTAGTGGTTGTCCGCATCCTGCCAGTAGAAGACAAGGCCGATGCCGTCATTGTCGGTGGAGCGGATGGTCGCGGCCAGGGTGTAGTCCTGCCAGCCCAGCGCGGCCTCGGCCTTCCACAGCAGCACGTTGTCGGCGCTGTCGGACATCTCGAAGATGCGGCCTTCCGGCGCCGGGTCGCCGGCCTGCGGCGTGCCGGGTGCGAAGACCGTGCCCTTCAGCAGGAAGTTGCTCGCCGTCTCGCCGGTCTGGCCGAAGCTCAGCGTCGCCGGGCCGAAGCTCGGCGCCAGGGTCGGCTCGTTGAAGTCGAACTGCGCGGAGAGCGCCGTCGGCGCGGTGGCCTCGATGCCGCCGGCCTTGGCGCCGCCGAGCGCCGTCATCTCGGCCTCCGTGTAGACCTTCTCGGTCACCAGCACGGAGGAGACGTAGAGGTTGGAGGTCTCGCCATCCTCATCCGTGAACAGGCTGGCGCCGGCGCCGACATCCAGGCTGAAGCGCGCGGCGGAGACGGTCTGCTCGCCGACCTTCACGCCCTCGATGTACTTGCTCAGCAGCAGCGTGTCCGCGCCGTTCGGCGTGAAGGTGAAGCCGAGGCGCTGCCAGGTGTCGTAGGCGAAGCTGCCCTGGTAGTTGCCGCCGATGCCGATGCCGCCGGTGCCGTCGCCACCCATGCGGATGAACAGGTCGCCGTCGTCGACATTGTTCGGGTTGAGCTGGACCAGCGCGGTCCAGTTGCCCTGGCCGGAGGGCACCAGGATGTCCATGATCAGCGACCAGGTCGGCACCAGCGTGCCCACTTCCTGGCCCAGATTCGGCTGCAGCAGCAGGCCCTGGTTCGGCGCCAGCTTGGGGATGAAGCCCACGCTCTCCGCGCCACCGGGCAGCGCCGCGATGCCGAAGCTCTCCGGCGTGCCGGTCTCGATCAGCGTGGCGGAGGCGCCGGGGCGGTCCCAGCCATCCATGTTGCCGTCGTTGAAGTTGTCGGTCAGCAGATTGCCCGGGCCGGCGACGAGCACCAGCTTCTCGTCCGTGGTGACGCGGCCTTCCGCATCGGTGACGGCCAGCGTCAGGTGGTGGCGCCCGGCGCCGAGTTGAACCTCGGCCACCTCGCCGCGGGCGATGGCATGGCCCTCGGCGTCGTACCAGATATGGGAGACGATGTCGGCGGCCGGGTCAAGCGTGCGGCTGCCGTCCAGCGTCACATTCGCCAGGCCGCGCGCATTCGGTGCGGACAGGAACAGGTCGTCGCCCGCCTTGGCCTGGGCGCGCAGGTCCGGCGTGCCGACATCCATGTCGGTGAACACCTCCTCATGGCCGCGATAGGGGCCGGTCAGCCCGTCGCGGTCCAGCTCCTCCTTGGTGCGGTAGCCGTCGAGGTAGTCGTCGAACTCGGTGAAGTAGGTCTCGGTGGAAATGCGGTCATTGTCCGGGTCGACCACCACCAGGCGCATCGCGCCATTGCCGCCGCGGCCGCCGAGCGACTCGTCGCCATTGCCGGTGATCTCGCGCGAGATGCCGTTCTGGTAGTTCACCAGGCTCTCGATGATCGCGTTGCCGTGCTGGCTGTAGCTGACATTGGTCTCCGCGCCATCGCCGAAGATGTGGCCGGAGAAGGTGAAGGTGATGTTCGGGTACTTCGCCAGCAGTTCGCGGTACACCGTCTCGCCGTCATTGGCGCCTTCCGGGTCGCGGCCGATGCCGTAGTCGTAGCCCGCACCCTCGTCGTACAGCGGGCCGCCGGCCGGGTCGTGGCGGCTGGCATAGTCGGTCAGGGAGTGGGAGACGATGATGACGCGGTGGTCGAGATGTGCGTCCAGCACTTCCCCCGCCCAGCGCAACACGTCGTCGCGCGGCCCGAACTCCATGGACAGGACCAGCCACTTCGTGCCGTCCGGCGCGGTGAAGGTGTTGTAGTTGTTCACCGCGCGATCCGGCTCGCGGTCATAGACGCCGCCGAAGGTGCCGGGGTTGGAAGCCGCCTGGCGCTCCGGCGAGAAGTAGGTGTCGAGCAGGCTGGTATGGTCGCTGGCGCTGCCGCCCGGGCCCTGGTCGTGGTTGCCCGGCAGCACGGAGTAGGGGATGATTCCATCCAGCTGCGACAGCGCCGCATCCACCACCTGCCATTCGCTGACCAGGTTGTTCTGCGTGATGTCGCCGACATGGGCCACGAAGTTGATGTTGTGGCTGTCCTTGTTGTCGACCAGCCAGCTCGTCATGTTCATGAACATCTGCGGCGTGCCGTTGGTCAGGCTCGCGTCGGAATAGTCCTGCGTGTCCGGCAGCACGGCGATGGTGTAGGCGTTGGGGCCGGCGACGCGGACGCGGAAATTGTCGGCGGCGACATTGCCCTCGGAATCCATCGCCGTCAGGCGCAGGTCGGCATGGCCGAGCGCGCCGAGGTCGAGCGTCAGCGTCTCGCCATCCAGCACCACCCCGGTGACGACGCTGTCATCGTCATTGCCGATGGTGAAGGTGATGTCGTCGCGGTTGAACACCTCGGACAGGTCGATGGTGACGGTGGAACCCGGCGTCTGCATCACGTCGCTGATGCGGTTCACCACGCTCAGCGCCGGGGCCGGCGGCGTCTCCGTATCGCCCGGCGCGGCGAGGGTGCCGGCGCCGAAGGTGGCGGCGAAGCTGGCCGCCTCGAAGTCGAACTGCGTGGCGCCGGGCGCGGGCGCAGCATCGGCGATGCCGTCGGCATCAGGCCCGCCCAGCGCGGCCACCTGCTCGGCGGTCAGCGCGCGTTCCGCGATCATGACGGAGGAGAGCGCGCCGGCATTGGTCTCGCCATCCTCGTCGGCCAGCAGCAGCGCGCCACCGGCGTCGCTGATATCCCAGCGCGTGCCGGACAGGGTCTGCGTGCCGACCAGCGCGCCGTCGATGTACTTCGTCAGCACCAGGCCGTCCGGCGTCGTCTCCGCCGTGATCACCACGCGGTGCCAGTCGCCGAAGGTGAAGGTGCCCTCATAGACGCCGGAGATGCCGATGCCGCCAGCATCGACGCTGTTCGCGCGGATGAAGAATTCGCCATCATTGCCGTTGGTCGTGTCGGTCTGCAGCAGCGCCATGAAGGCGCTGGTCGGTGCCGGCACGATGATGTCGAGCGCCAGCGTCCATTCGGTCAGCGTGCCGTCGGCATCGCCGGTGTTGGGCTGCAGCAGCAGCGCCTGCTCCGCCGTGAAGGCGGAAAATTTCAGTACGCCCGAATCCCCGTCGGCGAAAGCCGGCAGGCCGAGGCCGGCGGTGGTTCCAAACTGCACGAAGTCCGACATGTACGGCACCCTGTTCACAAGAGGCCGGGAAGCTGCTCGGCCTCCATGTCACCGGTTGTAGCGATTCGGTTAAGCTATGGTGGCGCGTTGGGCAGAAGGCAGCGCGACGCCGGATAATTCCGCTCCCTGCAAGGCGCTGTCGGTTCGCGACGGCCGCCTTGCGCCAGGGTCCTGAGGCCCCGGGCAGGTCGCTTCAACTTGCCCGGAGCCTGCGGCGCGCTGCTGGCCCTGCGCGATGGTGCCGCCCATCCTGCCATGCATGAGGATGCTGCGAAGCCTTGCCCTGCCAGCAGGCGCCGACGCGTGAGGCCGGAGGGCGGGGCAGTGTCCGAAGCCCGGCGCATCGCCGGCGAAAGCCTGCGCGAGATGGGGTGGCGCGCCCTGCGCGGGGCGCCGGGCGGGCTGGCCGTGGCGCATCCGGCGTTCGGTGTGGCACTGCTGGACCTGGCGCCGGATCCTGACGCGGATGCGGACCCGGTGGCGACGCTGCGGCGGCAGCTCAGCGCGCAGGGCTTCGCACCGGATGCGCTGCCCGTCATCCACCGCGCCCTGACGCCTGCCGATCTCTGGCGCCTGCCCCTGGTGCTGGACCATGCCTTCGCCGCCGCTCCGCCATTGGGGGCGCTGGGCGGCGCCTGGGTGGACGAGGTGCAGGCCGCGCTGGAACGCGAGGCGGCACCGGCCGAGGCCGCGGCCGCACCGCCGGCCCCGATGCCCGCGCCGATCCTGGCGGCGCCGATCCGGCCCGCGGAAGCGGCGCGGCCTCCGCGCCTGTTGCGCCTGGCGACGGCCGGCGTGCTCCTGCTGCTCGGTGCCGGCGGCGTGCTGCTGCACGCGATGGAGCAGCCGCCGCGCCCCGCGCCCGCCATCCCGCCGGAGGCGGAACGCCCCGCGGCCGCGCCCGGTGCCCGGCAGCCACCATCGGCCCTGGCGCCGGACCGGGTGGCGCCGGGTCCATCGGCGGCGGAAGCGGCGGCGCGGCAGGCCATCGTC
>NZ_JAAVNE010000046.1 GCF_012103215.1 Falsiroseomonas selenitidurans
GGTTCCGGGCTCTTGTGCGGCGGTAGCCTCGGGCAGATCAGGACGACCACTAAGCCCGCCTGGCATTGCGTCAGGCGGGCTTAGTGCGTTCTGAGGGGGGGGGGTTTAATGTTCAGTTGGGTGAGGGGCTTCCACCCTCTGCGGCCTTGGCACTGGCATAAGCCAGAACCTCCGCCTCTGCGTGACGGCCAGGGCCACGCTCCAGCCCAGTAGCGGCGGGGCCGTTGTCGCCATCCCTCGCGGGATCTGGGGTTATGCGGACAGAACAGGCACCCACGCGCGGATCACGCGGCTTCCGTCCAGATCGCGGGCTAGGATCACATCCTGCCGCCGCGCGCTGGAAATCGGGACATCTCCCCCGAAATGGCGGCGCAGGATCATCAGCGCCTCATCCTCGCTCGCAGCGTCTCCAATGATCTGGGCCTTGTCGGTTGCGTCGCACACTGGGCGGCGCAGGCTACGATTTGGGTGATTCGGCATTTCTTGGCCTCACGCGTAGTAGGCGTAGCGCACGGCCTGGCCCTGAAATTCGGGCTCGGCCAACTCGCTGGTGCAGATGAACGACTTCCCCCAGCCGGTGAACCGCAGCGACGTGCCGCCAGGGCCGGCGATGGTCGCGGCAGGCTTCACCGCGGAATATTCGAGGTGCATCACGCGGCGCGTCCATTGGCGCGCAGCCGGCGTCGCGACCGGAAACTGAACTACGTTCTCGGCGGAGGCGGCCTGGGCGGCGGCGCGGCGGGCAGACTGTAGTGCGGCGAGGCGGCGATTGATGGTCTCAGCCTCGCGCTTGTTGCACCTGACAAACTGAACTAGGCCGGCGCGGCGGGTAAATGCGCTGCATGCGCCCATCGCGGCACAGACATCATCCAGCAGGTCGGGGCTTGAGAGGGTGACGGTGATTTCCGTCATGGTGCCGGCGCGGCCAGACTGAATTTCCAGCATTGTCTTCGTCCTGCCCCTGTGATCCGGCGAGGCGCCCGGTGTGAGAGGATATTGCTCTTGCGCTGCTGTATGGTCAACCGCAAATTGCGCTTCGACAGACAAGGCGCGAGCGGTGCATTTGTGCTATAAGTGCCTCCGGAAGGGGCTCCCGAGCGAAGCCGAACAGGATGCCGCGCTGCTGGCGGGCGGTGCCTCGCCCGAGGAGCTGGCCGAGGCCTACCGCGACGACTGCCGGAAGAAGCCCGAACAGCCCCAGCGCGACTACATCCCCGGCGCGGCGCGGGAGGGTGATGTGATCCTGGTGCCGCGGCTGGGCGTCCTGGCCACCTCCGACGCCGCTGCCCTGCGGTTCGCCGCTGCCATTGCCGAGCATGGCGCCACGCTGAAGGACGCCGGCACCGGCCGCACCTACCGCGTCCGACCCGAGGCCGCTCAGGACGTGGCCGATGCGCTGCGCCTGGCGGCTGACATGCGGGAGGATGAACGGCGCATCGTCCTGGCGCGGGCGCGATCCCATGTGAAGGCGCGGCCTGGCAAGGCGCCTGAGATGGATGAGGCGGAGCGCGCGCGGGCGGCGGTCTATTGGTTCGACCAGTCGCTGACCAATGCCGAGGCGGTGGAGAAGATCGGACGCCCGGAGCGGCTGATCTACCGCGCCTTGGGCAAGCGCCACCGGCCCGCCTTCGGCAAGATGACCAGCAAGAGGAGGTCGCCCCGTGCAACCTGAGAACAAGACGACCAGTCGCTGGGTGGTCCGCGACGAAAACGGGAATTGGGTCGAGACACACGCCTGCGAGACGCTGGAGCAGGCCATTCGCCTGTTCTGCCATCCATCGCTGCGGTGGGACGCCTATGAGGCAGACGGGTGGACGATCACCAGCGAACCGCTGGCGGCGCCGCTTGGCAAGGCGTCGGCTGCCAACATGGAGCCTGGTCTATGACGCAAGAAACGACCCGCTGCTGGCAATAGCGCGGGCATCTTGCTGCGGATCTGCGGTCCGCCGCTGGGTTGCGGCCAGATGCCGCCCTGAAACTGTGCTGTGGTTGCCAGATTAACCCGTTGATATCGCTATCGTCTCGGCCTTCAAGGCTGTAACACGGGTTCGAATCCCGTACGGGGCATTCCCTTCAAATCGCTATGAATTTCCCCCCTCGTCGGGGCCGCCTTGTTGGCTGTTGGCAGCCTGTTGGCAGGGCTCCGCGCGGCTTTTGCGGGCGGCGCGGCCGGTCACCCCGCTGAAGCGGCGGTCATTGGCGCCGGACAGGGCCTGGGTCAGCACCGGCGCGAAGGTCTCGGCCAGGGCTTCCTGCGCCTGGCGGGCCAGCGGGTAGTGGTCGACGCCGTCCAGGTAGACCTCCAAATTCGCATCGGTGCGGTGGCCGGTCAGGCTGCGGATGGCGCGGTTCTCAAAGCCCAGCATCTTCAGCGCCACCGGCCCCGTCGCGCGCAGCCCATGCAGCGTGTAGCGGTCCAGGCCCAGGATGCCGAGCAACCGCCGCAGCGTCTCCTGCGCGTTGCTGGTGGTCCAGGCCTCGCCGCGCGGGGTCACGAACAGCCGCTTCGGGTGGCGGTCCGCCATGGCGTTGAAGGCGGCGGCCAGGGCCTCGGGCACATGGATCAGCAGCGGCTCGCCGGTCTTCTGCTGCCCGAGGTTGAGCGTCGCGTTCGCCTGGTTCCATTGCCGCGATTCCAGCCGCGTCACGTCGCCGCCGCGCTGCGCGGTCAGCAGGTAGCCCACCAGCAGGCAGCGGAATTCGGGCGTCGCCGCGCGCAGCACCGCCACCAGCACCGCGGCCGGCCAGGGCCGGTGCGCCTTGACCGCCGGCTTCGGCACCTTCAGTCGGCGCGAGGTCTCCCAGTGGTTGGCGCCCAGCACGCCGGGCTGTAGCGTGCGGTACAGCCGCACCACGGAAATCATCCGGCTGCGCAGGCTGTTCCAGGCCACGGGCGCGGCGGCGTATTTCTCGCGCAGCGCCGCAATCCACGCCTCGTCGATTGCCGGCAGCGCCAGCGTGCCGAACTGCGCGCGGAACGGGTCCAGCACCCGCCGGTAATCGGTGCGGGTGTTCGCGGCATGCGCCAGGAAATCGGCGCTGGCCAGGTACAGCGTGATGGCGTCGTCCAGGGTGTGGCGGCCGGTGGTCCGCGGCGCCTGTGATTCGGTCGCCGCGCGCGCCGCCTCATAGGCCCGGATGAACGTGCCGGAGCCCTCCGGCCCCGGCAGCGGTGTCCTACGCCCGGCGCGCCGGTAGTAGAGGTAGGTCTGCCCGCCGGCGCCGCGTGTCCGTTCCAGGTGCGGCCACGGGTTGGAAATCGTTGAGCGCGCGCCGCGCGTCGGCTCTCGCTTGCTCAAGGCCTGATGCCTCCTCGATCTGCCAGAGGCGGGCCGCAAAGCCCTCCAATTCCTGACGGTGCCACAGTTTCAGCCCGGGTGACACTTCACGGCAGGGTGGGAGCAGCCCGGCCGCAACCAGCGCGCCGAACCGCGCGCGGGTGGTGCTGGTGAAGGCGCAGGCGGTCGCCTGGTCCATCAGCAGCGGCCAGCCCAGCGTGGGGCGCCTGGCGCTCATCCCGCCTCGCCCGCCCCCACCAGCCGGGCCAGCATGGCGCGCAGGCCGCGGCGGGTGGATCGCTGGCCGATGGCGCCGGCGGCGGCGATCGACAGGTCTCGCACGTAATCCGCGCGGGCCACCGCCTCCGCCGCCCGCTGGTTTGCCTCGCGCCGATCGGCGCCGCTGCTGCGGTCCGCCTGGTCGTAGTTCGCGTCCACGCGGTCGCGCAGCGCCTGTTCTGCCAGGCGGAGGCCGGCCAGGAAGCACCGCGCGGCCGGGTCTCCGCTGTGCTGGCGGATGGCGCGGGCGTCGCCGTCGTGGATGCTGCGGCGGGGTGCGGGGTTAGCCATCGGTGGCGTCCGGGGCGTTGGCGATCGCCAGCAGCACATCGGCATGGCAGGCCACGTCCGGCGGGCACCAGCAGCACAGGACGCGGCCGCGCAGTTCGGTGCGCGCCTCCTCGACCAGGGAGGGGTGTTTGGCGAGCCAGGCGCGGAAATGGGCGACGGCCAGGTAGTGCGCATCCTGCCGGTCGCGCGCCTGGACGATGCGGCCGCCGGCATCCGCGCAGCACCAGCCGACGCCGTCCACCGCCTCCGCCCGCCAGGGGTTGCCCCACTTGCTGGGGCGGGAGACGGTGACGGCGCCCGCCGGTAGCCGCCAGCCCTTGGTGCGCAGGCGCTGGATGCGGCGCGGGGTGTCAGTCATCGGCATCCTCCAGCCGGGACAGGCGCAGGTTGGTGCTGGCGCCGCTCATCACGCCAAGCGCGCGGCGCATGTCTTCGCGGGCGGCCTCCGCGCCGCGCTTCTGGCCGTCCGACAGGCCGCCCATGCGGCCATCGGACCAGCCCAGCAGATACAGCCTGACGGCCAATTGGATGGGGTCCACCTCGCCGGGCAGGGTGATGTCGTCGGCGGGATCGTCGGTGCCGCCGGAGACGTGGCGGGAGCCGGGCACCCACCACCAATCGTAGCCGCCGATCTGGAGGTGGATGGCGTCCTGTCCGGTGGGGCTCATGCCGGCACCTCGCGATGCTCGCGCCCGTCCAGAAGGGCGCCGGCGCGCTTCTTGCCGACGCGCTCCATCAGGCGGCAGGGGGTGCCGTCGTCCGGCAGATCGTCGGGATAGTTGAACACGTCGCCGTCGTGGTTGATGAACGCCGGCGCCGTCGCAGACCAGAAGATGGCGGCGGCTTCATCGCTTTCGGCTTCGATGCCGATAATTTCCGGAGCGCCTGGCCTCGAATACTCGCGCCACTCCCCCCATTGCTTGAAGAAGAACGGCACCTTGGCTTCTGCGCATTGGTCGCGCAGGCTGCGGTGCCAGTCGGGATGCGAGGGGCGCGCGGCGGGGCCGGATTCGCCGCCGGAGATGACCCAGTCGATGCGGCCGCGCGGCGCTATCGGGTCGCCGTCGCCGTCAAAATCGCCGGGCGCAATTCGGTAGAGCGGTCGAAGTTCTTCCCATCCCCCCGGCTGGTCCATCGGGTGAAGGCTCACCGGCCCCAGCAACGGCTCGCAGGACAGGAACCGCTTTGCCGCCGGCACCGCCAGCAGGTGCGGGATGCGGCGGTCGGCCTCGGCCTGGTTTTCGACCGTGGTGCCGAGCCACACGGTTGCCGGCGGGTGGCCGGAGATCCAGGCGGCGAGCCAAGCAACCAGGTCGTCGCGGCCGGTGCCCTGCGCCAGGCGCTCGAGCGCCGCCCGCAGGCGCGCCAGGATCATCTGCGGGCGCTTGGTCAGCAGCAGCCAATCGAGGTGTGGCGTCAGCCGGATCAGGTCCAGCAGGTCCGCTAGCCATTCGGCCGGCGCCTGGTTGTCGAACACGTCCGCCAGGCTGGCGCAGAACACGCGCGCCCGCTTGCCCTCCCGCTCCGCCCTGCGGTTCCACGCCGCCGGCTGGTGCCAGGTGCTGGCGGCGGTGCGGCGGCGCTCCGCCTGCGGGCCCCAGGCCACGCCCAGGCGGTTCGTGGCCAGCGCCTCAGCATAGCAGTGGTCGCAGCCGTGGCTCACCTTGGTGCAGCCGATCCACGGGTTGAAGGTGTGGTCGCACCATTCGATTGCGCTGTTCTCACCCATGGGCCGCAACCCTCCGCAGTACCGTCCCGACGATCGCGGCCAGCACCGCCAGGGCGGTGATGGCGATGCGCTGTTCCAGGCTCATGCCGGCGGCCTCCGCCCCTCGCGCAGGCGGGCGCGGGCCTCGGCGTTCTCCTGGCGGCGGCGGGCCGCCTTGCCTTGGGGCGTGGTCACCCACTCGGCGTAGCGGGCGTGGCGCGGGCACAGCTTGTGGCACACCGTCGTGCCCTCCTCCCGGCAGAGGCTTTCGCCGTTCCAGCCGCAGCCGGTTGCCGGCGCGGCGGGCGGCTGGGCGAGCTGCGCGGCGGCCAGTTCCTGGGGCGATCGCGCGGCGCGGTCAGCGGCCGGGCTTTCCCACCAGGCGTCGTATTCCTCCCGCCGCGGGCATTCGTGGGTGCAACTGCGCTTCAGGTCGTCCGGGCATTGGCTGGCGCCATCCCACGGGCAGGTGTGCGCCGGCGGCGGGGCATCGGCGGGCGGGGCGGGGACCATTTCCCTGGTGTCAGGAAAATGTTCGGACGGGGCCTCGGCCGGCGGTGCGGGTTCCGGTGCCGCCGGCGACGGCCGCAGCCCCAGGCGTTCCATCTGCGCCTGCCATTCGCCCAGGCCGCAGTACGCGGTGTCTTCCCTGTCCCCCTCCACCCAGCCGCAATCGCACTGCTTGTGGCCGGCCGCGCGGTCGCATTCGGGCGGGGGTTCCAGTTCCGGGCGCGGCGCGCCGAACCGGGCTTCCGGCAGGCGGAGGTCCGGCACGGCGCCCGTCAGCGCCTGGCGCAGCCCGGCAACCTTGCCGCTGTCCTTGATGCCGGCACCCACGGCAATCTCCCGCAGCAGGTCGCCGGACATGGCGGCCAGCAACTCCGCCCGGTCCAGGCGGGGCAGGGTGGCGTCGGCGCGGACCAGCTCGCCAATCCACTCCGCCGCGTCGCCGCTGCCATTGCCGGCCTTGGTGCCGTCGCAGATCAGGATGCGGGCCACCGCCTCCCGCGCGATGCGTTCCAGCCGGTCGTACAGGCCGAAGGGCTGCGGCTGGTCCAGGGCCGCGAAGGTGGCGGCGGCGATGTCCCCGAACAGGGTGGGGCTGAACTTGCTGCCCACCTCGCCATGCACGGTGACGTTGCGGGCGGAAAGGGCCAGCAGCAGCAGCGCCAGCGGCGGCACCGGCGGGGCGCGGTCGCGCAGCGCGGCGCGCAGGCCATCGGTGCGCAGCGCCGCCAGCAATTCCCGCCCCGCCTGCGTCAGGCGCGGCTTGGCGGGCGGATCGGGCGGCGGCGGCAGGGGCGGCGCTTCGTGGTCGGCGTCTTCTTCGGGCGATTCCGCTTCCGCGTCGCCGGCGCTGGCCGTGGCTGGCGCGGGGGCGGGCGTGGTGTCGGCGGTGGCCTGCGGCTTGGCGGCGGCGGATTGCAGCCGGCCATCCTGGGACAGCCACAGGAAGCCGACGGCGCCACGGGGCGGCTTGCCGTCCGCGTGGCGCCAACCCCACAGGCGGTCCCAGCCCTGCGGCAGGCGCGGGTGGCCGTGCTTGTCGAGGTCGGCCACGCGCAGCCGGCCCTTGGAATCGGCCGCCATCTGCGCCAGCGCGGCGCGCTGCGCGGCCATGAAGCCGGCCTTGTCGTGGGTGGTGAACTGCCACTCCGTGCCAGGTTCGGCGAACAGGTCTTCCTCGAACACCACGCCGGCCGTGGCGGTGTCGAACACTGCCCATTCGCGCGGCGTCCGGTCATCCTGGCAGGCCTCGGCCACGTTCCACCAACAGGGCTGCGCCATGCCGGCCTGGGCGCGCATGGCGGCGGCCTGCACATCCAGCGGGGCCTGGGCGATGCTGGCCAGTTCCTCGGCGTCCGGCAGGCCGTGCGCCTCGATCGCCGCCAGCACGTCCGGGTGCAGGCGGCCCAGCTTGTCCAGGCGCTGGGCGGTGCGGTGCGGGATGCCCAGCGCCTCCGCCGCGCCGTCCAGGGACCAGCCGAGGGACTGCATTTCGCGGATGGCGCGCCACTGATCCGTGGGCGCCATCGCCGCGCGCTGCATGTTCTCCGCGGCCTCGATGGCGGCGGAGTCGGCGTCCGACAGGTCGGCGCGGTCGATGGCGGGCACGGTGTCCAGCCCGGCGGCCTGCGCCGCGCGCAGCCGGCGGCGTCCGGCCACCAGCACATACATGCCGGCCTCCGCCGGATGCGCGCGGACGATGATGGGCTGCAGGATGCCCAGCGCGCGGATGCTGCCCAGCAGGCCGGCATCCTGTTCCTGCGTGGTGGCGGCGCGGCGCAGGCCCTGCGTCGGCACCACGATGCTGCCGGGCCGGATCTGCAGCGCGGCGGCGTGGTTCGGCGTGCTCATGCGTCACCCGGCACGGCGGCGTCGTAGAGGGTCGTCAGCTCGGCGACGTAGGCTTCGGCCTCCGCCAGGCTGGCAAATTCCATGATCCCGCTGAAATCCTCGTGCGGCATGCGCACCGCAAAGACATCCGGCAGGCGCTGGGCGCGCTGGACGCAGACGATGTCCAGCACGCCGGTGATTTCGAGCGCCTCCTCCATGCTCTCGCGCCAGTCATCGCTGTCGAATTCAGCAAACATGTCCGGCTTCGGTGCGGCGCCATGATCCTCGGCCGGCGCGCCGGCGGCGCGGTCCAGGCGCTCGATCTCCGCCACCAGCAGGGCGGCGGCGGCCAGCAGGCTGTCCCGGCGGGGCTGGCACAGGTAGCCGACGCCCTCGAACGGGTAGAGCGCGGCCGCCAGGCCGCGCCGCTGCTGCAACGCACGGCGTTTCATGCCGTGCGTCGTCGCGGCGGCGGCGTAGGCGGCGGCGGCCAGCGCCAGCTCGCCGCCGGTGTGCGCGTCGTCGTGCGCGGCATCGTAGCCGTGCGCCACCTGGCCGCGACGGCGGGCGGCGATCTGTTGGAGAATCTCGTTCATCGTGTCGGGCTCCACGGCCTGGGGGTCAGCGTGTACGGGGTGCCGGCCAGCAGCTGGCGGGCGGCGTCGATCCGGTCGGCGCTGCCGGCCGTGTCCTTCACCAGCACCAGCGCCTGGTCATTGCCGAGGCGCTGCCGCCCTGGGACGGGCCAGGGCGGCAGCGCCGATGCTGCGCATCTCGGGCGGCGGCCAGGCGCGGCGCTGGGTCATGCGGCGCTGCGCTGCTGGCGCAGGATCTCGCGCGCCTCCGCCGCCCAGTTGGAGACGTCGGACAGCGGCAGGCCCATCTCCTCCGCGACGGTGCGGCCGGACATGCCGGCCAGCAGCAGCTTCATGGCCTCCGCCTTGTGCGGGTTCTCCGCCGGCAGCGTGGCGCGGTGCATCTTGCCATCGGCGGCACCGTCACGCGGCGCGGCCGGCAGCGGAGGCGCGGCCGGCGGGCGTGGGCGCTTAAGGCCCATGTAGCCGGCATGCGCGATGCACTGTTCGATGGTCGCGGCGGGCCCGGGCAGGGCGTTGATGGCGGCCGCCATGGCTGCGTCGTCGCGCGCGCC
This sequence comes from Falsiroseomonas selenitidurans, assembly GCF_012103215.1. GTDB lineage: Bacteria > Pseudomonadota > Alphaproteobacteria > Acetobacterales > Acetobacteraceae > Falsiroseomonas > Falsiroseomonas selenitidurans. The sequence goes on from NZ_JAAVNE010000046.1 coordinate 9,044, forward strand.
GAACATGCTGGCGATGACGGCCTTGCGCTCCGGCGTCCACTTCACGGGCGCGGGCGCGGGCGGCGGTGCCTCGGCCGCCGCGGCTCGCGCATCGGCCTGTGCTGCTGCCTGGCGCGCCGCCGCATCGAAGGCATCCAAGCGAGACGCCGGAAGGCCCAGCGCGACCGCCGCCTTGCGGATGGCGCTGTAGTTCATGCGCGGCCGGGGCGGCCGCCGGTCGTCGGCCTCCGCCAGGCGCGTCGCGATCTGTTCCACGGTCATGTCGCGGTCCGGCCAGGTGGCGCGCAGCGCCTCGATCTGCGCCTCGCACAGGTCGCGGTCGGGTGGCGGCTCCGCGACGGCCTGCAGGGCTTCCACCTGCTGCGCCCCGGCCGGGGGAGGTTCGGCCGGCAGGCTCTGCCCGGGTGCGCCGGCGGCCTCGGCCTCCGCGCTGACCGGCTCGGGCGCCGGGGTCTCGGGCACCTGGATGGCGGGGATCGCCTCGGCCCAGGCCGGCAGACCGGCCTGCGGGGTCCAGGTTGGGTCGGCGGCATCCGGCCCCGGCGGCGCGGCCCGCACCACCGGCGCGCCGTTGCGCAGCGTCCAGCTGTCGTCCGCCGGCAGGGCTGGCGCGGCCTCCTCAGGCGCGGGGCCGGGTGGCGGCGCCGGAGCGGGCGCGGTCGCGGCCTGGGCCAGCTCGTCCACCGCGATGCTGGCCATCACGGCGGCGCCGCGCAGCAGGGCATTGCCGGCCGGCCCGGCCTCGCGCAGCAGGGCCTGGATCGTATCCTGGCGCACGCGCATGCGGTCCAGCGCGGTCATGCCAGCCACCCTCCGGCCAGGATGCCGAGCGCCGTCAGTCCCGCCAGCAGGGTGGCCAGGAACAGCGTGGCCAGCACCGCGTCCCGCGCGCGCTGGGCGAATGGCCTGCGCTGCCGCGGGCTCATGCGGAGATCCTCCGCGCCGGGGTCTGCGCCGGGCGCAGCTGCGCCACCGCATGCGGATCGTGCAGCCATGCCACGGGCACGTGCCGGTCCACCGCGCCGGACGGAAACCGCACCTCCGCATAGTCCGGCGCGGTGCAGCCCGGCGGCACCAGCCATGCCAGCACCTGGCCGTGGCCGCGGTTGTCCGTGGGGCTGCCCGCCGCGACATAGGCGACGGCGCCGAAGGCATCGCGCAGGATGCGCTGCGGACGGGTGACATAGGCGCCGGCCGGCTCCGGCAGCGGCACGCGCTGGCGCGGTTCGCCGGCCAGGTGCTGCAGGTAGACGATCTGGGTCATGCTGTGCCGGCCTCCATCCGGCTGAGGTCGATGGCGCAGTCGCGCGGCGAGCGGGAAATGCTCATGGCAGCGGCGTCTCCTTCATCGGAACCGGGGCGACGATGGGGGCCAGGGCGCGCGCGCGGCGGATGGCGAGGCGCGTCATGCAGGCGGCGGACAGGCCCGGCGCGACGCAAACCTTGGCCAGATGGTCCGAGGCGATGACGACGGCTTCCAGCTGGTCCGCCAGGGTCAGCAGCAGGTCGGCGGCCGCCGGGTTGCCGCTGCCGGCGATGCGGCGGATGGCGATGTCCACCCGGATCACCGCGGCCAGCGCCTCCAGCTCCGCGCTCATGCGGCCAGCGGCGCCAGCGCCGCCTCCTCCACGATGCGGAAGCAGCGCTTGGGGTGCAGGCGCATCTGGTCCAGCGCGTAGGCCTGCACCACGGCGCGGCCGTGCACGCGGAAATCGTCGCGAGCGATCTCCGCGCCGCGCTCGTCGTGCCAGATGACGATGAAGCGGGTCATGGCGCGGGCGCCGCGGGCGCAAGCGCGGCGCGCAACTTGCGCCATGCCTCGTCCACCCCACCCAGATAGGTGTCCGACCCCGCCGCCTGGGGGCCGTCGCGGAACAGGCCGGACAGGGCGGCATCCATGGCGCGCGCGGCCTCGCGCAGCGCGGCGTCTGGCTCTGGAGCCTGCATCACGCTGCGGCCTGCGCAGCGGCGGCCAGCAGCAGCGGGCCGCACAGGCTCTCCGGAACGCGGAAATCCGGCTCGACGCGGAGCGGCGTGGAGGTGGCAAGGGCGGGCAAGGTCGCCTCCGTCGTTTGACGCAGGCGAAAATATCAGGCTCGCTTAAATAATCAAATGGAAAAATTCAGCGGCCCTGAAACTCAGTCTTCGGGGCGGGCCTTTGGTGGGCGGCCGCGCCGGGCCCTCGGCAGGGGTGCGGGCGCCTGCTCCTCGCGAAAGCCGGGCCGGCCGGCCTGGTCTTCGTGCAGGAAGGCGGGGCGCGGTTCGTCCGGGTCGTGACCCAGCGTGTGGCGCAGGCGCCGGGCGGACAGCGGGGCGCCCGGGCGCGCGCCGAGGGAGACCAGTGCCTGCACCAGGTTGAGAGACATGGCGCCAGGATCGGCCATGTAGATCCAGTCCAGCGATACGCCGTGCCGGCGCTTGAGCGCGCACATCACATGCAGGTCGGGCGGATGCTTTTCCTGTTCCCATTGGTTCAGGCGCTGGGTGCTGATGCCAATGGACGCCGCGAACGCGGTCTGGCGTTCGAACCCCAGGGCTAGGCGGATCGCGGCCAGCCTATCGCCGCACCCGACGACCAGTTCCGAGAAGGGCGTGGCCTTGGTTTCCATGGCCAGATGGGTAGCAAGGCCGGCTGATGAATGCCTTTCAGTTCGGCGCTTGATTTTTTTAAGCGAGCCTGAAATGCTGCTTGCATGAAGGTCAAACTCCTCGTGGTCGGGCTGGGCGGGAACAAGGCGGTTGGCGAGCGCTGTGGCGTGAGCCAAGCGGCGGTCTCCAACTGGATCGCGGCCGACGCCATCCCTGCCGAGCATCACCTGGTCCTCTGGGAAATGGCGCTGGCGGCCAAAGTGGAATGGACGCCGCCTGGCGCCGAGGGCCTGCGCGACATGTTGCGCACGCCCTCGGCAACCGCGGTTGCGGCCTAGCCGTGGCGGGTCTGCGACATCCTCTGCCGGTGATAGGCTACGTCGCGGGTGGCGCGTTCGATGGCGTAGGCCTCGCTCAGCGGCTGGCCGGCGCGGCGCGCTTCCAGCAACAGCCGGAAGGCGGTGCTGGCCACCTCCTCCTCCAGGCTCTCGCGCAGGCGGGCCAGCACCGGGGCCATCTCGGCGCGCAGCGCGGCGCTCTGCACGGCCTCCAGGATCGCGGGCAGCGCCGTCTGCAGCGAAGCCTGTTCTTCCGCCGCCGCGGCCTGATCGTCGACGCGCAGGCCGATGGCAGCGAACAGGGTGATCAGGATGCCGAAGCAGGCGGCGTCGATGCCGATCATCAGCAGCGCCCGCTCCGCCACGTCGCGGTCGCCCAGGTTCTGCAGCGCCAGCAGCACGCCGCCGGCCGAGGCCACCAGGCCGATCACGATGCCGGCGTTGCCCAGGAAGCGCAGGAAGGCGCCGCGTGTGGCCTGGCGCCGTGGCGCCTCCGCGTGGCGACGGACGGTCGCGCGGATGAACAGGGCGATGACCAGCGCGGTCAGGGCCAGGACAGCAAGGGTGCTCAAGGTCATGTCACGTCCTCACGGGGTCAGGGCTTCAATGGCCATGCGGCTGATGCGCTGCCGGGCCTCGAAGCACCGCTCGGCGCGGCGCGCTTCGGCCTGAATCATCAGCGCCAGGGCCGCGCCCTGGACCGCATCGCGCCAGCGTGGATCGGGCACCCCGGCCTCAATCCGCGCCAGCAGGCGCGGGGCCAGAATCTCCGCGGCCACGCCCAACTCCGCCTCGCTGCTGCAGTAGTTCCGCGCAACAGCCAGGGCGGCCAGGTCGGCCGCCAGGCGCAGCGCAGTCCAGCCAAAGGCCGGAACGTCGCCCAAGCTGCCATAGGCCTGCGGGGGTGCCGGCTGGGCGCGTGGCGCGCCTGCCAGGGCAAGGCCCGCCAGGGCGGCCAAGGCCAGGGTGCGGGGCAGGTTCATCTCATCTCCCTCCGTTGCGAGGGCGGCACCATAGCGCGTCGTCACCATGCCGGGGACGAAACCATGCGCCGTTATCTCGCACATGCGAAATCCATTTCGGAGCGTCATGGATGAACCGCCGTGGGCTTTTCGCCACCATCCTTGCGGGGCTGGCGCGGCCGGCCTCGCCGGCGCCGGCACCGGATGCGGAGCTGCGCGCGCTGGTCGAGCAGATCCGCCACGCCACCACGGTGACGGTGGATGGCGCGCTGTACCCGCGCAGCTTCGACCAGCACGCCCGGCTGAACCGGGCGCAGCTGCGTCGCGTCCGGGGCGTCATCGCCGCCGATGTGGCAGAGGCCAGCGCCTGGCGCGCGGGTCAGAACCCGCCGGCGATGCCGGACCTGCCGATCCTCAGCGCCGATTGCAGCGAGGCCGGCACGTCCGTGCCGAACCTGGCGCGGAACCGCCGCTCGGCCTCCCTGAGCAGCGAGGCCCATTCGTCGGAGCCTTCCTGCTGCCTGCCCAGCGCCATCACCAGCCCCAGCAGCTCCGCCAGCGCGGCGATCTCCGCGCGCAGCGCGGATGCGGTCTCGTCATCCATCCCTTCCTCCATGGTCGGTCTCGGCAACCCCATGGTGGAGGCATCGGGGGCGGGTCCGCAACGACCGGCCCCCGATGCCGGCCTCTGCCCCATCCGCAGGCTGCGCCCGCTGGCGCAGATGCGCGGCGCCGTGATGGCGTCCGGGGCGTGCGGCCATGAGCCCCAGCCTGCCTGCCCGGAGGTCGCCCCATGAAGTCCGACAGCCTCGCGGATTACGAAAGGGCGGCCCAGAAGACCGCCTTCCACCTGCTGGTGGAACGGGTCGGCGGCTATGACCTGGCGGCGATGATCGCCGGGCGCGCCGCCTCAGTCCTGCACGGCTACGGCAATCTGCACCACGCCAGCTTCGCCCCCGTGGATGTGGTGGTGCGGCTGGAACGCGCCTTCGTCGCCATGGGCGGCCGGCCGCTGGTCTCCGCCCTCATGGCGCGCCAGGTGGGCTACCAGCAGATCCCGGTGGAGGTCGGCAGCGGGGAGCTGGGCCGCGCCGCCGCCGCGCTGCTGCGGGAAGCGGCGGAGCTGGCGGCGGCGCATCTGGAAGCCATGGAAGACGGGGCGCTGACGGATGCGGAGCGCGCGACGCTGGCGGAGCATCTGGACAGCCTGATGGATGCCGCCACGCGCTGCCGCGGCATCCTCGGCGGACCGCCGCTGCCGATCGCCGCCAAGGGGGCGCGCCCATGCGCCGCCTGATGCTGCTGGCGCTGGTCGCCAGTCTGCCCGCCGCCGCGCACCAGGCGCCCTCCGGCTGGGACTATGACCAGGATTGCTGCCACACGCGGGACTGCGCGCCGGTGCCGGATGGCGCGGTGGCGGAGGTTGCGGGCGGCTACCGGGTGCGGGTGATGCCGGGCAGTCACCCGATGCTGCCGCCCGGCGCGCCGCCCGTGGATGCCTTCGTGCCGCATGGCGACCGGCGCATCCGCGTCTCCGGCGACGAGGATCGGCATGCCTGCCTGAGCCGGGGCGGCGCCGTGCTGTGTGTCTATGTGCCGCCGGGCGGGGTGTAGGCCCGTGGCGCGCAACCAGATGCGCCCGTCCGCGCGGATCTCCCGCCGGGGCGCAGGGGCGGCCGGTGCCGCACCGGCGGTGAGCCTTCGGGCAATGACCCACGCCGGCCGCCCCACCCCTCCCCATGGCCGCCTGGGGGTACACGGCGGTGGACGTTTCCTCCCTGAAACTGGCCCGGCGGGGCTTCGTGCCTCGCCGGGCCGCCTTTTTGGGTGGAGGTGCGTCCGATGATCGGGGCGGAGGAGCACCTGGCGCCAGGGGCGGGCGGCGTGATGTCCGCGCCGGTGCTGACCGAGCCCGCCCGCGGCGATGCGCAGTATGCGCTGAACCTTCTGGATGTCGGCCTGGCCGATCTGGCGGATCATATCCTGTCCTTCCGGCAGGAAGCCGCGCTGCAGCCGGCGCGGGCGCTGCTGCGCGCCGGTGATGCCGCGGGCTGCGCGGCGCGGCTGCGGGAGATGCTGGGCGCATGACGCCATCGCCGCGCGAACCGGCCGAGGCGCTGCGTCTGCCCGCCGTCTCCGCGGAACGGCTGGATGCCGTGCTGCGCGCTGCCGGCACCAACCTGCTGCCGGCGCTGGCGGTGCTGATCTGCGCCCTCGGCTTCCTGATCGCCCGCGCCACGGCGCCGAAGGCGCGCAAGGCGGTTCTGGCCGGGGTGCAGATCGGGCTGGTGCGGTCCATCGGCCTGCATGGCAGGGCGGAGGGGCAGGGTTGACCGGCCGCCTGCCCGAATCCGTCCTGGCGGAGATCCGCGCGCGGCTGCCGCTGGAAGCGGTGGTCGGACGGCGGGTGCAGCTGAAGCGCCGCGGGCTGCGCTATTCCGGCCTCTGCCCCTTCCATGGCGAGCGGACGCCGAGTTTCGAGGTCCGCGCGGACCGCTTCACCTTCCATTGCTACGGCTGCGGCGCGCATGGCGATGTCTTTGCGTTCGTGATGCAGACCGAAGGCTGCGACTTCCGGGAAGCGGTGGCGCGCTGCGCCGAGGAAGCCGGCATGAAGCTGGACCTGGCGCCCGGGGAACGGCGCGAGGCGCTGCCGCCGCCGCCGCCCCCGCCGCCGCCCGTCGATCGCAGCGCGGATATCCGGCGCGCGGCGGAGTTGTGGCGCGCGGCGCGGCCGATCCGCCTCGGCCAGCCCGCGCAACTCTATCTGGCCGGGCGCCGCCTGTGGCCGCTGCCCAGCGGCGCCGCCGCCGTGCTGCGGGAGACGGATCTCGAGCACCGGGAGACCGGGCGGGCGATCCATCCCGTGATGCTGGCGAAGGTGCAGGCGGCGGATGGTGCGCTGTGCGCCGTGCACCGCACCTATCTGGCGCCGGCGCCCGGCGGCGGCTTCGGGAAGCTGGGCGGCGTGGATAGCGCGAAGCGGGTCTTCGGGCCGCTGCCGCGCGGCGCCGCCATCCGGCTGGGCCCGGATGCCCCGGCGATGGGCGTGGCGGAGGGCATCGAGACCAGCCTGGCCGGCGCCGCGCTGTTCGGCCGGCCGGTGTGGAGCGCGATCTCCGCCGGCGGCATCGAAGGGTTCGAGCCGCCGGAGGCCTGCACGGATCTGCTGGTGCTGGCGGATCGCGACAAGCCGCGGCGCAAGCCGTGGCGGCCGGAGGGCCAGGGGCTGCATTCGGCGCGCGTACTGCAGGGCCGGATGGTGGAAGCCGGCCTCGCCGCCACCATCCGCGTCCCGGTGCCGCCGGCGGAGGATTACGCGGACGTGCTGATGATGCGGGGGAGGGCGGCGTGATGCAGATTATTCTGGCTGTGTCGATGTTGGGCGCTATCGGCGCGCTGGCCGTCTTGCTGCGGGCTTCGCGCCAGCTCGACGGGTTCATCGTCGTGGTGATGGTCGTCGGCGTCCTGACCATGCTGCTGATCGTAGTGGACGAAGTGCGGAAGCTGGTCGCCTGACATGACCGCCCGCGTCATCCGCCCCGCCTTCGGCGGCGCCACTGCCCCGCGCCCGCCGGAGGATGACATTCCCTTCGATCGCGAAGTCACCGGCCCGGCTCCCGCGCCCCCCGACGACGATGATCGCCCCGGTGGCGGTGGCGGCGGCGGCGGCCCGCCCGGTGCCGGCGGCGCCGAGGATGGCGCGCATTTTGGCCCCGTGGTGCCGATCGGCGTCACCACCCGCAAGGGCGCCACGGCCTATGCGCTGCTGGATGCCAACGGCCTGCAGGTGGTGCATTCGGCGCGGGACCTGTACCAGCGCGCCGTCATCAAGTCGCTGTTCGGCGGCCAGTCCGCCACTGAATTCCTGATCGGCCATTGGCCGCTGCCACCACGCGGCAAGCGGGCCTCGCCCACCGATTACGATGCGGAGCTGGTGGGCGACGCGCTGATGTCCGCCTGTTCCGCGGCCGGCCATGCCGGCGCGGTGGAGCTGCGCCTGGATGGCGTCTGGCCGCATGGCAAGGGCGTGCTGTTCCATGCGGGGACGGAAGTGCTGCTGCCGGGCCCCGAAGGGCGGTGGGATGAAGCCCGGCGCCCCGGCTTCCGCGATGGCCGCGCCATCTACGTCTTCGCGCCGGAGCGGCGGGAGCCGCCGGCCGCCGAGCCCGCCCTGCGCGCGGAGGTCGCGGACCTGGAAGAGGCCTTCCGCATGTGGGCCTTCGCCTCGCCAGTCGGGCCCCAGGTGCTGGTCGGGCTGGTCTGCTGCGGGCTGCTGGGGGCCGCGATTCCGTGGCGGCCGCACGTGTTCCTGCGCGGGGTGAAGGATGCCGGCAAATCCACGCTGGCGCGCCTGGTCGCCGCCGCCTGCGGTGCCGGGGAGCCCTCCACGGACATCACCGCCGCCGGCCTGAAGCGGCAATTCGATGGTCGCTCCGGACTCATCCCGCTGGATGAGCGGGAGGCCGATGCCCGCGGCGTGAAGCAGATCGTCGAGATCATGCGCGGCAGCTCCGACGGGGAAGGCAGCAAGTCCGCGCAGACCGCGCTGGATGGCGGGGTGCAGGTGTTCCGCGTGGCGGGCTCCTTCCTCCTCGCCGCCATCACGCTGCCGTCGATGACGGATGCCGATGCCAGCCGCATCACCCTGCTGCATCTGCGCCGGCCGGAGGCGCGGCAGCGCGCCGATCTGGACGCGGCCATGCAGCTGGCCCGCGACCTGCACCCGAAGCTGCTGGCCCGCGCGCTGGGCGGCCATGGGCGGTGGCGGGAGAACTGGCAGGTGGCGCGCCAGGTGGCGCAGGGGATGGAGGGCACCTCGCGCTCCGCGGACCAGATCGGCGCGCTGGTCGCCGGCTGGTGGACCCTGGCGCGGGACGGGGTGATGGCGCCGGACAAGGCGCGGGAGGTGATGGCGCCCTATGAGGAATTCCTCACCACGCGCAGCGCGGCGGAGTTCACGGACACCGGATTCCTGGTGCTGCAGCACCTGCTCGGCTCGCGCATCGCAGTGTTCCGCCGCAGCTCGGACCAGCTGACGGTGCAGAGCGCCATCATCGCCAGCCTGCGGGCGCAGGTGCCGTTGATGAGCGACCGCCTGCATGGGGAGGCGCGCGACATGGCGCAGGATCAGGCACGGGCCTGGGACCGGCGCCTGGGGTCGGTGGGGCTGCGGGCGGTGTTCGACCCGCATGGCTCCATGAAAGGGTGGCCCTTCCCCGGGGCGCGCACGGCGGGGCTGCTGATCGGCCAGGCGCACAGCGCCATGCGGGCGGTGTTCCACGGATCGCCCTGGCCCGATGAAGCCTGGCGCGGCCCCCTCCTCGACCTCCCCGGCGCGCAGCTCAGCAGGGGGCCGGTGAGCTTCGCCCATGGCGGGCAGAGCCGGGCCGTCTTCGTGCCGCTGGTGCATCTGGGCATCGATGACGCCGACCTGGTGGGGGTCGATCCCGTGGACCCGTAACCGCGTAACCGCCCGCGTAACCGCGTCTGTAACCGCCAAGGCTTTGAAAAGGCTCGCTTGGTTACAGGTTACGGCATTTCGCGCGCGCGCGTGTGGGTGAGTGGGTCGGCCCCTATTGGGCGTTTTCTCATGAGAAGGGTCACAGACCCCGTAACTTGTAACCTACCTAATCTTATCAAGGGGATAGAGGTTACAGAGGCGGTTACGGGGCTGGTTACGCGGTTACAGGAGGGCGGGATGGCGGCGAAGCGAAGCATGGTGGGGGTCATCCAGGCGGGCGGCGCCTATGTGACCCCGGATGCGGTGGCGGCCCAGGCCATGTGTCGGGCCATCGATGCGGGTGCGCGGCCGCGGGCGCCGGAGAAGCGCAGCCTCGGCCATGTCATCCACGATCTGCACGAGGCCGGGCGGCTGCGCGACGAACAGCTGCGGGCGGCGGAGGACATCGAAGCCTATGCGGCGGGCTGGGTGCTGCCCCTCGGCGCCGGGCGGCTGCATGACCGGGTGGATGGCGGCGGCGGTGCGGCCGCTATGGAGCCGCCATCGGTCCGGCTCCGCGCCGTGCGCTATCGCAGCTGGGCCGGCTGGGCAGAGGCGCAGCCGGTGCGCGGTGACCTCCGGCTGCTGCAGGTGACGCTGGATGTCTGCCTGCGCGGCTGGACTCCGTGGCACCTCCGGCAGGTCTACCGCATCAGCGATGTCCGCGCGCTGCGCCTGATCCAGGCCAGCCTGCTGGAATACGCGGTTCGCGCGGGCTGGGTGGACGCCGCACGCGCCGCTTGACGCGCCGTGGGGTGAGGCGGTATCCGTTCGGCATGATGGAGTCGCGCGCCCGGCCGGGGAAACCCGAGCCGGGCGCTTCCATTTCCAGCCCTCCGCCCCGCCCAGGCCCATGGGTCCCTCTGGCCGCCGCGCAAATACGGTGACCGAAGGCGTCCGAATTCGCTAGTTGAGGGGTCACGAAATTGGGTTACGGGTCATGACCGCCGTGACGGGTGACGGTGACGATCTCCCGGAGACCTTCGCGGCCTTCGCGCTGCGGATCGGCAAGTCGCGGCCCTACGTGTCCAAGTTGGTGGCGGAGGGCAGGATCTCCGCGGCGTCCCTGACCGCCGATCGGAAGATCGTCCCGCGCCTGGCGCTGGCGGACATCGAGGCCGCGGCCGATCCGGCGCGGGCGAAGGCGAGCGCGGTGCCACCAGCGGCCGAGGCGGATGGCACCTTCGCGCATCAGCGCGCCCGCAAGACGCGCGCCGATGCCGACCGCGCCGAGCTGGAACTGCAGGCGCGGCGTGGCGAGCTGGTGGAGCGCGCGACCATCGCCGCCACGCTCGGCCCCTGGGTGCGCGAGCTGCGCGACAACGTGCTGGCTGTGCCCCGCGACACGGTGCTGGACGCCGTGCAGGCCTCCGCCCTGGAGGATGGGATCAACGACGTGTTCGAAGCATTCGCCGCCCGCCTGTCCGGCCTGGCGGCAGGGGGAATGAATGGAGGCGCTGCCACCGGCTGACGACAGCGCACGCTTCCTGGCGCGACTGTTCGCCGAAGGCATCCGCCCCGACCCGCGCCGCACTGTCTCCGCCTGGGCGGAGGCCGAGCGGGTGGTAAGCGAAGGCAGTTCCCAGGGCCGCTGGCGCAATGAGCGCGCGCCCTACCTGACGGAGGTGATGGACCGCTGCAGCCTGCGCGACCCGACGCGGCGCGTCACGCTGCTGGGCTCCGCCCAGTGCGGCAAGACGCAGGTGGGGCTGAACTTCTGCGGCCAGGTGTTGAGCGAGACGCCGGCCGATGTGCTGGTGCTGCTGCCGACTGAAGCCAGCATGCGGATGTACAACCGCGACAAGCTGGACCGGATGATCCAGGCCAGCCCGGCGCTGATGCGCGCGGTGGCGGAGGTGACGGACCGCACCGGCGAGGAAAGCACGAAATACTTCAAGCGCGGCGCACGCGGCGCGCAGGTTGAAATTGGCAACGCCGGCTCCTCCCGCGACCTGCAAAGCCGCACGGTCCGCGCGCTGCTGGCCGAGGAAGTGTCCGAATTCGAGGAGGATGTGGGCGGTCGCGGTGACCCGTTGGAACAAGGCCTGGCGCGCACGATCCAGTGGCGCCGGCGCGGGCACAAGGAGATCCTGATCTCCACCCCCGGCATCAAGGGGCACTGCCGGATCACCAAGAGCTACGACGAAGGCAGCCGCGCCACCTTCCATGTGCCCTGCCCGCATTGCCAGCATGAGCAGGAGCTGGTCTTCGCGAACCTGCGCTGGCCCGCGGGAAAGCCGGCGGCGGCCGAGTACCACTGTGCCGAATGCGGCCAGGCGATCGCCGAGACCGCGAAGCGGGACATGCTGCGGCGAGGCCGCTGGGTGCACGAGCGCCCGGATATGATCCCGCTGAATGCCAGCTACCGGATCAACACGCTGTACAGCCCCTTCACGCCTTGGGCCGACCTCGCGGCCGAGGCGGAGAAGGTGGAGGCCGATCCGTCGAAGGCGAAGGTCTTCGCGCAGCAATGGCTGGGCGAGGCCTTCGACGAAGCCTTCGACCTGCCTAAGGCGGAGATCCTGCTGGCGCGCGGTGACACCTGGCCGGTGCGGCGCATCCCGCCGGGGGTGCTGTTCCTGACCGGCGCCACCGACGTGCAGGGCGACTTCCTGGCCTGGGCGGTGTGGGGTTTTGACAGGCATTTTGGCCAGTGGCTGATCGACACGGGCGTGCTGCAGGGCGACCCGACGCAGGATGAGGTGTGGCTGCGGCACGAAGCACTGCTGACCCGCACCTGGCGCGATGCTTGGGGGCGCGAGGTGGCGCCGCAAGCCTGGGGCGTCGATTCGGGCTATCTGTCCGGCCACGTCTACCGGCATGTGATGCTGCAGGCCGGCCGCCGGGCCTTCCAGGTGATGGCGCTGGACGGCCGCGAGGGCTGGCGCCTGCCGCCGCTGGGCAAGGAGGTCTGGCGGCCCATCCGGGGCCCCGGGCAGGAGCATATCGATCCCAAGCTGCTGCCGAAATGCCCGATCTATCCGGTCGGCACCTGGGACCTGAAGTCGGAGATCGCCTCCGCCCTGCGGCTGACGGAGATCGGGCCCGGGCGGGAAGGCTGGCCGGTCGGCGCGCTGCGCTGGAACGGCCAGATGGTCGACCGCGCCTGGGTCGATGAGCTGCTGGCCGAACGCTTTGTGGAAGACCCACGCAGCGGCATCCGCAAATGGAAGCGCCTGGCCGCACGCAACGAGGCCTTCGATCTGGCCGTCTACACGCGGGCGCTGGCACGGGCCATGGCGCTGCCGATGACGGAGGCCGACTGGGCGGCGCTGATCGCCAGCACCCAGGGCGCTCCGCAGGCCGCGCAGGGCGACCTGATGGCGCTGATGACGCCCGGCCTGGTGGCGCAGGCGGAGGCCGCGCGGGCCGAGATGGCCGCGCGGGATGGACGCAACGCGGCGGAGCCCGAGGCCCCGCCGCCCAACATGACCGCGTGGGGGCCTGCGCCAAGCTGGGGCGGCGCTTCCGCCTGGTGAGGAACCCCGATGTCGACATTCACGGTGGCGCAGCTGGCGGCCATGAAGGCGCAGTATGCGCGTGGCGTGCTGCGCGTGACGACGCCGGATGGCACCACGGTGCAGTACGAAAGCCTGGATGCCCTCGGCCGGGCCATATCGCAGGTGGAGGCGGAGCTGGTGAATGCCGGGCTGCTGACGCCGCCGGGAGGCCCCGCGCTGCGCTACGGCGTCTGGGACCGGTGCTGATCCGATGCCCGTGCTGGAACGGCTGATCGAATGGTGGAACCCTGCCGCGGCGCATGAGCGTGCGGTGCATCGCCTGCATCTGGACCAGCTGCGCGGCTACCAGTCGGGCGAGGCGGGGCGCCTGACGCAGGATTGGATGCCCACCGGCGTATCGCCAAACCAAGCGCAGCAGCTCGGCGCGCATCTGACGCTGCGCCGGTCGCGTGACATGGGGCGGAACAATGCCTGGGCCGCCGCCATCTATCGCCGCCTGCCGGCGGCGATCGTCGGCTACCAGGTGACCGCGGGGGTGACGGCCGAGGGCAAGCGCGCCCGCCAGGCCGTGGCCGATGACTGGGCATGGTTCCGCGACCAGGGCAATGCCGCGGGCCCGCGCGGGCCGAACTGGGACGCCGAGGTGGCGCGCATGGTGCGCACGGTGGTCGAGGCCGGCGACTGCCTGATCGTGTGGAACTTCCGTCCGGCGTCGGAGGGGCGGCGCATTCCGCTCACCTGGCGCGCGCTGCCGCCGGACTATGTCGACGCTACGCGGATCCAACCCAGCAGCCCGGACAATGCTGTGATTGGCGGCGCCGAGGTGACGCCGGAGGGCCTGACGGCGGGATGGTGGCTCTATGAGCGCCACCCGCTGGACACGCTGCATGGAAGGCCGGTGCAAAGCCGCTTCTACGCGGCGGAGCATGTCGACCTGCTTTATGAGCCGCTGTGGCTCGGCCAGCGCCGCGGCGTGCCCTGGCTGGCGCCGGTGGCGGTCGACCTCGATGACCAGGCGCAGTACGAGAAGGCGGCGCTGTGGAAGGCGCGCATGGCGGCAAGCTTCGGTCTCATCCGCAGGCGGGCTGGCATGGCGGGGTCGCAGCTTGGCCAGGCGGGAAAGGATGCCAAGGGGCGGGACACGCTGAAGCTGTCGCCGGCGGCGATCCTGGATCTGCCGCCGGGCGACGAGATGACGCAGATCACGCCGCCGGCCGACGACAACTTCCGCACATTCTGGGAGACGCGGAATTTTGCCATCGCGGCCGGCGTCGGCCTGCCGGTGCACATGGTCTCCGGCGATCTGAGCAAGGCGAACTACAGCAGCCTGCGCGAGGGCAAGCTGCTGTTCTGGGACCTGGTCGACCAGTGGCAGTGGCACATGGTCTATGACCAGCTGCTGCGCAGCGCCTGGCGGCGCTTTGGGGAAGCCCGCTTCGCCGCTGGCCGTACCACCGGCGGCATCCTGCCCGGCGTCGAATGGGCCTTTCCGAAGCGTCCCTGGGTGGATCCGGCGAAGGATATCGCCGCGGTGGAAGCGGAGCTGGACCTGGGCCTGACGACCTGGCCGGATTCGGTCGCCGCGCGCGGCATGGATCCGGAAGAACAGGCGGCCCGGATCGAACAGTGGAACCCGCGCCTGGTTGAGCTCGGCATGCCGGTTGGCCGCGGCCGAGTGCAACGGCCGAAGGCGACCACGGCGACGGCGGCGACCGATCCGGCCGCCGTCGAAGGCGCGCAGCCGCAAACCTGAGAGGACAGCATCATGCCCGATGGCCACGCGCCCCCGCCCGGGAGCGCCAGGATCCTGCGCGCGCCGCGGCAGGAAGACGGCGCCGCGACGCGGCTGCTGGAGGATGTCCGCCTTGCTTTCGCGCCGGCGACCTATGACGCGGAGGCCGGCGAGGTTGACGTGGTGTGGTCCACCGGCGTCGCTGTGCGCCGCTACGACTGGTGGAGCGGCGAATACTACGACGAGGAGCTGGACCTGGCCGGCGCGGATCTGGCGCGCCTGCAGGCCGGCGCGCCGCTGCTGCTGGACCATTGGTCCAGCGTCCGCAACCTGGTGGGCAGCGTGGCGCCGGGCAGCGTGAAGGTGGAGCGCGGCCAGGGCACCGCCCGGCTGCGCTTCGATCGCAGCGGCGAGGAAGGGCAGATGGCGGAGGCCAAGGTGGCCGGGGGCCATCTGCGCCACGTCTCGATCGGCTACCGCGTCCAGACCTGGGAGAAGGTGGAAGCCCAGGGCCAGGTGCCGCGCTGGATCGCGCGCGCCTGGGAACCCTTCGAGATCAGCCTGGTGCCGGTGCCCGCCGATGCGGGGGCCGGC
The DNA here is from genome assembly GCF_012103215.1 of Falsiroseomonas selenitidurans. Classification (GTDB taxonomy): domain Bacteria; phylum Pseudomonadota; class Alphaproteobacteria; order Acetobacterales; family Acetobacteraceae; genus Falsiroseomonas; species Falsiroseomonas selenitidurans. The sequence continues at coordinate 24,223 of NZ_JAAVNE010000046.1, forward strand.
ACGCGCGCCGTCGATGGCGGCCCGAATCCCCCACCCCAGTCCAACCGGGCGCCCGGCGCCCCTATCCCGGAGGGCCAGATGGCCGACGAGACCACGCAGCCGGACGCGAACGCGGCCGAGAAGCCCGATGACATCCGCAAGGCGGAGCGTGCGCGCGTCGCCGAGATCCGCCGGCGGGCGCGCTCGCTCGGCCTGGCCGAGCCGCTGATCGACGAGATGTGCGACGGCGGCCTGACGGTGGAGGCCGCGGCCATCCGCATGACGGACGAGCTGGCCAAGCGCACGCCGACGCCGCCGCCGGCGAACCCGCGCGCGGAGATCGGCCAGGACCACACGGATCCGGCCGCCGTGCGCGATGCGATGGCGCAGGCCATCGCTGCCGCCAACCAGCCGAGCTTCAAGCCGACCAATGCGCGCGCGGCCGCGCCGCCGATCGCGGCGGACCTGTCCCTTGGCGGGCTGATGGTCGGCATGCCGGCCTATGGTGGCGTGGTGTTGGACAACGCCCTGCATGGCATGCTGGACCTGCAGATGGCGTGCCATCAGCGCGGCATCCCGTTCGGCTACATCACGGTGCGGAACGAAAGCCTGGTGCAGCGGGCGCGCAATCGCTGCGTCGCAGAGTTCCTGGCACAGCCCGGCTATTCGCACCTGCTGTTCGTGGACGCGGATGTCGGCTTCACGGCGGATGCCGTGTTCCGGCTGCTGGCGCATGACGTGCCGCTGATCGGCGGCCTCTACCGGAGGAAGACCCTGACCGCCAGCGACTGGTGCTGGAACCGGCTGGCGCCGGACCAGGAGAAGCGGAACCCGGCCACCGGCGCCATCTCCTGCGCGGCCGTCGGCACCGGCTTCCTGCTCATCCGGCGGGACGTCATCAACCGCATGATTCGCGCCACGCTGACCCGCCGCAAGAAGGGCGGCCCGCTGGTCAGCCCGCTGCGCTACCTGGCGGGGCCTGGTGAGCCGGGCGCCTGGCGCGAGCACACCTATGCGCTGTTCGATTGCTGGATCGACGAGACCGGCAATTACCTGTCGGAGGATTTCGCCTTCTGCCGCCGCTGGCGTGACCTGGGCGGCGATGTCTGGGCCGATCCGGCGGTGCAGCTGAGCCATTCCGGCACCGCCACATTCGAAGGCGATGCCTGGGGAGACCTTCGGTGAGCGATGCCATTGCGCAGATGCTGCGCGACCTGACGGCCGACCCGAATGTTGGCGTGGACGCCACCTGGATCTCCGCCGCCGGCGGCCCGCCCCGCACCATCCGGGTGGTGCCGTCCAATCCCAGCGAGGCCATCCCCGGCCTTGGCGCCGCCGGCGCGCGCGGCATCGCGGCGCGGGTGACGATGGCCGCCGACGCGCTGCCCTCCCCGCCGCAGCACGGCGACCTGCTGGCCTATGGCGGCGGGAACTACGTGGTGGAACGGGCGGACCCCGACCCGCGCGGCGCAAGCTTCTTCCTGCTGCTGAAGGCCTGATGACATGCCGGAGATCGCCGCGACGGAAGCCGCCTTCGCCGCCCTGGCGGCGCGGCTGCAGGCCGGGCTGCCGGACATGCCGGTGGACCGCAACCGCGAATCCGAGACGGCGGCCGAGGAGGCGCCCTGCCTGGTCTGCCACGATGGCGAGATGGCGATCCTGCGCGGCGAAGGCGCGGGCGCCTACGGCCTGACGCTGTACCGCATGCAGTGGACCGTCGCCGGCTACCTGGCGGTGGAGGGCGACGAGGCCGCGCTGGCCTATGCCGTCGGGCATCTGCGGGCCCAGGTGGTGCGCGCCGTGGTCTGCGGCGAGGCCGCACAGCCCACCGCCCTGCTGCTGGCCGATAATGCCACGGAGATCTGGCCGGAGGAGGTCGCCTCCGTCACCACGCGCGCGGCGATTGAACAGAGCGCGCTGCCGCTGGCGGCCTTCGTCGTGACCTTCGAATTCGACCTGCGGGTGGCCGAGGGCAACCCGTTCCTCACCACCCCCTGATCGGAGAGGGCCATGCCCAACGTGAAGTTCCTGCGCCCGGCGGAGGTCGGCGACGCCACCGTGCGCGCGGGCACCACCCTGACGCTGACGGATGAGCAGATCGCCGCGCTGCCGCCCGGCACCGTCGAGCCCTGGGCGCCGCCGCCCGCGCGCCCGGCGCCGGCCGGCGCTGCGGAGCCTCTGGCGCCGCGGCCCGCGCGGCCGCCCGCACCGAGTCCGACTGAGGGGGTATGATCGATGTCCACCACCATCACCCAGCGGATGATGCGGTCCTGCGTCGCCGTGAAGATCGAAACCACCCGCGGCACGGACGCCATCGCGGGCACGCCCGTGGCGGGGGACTACATCACCGCGACGTTCACCGAGCGCCAGTCGCGCGAGGATAGCCCGCGCAACGTCTATACCGCGAGCTATGACGATCCGCCGCCGATCCCGGGCGGTCTGCGCGGCAGCGTGGAAATCCGGGTTCCCATCGTGGGCTCCGGCGCCGCCGGCACCGCGCCGGAATGGGGCCGCCTGCTGCAGCTCTGCCGCTGGGAAGAGGCGGTCACCGCCTCCGCCGTCGGCGCGCCGACCGCCGCGGCCTCCGGCACCGCCACCACGGCCACCGCCGCCAGCCCCTTCGGCACCACGGCGCAGGCCTATCGCGGCATGCCGATCCTGCTGGCAGGCAATCCCTCCACGGCCGTGGCGGATGCGGTGTTGGACTACACCGCGGGCCGCGTCGTCACCTTGGGCCGCACCTATTCCCCGGTGCTGGACAGCAACACGACGCTGCAGATCCCGGTCAACGTGCTGTACCGCCCGACCTCCGACGAGACGGTGGAGAAAACGGCGACGGTCTACCTGTTCCGCGATGGGCTGCGGCACAAGATGGTGGGCTGCGTCGGCACCTTCCGCCTGGGCCTGCGCAGCGGCCAGCCGGCGGACCTGGTCTTCACCCTGGTCGGCCAGGTCACCGGCTGGAACGAGGCGGTGGCGCTGCCCACGGCCTATGTGCCGGTCACTCGCAACCCGCCGCGCTGGGCGGAGGGCGTCAGCCGCTTTAACCGGGCGCTGGCCCGCATGGCAACGCTGAGCTTTGATGGCGGTGTGCGGGCGGTGGAGCCGAGCGACCCCGAATCCATCAACGGCCGCGGCCTGCCGCTGATCACCGGCGCCGGCGGCCGCTGGACGCTGGACCCGCACGGCAACACCACGGACAGCCCGCTGCGGCAGGGCCTGTTCAGCGCCGGCACCTACACGCCGCTGGTCGCCGCCTGGGGCAGCACGGCCGGCAACCGCTTCATGATCAGCTGCCCGGAGATGATGCTGGCCGAGCTGGGCAATGCGGAGCGCGACGGGCTGGGCGTGGATGCCATGGCCGGCGTGCCCTCGCTCGGCGACGCCCCCATGTTCCTGGCCTGCTACTGACCCGGGCCGGCTGAGAGGTCCCGGCCGACACCGGGGCGAGTTCGCGCGCGCGACGGGCGGGCGGCCTGTCGGGGCCGCCCGCCACCCACCCTCTCCGACAAGAGGATCCCGAGATGGAAACCCCCGTGCTCTCCGCCGCCCAGCGGCGGGAGGTGGTGCTGGATGGCACCGCCTACACCCTCGCGCCGCCGACCCTCGGCCGCCTCTCCGCCCTGCAGGCGGAACGCGCCGGCGAATTCGCGCCGACGGAAGCCGTGCTGACGTACCTGCTGGCCGATGCGCTGCGGGAGACCCACCCCGAGCTGGTCGCGGCGCTGGAGGATTACGAGGTGGCGCAGGACGAGGTGACGCTGCTGCACATGTCCCGCCCGCCCGAGGTGGAGACGGAGGGCCGGCGCGCCTGGCAGGAGGAACGCGGCGCGGAGTTGCACGCGGCCTATCGCCGGCAGATGCAGGCCGGCCGGAAGCGGGAGCTGGCGCTGCACCTGGCAGCGGCCAGCCCCCAGGTGCGCGATGCGCGGGCGGCGATGCTGCGGGCGCGGGATGCGGATGCGCGCGTGCTGGTGCGCGCCTGCCTGGTGGCCATCGATGGCGAGGCCGTCGAAATGGCGGATGCCGGGCTGGATGCCCTGCCCTCGCACCATATGGCCGCGCTGGCGGCGGTCGCGGTGCGGCTGGTGAACCCCGGCCAGGACGCGGCAAAAAACTGATCACCGCCCTCCACCTCGCGCGCGACCGGGCCCGCTTCGGCGGCAGCCTGCGGCCACTGGAGGAGGGCGCCCGCTGGTGGCTGGTGGGGGAGATGCCGGGGCCGGGCGGGGCGGTGGTGCCGGTGCGCTGGTGGCGCAACCCGGCGCTGGTCCAGCCGCCTGGTTGGGCGCGAGTTGAGCGCCTGTGGCGCCTCAGCACCGGCGGCATGGGCCGCGGCTGGCTGCCGGAGGCTGGTGGCGCCAATGACCAGCCGGCCTGGCTGATCACCGCCTTCGGGATCCTGAGCGCCGAGGGCGCCCGGCTGGATGAGGCGGAGCGCGCGCGGCGCGGGGTGTAGCGGGGAGGCGGGGCATGGTGGTGCGCATCGGCATGGCGCAGGCCGGCCAGTCCTTGACGCAGCATGTGCGCCAGTTCGGCGACGCGGCGCGCCAGGTGGTGGCCGCTGCAGTGGAAGGGGCCACGATCGGCGCGCGGGACGAGCTGCGCCAGCAGCTGGGCAGCCGGTTCCGCGGCAACCGCACGCCGACCCTGGTGACGGCAAAGTTCTACCCGCCGCGCGACGACAAGCCCCCGGTCGGCTGGATCTTCCCGCGCGATGCCACCGCCAACCGGATCCTGACCGGCCACCGTGGCGCCCTGATCGAACCGAAGAAGCCCGGCACCACGCTGGCAATCCCGACCCGCCATGTGCCGCTGGTGCGCGGCCGGCGGCCGATGACGCCGGACGAAGTGCAGCGGCACTTCGGGGAGAAGCTGGACCTGGTGCCCCGCCCGCGCGGCAGCACGGGCCGCGCCTGGGGCATGCTGGTACTGCGCCAGCAGACGGTGGGGCGCAGCGGCAAGGTGCGGCGCGCCACGCCGGGCCGGCGCAGGCAGGGCCGCGGCCCGAAGATGATCGTCATGTTCTTCCTGGTGCCGGCGGTTCGCCTGCCGGCCCGCTATAAACCGGAGGCGGTGATGCAGAACTGGCAGGCCCTGCTGCCCAGCCTGGCGGACCGTGCCGCGCGCGCCATGGGGCTGGGCCGGTGAGCGGCAGCGCGGGCGGGGCCCGATTCTACTCCTTCCGGATCTCCGCCGAGGGGATGCAGGAATTCGTCCGCGACCTGGGCGGGCTGGCGCAGCAGACGGAACAGGCGGACCGCGCCATCAACCGGCTGATCCAGGCCAGCCCCCAGCTGGCCAGCGCGCTGACCTCGGCGCAGGACGCCACGGATCGCGCGGCGAAGCGTGCGGCGGAACTGCGGGCCGAACAGGAAAGGGCGCTGGCGGCGTCCCAGGCGCAGACGCGCGGCGTGGCCGGCCTGACGACGGCGCTGGGCGGCATGGAGGGCAATGCGCAGCGCGCGGCAACCCGCGTGGGCGAGCTGCGCGGCGCGCTGGAACTGCTGGGCGCCAGCGGCGTGGCCGGGGCGCTGGCCCCGGTGGCCAGCGCGGCGGGCAACCTGGCCGACCTGTTCAGCACGGCCAGCCTGGCGGCCGGCCGGTTCGAGGGCGTGCTGAACCTTCTGAATGCGCGTGTCTTGGGGATGGCCGCTCTTGCGGGGCTTCCCCTCGTGCTTCAGTCGGTCGGCGTAGGGATCACCCAGGCCGGCGACGCAGCGCTTTCCGCTGACGACGCCATGACGCAGTGGAACGCCACGCTGCTGCGTCTGAACCCGACGCTTGAGCAGACCACGCGGCAGGCCAATGCCGCCGCTGAGGCAATCAGGAAGACCCAGCTTGCAGAACTGGAATTGTCATTCGGCAGGACAATCGAAACGCGCGGCTCGCTGATTTCGAGGCTGCCGGAGCTCGACGCGCGTCTTCTGCAAGCGGAGCGTGCCGCGGCCGACGCGGAGGCTCGGGCAACCAGCCTCACGCTTCAGGCTGCGTCCGAATCTTCGAACCCGCTCCTCCGGAACCGCGCCCTGCTTGGCGCAAGCAGCTTGCCCGAGGCGAATCGTGCGACGCAGCGCGCGGCAGAAGCGCGGGACGCCGTCAATCAGCTGCGCGAGCAGCGCATCCGGTTGGAGGACGAGATTCGACGCCTCGGCGAGGCCGAGAATGAGTTCCGGAACACGCGGTCCGTTCTTCAGGGGCCGATCTACGGTGAGTCGGCCGGCCCGCCCGATCCGCCTGGGCTTGGTGGGAGTAGCGGTGGCGGCTCCGCCGCGCGGGATGCGGAGCGTGCGGCCCGCGAGGCGGAGCGTGACCAGCGCGAGTATGAGCGGGCCGAGGATCTGGCCCGTCGCACGGCGCAGACGGCGATCGACGCGGAGGCCCGCGCGCAGGCGCAGATCGCCCGCGCCCAGGAACGCGCCGACGAACAGCGGGCGCGCCAGGCGGAGCGGACGACGGACCGGATCACCGGCTACCTGGCCGATGGCCTGGCCGATGCGGCGCAGGAAGGCGGGTTCCGCCTGGATGCCATGCTGCGCGGCTTCCAGCAGACGCTGGCGACCGCGCCGTTTCGCATCGTGGTGGAGGCCGCGATTCGGCCGGCCGTTTCCGGCGCGGTCAGCTACCTTGGGCTGGCCGGGGACCAGCAGACGGGCGGCACCCTGTCGCAGCTGTTGGGCTACACCAGCGCGGCCAACCAGGTCGCCGGCGCGCTCGGCCTCACCGACATGGGCGGCTTCGCCGGGCTGGCGAATACGCCGCTCTGGGGCGGCAACGTCGCCGGGCCGGTCTACAATGGCTTCGCGGCCAGCGGCGCGCCGACGCTGGGCGCCGTCGCCGGCGGCATCGGCGGCGGCTATGCGCTGGGCAGCATCATCGGCGGCTTCACCGCCGGGGATAGCGCGGCGCGGCAGCAGAATGCGCAGATCGGCAGCGCCGGTGGTGCCGCCGGCGGCGCGGCGCTCGGCACCTTCGTCTTCCCGGGCGTCGGCACGGCGCTGGGCGGCCTGATCGGCGGCGCGCTGGGCGGCGGTGGCGGTGGGCTGATCGGCCCGGGCCCGAAGACCAACGCCTTCGGCTTCAACCTGGAAGCCTCCGGCGGGCGGTTCGGCACGGATGCCCTGCGCACCACGGGCAACGGCAATGGTGGGGCGGAGGTGCTGGCGCAGGCGCAGCAGGCGGTGGCCCAGGCCAATGCCGCGCTGGCCGCCGCGCAGCTGACGGTGCAGGACAACCGCCGGGCCATCACGGGCGTGAACTCCGCGGACCAGTCCGCATCCTTTGCGGATGCCCTCGGCTCCTTCGGCTTCACCTCCGGCAATGCGACCATCGCCCGCGCGCTCTCCGCCCGCCCCGATGCGGGGCTGGAGGAAGCGCTGGGGATCTCCAACTTCGTCACCGGCCTCTACGCCCAGATCAGCGCGGCGGCGGAGCCGTTGTCGGAATTTGCCGCGGCCATGGCGAGCATCCAGGCCGCCACCGACCCTGCCATCCAGCGCGCGCGAGAATTGTCGCTTGAAACCGACAGGCTGGTGGCGGCGCAGCAGCGCCAGGTGGACCAGCTGGTAGACCAGCAGCGCCGCGCCTTCCGGAGCGCGACCGAATCCACCACGGTGCGCTACTTCCGCGCCATCGGCCGGGACCAGGATGCGGACCTGCTGGCGCAGCAGCTGTCGGGCGAGGCCGATGTGGCTTCCCTGCGCGCGGAGCTGGAACGCATCGGCACCTCCGCCGGCGATGTGCTGACGCAGATCGCGCGGCGGGAGGAGGTGCTGGCGCTGGAACGGCTGGACATCCAGCGCCGCTATGCGGAGGCCTCGGCGGCGGCGGAAGCGCAGGCGGCGCAGGCGCGGGTAAATGCCAGCCGCGGCCTGTACGAACAGCTTGCATTCGGGGACCTGGGCGGGCTGTCGCCGGCGGCGCGGGCGCTGGCGGCGCAGGAATCGCTGGCCAGCGCGCGCGCCGCGCTGCTGCAGGGCGCGACGACGGAGCGGGTGGCAGAATACAGCCGCGTCGCCACCGCCACGCTGCCGGTGCTGCGGGACTACCTGGGCACCAGCACCGCCTATGCCGGCGTGGTCGGCGGCGTCACCGGGACGCTGCGCGAATTCGCGCCGGAGGGGGACTACAGCGGCATGGCCGCGCTGATCGAGTCGCAGACCCGCGGCACGGACCGGCTGGAAATCGCGCTGTTCAGCAACCGTGACGCGGTGGCGGATCTCGCCCAGCGGTTCGACCGCCTGGCCGCGGAAGTCCGGGCCATCGCAGCGAAGAAGGGATAGACGACGATGCCCATTCCGCGGTTCTTCGCGACGAAGCAAGGCAGCACCACGACCGGCACCGGCACCCTTACGCTGATCGCCGGTGACACGACCTTCCGCCAGTTCGAGGCGGCGGTCACCGGCGCGCAGCCGGTCTACTACTCCGCCCGGCTGGCGGGCTCCACGCAGTGGGAATTCGGCATCGGCACCTATGACGACGGCACGCCGGGCACGCTGACCCGCACCACCGTGCTGTGGGGCAGTTCGGGCCCGGGTTCGCTGGTGAATTTCGACGCCGGCGTGAAGGATGTGTGGCTGCAAGCCATGCCGGCCTCGCGGGAGCTGTGGACGTTCTCCGCCAGCACCTCCCTGGCCGCGACGGAATACGGCGGGCTGGTGGTGATGACCGGCAGCACCGGCCGCACGCTGTCCTTGCCGGTGGCCAGCACCGTGCCGCGCAACGTGATGACGCGCGTGCACAATGCCGGCACCGGCGGTGCCGCGCTGCTGCTGGACCCCAACGGGTCGGAGACGATCAACGGCGCCACCACGCTGGCCCTGATGCCGGGCGAAAGCGTGGAGATCTGTTCGGACGGCACCGCCTGGTATGCCGTGGGCCTGGCCTCCGGCATGGCGCTGGTGCAGACGCAGAGCGTCAGCGGCACGCCAGCCGAAATCGACTTCGCGCTGCCGGTGACGGATGCGGAATATGAACTGGCCTTCAGCCGGCTGAATTTCTCGGCCGACGCGCAGTTGAGCCTGCGCGTGTCCACTGATGGCGGGTCCACCTTCGATTCCGGCGGCAGTGATTACTCGACCAGCTACAACTTCGTCACCGGCGCCTCCACCACCAACACCAACGCCACCACGGGCTCCGCCATCCTGCTGACCGACACGGCGGATTCGATCGGCGGCGCTTATGGCAGCTGCCGGTTCGACACGGGGTCGCCTTCCAAGCGGTTCCGGTTGTGGGCCGGCAGTTCGATCTATGCGGACCCGGCCAGCGCGCCGCTGCTGCACGGCACCTTCGCCGGCGGTCGCATCGCGGATGCGGCGGCGTCCCATATCCGGCTGCGGCTGAGCACGGGCACATTCGTGTCGGGCTCCGCCAGCTTGCGCCTTGTCCGCCGCTGATGGCCTTCGGCTTCGCCCCCTGGGGCAGCGTGCCCTGGGGCGTGCTGCCGGATTCCGCCGTCGCGGATCAGGGGCTCTCGACCCTGCGCTACGCCACGACGGACTGGCATTCGGACCCGGTGGATACCCCGGCCTCCACCACCTGGCGGGCCGGCATCCTGGGCGATGTCACCGTGGCCGTGGATGGCACCGCCGCGCTGTCCGGCGGCCTGTCCGTCTCCGCCACCGTGGGCACGGTGGAGTTGTGGGACCCGGATGGCGGCTTGGCTGGGCCGCTCGAGGATCTGGGCCTCGCCGCCGGCCGCGCCGCGCAGCTGCGCGTGGTGCCGGTGCTGGACCCGCGGGCGAGCGACCTCGGCACGCCGCTGCGCGATGCGCAGCCCTTCTTCACCGGCACCGTGCGGGCCGTGCGCCGCGGCACGGATCGCCGCGCAACGCTGGAGTTGGACGACGCCACGCTGGCGCTGGACACGCCGCTGCAGGCCAGCCGCTACGCCGGCACCGGCGGGCTGGAGGGGCCCGAGACGCTGGCGGACCGCCCGCGTCCGGTGCTGCTGGGCCAGGTGTGGAGCCTGGCGCCGATCGCGCTGGGCAATGTGGATCTCGGCGACGGGGCGCTGCCGACCTACCAGTACCACTGGCGCGCCGCGGCCGGCGTGGATGCCGTCCGCATCCGCGGCGTGGCACAGGACTTGGTCGGCACTACCCCTGGCGTGGGCGAGGCGCGGGACCACCCCACCCTGGGCGTGTTCCAGCTCGGCGCCTCCCCGGATGGGGAGGTGACGTGCGGCGCGCGCGGCGATGCGTTCGGCGGCGTCTATCCGGACAGCACGGCGGGCATCCTGTGGCGGCTGATCTCCGGCATGGGGCCGCAACTCGGCGAGGCGGCGCGCGATGCGGCCTCCTGGCAATTCGCGGATGCGGACCTGCCGGGCGTGGTGGGCTGGTATTCCAACGGCGGCGACCCGACCGCGCTGGCGGCCTGCAACGAGATCCTGGCCGGCTCCCGCGCGCTGCTGGCGGGCGGGCGCGATGGGCGGCTGCGGCTGGTGGACCCGTTCACCACGGCGAGCACGGTGCAGTTCGACCTCTCGGCGCCGATGATCCTGGCGGAGCCGGTGCCGGTGCCGCTGCCGGCGGACCTTTCGCCCACTCCGGCGGAGGTGCTGGTGGAATGGGGGCGCAACTGGGCGCCCGTCTCCAGCATCGCCGGGGTGGTGGAGGAGGCGGAGCGCCAGCGCCTGGCCGATGCCGCCGCCCCCGTGGCGCGGTGGGGCTCCGCCGTGGTGGAGGCCCGCGTGGCCCGCCGCCGCGTGCTGCGCCTGCCTGGCCTGTACCACGCCGCGGCGGATGCGCAGGCGCGGGCGGAGGTGATCGGCGGCGCGCTGCTGGCCGGCCGCAGCCTGCGGCGCGTGACGACCGACCGATACCTCGGCCAGATCGACGCCGGCACGCTGGGCCGGGTGACCTTTCCCGGGGCCGGCCTGCAATCCGGCCTGTTCGGGGTGGTGCTGGGCTGGAGCGAGGCAGCAGCCGGGCGGCGGCAGGAACTGGTCATTTTTGGCGGAGGGGCATGACGTGGCCGTTGGCATCCTGACCACGAACGCCCTTGCCGCGGCGGCGCTGACGGTGCCGGTGGGGGCGGGCGTGTCATCCATGCCCGTGGCAAACCTGCAGGATGCGCAGCCCCGCCTGCGCGCCCGCTTCCTGGCCGATTCCGGCGCCTTCGCGATCCTGGCCGATGCAGGCGCGGCGGTGGAGGTGGGGGTGGTGCTGTTGGGCAGCACGACGCTGCAGGCCGACGACACGGTGCGGCTGCGCGGCAGCACGGCGGATGCCACCGGCGCCGCCGGCGATGCGCTGGATGTGACCCTGACGGCGACCGCCAGCGACGCCGGCCAGGGCCAGGTGGTGCGGCCGGTTTCGCCCAGCGCGGCGTGTCGCTACCTGCGAATCGACATCACCTGCGCCACCGGCAGCGTGCGGGATATCGGCCTTCTGGTGGCGGGGCCGCTTCTGACGCTGGACGTGGGTATCCAGGGCCTGACGGAGGGGCGCGTCCCCTTTGGCCAGGCGCTGGAAAATGCCTTCACGGGCACCCGCCACGATGTGCCGGCGCCGCTTGGCGACCCGCGATTCATCGCTGGCGCGCTGACCTACCTGACGCAGGCGGAATACCTGGCGCTGCGGGACGACATCTTCGCCGGCACCGATGCCCTGCTGGTGCCCAACACCGCCGACACGCAGGCGGAACTCAATCGCCGGTCCGTCTGGGGGCGGCTGACACGGCCGCGCAGCGCCACCGGCTTTGCCCATTCCGCGGCGCTGCGCCGGTCCCTGCAACTCAACCTGGTGGAGCGTCTGTGATGCTGGGCTACGCGCCGCCCGGGACCTACCCCTGGGGCACGCTGCCGCCCTGGGCGGTGTCCGGCGGCGTGCTGCTGCGGCCGGTGCTGGTGGCCGGTGGGCCGCCCCGGGCCGTGGTGCCGCTGCTGGACGTCACGGTGGCCTCGGCCGGCGTCAGCGCGGCGCTGCCGGCCGCCGTGCCGCTGGTTGCGGCCTACGCGCTGGGTGATGCGGTGGCGGTGTCGCGGGCCCATTCGCCCACCGGCGCGCAGGTGGCGTCCCGCCTGGCCGCCGGCGGCTGGGGCTTGGTGGGGCAGGATGCCGCACGGTTCGACAGTGCCGGGCGCCTGCGCGTGCAGGGCCCGCGGACCAACCTGGTGGCCAATGCCCGCACGCCGGGCGGCACCGGCTGGACGCTGACGCAGCTGGCCAGCGCCACCCCCGTCACCGGGCCGGATGGCGGCGCAGGGACGGCGGTGGACATCGTCGAGAATACCACGACGAACAGCCACAGCCTGAGTTCCGGCGGCATCACGGTGGTCTCGGGTGCTGTGCACGCGCAAGGGTTTGTCGTGCAGGCCGGCGCGGGCGCGCAGTACGTGCAGATCTCCGGCGGCGGAGGCTTCGGCACCGCGCATTTCGCGAATTTCGACCTGCTGGGCGGCGCCGTGACGCGGGCCGACAACTGCACCGCCAGCATCACCGACCTGGGCGATGGCTGGTGGCTGATTGCCCTGGCGGTGACGGCGGCCAGCAGCTCCGCCGGCACCACGCGCCTGACCTTCATCACCAGCGGCACGGCGGCGCGGCTGCCCAGCCACACGGGCACCGGCCGAACGGTGCGCGTGTGGGCGCCGCAGGTGGAGCTGGCTGGCGATATCGGCGCGCCCATCCTGCCGCCGGCCGGATCGCCCCAGGCCAGCACGCGCGGGGTGGATGTGCCGGCCTGGGCGCCGGCGGCCATGCCGCTGCGCGGCTGCCTGGTGCTGACCGTCTCGCTGGACGCGCTGGCCGGCGCCTCCGCCCTCGGCCTGGTGCAGTTGCACGACGGCACCGACGACAACCGCATCGTGGTGCGCGTGGCGCCGGGCGGCGGCGTGGTGGAGGCCCTGGTGGTCTCCGCCGGCGTCACGCTCGCCACGCTGGCCGCGCCGGCGGCGCTGGCGGCGGGAACGGCGGCGCGCGTGCTGTTGGCGTGGTCGGTCGGCGGGGTGCGGCTGGGCGTGTCCGGCGGCGGCATCGTCTCGGCCGTCGCGGCGCGGCCGGCCGGGCTGTCCGCCGCGCTGCTGGGCCATGCCGATGCGGCCGGCGCGCTGCCGATGGGCGGCGGGCTGACGGCCGATTTCTACCCTGTCTGGCCCAGCGCGGCCGAGGCCGCGGCGCTCCTCGCCGCATGATTCCACCGGAGACACTGCAGATGTCAGCAACCGTGGCGCCGATCGGGCGCCTGCGATTTGCCGGGCGCGTGGAGGCACGCGACCCGACGATCTTCCTCGGCAGCAGCGTCACGATCTACGGCGAGTTCCGCGACCCCGCCACGAATGCGCTGGCCGCGGCCGAGGGCGTGGTGGTGCGGCTGCGGCCACCGACGGATGCGGCGGTGGAGTTGGAGGTGGAGACGGCCCTGGTCTCAACAGGCGTCTACGCCGCGACGGTGGAGCCGGCGCTGGCCGGCGTGTGGCTGGCCCGGCTGATGGCGAGCGGTGTCCGGTACGACGAGCGCCAGTTCACGGTGGCGGCCGGCGCCTTCGCGCAGGACCCCGATGATGCGGCGGTGCTGGTGACCGACGAGGGGGAATTCATCCTGCTGGATGATGGCACGGTGATGGAGGGCTGAGTGTGACCACGCTGATCAAGGTTGGCCGGGCCAGCACGCGCCCAGCCGCGACGACGATCGACCGCGCCGACAAGCTGCTGCTGACCCAGGCGGCCGGCGTGCGCAGCATCGAGTATGGGGTGCTGGAGGATCAGGCGGTGGCGGCCTCGGAGTCGGCGGCAACGGCCGTCGCCGAGACGGTCGCCACCGCCACCGCCGAGCCCTTCGCCGCGACCGCCAGCACCGCCGCGCAGAACGCCCTGTCCGCCGCCGCGCTGGCCGGCAGCTTCGCCACCAAGGCGGATGCGGACGCGGCGTTGGCCGACTACACCGATGGCCAGTCCGTCGAGGTGACCAGCGACAGCACCGCCAGCCTGAACGGCCTGTATGCCCGCCGTAGCGCCGCCTGGGTGCAGATCAGCACGGCGACGGTGGCCGGCATCGACACGCGCCTGTCGCCGGTGGAAGCGCAGGTCACGCCGGCCATCGGCGCGGTGCAGCAGGTGATCCAGCGCGGCGATGGGGTTTATGGGCTGGATGCCGCGCGCAACATCATCTGGCAGTTGTCGCCAACCGGCATGCGCTACCGGGCGGCCGTCACCCTGGACCGCGCGACGCTGACGCAGGAGGTTCTGCCGGCCGGCGTCACCCGCGTGGCGCTGACGCCGCAGCCCTACGCGCGCAGCCTGGCCGCCTATGCCCGGGTGGAGGTGGATGCGAACCGGCGCATCCTGTCCGCCGTGCCGCTCTACGCGCCTGCCTCGGCGGATGCAGCGGAGGCCGTGCAGACCGCCGCCGACTACGTGGTCTATGCCGCGCTGGACGGAGAGGGCGATTCGCAGGTCTACTCGGAGCATCGGACCACGGGCGTGATCACCCAACTATCCGCTGCCGGCAGCAACAACACGGCGCCCGTTTTGCTGGGGCCGGATGCGGTGGGCTGGACAAGCGATCGCGCCAGCGGGCCGCCACTGGGGCATTTCTGGTCGCCGTTGTCCGCACCGCGCGAGCGGGCTTTGCGGCCCTACGGCCGCATCACCTGCCTTGGGGACTCTATGACATTTCGGGGCTACCCGGAGACGCTGGAAGATATCCTGGGCGTCCAAGTGACGAACCGGGGCGTCAACGGCGACACATCCACGCGGGTCGCGGCGCGGCTTGGTTATGTGCCGGCGCGCATCACCGTCTCCGGCAATGAAATAGCCGCCAGTGGCGACACTGCGATCACCGCCTACAGCAGCAACCCGACCAACCTGGCGGGCACGCTGGCGGGGGTTCCGGGTTACCTGCGTGCCTCGGGCAGCGGGATCAGTTTCGAGCGCACGGGCAGCGGCAGCGCCACGGCCTGCCCGCCGGGCACGCCGTTCGTGCCGGATCGCACCGGCTGGGACGAAGAAATCTGCGTACTGTGGGCGGGGCACAACAACCCGGGCGAGCTGCGCCGCTATCTGGATGAGGTGGCCGCCTTCGTCGCCTTCCTGTCCACCTACGGTAAGCGGTTCCTGATCCTGCCCTACATCAACAGCGCCGACGAACCGATCGGGTCCATCGGCTACAAGCAGCGGCAGCGCCACCTGGCCGCGCTGCTGGCAGCCTATCCGGACAACGTGGTTGATCCGATGCCGACGCTGCTGGCGGCCGCCGACCCGGAAGAGCCGCAGGACGTGATCGATGCGGCGCTGGGCGTGGTGCCGGCCTCTCTGCGGGTGGATTCGCTGCACCTGACGGAACCGGCCGGCTACGCCGTGGTGGCGCAGTTTGTGGCCGATGCAATCCAGGCAAGGGGGTGGCTGTAATGACCGCACTGCTGACGCAGTATCTGGGCCTGACGCTGGCCAGTTCGACCGAGAAGTTGTACGCGGACCCGATCATCGATGCTCGCACGCGCGGGATGATCGTGCCCTCCGCCCCCGGCGTGTTCAGCGCCGCCAATCCGGTGCCGACCGACACGGAATTGCCGGATCTGGTAGAGGGTGTTGACCCTCATGTTTTCAAGAATTCCACCATCACCTTCGATGGCACAAAGCTGGGGCTGGTCAGCGTCCAGAACCGCATCCAGCTTGGCGACAACTGGAAGATCCCGGATACCACGCGCCACCTGGCCATCGGCTACTGGTTCCGGCTCACGACGCTGACCGCGCCGGCGAACCCGCTGGTCCTGGCGGGCCACGTTCAGGCATCCCCGGCGCAGAGCATCTGGCGATTCGGGTGCAGCATCAGCAGCAGCAGCATCGTCGGGCTGACCGCGGTGATGAATGGCGCCTCGCAGGCCTTCACCGGGGTGACGCCCGACACCGAGCTTCATCGGCTGGTGGCGGAGATCGAAATCCTTGACGACGAGGAACAGATCGTCCGGACCTACTACGACGAGGATCTGGTGGGGGAATCGAGCGCGGCGGCGTTCTCCGCTTGGACAGAGGGCGCGGCTGACGATTACCCGTTCATCGGCCATATCCCGCCCACCTTCGGCAGCGCGGCGCGGCACGAATTCTACGCCGCCTGGATGCAGGATCTGAGCGGGTCCGGGCGCACCCTGGCGGAGATCATGGCGCTGGATTGGGCGACCAATTACGCGGCCTGGTCGGCCTGAGACTGCCTTGCGCCGCCCCGCCGCCGTCCTACCGGCGGCGGGGCGCGCCACGGTTTCCCGCGGCGACGCCGCACCACCGCATCATGGGAGTTCACAATGCGGAGATACGAGACGCGAAACGATCTTGCGCGCGGTGCGCTGGGGGTGTCCACCGAATCCCATTCGGGGCCGATGGGGCGATGACGGCGGTGGAGGCAACGCGGGGCCTGCCGGACTGGGCGAAGTTGTTCTTGCCGATGGCGCTGACCCTGGCCCTCGGTGGCACGGCCTGGCTGGTGCAGTGGGGCGAGATGAGCCAGGCGCGCCGCCAGGACCAGGCGGCGATCGGCGCGCTGCAGCAGCAGGTGGCGCAGCTCGGGCAGAAATTGGACAGCTATGCCAGCGCGACCCTCACCATGGCGGAACAGCAGCGCGGCGACGACCGCCGGCTGTCGAGCCTGGAGACCGAGACATCTGCCGCGCGCGGCGCATCCTCGCTGATCGCGGCGCAGATCGGCGAGATGCGCGCCGTGCTGCAGGGACTGCGTGATGAGACGCAGATGCTGCGGCGCGCGCTGGAATCAAGACAGCGCAGCGCGCTGTCCATGGACCCGGCCTGAGCCGGTCGCCTCCGGCGCCGCCGGCGGCCCGACCCCGCGCCGCCCGGGCAAGGCGGCATCACCGAAATGGAGACACCGACCATGGATGCCTTGAGAGAGGCGGCGCTGGCGTTGGCCTGTGCCGCGCTGACGGCGCTGGCGGGCTACGCCTGGGCCTGGCTGCGCGACCGCGCAGCCCGCCTTCGGCTGGAATCGGGGCTAGGCCGGGCCGCCGGCCTGGTGCTGGCGGATCCGCGTGTGCAGGAGCTCGGCGCCGCGGCGTTGGGGGCCGCGGCGGAAGTGGGCGTCAGCTACCTGCGGCAGCGGCTGCCTGGAACGCTGCGGCAGCTGGGCGTGCCGCCCGGTGCGGCGGCAGAGATGGTGGCGGGTGAGGCGGCCAGGCTCCTGTCCCGCCTGCCGCCGCGCAGCGTCACCCTTTCGATGCCGGCCAGCTACCAGCGGGCGGGGGCGCCGCAATGACCATCCTCGCCCTCCTCTCCGCCTTGTGGGGCAAGCGGCGGGAGGCCGCAGCGCCGGCCGCCAGCACCGCCGCCAGCCCCGCCAGCGCCCCCGCCCCGGCCATGCCGGTGGCGCCCATCCCGGTGCTGGCTGTGGGCGATGCCCCGGCCGCGCCGGCGCCGCCGCCCGGGGCCTCCGCGCCCCCGGCGGCCATCGAGGCGCACCGCCTGCGCGGCGCGCTGTTCGATCCGTCGCCCCATGTCGGGGCGGAGATCCTGCCGCTGTTCGTGGTGATGCACTACACCGCCGGCGGCACCGCCCGCAGTTCGATCCGCGCGATCGCCGACCGCGGCCTTTCGGCGCATTTCTTCATCGACCGTGATGGCACCGTCATCCAGACGGTGGCGTGCAACCGGATGGCATTCCACGCCGGCGATTCCACCTGGCGCGGCTACAACGGGCTCAACGCCCATTCGATCGGGATCGAACTGGCCAACCTCGGCTGGTTGGACCGGCGGGCGGGCGCCGGCTGGACCCGCCAGGGCCTCGGCCGCACCCTGCCGCCGGAGATGGTGGTTGTGGCGCGGCACCAGGTGGGCGGCCAGGTGATGGCGTGGGAGGCCTATCCGGAGGCGCAGCTGCGGGCGGCGGAGGCGCTGGTCCGCGCGATCCTGCGGGCCTATCCGGCGGTGCGGGAGGTGGTGGGGCACGACGAGCTCTCGCCCGGCCGCAAGCTGGACCCGGGGCCGGCGTTTCCGATGGCGCGGTTCCGGGCTCTTGTGCGGCGGTAGCCTCGGGCAGATCAGGACGACCACTAAGCCCGCCTGGCATTGCGTCAGGCGGGCTTAGTGCGTTCTGAGGGGGGG
>NZ_JAAVNE010000047.1 GCF_012103215.1 Falsiroseomonas selenitidurans
GTCAGCGACACGCAATTCCCCGCCGCATCCCAGGCCGAGACATGGGTGGTGCAGGAGGGCGGCGCCGCCGGGCGGCGCCCGGGCAGCCAGCCGGCGCGGCTCTTCGCGGCCCAGTCGGCGGCGCGCGCCTTCGACATCATTTCCGCCACCGGCGCCCGCACCCGCCGCACCGCCTGCCCTGCCCCAGGCGGCCGCACCGGACCCTGCCGCGCCCAGCCCGGCGCCGCGTGGGGCGCCACACCCCGCCGCCCAGCGGGTACCGGCGCTGGCGGCCATGCTGGCCTTGGCCCGCCAGGCGGAGGCGTCGCGGATCGGCTGCTTCCATCTGGTGCTGCCCGGCCGCGCCTCCGTCCTGGGCGGGGCACCGCAACCGACCCTGGCGGCGGCGGAGGCGGCAGCGCTCGCCGAGCCGCTCCTGGCACGGGACTGGGTGCCGCTGCGCCACGCCTTCGCGCGCCACCCCAACGCCGCGGCGCTGTGGCGGCTGGATGGACGCAGCCTGACGGTGGAGGGTGGGCTCGCCCTGGCGGGCACCCTGCTGGCCGTGCTGCGCACCCGCCGGCCGGACGCCGCGGCGGGTCTGGCGCGGGCCGCCGGGCTGCTGGCGCGTGCCGATCTCGGCGCCCTGCCCCGCCGCGGCATCGCGGCCGCGCCGCAGGCCGAACAGCAGGAGGCGGCGGATCGCTTCTTCGGCATCACCGTGGCGGAGACGGAGCCGGCCCTGTCGCCCGACCTCTTTGCCGACCAGCCGGCGCCCCGGCGGCTGGAGGCGATGCCCGGCCTCGAAGCCTGGTCGACCGCGTCGGCGCCGCTGCCCTGGCGGGTGGTGGTGCTCGCCGGACCCGGCCTGGGCGGCAGCGACCATCCGGCGCAGCTCGGCTGGTGGCTGCGCTGGCTGGTGGCGGAATGTGTGCTGAGCGAGGCGCTGGGCCTTGCCACGCCGCAGGCGGCAACCGGCCTGCAGCCGGACCTGGTGCTGACGCTCGCCGCCGAGGGGTGATGCCGGATCCTGGTGGGGGTGGCCGATCACCGCCTCTACCCGGCGCAGGAAGGCTTCGCCTTCGTGCCCATCAAACGCCGAGCGGGCTGCGGCGCGCGCTCGGCGCTTCGGGCCGCAGGTCGGACCTTCGTGCGCTGGGCATCAGGCCCCGGCCGGGATCAGCGCGGCCCCGCTGCCGCGGGGTCGACCAGCGCCACCACATCCACCGGCGAAAGCGGCACGCGGCGGATACGGGCGCCGAAGGGTGCCAGCGCATCCTCCACCGCCGCGGCCACCGCGGCGGGAATGGGGATCACGCCGGCCTCGCCGACGCCCTTGATGCCCAGCGGGTTCAGCGGCGTCGGGCTGTGCAGGTGCAGGATCTCGACCGGCGGCATCTCCGTCGCCGTCACCAGCAGGTAGTCGGCCAGGGTGGTGGAGATGGGCTGCGCCTGCTCATCGAAGCGCATGTGCTCATACAGCGCGTTGCCGATGCCATGCGCGATGCCACCCATCAGCTGGCCGTCGACGATGCGCGGATGCAGCGCCCGCCCGCAATCATGCGCGAAGACCAGGCGCAGGATGGTGACGCCGCCGGTCTCCACATCCACCGCCACCTCCACCGCGGCGGTGCCGTTGGCATAGGTCATGGCGTCGATCACCACTTCCTCGGTCGCCGCCAGGCCCGGGCCGCGGCCGCCCGGCAGCATGAAGCCGGGCTGGCCGGCGGCGGCGCGGGCGATGGCCGCCAGCGTGACGCAAAGGCCCGGCGCGCCCTTCACGCGCACCGCCCCGGCCTCGATCTCCAGGTCCTCCGTCGCCACTTCCAGCATCGTGCCGGCAATGGCCAGCGCCTTCTCCCGCACCTTCAGCGCCGCCACATGGGCGGAGCTGCCGGCCAGCACCGCCTGGCGGCTGTTGGACCCGCCGATGCCCAGCGGCGTGGCCGCGGTATCCCCGGTGATGACGCGGATATCCGCCACATCCGCGCCCAGCTGCTCGGCCACGATCTGCGCCAGCATGGTGGCGGTGCTCTGCCCCATGGCGGCGGCGCCGGAGGCGACGACAATGCGCCCGGAGGGTTCGACACGCACCGAGACCTGCTCGAAGGGGCCGCGCCCGGTGCCCTCCACATAATTGGCCAGGCCGATGCCGAGGTGCCGCCCGGCCAGGCGCGCCGCCTGCTGGCGTGCCGGGAAGCCGGCCCAGTCGATGGCGTCCAGCGCCATCTGCTGGCAGCGCGGGTAGTCGCCGCTGTCGAGCGTGACGGCGATGCCGCCGCGCGTCTTCAGCGGCGTCGCGTAGGGCATGCGGTCGGCCGGCACCAGGTTGCGGCGGCGGATCTCCGCACGGTCCAGCCCCAGCCCCTGCGCGGCGCGGTCCAGCAGCCGCTCCATGGCGAAGACGCCCTGCGGCTGGCCGGCGCCGCGCACCGGCGTGACCGGGACCTTGTTCGTCACCGCCGCGCGGATCGTCATCCGGAAGGCGGGCACCATGTAGGCCAGCGGCATGGCGGCGACGGCGCCCTGCGGCACGTTCACGCCGCGCGCGGTCCAGGCGCCATGGTCATGCACCAGATCCCCGCGCAGGCCGAGGATGCGGCCGGCTGCATCGGTGGCGATCTCCACCCGCCAGCTCTGGTCGCGTTCCTGCGTTGTCGCGACGAAATGCTCGGCGCGGTCCTCGATCCACTTCACCGGGCGCCCCAGCAGCCGTGCCGCCAGCGGCACCACCACCTCCTCCGGGTAGAAGACCAGCTTGGGGCCGAAGCCGCCGCCGACATCCGGCGTCACCACGCGCAGCCGCGATTCGTCCATGTCCAGCAGGTCGCAGAGCAGGCGCTTCGCGGCGTGCGGGGTCTGGGTGGAGCTCCAGACCGTCAGGCGGTCCTCGGTCGCATCGTGCAGCGCGACCACGCCGCGGCATTCCATGGAATGGCTGCCGCCGCGATGGATGTGCAGCGTCTCCGCGAAGCGGTGCGGCGCGGCGGCGAAGGCGGCATCCACATCGCCATAGGCGACGGTCATCTGCGCCACGAGGTTGGAGTCGGCCCCGCTGTGCGCCAGCGGCGCATCCGGCAGCAGCGCCGCGTCGCAATCGGCGATGGCCGGCAGCGGGTCGTAATCCACCTCGATCAGCGCCAGCGCATCCTCCGCCAGCGCGCGGCTGTCGGCGATGACGACGGCCAGCGCCTCCCCCACATGCGCCACCTCCGCCGCCGCCAGGATCGGGCGATGCAGTTCCAGGCGATAGGACGGGCTGGGCAGCGCGACGACCAGGCGCATGTCGGTCAGATGCGGCCGCAGGTCATCCGCCAGCAGCACGGCCTGCACACCGGGCAGCGCCCGCGCCGCCGCGGTATCGACGCGCAGGATGCGCGCATGCGCGTGGGGGGAGCGCAGGAAGGCGGCGTGCAGCGCGCCGGGCGGCGCGATGTCGTCCACGAAGCGGCCGCGGCCGCGGATCAGCGCGGCATCCTCCACCCGCGCGACGTCGCGGCCCACGAGGCGCCCGGCGGTCACGCGGCTTCTCCGCGCAGGGCGCGGGCGGCGGCGAGCGCGGCGGCGACGATGCTGTCATAGCCGGTGCAGCGGCAGATGTTGCCGGACAGGGCGATGCGCAGGTCCTCCGCGCCGGGGTCCGGGTTCTCGGCCAGATACTCCACCAGCGTCGCCAGGATGCCGGGCGTGCAGAAGCCGCATTGCAGGCCGTGATGGTCGCAGAAGGCCTGCTGCAGCGGATGCAGCGTGCCGTCCGCCGCGGCCAGCCCCTCGATCGTCGTCACGGCCCGGCCCGCCGCCTGCACCGCCAGCATCAGGCAGGCACGCACGGCGCGGCCATCCACCAGCACGGTGCAGGCGCCGCAGACACCGTGCTCGCAGCCCAGATGCGTGCCGGTGAGGCCCAGCGTGCCGCGCAGGAAATCCGCCAGGTGCTGGCGCACCGGCGTCTCCGCCTCCCGCCGCTCGCCGTTGACGTGCAGCGCGATGTGGCGCGATTCGCTCATGCCGCGACGCCTTCCGTGCGGGCCCAGGCCTGTTCCAGCGCGCGCCGCACCAGCACCGTGGCCAGGCGGCGGCGGTACCATGCGGGGGCCTGCGGGTCCTCCATCGCGTCGATGCCCGCGCAGCAGGACGCCGCGGCGCGGAACAGCGCCGGCGAGGGCGCCTCGCCAAGCAGCATCGCCTCCGCCGCCGCCAGGCGCAGCGGCCCGGCGGACACGCCGCCGAGCGTGAGGGAGACCCGTGCGATGCGGCCCTGTGCATCCGGCAGCAGCAGCGCGGCGGCGGAGACGATGGCGTAGTCGCCATGGCGACGAGCGAATTCGGTGAAGCAGGCGCCATGCCCGGCGGGCCAGAGCGGGATGCGGAGGCCGACGACCATCTCCTCCGCCGCCAGCGAAGGCGTCATCAGGCCCAGCGGGAAGTCGGCGATGCCGATATCGCGGGTGCCGGTGGCGCTGGCGACCTCGATGGTGGCATCCAGCGCCGCCGCCACGGTGACCAGTTCCGCCGAGGGGTCCAGGTGGCACAGCGACCCGCCGATGGTGCCGCGGTTGCGGGTCTGGATATGGCCGACAAGGCCCAGCGCCTCCGTCATCAGCGGGCAGGCGGCGCGGATTGCCGGGCTGTCCTCGATGCGGCGCTGCCGCGCCATGGCGCCGATCCGCAGGCTGCCCTCCGCCACGACGATGCCGTCCAGCCCCGGGATGCGGTTGAGGTCGATGAGGTGGTCCGGCATGGCGACGCGCATGGCGAGCATCGGCATCAGCGACTGGCCGCCCGCGAGCACCCGCGCATTCTCCAGCCGCGCTAGCAGCGCCAGGGCCTCCGCCAGATGATCGGGATCGTGGTAGGCGAAGCGCGCCGGCTTCATGCGGCCGCCCCGGACGGGCAGCGCCTGCCGTCGGACCCGCGGAGCACCCACCCCGCATCCCGCTTCGCCGCGCCGCCCATCCCGATTGCCCCAAATGTCCTGACATATTTGGCGGGCGGCCTGCTGCCCGTCAAGCACGGGCCGGGGCGGGATCCTCCCGGAAGGCGAAGCCGATGCCGGGGCGCTCCGGCAGCCGCATCACCCCGGCTTCCGGCAGCAGGTCTTCCGCCAGGCGCTGGCGCAGCGCCAGCTGCGCGCCATGCATCTCCAGCAGCCCGCCCTGGGCGTGGCCGGCCATCAGCGCCGCATTGGCGATGTCCCAGCCGCCGGCATGGGCCACCGGCGTGCCATGCGCCTCGGCCAGGGACAGGATGCGCAGCGCGGCGGTGATGCCGCCGCAGAAGGCGGCGTTGGGCTGGATCCAGTCCACCGCGCCGCGGGTCAGCGCCTCCCGGAACCAGGCCAGGGACTGCACCATCTGCCCGGCGGCGAGCGGAATGCGGGTGGCGCGGCGCAGGGTCGCCAGCGCCTCCAGATCGTTGCCCAGCACCGGTTCCTCGAACCAGGCGATGTCGCAATCCTCCACCATCCGCGCCAGGCGGCGGGCGGTGGCGACATCCAGGCCGCAATTCGCGTCCAGCATCAGCAGCGGCTTCGGGCCGAGCGCATCGCGCACCGCGCGCACCCGTGCCGCATCCTCCGCCACGCCGCGCCCGCCGGCGGCGACCAGCATCTTCACGCCGACGAAGCCTTGCGCCACCGCCTTGCGGCACACATCCACCAGCTCCGCCTCGGCATAGCCGGGCAGCCCGACGGTCGCGTAGCAGGGCACGGCATCCCGCGCGCCGCCCAGCAGCCGCCACAGCGGCTCCCCCAGCGCCCGCGCCCGCAGGTCCCACAGCGCCATGTCGAGCGCCGACAGCGCCGCGGTGAAGGCGCCGGTCGCACCGCGCGGGTTGAAGCGCGCGGTCAGGCTGCGGGTGATGGCTTCCGTGCGCCGCGCATCCTGGCCGCGCAGCGCCTCCGCCATGCGCGGCAGCAGCGCTGCCACCTCATCGGCCAGGAAGCGACCGGTGACGCCGGTGCCGACCAGGCCATCCTCCGTCTCCACCCGGCAGAGCACGAAGGTGGGGGTTTCCGTGCCGGCATAGTTGGCGGCGGCGCTGGGCGGCACCAGCCGCTCCACCGAGGCGCGCAGGCCGCGGATGCGGGTCATGCCGCGACGCCGGCGGCACGCGCCGCCGCCACCTGGCCGTGCCGGGCCTGTTCCATCTGTTCCAGCGTGCCGAAGGCGTTCATGTAGTGGCCCTTGAATCCCATCGCCTCGATGCGGCGGAACATGTCGCCGAAGTCGAAATCGCCCTCACCCGGGACCAGGTGCTGCTCATGGCCGTTGCGCCAGCAATCCGCCAGCCGCACCTCCACCACGCGATGCATCGGGATCTCCGCCAGGAATCCCGCCACGCCCTCGGGCAGCAGGTGCGCGTGGTTGGCGGTGAAGCTCAGGGCGAAGGCCGGGCTGTCGATGGCGTCGTAGTAGTATTTCCACTCCGCCACCGTATGCGCCAGGTAGTGCACCTCCGCATCGGCCGGCTCCTTGTTCAGATTCTCCAGCAGCAGCAGCGCCTTGTGCTTCTCCGCGTGGTCCACCATGCGGCGCAGGCGGTCGAGCCCCGCCTGCATGCGCATCGCCACATCCGCGGTGAAGTGGTAGCCGGCATGGACGACGATGGATTCCGCGCCGAGAAGCGGCATCGCCTCGATATAGGCCCTCATGTAGGAATCGACGGCTTCCGACAGGAAGGGCGAATATTCCGCGACGTTGACGGCGGAAAGCGTGTGCAGGCCGAGATGCACCTGGTGCTTCTCCAGCAGCGCGCGCACGCCGCGCGCCCTGGCGGCGTCGAAACGGGTCACCGCATTGGCGCCGGTGTCGAGCTGGATGTCGATGTGCCGCACGCCATGGGCGCCGGCCCAGGCGATGGCATCCTCCAGCTTCAGCCGCCGCCCGACATCGACGCCGATCCGCTCCAGCAGGGTCATGGGGTTTCCTCCTTCCTGTGCGCCTTGGCGCCGCGGGTTGCGGGCTGCGGCGGCATCGCCGCATGCCCGATGGAGTCGAGGAAGCGCACGCGGCCGAGGCGCGCATGCGCCTCCGCCAGGCCGCGCGCCAGGGCGGCGTCGCCGGCGGCAATCGCTTCCAGCAGCGCGGCGTGTTCCGCATTCGCCTCCGCCATATGCGCCGGTTGCTCGAAGGACCGGCGGCGCAGCAGCAGCAGCTTGCGCGTCAACTGGCCATACAGCGCCTCCGCCTCCCGGTTGCGGGCGCAGGCAAGGATGCAGGCATGGAAGGCGCTGTTGCCGCGGAAGAACCCTTCGCGATCGCCACGAGCGATCGCCGCCTGCATGGCCGCCACCAGGCTGCGCAAGGCCTGCGCCTCGGCCGGCGTCGCGCGCTCGGCGGCATTGGCCGCGGCCAGGCCGAACAACGCGCCGTTGATCTCGTAGATCTCCATCGCCTCCTCCAGGCGCAGGCTGCGCACGAAGGCACCGCGATTCATGATGACGGTGACGAGGCCGGTCTTCTCCAGCGCCCGCGCCGCCTCGCGCACCGGGCCGCGGCTGACGCCCAGGCTGCGCGCCAGCGCCACCTCGTTCAACCTTTCGCCAGCGCCGAGCGTGCCATCGAGGATCAGGGCCTCCAGCCGCTGCGCCACATCGAGGCCGAGCGGCTGCGGCAGGCGCGGGCGGCGCTTGGGTACAGGCTTCCCGTGCCGCTTCCCGCGCGAAGAAGCGGCCGGTTCCAGCCTCTGCGGCGCAGGAGCGTCGGCCATTCTTTAGACTGTTTACAGTTCCGCCCGGGGCTGACAAGCTGAAGACAGCAAAAAGAACCTTCGGGAGGATGACGATGGTGACCACCGCGCTGCGGTGCCGCACGCATCGGCCAGGATCGGCGCGCGCATGAGCGGCGCGTCCGGCACCGCCGGCCTGCCCCTGTCCGGCCTCCGCGTGCTCGACCTGACGGTCGCCCGTGCCGGCCCCACCTGCGTGCGCCACCTGGCGGATTGGGGGGCGGAGGTGATCCGCATCGCCCCGCCCGCCTCCGAGGGCGGCGAGATCGCCGGCGACCAGGACGGTTTCGACTATCAGAACCTGCACCGCAACAAGCGCGCCCTGCAGATCGACCTGAAGACGCCCGAGGGCCTCGCGCTGTTCATGCGCATGGCCGAAGGCGCCGATGTGGTGATCGAGAACATGCGTGCGGCGGTCAAATTCCGCCTCGGCGTGGACTATGCCAGCGTCGCCGCGGTCAATCCGCGCGTCGTCTACGGCTCCATCTCCGGCTTCGGGCAGGACGGGCCCTACGGCCACCGCGCCGGCGTCGACCAGATCGCGCAGGCGATGGGCGGGTTGATGAGCATCACCGGCGTCCCCGGCGCGGGCCTGGTACGCGTCGGCATCCCGATCGCGGACCTCACCGCCGGCAACCTGCTGGCGCTGGCGGTGATGATGGCGCTGTTCGACCGCACGAAGACCGGGCGCGGCCGCTGGGTGCACACCAGCCTGCTGGAATCCATGGTCTTCATGCTGGACTTCCAGGCCAGCCGCTGGCTGCTGGCGGGGCAGGTGGCGGGCCAGGCGGGCAACGACCACCCGACCTCCATCCCGACCGGCGTCTACCCGACGAAGGACCGGCCGATCGCGCTGGCGGCGTCTTCCCCGCGCATGTGGGATCGCTTCTGCGACGCGCTGGGCAAGCCGGACTGGAAGGCGCGGCCGGGCTGGGATTCGCGCGATGGTCGGTCCGACGACCGCGCCGCGATCAACGCGGCCATCTCCGAGGTCACCGCCACCATGCCGAGCCTGCACTGGATCGAGGTGCTGGACACGGCGGGCATTCCCTGCGGCGCCATCAACACCATCGACCAGACCTTCGCCGACCCGCAGGTGCAGCACCTGCAGATGGCGAAGCCGGTGGCCCACCCCAGGCTGGGCGACCAGAAGCTGGTGCGCACCCCGATCAACATGGCCGATATCGGCTGGGACATCCGCTCGCCGACGCCGGATGCCAACCAGCATGCCGATGCCGTGCTGGGCGAGCTGGGCCTTTCGCCGGACGAGATCGACCGCCTGCGCGCCGCGCGCGCGATCCGATAGGAGGCCCGGATGGACGGCATGCAGATCCGCCTGAGCACGCCCAAGATCCTCGCGCGCATCGAGGACGGCATCGGCTGGCTCACCTTCAACCAGCCGGAGAAGCGCAACGCCATCTCGCAGGAGATGTGGGAGGCGGTGGCCGCCGCGGCGGAACGCTTCGCCGAGGATCCGGCGGTGCGCGTCGTCGTCATGCATGGTGCCGGTGGCAAGGCCTTCGCCTCCGGCGCCGACATCAGCCAGTTCGACACGCTGCGCGACAGCGCGGAGGCGGAAGCGCGGTACTCCGCGATTTCCGCCGCCGCACGGCAGAAGCTGGAATCCCTGGGCAAGCCGCTGATCGCCATGGTCAACGGCTTCTGCATCGGCGGCGGCTGCGCCACCGCGATGGTGGCGGATATCCGCATCAGCGCCGATGACGGCCGCTTCGGCATCCCCGCCGCCAGGCTCGGCGTCGCCTATGCCTGGCACAGCCTGCGCCGGCTGGTCTCGCTGGTCGGGCCGGCGATGGCGAAGGAGATCATGTTCACCGGCCGCTTCCTGGATGCGGAGGAAGCGCTGCGCTGGGGGCTGGTGAACCGCGTGGTGCCGGCGGACCAGCTGGAGACGGTGGTGCGGGAGATGGCAGCGACCATCGCGCAGAACGCGCCGCTGTCCATCCGCGCCTCGAAGGAGGGGATCGACCAGATCGCCGGGGAGCCGGCGACGATCGACCAGGCGCGGTTCGAGGCGCTGTACCGCGCCTGCTTCGACAGCGCCGACTACGCCGAGGGGCGCACCGCCTTCATGGCCAAGCGCAAGCCGACCTTCACCGGGCGCTGATCCGGCGCCCAAGGGGTGCCCGGCGGGTGCCCATGAACGTGCCTGAACAACGAGACGGGAGGAGACAACAATGAGCAGCTTCACCAAGCGCCAGATCCTGACCCTCGGAACCGGCATCATGCTGGGCGGCGGCGCGGCGTTCCGCGCCGCGGCGCAGGGCCTGCCGGCGCATGAGCGCCAGCTGTATGAGGCAGCGCAGCGCGAGGGCGAGATCACCTGGTATTCCGGCCAGTACAACGCGGAAACCAGCGAGGCCATCGGCCGTGCCTTCAATGAACGCTACCCGGGCGTGCGCTGCAATGTCGTGCGCAGCACGTCCCAGGTTGCGTTCCAGCGGCTGTCGCAGGATGCGCGCGCCAATGTCGCGCAGTGCGACGTGTTCAGCTCCACCAATTCCGGCCACTTCGTGCAGCTGAAGCGGCAGGGAAGGCTGATGCAGTACCGGCCGCAGAATGCCGACGGCATGCTGCCGGCGATCCGCAACGCGGACGCCGAGAACTTCTTCCACACCAGCTTCCTCGGCCTGTTCCTGATGACGCACAACACGCGGCTGGTGCCGGAGGCGGAGGCGCCGAAGAGCTGGACGGATGCGCTGGATGGGAAGTGGAAGAACAAGCTGGCGGTCGGCCACCCGGGCTTCAGCGGCGCCATCGGCGTCTGGGCCGTGCAGATGCGCAAGATGTATGGCTGGGACTACTTCACCCGGCTGGAGCGCAACAACCCGCAGATCGGCCGTTCCAGCCAGGACCCAGTGACGACGCTGAATGCGGGCGAACGCTCGGTCGGCCTCTGCGTGCCGGTGGGCACCACGCAGCTGGCGATCTCCCGCGGCAACCCGCTGAAGCTGATCTACCCGACCGAGGGCGTGCTGGCGACGATCGCGCCCTCCGCGATCATCGCCAATGCGCCACACCCGAACGCGGCCAGGCTGTTCATGGAATTCCAGGCCGGCAAGGGGCTTTCGGAGACGGTGCGCAAGACCTTCAACGAGCCGCTGCGCCCGGACGTGGCGCCGCCCGAGGGCGGACGCCCGCTGGCCGACGTGACCCTGCTGGCCCCCAGCCTGGAGGAACAGGAGAAGGGCGTGCCCGAGGTGCGGGAAGCCTGGCGCGACACCTTCGGCGTCTGACGACGCCGCACGACATCAAACAGGGAGCGACATCATGACCGCTATCACCAAGCGCGGCCTTCTCACCGGCACCACCGCCCTGGCCGCGGCAGCGATCCTGCCCGCGCGCCGCGCTGCGGCGCAGGACATGCCGGCGCATGAACGCCAGCTGTACGAGGCGGCGCAGAAGGAAGGGGAGATGACCTGGTACACGGGTCAGCTCCAGGCGCAGCCTTCCGAGGCTGTCGGCCGTGCCTTCACGGAACGCTACCCGGGCGTGCGCTGCAACGTGGTGCGCACCACCTCCCAGGTCGCGTTCCAGCGGCTGTCGCAGGATGCGCGGGCGCGCGTGGCGCAGTGCGACGTGTTCAGCTCCACCGACTACAGCCACTTCACCTTCCTGAAGGGCGAGGGGCGGCTGCTGGCCTACAGGCCGCAGAACGCCGCCGGCATGGTGAAGGCGGCGCGCGACGCCGCCGATGCCGACGGCCACTTCCAGATCTCCTACCTGGCGCTGTACCTGCTGGCGCGCCGCACCGACCAGCTGAGCGAAGCCGATGCGCCGAAGAGCTGGCGGGAACTGACCGACGCGAAATGGAAGGACAAGATGGCCATCGGCCATCCCGGCTTCAGCGGCGCCATCGGCAATTGGGCCATCATGATGAAGTCCATGTATGGCGAGCGCTTCTTCCGGGAATTCGAGCGCAACAAGCCGCAGATCGGCCGCTCCGCCGGCGACCCGGTGACCACGCTGAATGCCGGGGAGCGGATCGTCGGCGTCGGCATCCCCTCCGCCGCCACGCTGTTCAGCATCTCCCGCGGCAATCCGCTGCAGCTGCTCTACCCCACCGACGGCACGCTGCTGGTGCCGGCGCCAAGCGCCGGCATCGCCAATGCGCCGCACCCGAATGCGGCGAAGCTGTTCATGGAGTTCGTCTGCGGCGCGGCCTATTCGCGCACGGTGCGCGAGTTCCGCGCCGAATCGCTGCGGCCGGAGGTGCCGCCGCCGGTGGGGTCCCGTCCGCTGGACGAGATCAAGACCATCACGCCGACGCCGCGCCAGGTGGAGACCGAGATGACCGAGGTCAAGGAACTCTGGCGCGACATCTTCGGCGTCTGATCGGATGAGCGAAGCCCCCGCCCTGCCCCATCCGGCCGCGCCGGCGCGCGGCCGCCTCGCCAGCCGCCTCGCGCGGCTGGAGCCTGTCAGCCTGCTCTGGGTGCTGCTGATCGCCATCCTGCTGTTCCTGGTGGCCTTCCCGCTGGGCAAGCTGCTGGTGGTCAGCTTCGAGACGCGGAACACCGGCGCCTTCACGCTGATGAACTACGTCTCGGCCTATGGCCGGTCGCGCTATGTCGATGCGCTGGTGAATTCCCTGCTGCTCGGCCTGCTGTCGGCCACCATGGCGGTGGTGATGGCGGTGCCGATGGCCTGGGCGGTCTCCCGCACCGACATGCCGTTCAAGGGGCTGACCTGGGCGGTGGTGCTGGGGGCGTTCATCCTGCCACCCTATCTTTCGGCGGTCGGCTGGATCCTGCTCGCCGGGCCGAACAGCGGCTTCCTCAACATCGCCTGGCGGGCGATGACAGGGCTGGAGGGGCCACTGTTCAACGTCTACAGCTTCCCCGGCCTGGCGCTGGTCATCGCGCTGAACGCCTTCCCGCTGGTCTTCATCTTCGTGAAGTCGGCGCTGGACCTGGTTTCCTCCGAGATGGAGGACGCCGCCAACATCCTCGGTGCCGGCACCTGGACGGCGATGCGCAAGGTCTCCCTGCCGCTGGTCTGGCCGGCGATCATGGCCGGCTTCATCATCGTCTTCCTCGAAGCCATCGCGCTGTTCGGCACGCCGGCCATTATCGGCATCCCGGCGCGCATCAACGTGGTGACCACGCAGCTCTGGCAGTTCTTCGAATACCCGGTTCGGGTGGAGGTGGCCGCCGCCTATGCCATGCCGCTGCTGCTGATCACCGCCGGCATGATCGTGGTGCAGAAGCTGTTGCTGGCGCGCAAGGGCTTCGTCTCGCAGACCGGCAAGGGCGGCGAGCGGCGGCCGATCAAGCTGGGTCCCTGGCGCTGGGTGGCCTTCGCCTGGTGCGCCGTGGTGGGGCTGATGTCGGTCATCGCGCCGCTGATGGTGCTGCTGCAGGCCAGCTTCGCCCGCGCCTGGGGCCGCGGCCTGGCGTGGGACAATCTGACGCTGGCCAATTACCGCCTGCTGATCTTCGAACACGACATGGCGATGACCTCGATCTGGAACACGATCTGGTTTTCCGCCGCCGCCGCCACCATCGCCGTGGTGCTGGCGCTGCTCATCGCCTACATCGTCGCGCGCCGGCTGATGCCCTTCGGCGATGCGCTGGGCTTCCTGGCCATGGCGCCCTTCGTCATCCCCGGCATCGTCATGGCGATCGGCTTCTACGCCGCCTATGCCTCCCCGCCCTTCGCGCTGTACGGCACGGCGACGATCATCATCCTGGCCTTCGCGGCGCGCTTCCTGCCCATCGCCTATGCCAATTCCGCCTCCGCCATCCGCGCCGTGCATCCGGAGATGGAGGAAGCGGCGCGCATCCTGGGCAGCGGGCGGCTGCATGCCATCCGCATGGTCACGGCGCCGCTGGTGAAGAAGGCGCTGCTGGGTGGCTGGCTGATCGTGTTCATCGTCGCCTCCCGCGAATTGTCGGCGGCGATCTTCCTGGTCGGGCCGCGCACGCGCACCATGTCCGTGCTGCTCTATGACCTCAGCGAGGCCGGCAATTTCGAGGTGCTGGCCGCCTTCGGCGGGCTGCTGCTGGTGGTCACCATGGTCTTCGTCGGCATCGGCATGAAGCTGGTCGGCCGCGACTTCATGCTGCGGAGAAACTGAGGATGTCGCGTCTTTCGATCCAGGGCCTGACCAAGGCCTACGGCCCCAACCGCGTGGTGGACCGCATCGACCTGACGCTGCAGGAAGGCGAGTTCGTCTCCCTGCTCGGCCCCTCCGGCTGCGGCAAGACCACCACGCTGCGCATGATCGCGGGCTTCGTCGACCCGAACGAGGGCACCATCTCGCTCGACGGCCAGGCCATCTCCGCCCCCGGCGCGGTGCTGCCGCCGGAAAAGCGCGGCATGTCCATGATCTTTCAGAGCTACGCCATCTGGCCGAACATGACGGTGGCGGAGAATGTCGGCTTCGGCCTGAAGCTGCGGAAGCTGGGGGCGGAGGAGATCCGCCGGCGCGTGGCGGAGATCCTGGAGGTGGTGCAGATGGGCCACCTGGCGGCGCGCTACCCGGCGGAGCTTTCGGGCGGCCAGCAGCAGCGCGTGGCCCTCGCCCGCGCCATCGTGGTGAAGCCCGCGGTGCTGCTGCTGGACGAGCCGCTGTCCAACCTCGACGCCAATCTGCGGGAGGAGATGCGCTTCGAGATCCGCCGCCTGCACGACGAATTCCGCATCACCACCGTCTATGTGACGCACGACCAGGCGGAGGCGATGGCCACCTCGGACCGCATCGCGGTGATGAATGCCGGGCGGATCGAACAGGTGGATGCGCCGCACATGCTCTACACGAGGCCGCGCACCCGCTTCGTCGCCGGCTTCATCGGCCGTACCAACCTGCTGCAGGCGCAGCTGCGCAACGGCGAGATCGGCTTCGGCGGCATCGCCATGCAGGCCGGCCAGGTGCCGGGGGCGGAGGCGGCGGCGGGCGGGGACATCCTGGTCTCGGTCCGGCCGCAGAGTATCGGGCTGCATCGTGCGCGGCCCGACGGGGGTGGCCCGGTGCTCGGCGGCGTGGTGGCGCAGCGCACCTTCCTGGGCGAAACCTGGGATTATGTGGTGGCCGCCGATGGCAGCGACCTGCGGCTGCGCGCCACCGCGCCGCCGCTGCAGGTGCATGACGTGGGCGAGCGAGTCTGGCTGGCATTCGACCCGCAGCAGATGGCGATGGTGGTGTAGCGCCGCCGGCGCTTCTCGCCACCGGCCGCCATGCAGGCTTCCCGCTTCGTCGCCGCCATCGTGGTGGCGCAGGTGCTGGCGCAGATCGCCGCCTTCACCCTGCCGGCATTGCTGCCCTTCTACCTGGCCGACTGGCAGCTTTCGGCCACCCAGGCCGGCTGGCTGATCGGCGCCTTCTTCGCCGCCTATGTCGCCGCCGTGCCGGTGCTGGTGGCGCTGACGGACCGGCTGCCGGCGCGGCGCATCTACCTGCTGGGCACGGCGCTGACCGCCGCCTCGCATTTCGGCTTCGCCGTCCTGGCGGAGGGGTTCTGGTCCGGCCTGGCGCTGCGGGCGCTGGCCGGGATCGGCTGGGCGGGCTGCTACATGCCGGGGCTGAAGGCGCTGGCGGATCGACTGGAAGGCGCGGCGCAGTCGCGCGCCGTGTCCTGGCACGCGGCGGGGGTTGGCATCGCCGGGGCCCTGTCCTTCCTCGTCGCCGGCACGCTGGATGCGCTGGCGGGGCCGCGGGCGGCCTTCCTGTTCGGCGGCCTGGCCGCGCTGGCGGCCTGCGGCATCGGCGCCGCGGTGCTGCCGAATGCGCGGCCCGCCCGGCCGCCGGGCGCGCCGCCGCCGGGCGCGCTGCTGGATTTCCGGCCGGTGCTGCGCAACCGCGCGGCGATGGCCTGGATCGCCGGCTACACCGTGCACACCTGGGAACTGGCCGCGCTGCGCGCCTGGGCAGTGACCTTCCTGGCGCTGGTCATCGCCCGGCAGGGCGCGCCCCATTGGCTGCCCGGGCCGCCGGTGCTGTTCACCGCAGCCGGGCTGGCCGGCATTGCCGTCTCCATCCTCGGCAACGAGACGGCGCAGCGCTTCGGCCGCGGCCGCGTGGTGGCCGCCGCGATGGGGGCGGCCGCCTTGCTGTCGCTGCTCACCGGCTTCTCCGCCCTGGTCTCCGCGCCCTTCGCCGTGGCTTGCGTGCTGGCCTGGAACGCCGCGATCTACCTGGACAGTTCCGCGCTGACGGCCGGCACGGTGCAGGCGGCGGAACCCGGCCTGCGCGGCGCCACCATGGGGCTGCACAGCATGTGCGGCTATGCCGGCGGCTTCCTCGGCCCGCTCGGCGTCGGCCTGGCGCTGGACTGGGCAGGGCCGGAGGCGCTGTCCTCCTGGGGCTTGGCCTTCGGCCATGTCGCGGTGGTGACGCTGCTGGGCCTGCTGGTCTTGCGCCGGCTCGGCCGCCCGGCCTGACGCGACGCGCCGCCTTCCGCTATGGTCGGGGCCGGAGGCGACCGATGAACGCGATCCTGCCGCATGAGCCGCTGCTGCGCCTGCTGCCCTTCGCCGCAATCCTCGCGCTGATGGCGGTGGCGGAGGCGCTGTCCCCGCGGCGACGGCCGCAGCACCCGCGCTGGCGGCGCTGGCCCTCCAACCTCGGCATCGTGCTGCTGGACACGCTGGTGCTGCGCCTCGTCTTCCCCACGGCGGCGGTGGGCGTGGCCCTGGCGGCGGAGGCGCAGGGCGCCGGGCTGCTGCCCTGGCTCGGCCTGGCCGGCCCGGCGGCGGTGGTGCTGGCCATCCTGCTGCTCGACCTGGTCATCTACCTGCAGCACCGGCTGTTCCACGCCGTGCCGCTGCTGTGGCGGCTGCACCGGATGCACCATGCGGACCTGGATGTGGACGTGACCACAGGGCTGCGCTTCCACCCGCTGGAGATCCTCGTCTCCATGCTCATCAAGCTGGCGGCGGTGGTGGCGCTGGGCGCGCCGGCGGTGGCGGTGCTGCTGTTCGAGATCCTGCTGAACGCGACCTCCCTGTTCAACCACGCCAATCTGCGCCTGCCCGAAGGGCTGGACCGCGTGCTGCGCCGGGTGCTGGTGACGCCGGACATGCACCGGGTTCATCATTCGGTGGTGCCGCAGGAGACGAACAGCAATTTCGGCTTCAACCTGGCCGCCTGGGACCGGCTGTTCGGCACCTACCGGGCGCAACCCGCCGCCGGCCATGCCGGCATGACCCTGGGGCTGGACGCGTTCCGCGATCCGCGCGACCTGCGGCTGGACCGGATGCTGGTGCAACCGCTGCGGGGTGGCCCCGCATCCTTCAGCGGCCGAACGTCACCCGCCCCGCCGCCCGGCTGATCCGGCCCTGCGCCTCCAGCCTGGATGGGGCACGGTACGGGGCTTCGCGGGTCAGGCCGGTCTCGGCCGCGGCGCCGGATGGCCCGCATGATGGTGGGCATCGACGACAGGCAGGGGCTGGTCCTGATCCCACGGCGCGCATGATGCGGGGCGCCGGGGTTGATGCGCCGCAAGATGTTCAAGGCCGCTTCCTGCCATGGTCGCGCCGGATCGCAGGGGACAGCGGCACAGATGCGGAAGCTCGGACAAGCCGGCGCATGAGCGTCTCCGGCGGCATATCCCCGGCGCGTCATGCGGCGCTGGTCTGGCTGGCGGGCTGCGCCGCCGGGCTTGCGGCCTGGGCGTTGGCGTACAGCCAGCTCGTGCCAGTCTCGGACTGGCTGGTCTCCCTGCTGCCGCTGGACCGGCACAGCCGGCTGGGCGAGGCGATCGCCTTCTTCCTGTACGACGTGCCGAAGGTGCTGCTGCTTCTGCTGCTGGTGGTCTTCGCCATGGGCGTTGTGCGCAGCTTCTTCTCCCCGCAGCGCACGCGGGCGCTGCTGGCGGGGCGGCGCGTGGGGGCGGGCAATGTGCTGGCGGCCGGGCTCGGCGTGCTGACGCCCTTCTGCTCCTGCTCCGCCGTGCCGCTGTTCATCGGCTTCGTCTCCGCCGGGGTGCCGCTCGGCGTCACCTTCTCCTTCCTCATCGCCGCGCCGATGGTGAATGAGGTGGCGCTGGGGCTGCTGTTCGCGCTGCTGGGCTGGCAGGTGGCGCTGGTCTATCTCGGCTTCGGCCTCGCCATCGCCATCACCGCCGGCTGGGTGATCGGGCGCCTGCACCTGGAATCCTGGCTGGAGCCCTGGGTGCTGCAGATCCATGCCGGCCCCGCCAGCCTGGAGGAAGCGGCGCCGGCCTGGCCGGACCGCATCCGCGCCGGGCGCGACTCCGTCCACGATATCGTCGGCCGCGTCTGGCCCTGGATCATCGCCGGCATCGCCATGGGCGCGCTGATCCATGGCTATGCGCCGGCGGAATTGCTGGCCTCGATCATGGGCAAGGAGGCCTGGTGGTCCGTGCCGGCCGCCGTGCTCGTCGGCATCCCGATGTATTCCAACGCCGCCGGCATCATCCCGGTGGTGGAGGCGCTGCTGGGCAAGGGCGCGGCGCTCGGCACCGTGCTGGCCTTCATGATGAGCGTCATCGCGCTGTCGCTGCCGGAGCTGATCATCCTGCGCAAGGTGCTGTCGCCGAAGCTGATCGCGGTCTTCGTCGCGGTGGTCGGTGCCGGCATCCTGGCCGTGGGATTCCTGTTCAACCTGCTGTTCGCGTGAGGGGTTTTGCCATGAAGGACGTGAAGGTGCTCGGCCCGGGCTGCAAGCGCTGCGATGCGGCGGTGCAGATGGTGCAGGATGCCGCGGCGCAGGCCGGGATGCCGGTCACCGTCTCCAAGGTCACGGATTACGCCGCGATCGCCGGCTACGGCATCGCCGCCACCCCCGGCATCGTGGTGGATGGCAAGGTGGTGCATGCGGGCGGGCTGCCGAAGCCCGCCGATCTGGCGCGCTGGCTGGCGGGCTGAGGCTCAGCGCGCCCGGGCGAGCAGCCGCTTCGCGCGGTCCACCACCGGCAGGTCGATCATCGCCCCCTCGAAGGCCACCGCGCCCTGTCCTTCCGCGACCGCCTGCTCGAAACACGCGATCAGGCGGCGGGCGCGGTCCACCGCCTCCGGGCTCGGCCCGTAGATCTCGTTGATGATCGGCACCTGTGCCGGGTGGATGCAGGCGGCGCAGCCGAAGCCCAGCGCGCGGGACCGCCGCAGCGCGGTGCGATAGGCTTCCGGATCGTCGAAGGATGCGAAGGCGCCGAGCGAGCCCAGCGGCGTGATGCCCGCCCCGCGTGCCGCCAGCAGCGCCAGCATCGCCGGCAGGTACAGGCTGTCGGCGGCGGGCACCGCCTCCATCTCCGTCGCCAGATCCTCCCCACCCACGCCGAGCGCCACCACCCTTGGATCGGCGCGCGCGATGTCGGGCAGGCGGGGCAGCGCCTCCGCCGTCTCGACAATGGCGAGGAAGCGCGTGGGTGCGCGGCCGTGCCGGGCCTCGGCAGCGGCGGCCAGTTCCGCCAGCAGGCGCACATGCTCGGCGCCCATCACCTTGGGCAGCATCAGCGCGGTGGCGCCGGCGGCGATCGCGGCCTCGATGTCCGGCACGGCGAGGTCCAGCGGCCGGTTGACGCGGACGCAGACCGTGGCGCCCGCCTGGCCGACCTGCGCCGCGGCCGCGGCCAGCGCCGCGCGGGCTTCCGCCTTGCGCGCGGGCAGGATGGAATCCTCCAGGTCGAGGATGATGACATCGGCCTGCCGCGTATGCGCCTTGGCGACGAAGCGCTCGGCCAGCACGGGCACGAACAGCAGGGATCGCCAGCGGGCGGGGTGGTCGGTCATGCGCGCGCCTCCGGCGTGGCGACGATGCCGGCTTCCACCAGGCGGTCGATCGC
Source organism: Falsiroseomonas selenitidurans (assembly GCF_012103215.1). Classification (GTDB taxonomy): domain Bacteria; phylum Pseudomonadota; class Alphaproteobacteria; order Acetobacterales; family Acetobacteraceae; genus Falsiroseomonas; species Falsiroseomonas selenitidurans. The sequence goes on from NZ_JAAVNE010000047.1 coordinate 19,473, forward strand.
CGCATCGTCCAGCCCGGCCTCCCGCAGCACGGCGCGGGTATCGGCGCCCAGGCGCGGCGCCGGCAGCGCATCCTCCCGCATGCCGCCGCTGAAGCGGTTGGGCGTGGCGGTGCGGCGGATGCGGCCCTCGCTCGGGTGATCCTCCGGCGCGAAGAAGCCGGTGGCGGCAAGGTGCGGGTCCTGCAGCAGGTCGTCCAGGCTGTTGTAGGCGGCGGCCGGCACATCCGCCGCGCCGAGGATCGCCAGCCATTCCGCCGTCGTCTTCTCCCGCATCGCCGCGGCGCGCACCTTGAGGTATTCGGCGGCATTGGCCGTGCGCGCGGCGGCGTTCAGGAATCGCGGATCGGTCTTCAACGCCGGCCGGCCGATGGCGTCGAAGAAGGCGAAGGCCTGGGCGTTGGTGTTGGGGCCGACCGTGATGTAGCCATCCCGCGTCGGCACCGGCCGGTAATCCGGGCTCAGCAGCCGGCCATCGCCGAGCGGCCCCACCGGCGGGTCGAAGGTGCCGGCGCCGAGATGCTCGCTCATGACGAAGGAGGCCATGTTCTCGAACATCGGCACCTCGATCGCCTCGCCCACGCCGGTCCTTTCGCGGCGGTATAGCGCGAAGCCGATGCATTGCGCGGCGATCAGCCCGGTGATGTGGTCCGTCATCACCATCGGCACGAAGCGCGGCTCGCCATTCGCGCGGTGGAAGGTGCCGGCGACGCCGGACAGGCTCTGGATGATCGGGTCGTAGGCCGGGCGGTTGAAATAGGGGCCGCCGCGGCCGAAGGCGAGGATGGCGCAGTGGATCAGGCGCGGGTTGATCGCGCGCAGCGCCTCCCACCCCAGCCCGGCGCGGTCCAGCGCGTTGGGGCGGATGTTGCTGACGAAGACATCCGCGGTGCGGATCAGCGCCAGCAGTGCCGCCTGGCCCTCCGGATGCTTGATGTCGACGCAGAAGGACCGCTTGTTGCGGTTGAACTGCATGAACTTGCCGGACATGCCGGGGTTGCGGCTGCCCTGCGCCATGGTGCGCAGCAGGTCGCCGCCGCCCGGCGCCTCCACCTTGATGACCTCCGCCCCCTGGTCGGCGAGGGTGCGGGAGCAGATCGGGCCGACGACCACGGCGGTGAGGTCCACCACCCGCACGCCCTCCAGCGGGCCACCACTCATGCTCGGCGCACGAAGGTTTCACCTTCGTGCCTCTCAACCCTGCCACCGGCACGCCACAGGCGTGACGGGCGGGCCGCATCCGCGGCCCTTGGCTTCGCGGCACTGGCCGCGGCGCGCATTCGCGCGCGTGGCCCTTCGGGCCGCAGGTCGGAATCTCGTGAGGCCAGCATCATGCGCCGAATTCCAGTTCCATCTCCGCCGCCAGCGTGCCGTCCGGCGCCGCGGCCCAGGCGGCCATCCTGCCGCCCACCGGCGCCGCGCCGGCCAGCGTCACCGTCTGGCCGACGAAAAGCGGCCGCCGCAGCCGCGCGGTGAAGCCCAGCAGGGGCCCCGGCGCGCGCTTCAGCGCGGCATCGACGATCAGATGCATGGTCAGCCCGCCATTCTGCACCGTGGCGGGATAGCCCTCCGCATCGCGTGCGTAATCCGCATCGTAGTGGATGCGGTGGCTGTTCCAGGTGACGGCGGAGTAGCGGAAGACCAGTACGGGATCGAGCAGCACCGCATCCGACCAGGCCGCGCCGTCGGGCGCCGGCACGGGCGGCGTGCTGGCGCTTTGCGCACCGGGCGGCACGGCTTCGCGGTAGACCGCATCGAACTCATCCACCGCGAGGATCATGCCGCGTGCGGAAATGGTCTGCCGCATGGTCAGCACGACGATCTGCCCGGTGCGCGCCTGCTTCGGCTCGATCGCCGCCACCTCGATGGTTTTGGTTGCGGCATCGCCCACCTGCAGCGCGCCATGGATGCGCGTGCGGCGGCCGGCACCCATGCGGCGGGGCAAGGGGATCGGCGGCAGGAAGGCGCCGCGGCGCGGGTGCCCATCCGGCCCGATCTCGCTCTGTCGCGCGACATCGGCGAAGAACAGGCTGAACCAATGCGGCGGCAGGGCGCTGCCCGGGCCGAAGCTGTCCGGGTCCAGATCCAGCATGCCGGCGATGCGGCGCACGGCGGGCAGCGTGATCTCCTCCGCCACCACGCGGGAGCGGCCGATCCAGGCGCGCAGTTCCGGCATCGCGGCGGCGACGGCCTCGCTCATTGGGCGGACAGGTTCAGGCGGCGGATCATCGGCACCCAGAGATTGGCCTGCGCCAAGGCGCGATCCTCGGCCTGTTCGGGCGTGTTCGGCGGCGCCGGGTCGGCGCCGACGCGGGCGAAGGCGGTGCGCAATTCGGCCGAGGCCAGCGCCTCGTTCAGCGAACGGTTGAGCCGCAGGACGATCTCCGGCGGCGTGCCGGAATGCGCCATCAGGCCGAACAGGTTCAGCGCCTCATACCCCTGCACCACCTCGCCGATCGCCGGCACCTCCGGCCAGTTCGGCGAACGCCGCGGGCTGGTAACGCCGAGGGCGCGGATCGCCGGGTCCGCCTTCACCGGCTCCGCCTCCGGCAGCCCCACCAGCCGCGCCTGGACGCGGCCGGCGAGCAGATCCGTCATGCCCTGCGTGCTCTGCCGGTAGGGCACATGGGTCATCTCCAGCCCGGCCTTTTCGCTGAGCAGTTCCATCGAGAGATGCGTCGTCGCGCCGATGCCGGAGGAGGCGTAGTTCAGCTTCCCCGGATTGGCCCGCGCATGGGCGATGAACTCCGCCAGGTTGCGCGCCGGCACGCTGGCATGGACCAGCAGGATGTTCGGCGTGGTGGCGTAGAGCCCGATGGTCACCAAATCCCGCGCATGGGCGAAAGGCAGGTTCGGCCGCAGCGCCTGGTTGATCGCCTGGGTGTTCCGCGTGCCGACGAGGATGGTGTAGCCATCGGCCGGCGACCGCACCACGGCCTCCGCCGCCACCACGCCGGCGGCGCCCGGGCGGTTGTCCGGCGTTACCACCTGGCCGAGGTTGCGCGACATGGCATCGGCGACGATGCGCGCCACCACATCGGTCTGTCCGCCGCCGCCATAAGGAATCATCATGCGGATCGGCCGGTCCGGCCAGGCGGCGTGGGCCAGGCGCGGGGCGGCCAAGGGGGCGGCCAGCAGGCCAGCGGTCGCGCCCAGCAGGGCACGGCGGTGCAGCTTCGGCATCCGATTTCCTCCATCCGGTTTTGCCGCAGTCTAGACGCAGCCGGCGCCGCGTGGTGCATCGCATATGTGATGTTGGCGGAGGGCAGCCGTGCCACGCGAGGGCTTCGTGAAATCCGCACAGCGGACGCTGGAGGTGCTGGAGCTGTTCGCCGGCAGCCACCGCGCGGCGACGGTGGCGGAGGTGGCGCGCGACCTCGGCTATCCGCAATCCAGCACCTCCATCCTGCTCGCCGACCTCGCCCGCCTCGGCTACCTGGAACAGGATGCGGCCAGCCGCGCCTATCGGCCGACCCTGCGCGTCATGCTGCTGGGCGGCTGGATGCAGGACCGGCTGATCGGCGAGAGCAGCCTGCTGCGGCGGATGGAGACGCTGCGCACGCGCCACGACGTGACGGTGCTGATCGGCATGCAGGCCGGCGCCCGGGTGCGCTACATCCTGACGCTGCGCCGCCCCGCCGCCGGGCAGCATATGCGCGCCGGGATGACGCGCGCCATCGGCCGCGCCGCGGTGGGCAAGGCGCTGCTGACGCTGAAATCCGACGCCGAGGCGCAGCGTATCCTGCGCCGCGCCAATGCGGAGGAAGCCGAGGCCGCCCGCCGCATTGATGTGGCCACGGTGATCGAAAACCTGCGCCAGGGCCGGGCGCGTGGCTGGGTGGAAAGCGGCGGCGCCGTGGTGCCGGGGCAGAACGTGCTGGCCATGCCGCTGCCGCCGCTGCCGGACCACCCGCGCCTGGCCATCGGCCTGGGCACGACGGAGGCCGAGGTGGCGCGGCGGCGGGACAGCCTGGTGGCCGCGCTGCGGGAGGTCTGCGCGGCGCTGCAGCGGGAAGCCGGGCGCCGTGCCCCGGATCAGCCGGGCGGGAAGCCGTAGAGCCGCGCCGGCGTGTCCACCAGGATGCGCTGCCGCAGGGCCGCATCCGGCGTCCAGTCCAGGAACACCCCCAGCAGCCGCGCCGCATCCGGCCGGCCGCCATCCGGGCGCGGATGCGGCCAGTCCGTGCCCCAGACCAGCGCCTCCGGATTGGCGGCGACCAGCGCATCATGGAAGGGCTTCGCCTCGGCGTAATCCGGCCCCAGCGCGCCGAGGCGGTAGGTGCCGGAGAGCTTGGCGTGGTAGCGCCCCTCCGCCACGCCACGCCGCAGCGCCTGGAAGCCGGGATCGGCCACGCCATGGCTGTGATGCAGGCGGCCCATATGGTCGATCACGATCGGCACCGGCAGCTTCGCCAGCCGCGGCTCCAGCTCCGGCAGGTGCCGCGCATCGATCCAGAGTTGCAGGTGCCAGCCGAGCTCGGCCATCACCGGCATCAACGGCTCGATCTCGGCCAGCCGCACGCCGCCATGATAGGCGGCGGCGCCGTCGCGGCGGTATTCATTGGCGCGCAGCCCGCGGATGCCGTCGCGATGCATCGCGCGCAGCGTCTCCGCCGTGGCCTCCGCGCCCACCACGCCGACGCCACGCAGCCGCCCCGGCGCGCGCCGCAGCGCATCCAGGGTGCAGGCATTGTCGCGGTCATAGGCCGAGGGCTGGACGATGACGCCGCGCTCCAGCCCCAGCCGGTCGAGCAGCGCCAGGTAGTCCTCCAGCGTCTCATCCGCCGGCGTGTAGGATCGCGGCTCCGCATAGGGGAAGCGCGCGGCGGGGCCGAAGATGTGGCAGTGGCAGTCCGTCGCGCCCGCCGGGATCCCGGCCTTCATTCCGCGCGGATGCCGGCGGCCTGCGCGGCGATGCGCGAACGTTCCAGATCCGCCGCGATGAAGCGCGCGAAGCCGGCCGGGGTGGCCAGCGCGCCGGACGCCGTTTCCCCGCCCATGCCTGTCATGCGCGCCTGGAAGGCCGGCAGCTGCACGATGGCGGAGACGGCCTCGCCCAGCTTCTGCAGCGCCTCAGGCGGCGAGCCGCCGGTGGCCAGCAGGCCGACATAGGAGGCCGCGGTGAAGCCCGCCACGCCCTGTTCCGCCATGGTCGGCACATCCGGCAGCGCCGCCAGCCGCGCGGCGGCAGCGACGGCGACGATACGGGCCTTGCCGTCACGATGCAGCGGCAGCGCGGTGGAGAATTCGGTGAACAGCAGCGGGATGTTGCCGGCGACGAAATCCGGCACCGCCGCGCCGCCGCCCCGATAGGGCACGTGCAGCAGCTTGGCGCCGCTGGCGGCGATGAAGGCTTCCAGCGACAGATGCGTGGCACTCGCCACGCCCGCCGTGCCGACGCCCAGCGCATCCGGCTGGGCACGGGACGCGGCGACCACGTCGGCAACGCTGCGATAGGGCGAGGAGGCCTGCACCACCAGGCAATGCGGCACCTGCATCGCCATGCCGACCGGCGCGAAATCCTTCGCCGCATCATAGGGCAGCCGCGCCTGCACCACCGGGTTGACGCTGAGCGGGCCGTTGGAGCCGATCAGCAGCGTGTAGCCATCCGGCTGCGCGCGCGCCACGGCGGTGGCGCCGACGCTGCCGCCGGCACCGGGCCGGTTCTCCACCACCACGGGCTGGCCGAGGCGTTCCTGCAGCAGCGGCTGCATCAGCCGGGCGATGGTGTCCGCATTGCCGCCGGCGGCGAAGGGCACGATGACGCGCACCGGCCGGTCCGGCCAGGCGGCCAAGGCGGGCATGGCACGCAGCGCGGGCAGCGCGGCGGCGGCCGCCAGAAGGGCGCGGCGGTTCATGCGGCGGTTCATCATGACGCATCCTCGGGCTTTATTGTTGCACCCATCATGCCACCGGCCGGGGGATTGGCAAACCCGCCAATGGCGCCCCCTCTGGCTGGCCCCTCCCCGCCACGCTAGCGTGGCCCCAAGGTGGCGCCGCGCGGCGCCGGGTGGGGAAGGAGAGGTCCATGGGCAAGCGCATCGCCATCATCGGCGCCGGCGCGGTCGGCGGCTATGCCGGGGCGCATATGGTGCAGGCCGGGGAGGATGTGACCTTCGTCGATTTCTGGCCGGAGAATGTGGAGGCGATCCGCAACACGGGCCTGCGCATCACCCACCTGAAGGACGTGCCGGAGTTCACCGTGAAGGCCCGCGCGCTGCATGTGACGGAAGTGCAGGGCCTGTCGCGCGAACAGCCCTTCGACATCGTCTTCCTCTGCGTGAAATCCTACGACACCGCCTGGGCCACCATGCTGGCGCAGCCCTTCCTGGCGCCCACCGGCTTCGTCGTCAGCCTGCAGAACTGCATGAACGAGGAGACCATCGCCGGCCTCATCGGCTGGGGCCGCACGCTGGGCTGCATCGCCAGCTCCATCACGGTGGAGCTCGCCGCCCCGGGCCATGTGAAGCGCGCTTCCGGCAAGGGCGGCGCGGCGCACACCGTCTACCGGGTGGGGGAGGTGCATGGCCGCGTCACCGACCGGGCGCAGGAGGTGGCGCGGCTGACCGCGCTGTCCGACAGCACGCTGGTCACCGGCAATCTGTGGGGCGAGCGCTGGTCCAAGCTGGTGGCGAATGTGATGGGCAACGGCATGTCCGCCGTCACCGGCCTGGTGAGCCGGGAGGTGCTGCTGGACGACCGGCTGCGCGACTTCTCCGCCCGGCTGGGCAGCGAGGCGATCCGCCTCGGCCAGGCGCTGGGCTATGGGCTGGAGGAGATCCTGCATTTCGACCCGGAGATCATCGCCCGCGCCGGCGAGGGCGACCCGGAGGCCCGCGCCGCCTACGACCGCCAGCGCATCGCGGAGGCCACGAAGCCCGGCGGTGCCGCGCACCGCGCCTCCATGGGCCAGGATGTGATGAAGGGACGACGGACGGAGATCGACTATCTGAACGGCTTCATCGTCCGCCAGGCGGCGCCGCTCGGCCTGCCGACGCCGGCCAATGCGGCGCTGACGGCGCTGGTGCAGCAGGTGGAGAGGGGCGAGATCCAGCCCGACCCCGGCCATATCCACGCCCTGCGATTGAACTGAGCCGGGGCTGGCGCGTTCAGCCCGGTGGAGGAGGAGCAGCCATGCAGACCAGCGACCTTGAACGCACCGTGGAAGGCGCCCGCCGCGGCGCCCCCATCCGCGCCGCGCTGCGCAGCCTGTGGCGCCGGCGGCAGGAACCCGGCGAGACGGCGGCGGCCTGCCTGAAGGCGGGCCAGGACCCGGAACGCCGGCTGGAGCCGCTGCGCCGCCAGCCTCAATAGGCAAACGCGACGCCACCGCCGCCGCGCGGATCGGCGCCACCCGTCGGCACGCCATCCCGCAGCAGGATGGCGTGGGCGCGGCTCATCCCCGGGTCATAGGACAGCGGCGAATGCCGCACCGTGTGGCCGAGGGCGCGCAGCCCCGCCACCACATCCTCCTGCACCCGCGCCTCGCAGAAGACGGGGCCGGCCTCGCAATGGATGCGCGGGAAGGAGACCGCCTCCACCGCGCCCATGCCGAAATCGATGGCGTTGAGGATGGTGGTGAGCACCGCGGAGATGATGACGCTGCCGCCCGGCGCGCCGACGATCATCCAGGGCGCGTCGTCCTTGAAGACCAGGGTGGGCACCATGCCCGTGGTGCGCGCCTTGCCCGGCGCCATGCTGTTCGGCCGGCCGGGGCGCATGTCGAACAGCTTCATCGCATTGTTCCAGTTGAAGCCGAGCCCGGGCGTCACCACGCCGGACCCGGTGCCCAGCGTGTGCGTCAGCGACACGCAATTCCCCGCCGCATCCCAGGCCGAGACATGGGTGGTGCAGGAGGGCGGCGCCGCCGGGCGGTGCCCGGGCAGCCAGCCGGCGCGGATCTTCGCGGCCCAGTCGGCGGCGCGCGCCTTCGACATCATTTCCGCCACCGGCACCGGGTGGAATTCCGGGTCGGCCAGCATCGCCTCCCGGTCCTCATGCGCCGCGGCCATGGCGCGGGCGACCAGGTCGTAATGCCGCAGGCTGCCGGGGCGAACGGCCGAAAGATCGAAATTCTCCAGGATGTTCAGCATGGCGATCAGCACCGCGCCGGACCCGGGCGGGGGGTTGGAGGCGATGCGATGGCCGCGATAGCTGCCGATCACCGGCGCCTCCTCCCGCACCCGATAGGCGGCGAGATCCGCGGCGGTGACGAAGGCATCGTGCGCGGCAAAATCCTCGGCGATGCGGGCGGCGATGGCGCCCTGGTAGAAATCGGCGGCGCCCTTCTCCGCCAGGCGTTGCAGCGTGACGGCCATCTCCGGGTGGCGCAGCGTGTCGCCGACGCGGTGCAGCGCGCCCTGGGCGTCCAGGTACAGCGCGGCACAGGCGGGCGTCGTGGTCACGCGGCGCAGCCCGTCCGGCAGGCCCGGCTGCGGCGCGCGGGCCAGGAAGTCGTGGAAGAAGGGCGTCACCACCACGCCCTCCCGTGCCATGCGGATCGCCGGCTGCAGCAGATGCGCCCAGTCCCGCGTGCAGAACTGCGCGTGGACATGGGCCAGCCCCGCCACGGTGCCGGGCGTCATGATCGCGCCATAGCCGAGCTCCGCGCGGAAATCCTCGAACAGCGCATAGCCGGAAATCTCGGAGCGGCCCTGGCTGTCCGCCGCCCACATGTCGGCCCGCACGCCGGCGCCGGCGCGGGCGTGGAAATCCACCATGCCGTGGCGGCCTGCCCCTGCCTCGAAGAACTGCAGCGTGCCCATGCCGCCAAGGCCGCCCATGAAGGGGTCCTGCACCATCTGGCAGAAGGCGGTGGCGATCGCCGCATCGAAGGCATTGCCGCCGCCGCGCAGCACCGCCGCGCCGGCATCGGCCGCGCGCGGCTGCGGGCAGACCACCAGGCCCTTGATCCGTTCCATCCGGCGCACCCCCCCTGCCGCTTCGCGCGCAGCCTGCACCGCGCGCCGTCCGCGGGGAAGCGCGGCATGTTTTGACAGGACCTTTCGCGGCTGGTTTCATCGCGCCGAACCCGGAAAGGATCCCGTGATGCAGATCAGCCGCCGCGCCGCCCTCGCCGCCGCCGCCCTGCTGCCCGTCGCCGCCCAGGCGCAGCCGCGCTATCCGGACCGCCCGGTGCGCCTGGTGGTGCCCTTCGCCGCCGGCGGCATCATCGATGTCGTCGCCCGCCTGGTCTCGGAACCGCTGGGGCGGGAGTTGGGTCAGACCATCGTCATCGAGAACCTGCCCGGCGCCGGGTCCACCATCGGCGCGCGCGCCGTGGCGCGGGCGCGGCCGGATGGCCACACGCTGCTGCTGAACGGCGCGGCGCACCCCGTCATCCCGGCGCTGTACAAGGAAGCCGGCTTCGACAGCGTGGCGGATTTCACGCCGGTGGCGCTCGTCGGCGACCAGTCCTTCCTCGCCTGCGTGCATCCGGACGTGCCGGTCACGGATGTCGCCGGGCTGCTGGCCTGGCTGCGGGAGAAGCGCGGCCAGGCCACCTTCGCCACCACCGGCATCGGCGCCGCCTCCCACCTCGCGGGGGAGTTGCTGAAGACGCTGGCAGGGGTGGATTTCACCGTGGTGACCTATCGCGGCACGCCGGCCGCGGTGACGGACTTCATCGCCGGCCGCGTCGACATGATGATCGACAGCCAGACCCTGCTGGCCCCCTTCGTGCGCGACGGCAAGGCCCGCGCTTTGGCGGTGACCACCACGCGCCGCTCGCGGATGCTGCCCGTGCTCCCGACCTTCGAGGAAGCCGGCGTCGCGGGCTATCGCGCCTCCTCCTTCCAGGCGCTGTATGCGCCCGCCGGCACGCCGGCGCCGATCGTCGCCACGCTGTCGGCGGCCATGCTGAAGGTGCTGGCCGACCCCGCCGTGCAGCGCAGCTTCGCCGAGCGCGGCGTCGACACGATGCCGGGCGATGCCGCCGCCGCGCGCACCTTCCTGGCCGCGGAATCGGCGAAGTGGCTGCCCATCCTCGCGCGCAGCGGCGCGAGCGCCGGCTGATGACCCGCCTGGTCCTGATCGAGCCCTTCCGCGCCGTCTTCTACGCCCCCTACTACGTGGCGCTGGAAGGCGGCTGCTTCGCGCAGGAGGGCATCGAGATGGTGCTGGAGACCGCCGGCACGCCGGATGCCGCCGCCGGCCGCCTGCTGGACGGCACCGCGGATCTCGCCTGGAGCGGCCCGATGCGGCCGATGCTGGAACGCGCGCGCAACCCGGACAGCCCGCTGCGCAGCTTCGGCGCGGCGGTGATGCGCGACCCCTTCCTGCTGATGGGCATGGGCGCGCGGCCGGATTTCCGCCTGGCCGACCTCGCCACGCTGCGCGTCGCCATCCCGTCGGAGGTGCCGACGCCCTGGTGGTGCCTGAACCACGATCTGCGCCTGGCCGGCATCGACCCGGAGGCCTGCCCGGGCCATGTCCGCATGCCGATGCCGGAGGGCGCGGCGGCGCTGCTGGAAGGCCGCGTCGATGCGGTGATGCTGTTCGAACCCATGGCCGCGGCGCTGGAGGAAGCGGGCGCGAGCCAATGGTATGCGGCCGCCAGCCGCGGCCCCACCGCGTATTCCGCGCTCTATGCCACCACCACGCGCATCGCCGAACGGCACGCCGCCTTCACCGCCGTGGTGCGCGGCCTGGGCCGGGCCCTGGCCTGGCTGCAGACGGTGGAGGAGGCGGAGGTCTGCGCCCTGCTGGCGCCCCGCTTCGCGGATGTGGCGCCGCGCCACCTGGCGCGCGCCGTGGCGCGCTACCGCGGCCTCGGGCTGTGGGATGGCACGACCCATTTGCCGGCGCCGGCGCTGGACTGGCTGGCGGCGGCGATGGTCTCGGCCGGCGCCATGACCCACCACCCCGGCTACGAGTCCTGCATCGACCGCAGCCTGGACCTCGTCAACCCGCGGGGCTGAGCCGCTTCCCAAGCGGCCCCGGGTTGCGGAGAATGGCCGCAACCACGGAAACGGGCAGGATGCAGCGCGGCCAGGCACGGAACCTTCTTCTGGTCGCGCTGGGCGCGATGTTCCTGCAGCAGACCTTCGCGGCGCTGGGGCGCAACCTGATCTCCGTCATCGCCCCGGCCATCCTGGCGGATCTGGCGCTGGAGGCGGCCTGGCTCGGCGTCTATGTCGGCATCGGCGCAGCGGGCTCGCTGCTGTTCCAGCTGGGCTGCGGCAGCTTCATCATCCGCCACGGCGCGCTGCGCATCAGCCAGGTGGCGCTGGTGATGCTGGCGCTGGGGCTGCTGGTGGCGTGCTCCGGCTCGCTGCTCGCCTTCGCCATCTCGGCGCTGATCGGCGCCGGCGGCGCGGCGGTGTCCACGCCGGCCAGCTCGCACCTGCTGGGCCGCTATTCGCCGCCGCGCTACGCGCCGCTGGTGTTCTCCATCAAGCAGACGGCGGTGCCGGCCGGGCTGCTGCTGGGCGGGCTGCTGGGGCCGCTGCTGACCGGCTGGTGGGGCTGGCGCGGGGCGCTGCTGGCCGCGGCCGCCGCCTGCCTGCTGCTGGCGCTGCTGCTGCAGCCGCTGCGCGGCGAATTCGACGCCGACCGCGTGCCGTCCCGCCACTTCCGGCTGTCGGATTTCCACACCACGCTGACGGTGGTTCTGCGCGACCGGGACCTGTTCAACCTCGCTCTGGCCTGCTTCGTCTTCAACGGCGCGCAGACCGTCTTCATGTCCTACTTCGTGGTCTACCTGACCGCCCTGGGGCAGGACCTGGCGACGGCCGGGCTGGTGTTTTCCGCGGCGACGCTGATCGCCGTGCCGGGGCGCATCCTGTGGGGCTGGCTCGGCAGCGTGCTCACCAGCCCGCGCGTGGTGATGGGCGGGCTGGCGCTGGGCATGGCGGGCAGCTTTCTGCTCGCCAGCCTCTCCGGCCCCGCCTGGCCCCTGCTGCTGATCGCGGGCGTGGGCGTGGGCCTCAGCGCCACCGCCCTGTCCTGGAACGGCGTGCTGCTGGCGGAGGCGGCGCGGCTGGCGCCGGAGGGCATGCGCGGTGCGGCCACCGGCGGCGTGCTGTCCTTCGGCCAGCTCGGCGCGCTGCTGATGCCGCTGGCCTTCGCCGCCGCGCTGGCGATCAGCGGCGGCTATGCGGCGGGCTACCTGCTGTGTGCCGTGCCCTCGCTGGCCTGCGGGCTGCTGCTGCTGCTGCGCCGGCCGGCGAAGGGGTAGGCCCAGGCGCAGTTTCCGGCGGCTACCGCGCCGCCGCCTCCGCCTCCAGCTCCGCCACCTTGCGGCCGAATTTCTGCACCGCCTTGAAGCGGGACACCAGGTAGTCGCCGGACTTGATCGGTTCGTATTTCGGCGGGTTCTCCGGCGACTGGCAGGTCGGCAGGCAATGCACCGGCGCGTCGTAGTCCAGGTTGAAGAAGGTGGGAATGGAATAGCGTTCCTTCCCCATGCGGTTCACCACGCGGTGCAGGTTCGAGACATAGATGTCGTTCGTCCACACCTTGAACATGTCGCCCAGGTTGATCACGAAGGTGCCCGGCACGAAGGGCGCGCGCACCCATTCGCCGTCGCGCTTCTGCAGTTCCAGCCCGCCGATCGGGTCCTGCGTCAGCAGCGTGATCATGCCGTAGTCGGAATGCGGCGCCACGCCGAAGGCCTTGGCGTCCGTCACCGGCGGCGCCGGCGGGTAGTGGAACAGCCGCGTCTGCACCATGGGCTTCTGCATGTATTGCAGGAAGAAGCCCTCCGGCATGCCGAGGCTGAGCGCGAAGACGCGCAGCAGCCTTTTGCCCAGCGCCATGGTCTGGTCGAAATAGGCTTCAGCCGCCTGGCGCAGCCAGGGGTGTTCGGGTGGCCAGCGATTGGGCCCGTGCAGCGGCAGGCCGGCCACCACCGCCGGATCGTCCAGCGGCAGGTCCAGCGCGAATTCGTAGGATTCCTTGATGTCCGGCGCGTAGCCCGGGTGCTGGTTGATGCCCTGCGGCATGAAGCCCCGGCGGAAGCGGTCATCGATCTTCAGCCGCAGGCGTTCCTCCGCCGGCAGGTCGAAGTAGCGGCGCGTGGCGTCGAAGACATCGTCCACCACCGCCTGCGGCACGCCGTGGTTCTTCACGTAGAAGAAGCCGATGGTCTCGCAGGCCCGGCGCAGTTCCGCCGCCAGCGGCGCCAGATCGCCGCCCTGGTTCAGCGGCGTCAGGTCGAGGATCGGCATTTCCTCCGCCGTCGCGGCGCGCGGCATGTCACCCCCCGTCGCGGAGCGCGGTATCTCACCGGTCATGTCCATGATTCCCTTGCTCATGCCCCCATCACCCGGTCGGTGCTGCTGGCCATCCAGAAGACGACACGGCGCTGCACGGCGTTCACCGCCAGGTGCAGCCCGATCCCCATCAGCGACAGGATGATGAGGATGGCGAAGACGCCCGCCATGTCGAGGTTGAAGTTGCGCTGCAGGATCAGGTAGCCGAGGCCCGCCTGCGAGCCGACGAATTCCCCGACGATGGCGCCGATGACCGACAGCACGATGGCGACATCCAGGCCGACGAAGACATAGGGCAGCGCCTGCGGCAGCCGCGCCATGCGGAACACCTGCCAGCGGCTGGCGGTGAAGGCCACCATCAGCTCCACCTGCTCGCGCGGGATGGCGCGCAGCCCGACGATGGTGTTGGCCAGCACCGGGAAGAAGGCGATGGTCGCGGTGATGACGACCTTGGATTCCATGCCGTAGCCGAACCAGATCACGATGATCGGCGCGATGGCCACCTTGGGCAGGGTCTGGAAGGCGACGATGTAGGGGTAGACGGTGCGCTCCATCAGCGGGAACAGCCCGACCAGCACGCCGAGCACGAAGCCCGCGCCGGCGCCGAAGACGAAGCCCAGCAGCACCTCGGCGAAGGTCACCCAGAAATGCGTCACCAGCTCGCCGCTCGCCAGCCCGGCATACATGGCGACCGCGACGGCGGAGGGCGCGGGCACGACGATGGCCGGCACCTCCAGCAGCACGCAGGCGGCTTCCCAGCCCAGCACGAAGACCACGAACAGCAGGATGGACAGCAGCAGCTCAAGCCGCCCGCGCGGGATGGTCATGCGTCGAGCGCCCCCAGCGACTGGAAATGCGCGCGGATGGCGGCGACATAGGCGCCGAAGCCGGCGGAATTGATCATCGACAGGTCGCGCGGCCGTGGCAGGTCCACCTCGATCACCTCCGTAATCCGCCCCGGGCGCGGCGACATGACGATGACGCGGTCGGCCAGGAACACCGCCTCCGGGATGGAATGGGTCACCAGCATCACCGTCTTGCGTGCCTCGCCCCAGATGCGCAGCAGTTCCAGGTTCATCGCTTCCCGCGTCATGGCGTCCAGCGCGCCGAAGGGCTCGTCCATCAGCAGCAGCGCCGGGTCGTGCACCAGGGCGCGGGTGATGCCGACGCGCTGCTGCATGCCGCCGGACAGCTCGTTGGGGTATTTGTCGGCGAAGCCGGCCAGGCCCACCATCTCCAGCAGCGCCCGGGCGCGCGGGGTGTGCGCCTTGCGGTCCAGGCGCTGGATGTCGATCGGCAGCAGCACGTTCTGCAGCACGTTGCGCCAGGGCAGCAGCACCGGCGCCTGGAACACCACGCCGACATCGCGCGACGGCCCGTCGATCTCGCGCCCCGCCAGCGTCACCTGGCCGGAGGACCGGCGCAGGATGCCGGCCAGGATCTTCAGCAGCGTCGATTTGCCGCAGCCGCTGGGGCCCACGACGGTGACGAACTCGCCCTGCCGCAGGGTGAAGGAGACATCCTGCAGCGCCACCACCGGCGCGCCGGACTGGGTCGGGTAGATCTTGTTCAGGCCGCGCGCGGCGATCAGCGGCGCGGCCTGGACCAGGGCGGCGGTGCCGTCCGCCATGCTCAGGTGGCCGGGCAGGCGGCCGCCAGGGCGCGCGTCGCCGCCGCGTCGAAGTTGTTGATCTTCGTGTAGAAGTCGGGGATGCTGACCATATAGGTGGCGGGGTCGATGCTGCGCTGGATCAGCCCGGCCTCCTGCATGAAGGTCTGGATGCGGCCATAGGCTTCCGGCGTCGCCCGGCCCCAGAGCTGCCCGCCATTCATCGCATGCGCCGCGTGCATGGAGCCGAGCTGTGCTTCCAGGTTGTTCAGGTCCCACTGCGCCAGCGTCGCCTCATCGGCGCCGGTCGGGCGGGTGGAGGGCCAGCGCGCCCAGTGCAGGCGGCGCTGGCAATCCGGGCTGGCCATGACGAATTCGGTGGCACGCGCGCAGCCGCGGGCAATCGCCTCCACCATCGCCGGATCGGCCTCGATGGTCTTCTGCAGGGTGGAGAAGGTGAAGTCCGGGTAGCTCTGCCAATCCTCGCCGCGCAGGTGGCGCAGCTTCAGGCCGGCATTCTGGAAGCCGGCCTGGGCGGAGGCCCAGTACAGCAGCGCCTGCACGCGGTTGTTGCGCAGCGCCTCGATCGGCGGCGCACCCAGGCCCACCGGCACCAGCCGCACATCGCTGTCCGGGTTCATGCCGGCGGCGCGCAGGTAGGACCGCAGGAAGGCGATGCCGCCGGTCGCCAGGCTGAACACGCCGATGGTCTTGCCCTTCAGGTCGGCGACGGTCTTCACCGGCCCATCCTCCAGCACGCTCAGCGACCAGTCGATGACACCGTTGTTCATCACCGCGCGGACCGGGATGTTGTTCTGGACGTTGGCCTGGATCACCACGCTGGAATTGAGCTGGGCGAATTCCGCATTGCCGGCGACCATCTGCTGCAGCGCCTGCAGGGAGGCGCCGACCGGCAGCACCTCCACCGCATAGCCGGCCTCCTGCCACCAGCCCAGCGCCACGGGCAGGGTCAGCCAGGGATAGGCCAGGTTCAGGTTGGTGGTGCCGACGGCGATGCGCACGCGCTTCAGACCGCCCTGCGCATGCGCGCCGCGCGTGGTGGCCGCCAGGCCGAACAGCGCCGGCAGCGCCAGCGCGCCGCGGCGGGAGATTCCGATGGTGCTCATGGCGTCCTGTCCCTGCCTTGCAGCAGGGCACAGCCTGCCGCATTTGTCATCACAATTGCCGCGGCCACCGCGCCTGCGGCCGGCCTGCCGCGACGGGCTTGCATGGTGCGTGCCAGTCGCGTCTCCTCCGCCTCGACAGCCATGGATGCACGGATGCCCCTCGACCTCAACCGCCTGATCGACCGGATGCCGAAGGCGGAGCTGCACATGCATCTGGAAGGCTCGCTGGAGCCGGAGCTGCTGTTCGCGCTGGCGCGCCGCAACGGCGTCGAGATCGGCTTCGACTCGGAAGAGGCGCTGCGCGCCGCCTACAGCTTCACGAAGCTCCAGGATTTCCTGGACATCTTCTATGCCGGGCTGCGCGTGCTGCGGACGGAACGCGACTTCCACGAGATGACCCTGGCCTATCTGCGCCGCGTCCGGCAGGACAATGTCCTGCATGCGGAGGTCTTCATCTCCCCCCAGGCGCATACCCGCCGCGGCATCCCCTTCGAGGCGATGTTCGAGGGCGTCGATTCCGCGCTGCGCCAGGCGGAGCGGGATCTCGGCATGACCGCGGGCCTGATCCTCGGCTTCCAGCGGCAGTTCGACGAATCGGATGCCTTCGACGTGGTGCGCCAAGCGAAGCCCTACGCGGATCGGTTCGTCGGCTTCGGCATGGGCGGGCCGGAACTGGGCAACCCGCCGGCGAAATTCGCCCGCGTCTTCGCCGCCTGCCGCGCCGCCGGCCACAAGGTGGTGGCCCATGCCGGGGAGGAAGGGCCGGCGCAATTCGTCTGCGACGCGGTGGACCTGCTGAAGCTGGACCGCGTGGACCATGGCGTGCGCTGCGCCGATGATCCGGAGCTGGTGAAGCGCCTGGCCGGGGAAGGCGTGCCGCTGACGGTCTGCCCCTGCTCCAACATCAAGCTGCGGGTCTTCGACCGGATGCAGGACCACAACCTGGCGACGCTGCTGCGCGCCGGGGTGAAGGTGACCATCAACTCCGACGACCCTTCCTATTTCGGGGGCTACATGAACGAGAATTTCCGCCAGGCCGCAACGGCGCTGGACCTGACGGAGGCGGAGCTCTACCGCCTGGCGCGCAACGGCATGGAAGCCGCCTTCGTCACCCCGGCCCGCCGCGCCGAGCTTCTCGCCGCGCTGGACGGCGCCTGGCGGGACGAGACCGGGGGGCTGCCGGCATGACGCTGCGCCCCTCCATCGCCGTCTGGGACTACGACCGCACCCGCCCGCTGCTGGATGGCCGCGTGACCGTGGAAGGCTGCGCGCCGACCTGGCTGCACGACATGCCGATCGAGACGATGTTCGCCCGCGCCCTGGGGCAGTCCGAATTCGACGTCTCGGAACTGTCCTTCAGCAACTTCATGGCGCTGACGGCGCGCGGCGCCTGCGACTATGTCGGCCTGCCGATCTTCCCCAGCCGCAGCTTCCGCCACGGCGCCTGGTTCGTGAACCCGGCCAGCGGCATCACCCGGCCGGAGGATCTGCGCGGCAAGCGGATCGGCGTGCGGGAGTATTCGATGACCGCCGCCGTTGTGGCGCGCGGCCTGCTGGCGGATGAGCATGGCGTGGCCGCCGGCGACGTCACCTGGGTGATGGGCGATGTGGAGGAGGTGGAGCGCAGCTCCATCCCCCTGCCCTCGCTGCCCGGCATCACGGTGGAGGCGTCGGACGGGCTGCTGCTGCCGATGCTGCTGGACGGGCGGATCGACGCGCTGCTGGCCTACAAGCCGCCCAAGCTGTTCCAGAAGGGCGATGCCCGCATCGCCCGCCTGTTCCCGGACTACGAGGCGCGGGAGCGCGACTATGCCCACCGCACCGGCATCTTCCCGGTGATGCACCTGATGGGCATCCGCCGCAGCCTGGCGGAGGCCGAGCCCTGGCTGCCGATGTCGCTGATCGCCGCCTTCACCGCGGCGAAGGACCTGGCGCTGTCGGACCTCGCCATCGTCCAGGCGCTGAAGGTGGCGCTGCCCTGGACGACGGCGGAGCTGGAGCGCACGCGGGCGGCGCTGGGCGAGGATTACTGGCCCTACGGCATCGCCCGCAACCGCAAGGCGCTGTCCGCGCTGGCCCGCTGGCACCATGCGCAGGGCCTGTCGCCGCGCGAATTGACGGTGGAGGAGCTGTTCTTCCGCACAACGCTCGGGAGTTGAGGCCCCCGGGCGCCGGGCGCGGCCTCCGGCCGCTTGGCTCGCCGCATCAGCGGCGGGCCGCGTTGGCGGCCTCGGCGGGCTGTGCCCGCCGCAGGTCGGACCTGCGTGGGCCTGGTTGCGGGATGGAGGAGGGTCACCAACCCGTTCAGCGCCGCGCCGGCGCCAGGGCCAGCAGCAGCCCTTCGGCGGCGAAGGCCAGGGCCGCCGTCGCCGCGGCGCCCTGCAGCACCAGAAGCTGGTTCTGGTTCTGCAGGCCGAGGACGATGGGCGTGCCGAGCGTCGCCGCGCCGGCCAGCGCGCCGACCGCGGCCGTCGCCACGCCCAGCACCAGCGCCACGCGCAGCCCGTCCAGCACCAGCGGCCAGGCCAGCGGCAGCTCCACCGCCCGCAGCGCCCCCGCGGGCGTGTAGCCCAGCGCGATGGCGGCCTGCCGCGCCTCCGGCGGCACCGCCTCCAGTGCCGCGACGGTGGCGCGCAGCACGGGCATGATGCCGTAGAGCAGCAGCGCCAGGATGGTCGGGCCCCAGCCGAAGCCCATCGCCGGCACCGCCAGCGCCACGGCGACCACCGGCGGCACCGCCTGGGCGCCGGCGGCGAAGGCATCCGCCGCCGGGCGCAGCGGCCGCCCGGCCTCGCGCGTCACCAGCACGCCCAGCGCCAGGCCCAGCAGCGCCGCCGGCACGACCCCGGCCAGCGCCAGCCCGGCATGGCCAGCCGCCAGGCCCAGCAGCCGCCCGGCCGGGAAGCCGCCGAAGCCGGCCGGCACCAGCGCCACCGCGGCCAGCGCCGCGGCCAGCAGCAGCGGCGCGAAGCGGGCGGCCAGCGCCCTCATCGGCCCTGCGCCAGCACCGCTTCGAGGCGCAGGGACCCGTCCTGCTCCTCCAGCCCCAGCACGTTGCAGCCGGTCTCCGCCATGCAGGACAGCGCATCGGCCAGCGTCGCGCCCGGCGGCAGGCGGGGCGCATCGGGTGGCGCGGGGGCGTCCTCCCACGCCGCGCTGGCCGGCAGCAGGGACAGGCGGCGCAGCCCGGGCTGGCCGCCGCCGAGCAGTTCGCGGGCGAAGGGCGCGGCATCGGGGGCGACCAGCGCGGCCGGCGCACCCTCCGCCACCACCTGCCCGTCGCGCAGCACCACCACCTGGGTGGCGAGTTCCAGCGCCTCCTCCGGGTCATGCGTGACCAGCAGGATGGTCTTGCCGGTATCGGCATGGATGCGGCGCAGCTCGGCGCGCAATTCCCGCCGGGTCAGCGGGTCCACCGCGCCAAAGGGCTCGTCCATCAGCAGGATATCGGGGTCCGCCGCCAGCGCCCGCGCCAGGCCGACGCGCTGCGCCTGGCCGCCGGAAAGCTCGGCCGGGCGGCGCTCGGCCAGTTCCGGGTCCAGCCGCACCAGGGCCAGCAATGCCGTCACCCGGGCGGCGATCCGCGGCCTGTCCCAGCCCAGCAGCAGCGGCACGGTGGCGATGTTCTCCGCCACGGAGCGGTGCGGGAACAGGCCGGTGGACTGCATCACATAGCCGATCGAACGCCGCAGCAGCGCCGGATTCTCCCCGGCCACGTCGCGGCCGCGCACCAGCACCCGGCCGCCCGCGGGCTCCACCAGCCGGTTCACCAGCCGCATCAGCGTGGATTTGCCGGACCCCGAGGGGCCGACCAGGGTGCAGAGAACGCCGGCCTCCACCGCCAGGCTCACCGTCTCCAGCGCCACCACCGCGCCGAAGCGGACGGAGACCTGCTCGAAGCGGATCATGCATTGTCTCCCAGCCGGTGTTCCAGGGCGCGGGTCGCGGCATCGGCCAGCAGCGCCAGCAGGATGACGGGCAGCGCGCCCAGCAGCATCAGGTCGGTGGCGAATTGCGCCAGCCCCTCGAACACCAGGGCGCCGAGGCCGCCCGCGCCCACTAGGCCGCCCAGCGTCACCAGCCCGATCGCCTGCACCACCGCCACCCGCAGCCCGCCGGCGAAGACCGGCATGGCCAGCGGCAGGCGCACCTGCCGCGTGATGCCGCCCTCCGTCATGCCCATGGCCCGGGCGGCGGCCACCGCGGCCGGATCGGCGGAGACGAGCCCCCCCAGCACCGCGCGCCACAGCGGCAGCGCCAGGTACAAGGCGGTGGCGAGCACCGCCGGCGCCGGTCCGATGGCGCCCAGCCCCAGCCCGCGCAGCGCCGGCAGCGCGGCCAGCAGGGCGGACAGCGCCGGGATCAAGGCGGCGAACAGCGCCAGCGCCGGCACCACCTGCACCGCGCCGAGCGTGGCGCCCACCGGCCCCGCCGCCGCGTTGCGCCGGAAGCTCAGCCAGGCCAGCGGCACCGCGATGACCAGGGCCAGGGCCAGCGCCGCGGCGGCCAGCGCCAGATGGCGCAGCAGCGCCGCCTCCACCGCCGCCTGCCGTGCCCGGAATTCGACGACGAGGGAGAGCGATTCGAACAGCCCGTCCCGCCACAGCAGCGCCAGGACCGCGAGCGCCAGCGCCGCCAGCAGCAGCCGCCAGGCCCGCGCCAGCCCGGCTGCCCGCGCCGCGCACAGG
This sequence comes from Falsiroseomonas selenitidurans, assembly GCF_012103215.1. Lineage (GTDB taxonomy): Bacteria > Pseudomonadota > Alphaproteobacteria > Acetobacterales > Acetobacteraceae > Falsiroseomonas > Falsiroseomonas selenitidurans. The sequence goes on from NZ_JAAVNE010000047.1 coordinate 40,108, forward strand.
CCCAGCGCGGCCACCACCGCCAGCCAGAAGCCGCCGCCGAGGCCGGCCCGCGCCG
>NZ_JAAVNE010000048.1 GCF_012103215.1 Falsiroseomonas selenitidurans
CGGCGGCCAGGGCGCGCCACCAGGCGGGGCCGTGCAGCCCGGCCGCCCCGGGCGGGGACAGCAGCAGCAGCCCGGCGCCGCCGGCCAGGGCATGCGCCGCGCGTGCCTCGGCCGCGCTGCGCACCAGCAGGGCGGGCGGCAGCCGGGATGGAAACGCGCTCACCGTTGACCCGCCGCGCCGTGCATGCAAAGCGTTGCAGCATGCCGGAGCCGCTGGCGACAAGGCGTGCTTCGCGCGCCCGCCAGGGCTGGGCGCAGGATGGGCTGGGGGATCTGGGTGTCAGGCACGCGTGCGGAGACGGGCGATCCAACCTCCCGCGCCCTGGCGCGGCTGGAGGAGGCGGTGGAGCGTCTGGCGGAAGCCGCGGCGCAGCAGCCCCGCCCGGTCGCGTCCGGCGAGGGTATTCCGCGCGCGGCCGTCGCCGCCATCGCGGACCGGCTGGACGAGACGATTGCGCGGCTGCGCGCGGCGCTCGGAGAGGATCAGTAGAAATGGGTCAGGTCACGGTCCGCGTCGGCGGCTACAGCCACCCCGTTTCCTGCGAGGATGGGCAGGAGGCGCATCTGGTGTCCCTGGCCGCCGAGGTGGACAAGCGGGTCAATTCCATCAAGGCGATGGGCGGGCAGTTCGGCGAAAGCCGCCTGCTGCTGCTGGGCGCCCTGCTGCTGGCGGATGAGGTGCACGACCTGAAGGTCGCGCTGTCCCAGGCCCGCGCCGGCCAGAACATGGCCGTGCCACAGCCCGATCCGCGGCTGGCGGAGCGCCTGGCGCGCATCGCCGACCGCATCGAGGGCATTGCCCAGACCCTCGACCGACCCTAAATGGAGCGGGCGGGGCTGCCCGGTTGGTGAGGCACTTTAACCCCCGGGGCCAATGAGCATCCTCCGGGGGCTGGCGCTGCCCGGACCGTGGTCCGGATACCTGGCACCCACCTGCACCAGCAGGTCTCAGGAGGGTTATCAAGCCCACGGCCATGGTGGCTCCGCGCTCTCTTCAACCTCAGTCGCCGGGCGCGTCGGGGCAGTCCCCCGACCCGCGGACTTGGCTTTCGCGCCCTGCACGGTCGTGCCGATGGGGCTGATGGTCTCGGCGCGGGCCACATGCGCGGCCTCGGCGCGCCGGGCGCGCCGCCTGGCTGCTCCCTCTCCCCCAAAGGGGGGAGAGGGCCGGGGTGGGGGGGGCTTCGCCATTTGCGCCCGCTTCCCATGACGCTCTGCCCCGAACGCCTCGCTGGCCTGAAGGCCGAGGCCCGCAAGGCCGCGCTCGCCCGCCGCGTTGGCTGCGACCCCGCCCTCGGCGCGGCGCTGGCCGACCACCTGCTGCGCGAATCGCCACCCCCGCCCGGGGCCATCGTCGCCGGCTTCTGGCCGATGGGTGCCGAGATCGACATCCGCCCGGCGCTGGCCGCCCTGCATGCCCGTGGGCACCGCATCGCCCTGCCGGTCACGCCGCGGCGCGGCAACCCGCTGGCCTTCCGCCAATGGCAACCCGGCGACACGCTGGCGCGCGGCCCGCTCGGCACCAGCCAGCCGGGGCCGGAAGCACCGCCGGTGGTGCCGGACTGGCTGCTGGTGCCGCTGTTGGCCTTTGACCGGGCGGGCCATCGCCTGGGCTATGGCGGCGGCTATTACGACCGGACCCTGGCCGCGCTGCCCGGCGCCACCGCCATCGGTGTCGCCTATGCCGCCCAGGAGGTTGACGAAGTGCCCGTGGGCGTGGACGACGCCCCCCTGGCCGCGATCGCCACGGAGCGCGGCATGATCTTCTGCGGAGCCTCCCCGGTTTGAGAATCCTGTTCCTCGGCGACCTCGTCGGCCGCAGCGGCCGCGATGCCGCCGGCGCCGCCATCCCCACCCTGCGCCAGCGCCTGGCGCTGGACCTGGTGGTGGTGAATGCGGAGAACGCGAGCCATGGCTTCGGCCTGGCCCCCGAAATGGCACGCGCCCTGTTCACCGCCGGCGCCGATGTGCTGACGCTGGGCAACCACGCCTGGGACCGCAAGGAGATTTTTTCGTATATCGAAACGGAACCCCGCCTGATCCGCCCGCTGAACTACCCGCCCGGCACGCCGGGCAAGGGTGCCTTCGTGGCGGTGCTGAGCGATGGCCGGCGCGCGCTGGTGGTGCAGGCCATGGGCAGGCTGTTCATGGAAGCGCTGGACGACCCCTTCCGCGGCGTCCAGGCCGCCATCGCCTCCCATCGCATGGGCACGGGCGGCACGGTGCAGGCCATCCTGGTGGATTTCCACGCCGAGGCGTCCTCCGAGAAGCTGGCCATGGGCCACAGCTTCGATGGCAAGGTCTCCCTGGTGGTGGGCACCCACACCCACACGCCGTCCGCCGACCACCAGATCCTGGTGGGCGGCACCGGTTACATGACCGATGCCGGCATGTGCGGCGATTATGACAGCGTCATCGGCATGCAGAAGGGCGGCGCCGCGCTGCGCTTCTGGAAGAAGGTGCCGGGCGAGAAGCTGGCCCCCGCCGAGGGCGAGGCGACGGTGTGCGGCGTGTTCCTCGAAACCGACGATTCCACCGGGCTGGCGACGCGGATCGAGCCGGTGCGGATGGGCGGCCGGCTCAGCCAGGCGATGCCTGCGGCCTGAGCCTCAGGCCGCCTGGCGGAACCGCGCCAGCCCGCCGCTGCGCAGCAGGGTGCTGGGCAGCCTGCGGCCGACCACCTCCTCCGCCAGCCGCCCGGCCTCGACCAGCGCATCGAGGTCGATGCCGGTGGCGATGCCCATCTCCTCGCAGAGAAGCACCAGCTCCTCCGTCGCGATGTTGCCCGGCGCGCCGGGCTGGCCGGCGAAGGGGCAGCCGCCGAGGCCACCCACCGTGGTGTCGAAGCGGGAGATCCCCAGCCGCAGCCCGGCATGGGCATTGGCGATACCGAGGCCGCGCGTGTCGTGCAGATGCAGGATCAGGGAAAGGTCCGGCCAGCGGGCGCGCACCTCCCCCAGCACGCGCTCGATCCGCGCCGGGGTCGCCCAGCCCATGGTGTCCGCCAGCGTCGCCTCGCGGAGTTCAAGCCCCTGTTCGGCGCCGATGGCGAAGGCATCCGCCAGCGCCTCGACCACCTTGGCCGGCGGCACGTCGCCCGAATAGTTGCAGCCGAAGGCGGCCTGCACGCTGATGCGCGGCACCGCGACGCCGGCCTCCAGATGCGCCGCGACATTCGTGCGCTGGGCCTCCAGGTTCTTGGCGCGGTCGCGGTTGAGGTTCTTCAGCGAAAACGCCTCGCTGGCCACCACGGTGACGGCGCCCTCCACCTTCAGCCGGTCCTTGAAGGCGAGCGCGCGGTTCAGCCCGGCCGCGTTGAACCACAACGCGGTGTAGGTGACGCCCGGCTTCGGCGTGAAGCCGGCCACCACGGCCTCCGCATCCGCCCAGCCCGGCACCAGCTTGGGCGAGACGAAGGAACAGACCTGGATGTGGTGCAGCCCGGTCGCCGAGAGCGCATCCACCAGCGCCACCTTGCGCTCGGTCGGGATCGGGCCCGGTTCGATCTGGAAGCCCTCGCGCGGGCCTTCCTCGCGGATTTCGACGGTGCTCGGCAGGTCGGTCATGGCGCGTTCTCCTGGCCTGGCAGGATAGACCCCCGCGCCGCCGATGCGGAACCCTCGCGCCGGCTCCGGCGGCGTGAGAGGGCACGCGAACACAACCCCTTCAGGCCCAGGAGGGCAGGTCGATCCAGGCCAGATGGCCGCCCTTGCCGGCGCCGCAGTCGAGAAAGACGCAGCGCCCGCCGAGCGCGCCCTCCGCCACATAGGGGCGGCCATCCAGGCTGCGGCGGTCATGGCCGCAGACCACGGTCATGTCGGCCGGGATGCGGTCCACCCAGTCATGCACCCGGTCGGGGAAGCCATCGGCGCGCATCCGCCCCGTCACCTGGCCGAACAGCGCCCGCGTCACCAGCCCCTGCGCCTTCTGCGCCCCGGCATCCGGCGGCGGGGCGGCGTGCAGCATGCCGGGGTGGTAGCCGCCATGGACGAAGACGCGGCCGCCATCGCGGATCCAGGCCGGGGCGCGACCGATCTCGAAGATCGCGCGCGCCTTCAGCGCCGACCCGTCCGGGGCCGCGTCCAGCTGCGCCAGGGTCCGCCCCAGCCCTTCCGGCTGCACCCGGATGGGGGTGCCCATCAGCGCCCGGCGCAGCTTGTGGTCGTGGTTGCCCAGCAGGAACAGGCCCTGGCGGGCATCGATCAGCGCGAAGATGCGGCGCAGCACCTCCGGGCTGTCCGGCCCGTGGTCCGTCAGGTCGCCCAGCTGCAGCACGAACATGTCGGCCGCCAGCGCGCCTTCCACGGCGTGGATGAAGGCCTCCGCATCGCCATGCACATCGGCCACCACGCGCAGCCCGGCGAAGCCGCGCCACAGATGTTCCGGCGGGGTCATGCGCGCAGCGTCGCGAAGCCTGCCAGCGCCCGGGCGCGGCCCTCGGCATGGTCGACCACAGGGCGGGGATAGGTGACGCCCAGCCGCACCCCGGCGGCCGCCAGCACCGGCGCCGGCGCCGCCCAGGGCTGGTGCAGGAAGGCATCCGGCAGCCGCGCCAGCTCCGGCACGAAGCGGCGCACATACTGCCCGGCGGCGTCGAACTTCTCGCCCTGCAGCACCGGGTTGAAGACGCGGAAATACGGCGTCGCATCCGTCCCGCAGCCGGCCACCCATTGCCAGGACGCGCTGTTGGAGGCGAGGTCGGCATCCACCAGCGTGTCCCAGAACCAGGCCGCCCCCGCCTGCCAGGGCTGCAGCAGGTGCTTCACCAGCAGGCTGGCGGCGATCATCCGGACGCGGTTGTGCATCCAGCCCGTCTGCCAAAGCTGCCGCATCCCGGCATCGACGATGGGGTAGCCGGTGCGGCCGCGCTGCCAGGCCTGCAGCAGCGCCGCCTCCTCCTGCCAGGGAAAGGCGGCGAATTCGGCGCGCAGGGGCGCCTCCGGCATCTCCGGCCGGTGCCACAGAAGGTGGTAGGCGAATTCCCGCCAGAGGATCTCCTTCAGGAAGGTCTCGGTCCCGCCCGCCGCCGCCCCGGCCTGACGCGCCGCCTGCCACACCTGGCGCGGCGAAACCTCGCCCCAGCGCAGATGCGGCGACAGGCCGGAGGAGCCCGCCATCCCCGGCAGGTTGCGCTGCGTGTCGTAGGCACCGAGCGGCCCGGTGACGAAACGCGCCAGCCGCGCCGCCGCCCCGGCCTCGCCCGGCTGCCACAGGGCCGGGAAGCCGGCGGCCCAGTCCGGCTCGCCCGGCACCGGGTAGAGGCCGAGGCTGTCCAGGCTTTCGCCACCCGGCTGCGCGGCCGGGGCCGGGATCCGCTCCGGGGCCGGCAGCGGGGCGGGGGGGGCGCCGGCGGCGAGCATGGTGCGGGCGAAGGGCGTATACACGGCGTAGGGCTTGCCGCTGGCCGCGCCGAAGCCATGCGGTTCGCGCAGCAGCACCGTGGTGTGCAGCGCCAGCGCCCGGCCGGCAGCGGCCAGCGCCTCATGCACCCGTTGCGTCTGCCGCCGCGCCCAGGGTTCCACCGCGCGGCCGGCATGCACGCGGGCGGCGCCCAGGGCATCGGCCAGGGCGGGCAGCACCGTCTCGGCCCGGCCGCGGGCCAGCAGCAGCGGCGCGCCGCGGGCGGCGAGGTCGCCTTGCAGCGCCGCCAGGCTGTGCCGCAGCCACCAGCGGGCGGCGCCGCCGGCGCGCCAGGGGCCGGCGGCTTCATCGTCCAGCACGAAGACCGGCAGCACCGGCCCGCCCTCCGCCAGGGCGGCGAGCAGGGCAGGGTGGTCCGTCAGGCGGAGGTCGTGGCGGAACCACAGCAGGGAAGGCTTGGTCATCCCTGCCATGTAGGGCGGTTTGCGCATCAGGGCACCTGTCGCAGCGCCGCGATGGCGGCCGGGCGCGGTGTGGATGTTGTCACCGCGGGCGAACCATTGCGGGCCGGCGGCGTTCCAGAACCAGACCGCGACGCCAGCCCCACCCCCCGGGCGCCTGCCGAGCGGACCAACTGGAAGAGGACAGATCGCATGATCCAGACCCGAATGCTGCGCCGTGGATTCCTGGCGCTTGGTGGCGTGGCCGCCGGCAGCCTGGCCGCGCCCGCCCTGCTGCGCGCCCAGACCGTGCCGGCGACGGCGACGCTGGCCGACACCATGGCCGGCGACAACCGCTTCTCCCGCTTCCTGGACCTGATCACCCGCGCCCATCTGGTGGAGGATTTCCGCAGCGCCCAGCCGATGACGGTCTTCGCACCGACGGATGCCGCCTTCAACAGCGCCCCGGCCGGTATCCTGGCCGACCTGGCCGGCACCTCCGGCGGTTCCGGCGAGAACCGGAGCGATCCCGACATTTCGCGGCTCAGCGCGCTGATCAACTACCACATCCTGCCGGGCGCCTTCCGCGCTTCCGACCTGATGGGCGAAAACCGCCGCCTGCGCACGCGCAACGGCTCCGACCTCGCGATCTCGGGCACGGGCGGCGCGCTGACCCTGCAGAACCCGTCCCCGGGCGGCCAGACCGGCGGCTTCCGGGCGGGGGGCATCAACATCGCCACGCAGCCGGCACGGGTGGTGCAGGCCAACATCCAGGCCAGCAACGGCGTGATTCACGCGGTGGACCAGGTGCTGTTTCCGTGATCCCGGGCGCCAGGCCGGTGACACCCGATCCGGCCTGACGCGATGGCATGCCGAGGTCCGTCAGCCCTGCACGGACGGACCTCGTGCTGCTTCCTGAACCGTTCTTGTTCCGCATCGGCGAGCGTCGGGTTAGGCTTTCGCGTCGCGCCTTTTCGCGCCCGCGAGGAACCCCGCCATGCCTTCCATCCCCCGCCGCTCCCTGCTTCCGCTGCTGGCCGGCCTGACCGCCTGCGCCTCGGTGCCGGAAGTGCCAAGCCAGCCGAACCGCCCGATCGCCTCGATCCTGGCGGCGGATGACGCCTTCCTGCGCTTCATCGAGGCCTCCAACCGCGCCGGCACGCTGGCGGAGCTGGGTGGGTCGGGGCCCATCACCGTCTTCGCCTTCACCAATTCCGGCTGGGGCGACCTGCCGGCCTTCACCCAGCAATCGCTGCTGGGCGGCTCCGAGCCGCTGCGGGTGCAGGCGCTGATGCGGTCCCTGATCGTCGAGGGGCGCCACCCCGTGCCGCAGGGGCGGGAGGTGACCTTGACCTCGCTGAACGGCACGCGGCTGAAGATCGATGCGCGCGAAGGCGGCACGGCGCGGATCGAATCGGCCGGCGGCACCGGCATGAGCGTCGGCCTGGGCAGCATCGGCCTGCGCAGCGCCAGGCTGGCGCGGCAGGACATCCAGGCCGCCAACGGCATCCTGCACATCATGGACGGGATGTTGGTGCCCTGAGCGCTGCCTGCTCTAGAAGTTTTTGAGTCTGGAGCAAGAAATGCGTTCAGCTGTCTCCAGCTGAACGCATGTTGCCCTGGGCCGCCAGTCAGCCCGGCAGGCCCGGCTGGGTCAGCAGCGGGGCTTCCGGCGCCGCCCGGCCGCTGCCGCGCAGCGGGCCGGTGGGGAAGCTGAACAGCCGTTCCGCGCCCAGCAGGAAGGCGCGGCCGCCGCGCGGGAACAGCGCGGCGATGGCGGGGTCCCGCACCTCCAGCCCGCCCGTATAGGCGCCGAAGGCGGGCAGCAGAAGGCGGCGGCCATCGCCCAGGAAGCAGGGCCGCGTCACCGCGCCGGCCCGCGTCGGCATCGTCGCCTTGGGGTGGAAATGGCCGGAGATCTCGGCTGTGGCGCCGGGGGCGGCGATGTGGCGGAAGGTGAAGGGCGCCAGCCGCCATTCCGCCGCGGCGACGCCGGGCAGGCCCACCGGCGGGTCCGGGTCGTGGTTGCCCAGCACCCAGACCACCTCCTCCATCCCCGCCAGCATCCGTGCCAGGGCAGCACATTCGGCGGGCGGCAGGCGGGCGCAGCCATGCCGGTCGTGGAAGCTGTCGCCCAGCAGCACCAGGCGCTGCGGCCGCCAGCGGCGCAGCACGAGCGCCAGGCGATCCAGCGTCTCCCGCGTGTCGTAGGGCGGCAGGAAGCGGCCGCGGGCGGCGAAGCTGCTGCCCTTTTCCAGGTGCAGGTCGGCCACCGCCAGCAGCTTCTGCGCCGGCCAGGCGACGCAGCCGGCGGGGTCCAGCATCAGCCGCGCACCGGCCATGTGCATCGGCGCGGCGCTCATCGGGGCGCGCCGAGCGTCCTGGGGGCGTTGCGGATGAAGCGGGCATTGCGGCGCTTCGGGTCGCGCGGATGGCGGGCGCGGTCACGGTCGCCGCGCGGCGGGATGGCCTCCGTCACATTGGCGAGGATCTCGTTGAACAGGTCGGCGCCGTCCGTTGCCTCCGCCACCAGGTCGGCGGCTTCCGCCAGCAGCGCATCCTGCGCGCCGCCGGCCACCCATTCGCGGCCTTCCTCGATCAGCGCCGGGACCGAAAGCGGCGAGGCGCGGTCCAGCGCCCTATGCCGGATGCCGCCCGCCCGCGCGCGCGCCAGCAGCAGGGCGATACGGCCGACATCGGTCAGTCCCGCCGCCGCCTCGCGCCGCGTGGCGCGCAGCAGGATGTGGTCGGGCTCGTGTCGGCGCAGCACGTCGTAGATGAGATCGGCGTTCATGGTCATCGCGCGGCCCGACTTCTCCTGACCGGGATGATTCTTCTCGATCAGCCCGGCAATGGTGGCGATGTTGCGGAAGGTGCGGCGGAGCATGCTGCTTTCGGCCATCCAGGCTTCCAGCTCCTCGCCCAATATGTCCTCCTCGAACAGCCGCTCGATGTCCTGCGGTTCGAAGGCGGACCAGCAGGCGAGGACGTAGTCGGTGGCGAGGTAGCCCAGCGGCGCCATGCCGAGGCGCTCCATCCGCTTGGTCACCAGCATGCCCAGCGTCTGGTGCGCCAGCCTTCCCTCGAAGCAATACGCCACCAGGAACCAGCGGTCGCCGCGCGGAAAGGTCTCCACCAGCAGCCCGTCGCGCGGCGGCATGACGGAGACATGCTGCTGCAGCCGCAGCCATTCGCGCACGGAGTCCGGCAAGGCGGCCCAGGATGTCGGATCATGCAGGATGCCGCGCACGCGGGCGGCCAGATGCGTGGTCAGCGGCATGCGGCTGCCGGCATAGGCGGGCACGCGCGGGTCGCCCTCTCCGCCGCGGGAGACGATGCAGGCCAGCGCGTCCAGCCCCTCGAATCGCAGCATCTGGCCGGCGAAGATGAAGCAGTCGCCGGCGGTGAGGGTGGAGACGAACCATTCCTCCACCTCCCCCAGCACCGGCCCGCCGCGCAGCCTGACTTTCACCAGTGGCGTCTCGACGATGGTGCCGAGGTTCATTCGCAGCTGGCGCGCGGCGGCGGGGCCGCGGATATGGATCAGGCCCTCGGCGTCGCGGAACAGGCGGCGGAAGCGGTCGTAGGATTGCAGGGCGTAGCCGCCGTCCTCGACGAAGCGCAGCGCGTCCTCGAAATCGCGCCGTGTCAGCGCGGCGTAAGGAGAGGCGCGCAGCACCTCAGCGTAGAGGTCATCCGGGTGAAAAGGCCCCGCAACGGCAACTGCCAAAATGTGCTGGCACAAGACGTCGAGGCCGCCTTCGCGCGGCGGGTCGCCATCCAGTTCCTCGGCCGCGATGGCCTGGCGGGCGGCGACGCATTCGATGACCTCGAAGCGGTTGGCCGGCACCAGCACGGCCTGGGATGCCTCATCCATCCGGTGGTTCGCCCGGCCGATGCGCTGCAGAAGCCGCGAAACGCCCTTGGGCGCGCCTACCTGCACCACCTGGTCCACCGCGCCCCAGTCGATGCCGAGGTCGAGCGAGGCGGTGGCGACCACCGCGCGCAGCCGCCCCTCGGCCATCGCCGCTTCCACCTTGCGACGCTGCTCCACGGTGAGCGACCCGTGATGCAGGCCAATGGGCAAATTGTCGTCGTTCAGCCGCCACAGCGCCTGGAAGCAGAGTTCGGACTGCGCGCGCGTGTTGACGAAGACGATGGTGACCCCCGCGCCGCGAATGCGCCGGTACACCTCCGGCATCGAGGCCAGGCCCATATGCCCGCCCCAGGGCAGGCGGCCTTCCGGCAGCAGGATGTCGAGGCTCGGCGCCGCGCCGGGCGCACCCTGCACCAGCGCGACATCCTGCGGGCGCCCGGTGGGGGAGAGGTAGGCGCGCAGCGGGGTGGGGTGCGCGACGGTGGCGGACAGGCCGATGCGGCGCGCGCCGGGCGCCAGCGTCGCCAGCCGCGCCAGGCCGAGGGCCAGCTGGTCGCCGCGCTTGCTGCCGGCCAGTGCATGGATCTCATCCACCACGACGGCATGCAGCCCGGCGAACATCTCCCCCGCATCCGGCAGGGTCAGCAGCAGTGCCAGGCTTTCGGGGGTGGTCAGCAGGAAACTGGGCGGGTCCACCCGCTGGCGGGCACGGCGATTGGCGGGGGTGTCGCCGGTGCGGGTCTCGATGCGGATCGGCAGGCCCATCGCCTCGACCGGGGCGGTGAGGTTGCGGGCAATGTCCACCGCCAGCGCCTTCAGCGGCGAGATGTACAGCGTGTGCAAGCCGGCGCGCGGGCGTTCATGCAGATCGACCAGGGAGGGCAGGAAGCCGGCCAGCGTCTTGCCGCCCCCGGTCGGCGCCACCAGCAGGGCGCTCGCCCCGCTTTGCACGGCGCCGAGCAGGGCAAGCTGGTGCGGCCGCGGCGCCCAGCCGCGCGCGGCGAACCAGGCCTGAAAAAGTTCCGGCAATGTTCCCATTCGTCGGGGAATATGCTGACGGTTGGGCGAAAGGGGAAGGGGTCTCAGCCCAGTGCTGCGCGCAGCTCGGAAAGGCAGGCATCCAGGCTGCGCCCGGCCGTGTCGATCACCAGCCGCGGCCGGTGCCAGCTTTCATACTCTCGCCCCAGCACCGCATCCCAATCCGGAGGCACCAGGCCGGGGATATCGATGCTGCGGGTTTCGACGCGGCGGCGATGCTCGATGGGGTCGGAACAGACGATTTCGACCTCGATGAGCCCCGCGCCCGCCGCCTGGGCGGCGTTGCGCCAGGCGTCGCGGGTGATCCGCAGCGGGTTGACGCTGTCCGCCACCACCGACAGGCCGAGCGACAGGTTGGCCCGCGCCACCGCGTAGCCGGCCAGGTAGCCGGCAGGACCGACATCGCCGATGCCGGCCTCGCGCAACGCCTGTTCGATATGGTCGATGCGGATCCAGGTGGCGCCCAGCGCCCGCGCCAGCGCGCGGGACAGCGTGGATTTGCCCGTGCCCGGAAGGCCCGCGAAGGCGATCAGCCGGCTCACACCCGCTCCAGCGCCAGATGCGGCTCCGCCGGCAGAACCACCTGCAGCGCATCGCCCGCCGCCAATTCGCCGCCCTCAACCACCACCGCCATGATCCCGGCCCGCAGCAGCAGCGCCCCATCCGCCGCGCGTTCCAGGGTGGCCTTCATCAGCCCCTTCTGGAAGTCATCCAGCTGGTAGCAAGGGTTCCGCAGCCCGGTCACCTCGACCACCGCGGTCGCCCCCAGATGCAGGCGGGTGCCGCGCGGCAGGGCGAAGAGGTCCACCCCCTCCGTCGTCACATTCTCCCCCAGCGCGCCCGGCGCCACCTCGAAGCCTTGGGCGCGCAGCAGTGCCAGCCGCTCCGCCGGGATCAGGTGAAGCTGGCGCAGGTTGGGCTGATTCGGGTTCGCCTTCACGCGGGACCGGTGTTTGACGAGTTCCCCGCAATGCGCGTCGCCCTGCACGCCAAGGCCGGCGAGCAGCGTGATGCTCGGCTGCGCTGGCTTGGAGAATTCATGGCTCGGCGAAGCCGCCACCGCCACCACACGACCCTGCATCCCGATTCTCCGCCTGAGGCGGCGATCATTGCAGGAATCCGATCCAGCGTCCCGCCAGCAGCGCGCCGATCCAGGCGGCCAGCGACACCCCGGCCGCCAGCCGCAGCCGCCCCGCCAGCGCCCCGCCCGCCAGCGCCGCACGCCAGGGCCGCCCGGCATGCAGCAGGGCCAGGTTCGCCAGGGCCAGCGCCAGCAGCGCCAGCTTCGCCAGGAAGGCCGGGTTTTCCAGATAGGTCGCCGGCCGCGTGCTGAACAGCAACAGGCCGGTCAGCGCTGCCAGGCCCAGCCCGGTGGCGGCGACGCGGACCAGCGGCGGCGCCAGATGCCCCAGCGCCGCGCTGCGGAAGGCGCCCAGCAGCCGCAGGTCCAGCGTTGCGATGGCCCCGACCAGCAGCCCGATGCCCAGCACATGCGCCGCATTCACCAGCAGGTACAGCGTGACGGAGCCGCGCAGCGCTGTCGCCGGGGCGGAGGCCGCGATCAGGTCCAGCACGCGCCGTCAGCCGCCCTGGATGCGCTCCGGGTAGAAGTCGAAGCGCCGGCCGCCCACCGTCAGCCGCACCGCCTTCAGCCGCCGTTCGGAACTGTCGCGGGACCGGTTGCCCAGCGCCACCACCTCCTGCCCCGGGCGGACCGAGGTCTCGGTGAAGCCGGCCCTTGCGGTCTGGCGCGGATTGCCCAGCTCCACCGTCCACATCTGGCCCTCGGCCTCCACCCGCAGGGTCGGGTGCGGCGGGCCGACATAGACCTCCCGCACCGTGCCGGTCAGCGTGCCCTGGTCGCCTTCGGCCCAGGACCAGCCATGATGCGCGGCGGCCGTGCCGATGCCACCCAGGGTACCGAGCAGGCCGAGCGCCCCGCGCCGGCCGATCTTCGTGAATGCCATGTCATGTCCCTCACCAGGATGGGCGGGAGGTTGGGGCTGACCCGGCGATTGTCGACCCGGCGCCCGATGACATGGCGTTCAGCCCGGTATCCGCGTCGCCACGAACGCCACCAGATCGCCGAAGGTGGGGCATTCCGCCAGTTGCTGCGCATCCACCGCGGCACCGGTGCGGTCCTCGATCTCCACGCTGATCAGCGTATGGTTCAGGCTGTCCCAGCCCGGCACGTCGGCGGCCGCCATCCCGGGCTCCAGCAGGATGTCGCGGTCGCCGATCACCTCCCGCGCGATGGCTTGCAGGTCGGCCATGGTGAAGGCGGGCATGGGCATCAATCCTGGCGGAAGGTTTCAAGGTAGCGGCGGCGGTTGGCGTCGCGGCTGATCTTGCCGCTGGTGCTTTTCACCAGCCAGCGATCCGGCACCACGCGCACGTCGCGCGGCTTCACCAGGAAGACGCGCTCCAGGTGCCGGCTGATCGCGGCGCGGCATTCGGCTTCCGGGATGCCGGAGGCTGCGTCGTGTTCCGCGACCAGGATCAGCTCCTCGCTGCCGGTCTGGTCGCTGTCGATGCCGAAGGCAACGGCGCGTCCGGGGCGCAGGCCGGGCAGGGCCGCCAGCGCCGCCTCCACATCGCCGGCGAACAGGTTCTTGCCGTTGACGATGATGATCTCCTTCAGCCGGCCGAAGACGAAGACCTCCTCTTCCCACACCGTGCCGAGGTCGCCGGTGCGGTAGTAGCCTTCCGTGTCAAGGCCGGATTCGGCGGCGCTGCGGCCGGCATGGCCGCTGAACAGGAAGGGCGCGCGCAGCGCGATCTCCCCGTAATGGCCGGGCGGCAGGCGGCGCTCGCCATCCAGGATCGCCAGCTCCACCCCCGGCAGCACCCGGCCGGAGGAGAGCACCAGCCTGTGCCCGGCCGGCGCCGCCGTGCCCGACTCCACCAGCAGCGCGCCGGATGCCGGCATCGGCGTGCCGGGCGCAAGCGGCCCCGGCACCGCCAGCCCGCGCCGCCGCGCGCCGCTGCCCTGGCTGACAGCGAACACCGTCTCCGCCATGGCATAGCAGCCGACCACGGCGCCGGGCCGCACGCCGCGATCGGCGAAGGCCGACTCGAAGCCCTCCGCATCGGCCAGCCGGCAGGGCTCGGAACAATCCACCCAAAGTCGCAGGCTGGAAAGATCCGCCGGCGGCAGGGCGCGGCGCAGGCGGACGAAGTGGCGATAGGCGAAGTTCGGCATCCAGGCGATGTCGCAGCGATCCGCCGCGATCATCTCCAGGAAGCGGCCCGGGCTGCCGATCCATTCAAAGGGATCGAGGACGGAGACCTGGTCACCGCCCAGCATCGGCAGCAGGAAGCCCGCCACCAGCCCCATGTCGTGGTACAGCGGCAGCCAGGACGCCACGGACAGCCGCGCCACCCCCAGCTCCGCCCGCAGCCCGGGCCAATAGGCGGCGCTTTGCGCGGCCAGCATCCGCCCGCTGATCGCGACCGCCTTCTTGATGCCGGTGGTGCCGGAGGAATGCTGCACGAACAGCGTCTCGTCCGAGCCCAGCCGGGCGCGGAAGGCATCCAGCGCCGCCACGCTGTCGCCCTCGGCCGGCGGCACGGCCAGGATGCGCGGCGCGAGATCGGGGGCGATGGCGCGCACCGTCTCGGCCGTCGCCTCCTCCATCACGCAGATCGCCGCCGGGTCGATGGCCCGCAGCGCCGCGCCCTGCTGTTCGAAGAAGTGCCGCGCATCCTGCAGCGGGGAGGCCGGCGGGAAGAAGGCGGCGCGGCGGCCGGATGCGGCGATGCCGAGGAACAGCGCCATCATCGCCGGCCCGGTGGTGCCGATCACCAGCACCAGCGCAGCGGGCGGCGTGCGGGCCGCGATCCAGGCCGCCTGGGCGGTGGCCTGCTGCCACAGGGCGCGGCCGGTGACGGCCGTGCAGGCGCCGCGCTGCCAGTGGCGCAGCACCACCCAATCCAGCAGGGAAGGGTCGAGCAGGCCGGTCATGCCGCCGCCCCGCGCGCGAAGAACCCCCAGGCGGTCAGGCAGGCCAGCACGCCCTGCGCGTAGAAATGCTCGAAGCCGAGGCCTTCCTCGGAATCGACCGACGCCGCATCCGCCCAGATGAAGTGCGGATGCGGGTAGGGGGCCGCGAGATGCGCCGTCTCGGCGTCGAGCCAATCCAGGCGGGCGGCGCCGCCGCGGCGAGACTGGCTGGTCAGCAGCAGGAAGGGGCGGGGCCGGCCGCTGAGCCTTGCCAGCGCCGCGCGGAGCGGGGCCAGGAAGGGGATCGGCGCGGCGGGGTCCTGGATGCGGCAATCCGCCATCACGAACACCGCGCCCGGCAGGGCGCAGGCGGTGCGGAAGCTGGCGATGCGACGTGCCAGCAGGCGGCGCAGCGGCGCGAAATCCGGCTCCAGCCAAGCCGGACCGCGATGGTGGTTCCACACCGCGCCGCCATCCTGGCGCATGGCGATCCGCTGGCCCGATGGCGTCGTACTTTCCCGCATCAGCGAGGGCTCGGCGTAGTCGGCAAAATCCGTGGCGAGCGCACGCAGCACCTCGTCGCGCTTGTGCAGCGCCATGCTGAAGGGCGTGTGCAGCGCCGTGAATTGCGCGCGGTCGCGAAACCCCCAGCGGTTCAGCAGCTTCCATGGCAGGCAGTGCAGCCCGAGGGAGACCAGCGCCGGCTGCGCCATCCGGTGGTCCGCGAGTGCCGCGCGGAAGGCCTGGCGCCGCGCCACCGCCCGCCATGTCGCGCCGAGCGCCGCATCGGCCTCGGCGCGGCCATGCAGCGCGGCCAGCAGCGCCGCGATCCGCTCCGGCTCCAGGCAGCTGCGCTCGGCCTGGTGCAGCAGGAAGTTCAGCTGGCTGGGCCCGGGCCTGGCAATCTCCGCAACGCGCCCGATCGCCTCGGCGAGCAGGGCCTGGAAGGCGCCATCCTCCTCCGCCGAATACAGCCCGCGCAGCCGCAGCTCGACCGCGGTGCCATTGGTGAAATCCAGCTCCGCCAGCGCGGCTTCCCCGGCCATCAGGCCGCCGCCTCGTCCGCGGCCGCCGCGTCCGGCGCCACCTCGTCCGGTGGCGCATCGGCCCGCCGCCGCAGCAGGCGCCATTGCAGCAGGGCGCGCAGCAGGAAGCCCATATAGGCGCGCTCGAAGAGCAGGCCCTCGCGGCTGTCGGCGGCCAGATCGTCGTGCCAGACATAATCCGCCGCCGGATAGGGGCAGGTGACGTAGCGCGTCGTCGCATCCACCGCGACGATCCCCTTCTCCCGCCGCCGCGCCGTCTGGTTGCTGATCAGGATCCGGTTGCCGGTGCGGCCGGTGTAGCGGGCCAGCGCGGCGTCCAGCCGCGGCAGGAAGTCCAGAGCTTCCTCCGGATATTCCACCGGGCAGGTGGCCAGCACGAAGACGGCATCGGGGCGCCGGCAGGCCGCGCGAAACAGCACCGCCTTGTCGATGATGCTCTGGCGCAGCGGCGCGGCGCCGTCGCGCAGCCAGAAGGCGCCGCGGTTGTGGTTCCAATGTGCGGTGCGGTCGCGCCGCATCGCCAGCTCATGGCCGCGCTGGGTGGTCACCAGCCGCGTCGTCTCCGGCGTGCAGTAGGTGGCGAAGTCGTCCTCCAACGCGGCGAGCACGCCGGGGATGGTGTGGCCGGCGAGGGCGAAGGGGCCGAAGAGGGCGGTGAAATCCGTCTCCCGCCGCAGGCCCCAGCGGCCGGGCAGGTGCCAGGCGAGGCAGTTCAGCCCCAGTGAGATCAGCGAGACCCCGCCCTCGAACTGCGCCGCGAGCCGCGCCCGGTGGCGCTGGCGATGGGTCACGGCGCGCCAGGCCAGCATCAGCTCGGGCGCTGCGCGGGCCGCCGTGGCCGTTGCCTGCAGCGCCGGCGCGATGTCTGCCAGGGGCAGGCAGCAGCGTTCGGCGAAGCGCAGCAGCGTCGCGAGATAGGGCGCGCCGGCCCTGGAGGCGAAGCCGGCATCGAGGCGTGCCAGCCGGTCGCGCGTGACATCCTGCAGGGTGGCGTAGTCCTGCAGCTCGAACAGGTAGCGCAGCAGCACCATCCCGGCCTGGGCGTCCCCGGGATCCGCCCGCAGGCGGAGAAGCTCCGCCGCCGCGGGCAGGTCGCCATCGTCGCGCAGCCGCATCGCGGCACGGAGGGGGGAGCCTTCGGTGATGCTCATGCCCGGTCGAAACAATCCTGCCCTGTCTGCGCACCCGGCCGCCGAGGCGGCGTGGATGAGCCTGCCGGTTCGCCGATGCTAATCGGGCCGGCCCTTCAGGAACCGGTCTCCTCGCCGCCGCCGGGCCGGCGGCCTGCGGGGTGCAGGGCGGTTCTTTGCAGGGTCAGGCCGCGTTCGGCAAGGTCGCGCAGGACCATCTCGCCCAGGCGGGTCCATTCGCGGCGGTTGCCGGCCCAATGCTCCTGCATGTCCGCGCGCAGCCTGGCGCTGCTCAGCCCGGGGTTGGCGCGCAGGTGGATCTGCCGCCAGAGGCTCTGGCCCAGGGTGCGCGATAGCTCCGCCAGATCCTCCAGCTCCACCTCCGGCAGCGCCGGCGCGGCTTCCGGCGCGGCCGGCGCCGCGGCGAAGTTCGGCATGGCAAGGCCAAGGGCGATATGCGCGCGCAGCGCCTCCGCCTCCTCCGGCCGGGCAAGCTGGGCGACCACGAACAGGTCGCGCCCGGTTTCCGACCCATCGGCCGGGTTCCAGTGGCCGGCATAGGTCACGTCGAAGCCCAGCTTTTCCAGCAGCGGCCGCACCAGGCCGAAGCTCTGGAACTCGAAGCGCGGGCAGGCCTGGCCCTGGAAGCCGAAATAGCGGCGGATGTCGGCGACCAGGCGGCCGAAGCCGGCATCGGTGGTGGCATCCGCCAGCTGCAGCACCAGCCAGCCGCCGGGGCGCAGCAGCAGCGCGGCGCTGATCCAGTAGGCCAGCTGGTACTGCATATCGACATGCACCATCGCGTCGATGCTGAACACGGCGTCGATCTCGCGCGCCAGATGCTCCCGCTCGAAGGCGGTCAGGATGCCGTCCGGGTGCACCGGGTCGATCGGCAGGAAGCCAAGCCGCCCGGCCGCCACCGGCTCCGGCAGCTTGGCGGCGGCCGCCTTCATCAGGCGGTCGCTGACATCGAAGACGGTCAGCTTCAGGGCCGGGTTGGCGCGCAGCGCCTCCGCCGTGTAGCGCGCATCGCCGACACCGATCTCCACCGCGCGGCGCCAGCTGCCGATATCCGCCATCCCGAACAGGCGCTGGCGCACGGCGGCCGCATCCGGCCGGTCCGGCGTGCCGGCCAGCGCGCGCGGGGCTTCCCGCGTCCACAGCTCGCCAAAGGATTCGGGGCGGGCGAGCGAGGGCGGCAGCGGCGCGGCGGGGTCGGCGCGCAGCGCGTCGCGATAGGCCTGGGCGCGCTCCGGATAGGCCAGGCGGGCAGAGAGATACAGGTCGCGCGGCGGCCGCCCCTCATGGTTCGACCAGGGCTCCAGCAGTTCGACCTCGAAGCCCAGCCGGCCGAGGATGGAGCGCACGGTGTCGGCCGAGAGGTACTCGAATTTCGGGCAGATGCGGCCCTGCAGCCGGTAGAATTTGCGGATGTCGCGCAGGATCTTCTGGAAGCCGCCCTGGGTGTTGGGATCGGCCAGCGTCATCAGCACGCGCCCGCCCGGCTTCAGCAGCAGCGCCGCGTTCATCCAGTAGGTGGTGAGGTAGGTGAGATCGACATGCACCATGGCGTCGATGCTGAACAGCGCATCGACCTTGCGCAGCTGTTCGGCCTCCTGCAGCAGGGTGAGGATGCCGTCCGGCTGGGTGGCGTCGATCTCGTGCAGCGACAGGCGGCCTTCGGTGACGAAGTCGCCGAGCCTGGCCGCGGTGGCGTCCAGGAAGTTGCGGGAGACGTCGAAGCCCCAGACCCGGGCGGCGGGGCCGGCGCGCAGCACCCGTTCGGTGTATTTGCCGCTGCCGCCGCCGATCTCGATCGCCGCCTTCCAGCCCTCGACCCCGGCGGGGACGAAGAGCTTGTCGAAGATGCGCTGCCAGCTGTTCTCGTTGCCCCATTCCTGGCCCGGCCAGGTCAGCCGCTGGTCTTCCTTCTGCAGGCGGGGGAAGGATTCGGCGACGTAGTTGTCCCAGAGCTGGCCATAGGTCTGCTTCTTCATCACGCCCCGCTTTGCCCCGGCCCGGCCCGGCGGCGACGCCCCGACCAGGGCGTGGGAAGGTTACCAGCCGCTTCCGGTGGATGGAAGGCGCGGCGCGGCCGCGGGAAGGCGCCCGGCGCTCGCGTTGGAGCAGTGGCGCAGTCGATGGGCAGTCGGACCCTTGCTGGGGTCCGGGTGGCTGCACGGCACTTGACCCTCAAAACGAGCGGCCGCTACGATCAGCCATGATGCAGTGCAGAAATCTGCACTGGAAGCCGGACAATTCAGCCCCGGGGGAGTATGGTCGATGAGCGATACGGCAGACGTCCCCTCGCACATGGCGGCTTATGAGCAGGACGGGAAGGTCAAAAAGACCACCTACACCTTCTTCCGAGGGACGAATTCAAATTTTCACCCGACGGATGAAAGTCTCGGAACTGACACCTTCGTCAGCACCTACTTGACCAAGGGATGGATGCCTGATGCGCCATTCGTGGACAAGTCGACGCCGATTGTGGCGTTCGGGTCCTGCTTTGCAGCCAATATCTCCAACTATCTGCATCGACGTGGTTACAACATACTAACAAAAAAGGATGACACCGCCTATGTTTCAAGCATGGGCGATGGCATCGTCAATACCTTCGCCATCCGTCAACAATTCGAATGGGCTTGGGAGAATGTAAAGCCGGATGTCGAACTCTGGCACGGCTACAAGGCGGAGACATTCGGCTACCGGGATGTCGTCAGGCTGCGGACGAAAGACCTGTTTGACCAGACAGAACTGTTTATCATTACCATGGGGCTATCCGAGGTTTGGTATGACAAACCTACGGGCGCGGTCTTCTGGCGGGCGATCCCGAAGCAGAACTATGATCCCAAGCGCCATGATTTCCGCGTCACGACCGTGTCCGAAAACCTGGAAAACATCCGGGCC
Organism: Falsiroseomonas selenitidurans; assembly: GCF_012103215.1. Classification (GTDB taxonomy): domain Bacteria; phylum Pseudomonadota; class Alphaproteobacteria; order Acetobacterales; family Acetobacteraceae; genus Falsiroseomonas; species Falsiroseomonas selenitidurans. The sequence goes on from NZ_JAAVNE010000048.1 coordinate 19,746, forward strand.
ATCAGGTCGTTGATTCACAGGCACAAGCCCGATGCGCGGGTGATCTTTACCCTGTCGCCGGTGCCCTTGACTGCGACCTTCCGACCGGTCTCATGCGTGTCCGCGAATTCGGTCTCCAAGGCGATTCTGCGTGCCGCAATCGACGAGTTCATGCAGACACTACCGCCAGATCTGGCGGGGACTAATTATTTCCCCAGCTACGAAATGGTTCTGAATGGCTTCGACCATCCAATGATGGAGGATCGCAAGCATCCGCATCAACATGTGCTCACCTTCAACATGAAGGCGTTCGAGCGCTATTATTGCGATGTGGGGATGAGTGATGCCGATCTGGAGGCTGCATATCAGGAAGCCCGCGCGATGGATTTAAAGGTGGCAACACAGGGTCACTTTGCTGTTCCGCGCACCATGACTCCCGCGGCAGGTGGCGCGCAGGCCCCGAAAGCCTGACGCGGCACAGCGCATTGCCTGATGGGGCGGCAAGGCTAGGCGGCGCCCTGGCACGGGCAGCGCTGCCGCTCCGGATCCGCCGGGGTCTGCTGCATCGGGGCTTGGCGGGCGAGGTAGCGCATTGTCGTAAGCCGCTCGTACTTCTGTTAAGTTCCTACACCGGCCGTGTGCCGCACCGGAGCAGAGATTGACTGATTCGCTCGAGTAGCGCTCAGCGACGTCTTGAATCCTGGCCAACGCGAGGACGGGTCTGGCCGGGAGGCGATACCCCGAATTGGACGGAGCAATATTACGAGCGGGGTGTGCGAGGAGGAGAGGATGAGGGGGCGAGGGAAAGGCCGGCTGTTTGGCTTTTGAACCTCTGGCTCCGCGAGATTAACATAGGCCCGGACGGCCAAAGGGGCGTGGCATGCAAATTCGGATGAGTGGCAGCGAGGCGCTCAAAGTCTCGATGGGCAATCCCTCGCGCGGCTGGCAGGGGACCAAAAGCTCTGCGCGGACCCGGCTTCTTGCAAATGAATTTTTCCCAATTCAGCACAAACCTAAATTCCTTCTTGACAAGAGCCAGAAATTTTTCACCGTTGGATCGTGCTTTGCCCGAGAGATTGAGTATAAGCTGGCTCCTTTGGGTGTGCCGCTATTGCTCCGGGGGCGTGGATTACAGCGGCGATACTTCAGGTCTTGGCCCCATGGTGATGATGCGCCTGGCGCGGATGCAATCTATTCGGGAGTTTTTAACAAATATACTACAGCGTCGATCGAGCACGAGTTTAAGCGGACGATCTTGCGGGAGCGGTACCCGCAGGAGGGCCTTATCGAGATTGAGGATGAGTTGTGGTTCGACCCCCACTCCAGCGGTCTGAAGAACCTGCCACTCGAACAGGCGCTAGCGAATCGGGCCATAATTGACAGCGCGATGCAGTTGGTCCGGGAAGCCGATATCGTCGTGATGACGCTTGGCCAGACGGAGGGCTGGCTCGATTCCCAAACAGGCATCGCCATGAACACGCAACCTGGGCCGGCGGCGGTGCGGCGCTTCAAGGACCGCTTCGTCTTCATCGACCACTCTTACCGAGAGACGGTCGAACAAGTGGACCGTACGATCAAGCTCATCCGCCAGGAGTGCAATCCGCGGATGCGGTTCATCGTGACCGTTTCGCCAGTACCCTTCAACTCCACCTTTCGCGCGCAGGATGTTGTCGTTGCGCATCAGGCGACCAAATCCATGCTGCGGGCCGTGGCTGAGGAGTTGTTTCGCAGCTACGAATTCGTGGATTACTTTCCGAGCTACGAGATGGTCATCAATACTGGGCGGAATCTTGCCTGGCTCGATGATCAGCTCCATGTGGATGGCGAGATGGTTCGCCACATCATGGGTACTTTCTACCAGCAGTACTATCCTGAGGCGGAGGCCGTTTCAGTGGCGCCTGCCGCCTGAGCGTCCGGGTGGCGGGCCTTCCGTTCTTCTGCCTTGCCGGCAGCGCGGCCGAGCAGACCGTCGCATCCGATGCCCAAACCGGCGTACCGCAGGGCGCCGTCAACGGCAGAGACACACACATTTCCGGAAGCTCTTGATTTTCGCGGCCACTCCGCGATCTGCTCCGTGATGCCCCACCCCGAAACCTGGATGCGCGTCACCCCGCAGGGGCTGTATTGCGCGCCCGGCGACTTTTTCATCGACCCTGCGCGCCCGGTGGCACGCGCCATCGTCACCCATGGCCATTCGGACCACGCCCGCCCGGACCACGGCGCCGTGCTGGCGAGTGCCGAGACTCTGGCCATCATGCGCACCCGCATGGGGGAAGGCCGGGCGGGGCGGGAGCAGCAGGCGCTGCGGCCCGGGGAGGCCGTCACCCAGAACAGCGTCGGGATCCGCCTGGTGCCGGCCGGCCATGTGCTGGGCTCCTGCCAGGTGGTGCTGGACTGGCAGGGCAGCCGCATCGTCGTCTCCGGCGACTACAAGCGCCGCGCCGACCCCACCTGCGCGCCCTTCGAGCCGGTGGTCTGCGACGTCTTCGTCACCGAGGCCACCTTCGCCCTGCCGGTGTTCCGCCACCCGCCGGCGGAAGCCGAGATCACCCGGCTGCTCGACAGCCTGCGGCTGTTTCCGGACCGCGCGCATCTGGTCGGCGTCTATGCGCTGGGCAAGGCGCAGCGGCTGATCGCCCTGCTGCGGCAGGCCGGCTGGGACCGCCCGATCTACCTGCATGGCGCGCTGCTGGCGCTGTGCGAGTTGTATGAGGGCCTCGGCGTGAGGCTCGGCCCGCTCGCCCCCGTGCCCAGCCCGGCGAAGCGCGGCGGGGGCGGGCTGCTGGCGGGGGAGATCGTGCTGGCGCCGCCCTCGGCCGAGGCCACCGCCTGGGTGCGGCGGCTGGCGGAGCCGGTGGTCTGCGCGGCCTCCGGCTGGATGCGGGTGCGCCAGCGGGCCAAGGCCCGCGGCGTCGAACTGCCGCTGATCGTCTCCGACCACGCGGATTGGGACGAGTTGCTGGAGACGGTGGCGGCGGTGCAGGCGCCGGAGGTCTGGGTGACGCATGGCCGCGACGACGCGCTGGTGCATGCGCTGGGGCTGCGCGGCGTGCGCGGCCGGGCGCTTCACCTGCTGGGCCGCGGCGAGGAGGAGGAGGATGCGGCGCCGCTGCCGGCCGAAGCCGCCCCGGCGGCGGAGACCGCCGGATGAGCCTGCCCGCCTTCGCCGCCCTGCTGGAACGCCTGGTCTTCACCCCCGGCCGCAATGCCAAGCTGGCCCTGCTGCGCGGCTGGTTCGCCGGGCAGCCGGACCCGGATCGCGGCATCGGCCTGGCGGCGCTGACCGGGGAACTGGCGCTGCGCACCGCCAAGCCGGCCCTGGTGCGGGAATTGGTGGCCACCCGCACCGACCCCGCGCTGTTCCGCCTGTCCTACGACTATGTCGGCGACCTGGCGGAGACCGTCGCGCTCATCTGGCCGGCCCGCGCCGGTGTGAACGCCCCGCCGCCCGGGCTGGCGGAGGTGGTGGCGGCGCTGGAGACGACGCCCAAGGCCGATCTGCCGGCGCTGCTCGCCGGCTGGCTGGATGCGCTGGATGCGACGGGGCGGCTGGCGCTGATCAAGCTGGTCACCGGCGGGCTGCGCGTCGGCGTTTCCGCCCGCCTGGCCAAGACGGCGCTGGCCGACTGGGCCGGCCAGGACGTGGCGGCGGTGGAGGAGCTGTGGCACGGCCAGCGCCCGCCCTACCTGGCACTCTTCGCCTGGGCGGAAGGGCGCGGCCCGCGCCCGGCGCAGCAGGACCTGCCGGTTTTCCGCCCGCTGATGCTGGCCCACCCGCTGGAGGCGCCGGACCTGGCGGAGATCGGGCCCTCCACCCACCGGGCGGAGTGGAAATGGGACGGCATCCGCGTGCAGCTTTCGGCCATGCCGGGCGGCAGGGCGCTGTTCTCCCGCGGGGCGGAGGACATCTCCGCCGGCTTCCCGGAGATCCTGGCGGCGATGGACTTCCACGCCGTGCTGGATGGCGAATTGCTGGTGATGCGGGATGGCGCCGTGGCGCCGTTTGCCGACCTGCAGCAGCGGCTGAACCGCAAGGTGGTGACGGCGCGGATGCAGGCGACGCACCCGGTCGGCGTGCGGCTGTACGACATGCTGTTCGACGGCGCGGAGGATCTGCGCGCGCTGCCCTTCGATGCCCGCCGTGCCCGGCTGGAAGCCTGGTTCGCCCGCACCCGCCCGGCGCGGATGGACCTTTCGGAACTCATCCCCTTCGCCAGCGTGGCGGCGCTTGAGGCGATCCGCGCCGGGGCCCGCGAGGCTGCGATCGAGGGGCTGATGCTGAAGCGCGCCGACAGCGACTACGCCGCTGGCCGGCAACGGGGAAAATGGTGGAAGTGGAAGCGCGCGCCGCTCGGCATCGATGCGGTGCTGATGTACGCCCAGCGCGGCCACGGCAAGCGCAGCAGCTTCTACTCGGACTTCACCTTCGGCCTGTGGCGCGCGGACGGGCAGGGGGGGGAGGAGCTGGTGCCGGTGGGCAAGGCCTATTCCGGCTACACCGACCAAGAATTGCTGTGGATCGACCGCTGGGTGCGCAACAACACCACCAGCCGCTTCGGCCCGGTGCGGGAGGTGGAGAAGACCCTGGTGATCGAGGTGATCTTCGACGCCGCCCAGCGCTCCGGCCGGCACAAATCCGGCGTCGCGCTGCGCTTCCCCCGCATCGCCCGGCTGCGTACCGACAAGCCGGCGGCGGAGGCGGACCGGCTGGCGACGGTGGAGGCGCTGATCGACGGCGAGGCGGCCGAGGATTGACCCCCGGCTGCCTGCATGGTGGCGTCCGCGCCACCCGGGAAGGACGCTTCGCATGGCCCTGATCCACAATCCGCTGCGCCGCCGCCTGGCCGAGGGCGGCCTGGCGCTGGGCTTCGGCGTGCAGCACCTGCGCGGCAGCGCCACCGGCATGATCGCCGCCGCCACCGGCTTCGACTGGCTGTTCATCGACATGGAACATGGCGCGATGAGCGTCCAGGATGCGGCGCAGATCGCGGTCGCCGCGCTCGGCCAGGGCATCACCCCCATCGTGCGCATCTGCAAGGATGCGCTGCATGAGGGCACGCGCTGCCTGGACAACGGCGCCATGGGCGTGGTCGTGCCGCATGTCGACAGCGCGGAGGAAGCCGCCGCGGTGGCGCGCGCCTACCGCTTCCCACCGCTGGGGGAGCGCAGCTGGGGCGGGCCGCCCTTCGCCTATGGCCTGGGCGCGGTGGACCCGGCGGTGGCGCAGGCGGAGCTGAACGCGGAGATTCTCGTTGCCGTGATGATCGAGACGCCGCAGGCGGTGGCGCAGGCCGAGGCGATCGCGGCGGTGCCGGGGGTGGATGTGCTGATGTTCGGCACCAGCGACCTGACCGCCAGCATGGGCATCCCCGGCCAGATCGGCCACCCGGATGTGCGCGCCGCCTATGCCAGGGTCGGCGCGGCCTGCGCGGCCCATGGCAAGGTGATGGGCATGGGCGGGGTGTACGACCAGCTGGTGGCGCCGGACTACATCCGCCTCGGCGCGCGCTTCATCCTGGGCGGCAACGATCACGGCTTCGTCATGTCCGGCGCCCAGGCCCGCGCCGCCTTCCTGCGGGGGCTGGCCTGATCCAGCCGCGCGCATGAGCGGGCGGGAGACTGCCGGCGAGCATCCGCTTTGGGGCATCGCGCTGCGGCTCGGGGCCACCATGCTGTTCGCGGTGATGTCGCTGTTCGTGCGCCTGGCCTCGGCCGAGGCGCCGGTCGGGCAGATCGTCTTCCATCGCAGCTTCTGGGCGCTGCTGCCGGTGCTGCTGTATCTGGCCTGGCGGCGGCAATTGCCGCAGGGCTTCCGCACGCGCCACCCGCTGGGCCATGTCCGGCGCAGCATCTTCGGCTGCGCCTCCATGTTCTTCTCCTTCCTGTCGTTGTCCCTGCTGCCGCTGGCGCTGGCCACCTCGTTGAGCTTCCTGGCGCCGCTGCTGGCGGTGCCGGCGGGCATCCTGTTCCTGCGCGAAAGGCCGGGCGCGCTGGTGGGTGCCGCCGCCCTGGCCGGCTTCGGGGGCGTGCTGCTGATGCTGGCCCCGGCCTTCGTCGGGCCGCGGCTGGACCAGGCAACGCTGATCGGCGTCGCCGCCGGGCTCGCCACCGCGGCGACCACCCTGGCGGCGCGGGTCGAGGTGAAGCGGCTGACCGCGACGGAACTGCCGGGCACCATCGCGCTGTATTTCTCCCTGGTCTGCGCGCTGGGCGGGCTGGCCACCTGGCCCCTCGGCTGGGCGGTGGTCAGCCCCACCGGCTTCATCTGGCTCATCGGCGCCGGCCTGGCCGGCGGCCTCGCGCATATCTGCATGACCGAGGCGGTGGCGCGGGCACCGATCTCGCTGCTGGCGCCCTTCGAATACACGGCGTTGATCTGGGCGGTGCTGCTGGACCTGCTGGTCTTCGGCCTGCTGCCGGTGCCGCTCAGCATGGCGGGCGCCGGGCTGGTGGTGCTGGCCGCCCTGACGGTGGCCTTCGCGGATCGCCTGGGGGGCAGGCGGAAGCGCGGCTGAGGCCGGCGCATGTTCGCTTGCGAACGCTTCGCAGTTGCGCTATCCGGGGGTCACAACGCCACGTCGAAAAGGGCAACCCAGCAATGCGCCGCCGCCATCTGCTCACCCTCCTGCCGGCCCTCGGCCTGCTGGCCCAGGCCGCCACCGCCCAGGCGCAGGAGCTGAACATCTACTCCTCCCGCCACTACGACACGGACCGGGAATTGTATGACGGCTTCACGCGGGAGACGGGCATTCGCATCCGCCTGATCGAGGGGGATGCCGACCAGCTGATCCAGCGCATCCGCACCGAGGGCGCGAACAGCCCGGCCGATGTGCTCATCACCGTGGATGCCGCCCGCCTGGCGCGGGCGAAGGAGGCCGCGGTGCTGGCGCCAATCCGCAGCGCGGTGCTGGAATCCCGCATCCCCGCCAATCTCCGTGACCCGGAGGGCTATTGGTTCGGCGTCTCCAAGCGCGCCCGCGTCATCATGTATGACCGCCAGGCCGGCAGGCCGGAGGGTCTGAACCGCTTCGAGGATCTGGCCGATCCGCGCTTCCGCGGCCAGATCTGCGTCCGTTCCTCCTCCCACCCCTACAACACCTCCCTCACCGGTTCGGTGCTGGCCGCCAATGGGCCGGAAGCGACGGAGGCCTGGGCGCGGGGCGTGGCGGCCAACATGGCCCGTCCACCGCAGGGTGGCGATCGCGACCAGTTCCGCGCCATTCCGTCCGGCCAGTGCAGGATCGCCATCGCCAACACCTACTACCTGGGCGGCATGGCGACATCCGCCCGCGCCGAGGACCGGGCGATCGCGGAGCGCATCGGGGTGATCTTCCCGAACCAGGGCGCGGGCGACCGTGGCGCGCATGTGAACATCTCCGGCGCCGGCGTGGTGCGCACCGCGCCCAATCCGGAAGCGGCGCGTCGCTTCATCGAATACCTGACCAGCGTCCGCGCGCAGGAGATCTTCGCCGTGGGCAACATGGAATACCCGGTGGTCGAGGATGCGCCGGTTCACCCGGTGCTGGCCGCCTTCGGCGATTTCCGCGAGGACCAGCTGAACGCCGGGACCTATGGCGCGAATGCCGCCGGGGCGCTGCGCATCATGCAGCGCGCCGGCTGGCGCTGAGCCACGCCTTCGCCCTCCGCCGGCGGCAGGCCGGCGGAGGGGCTTGATCGAATTTCAGTGCCAGGACTGCGAAAAGGGCGGGCTGGATGTATATCTGCCTCTGCAATGCGCTGACGGACAAGCAGATCGCCGCGGTGGTGGCGGCGGGGGCGGGCCGTCCGCATGATGTCTATGCGGCTTGCGGCTGCCGCGCCCAGTGCGGCGGCTGCACGGGGACCATCCTGTCGATGGTCCGCGAGGGAAGCGGCAGCGGCGGCAAGTAGCCGCGGCCGCGCCCCTGGCCAGCCAACCGGTTGGACGAGGAAAGCGGCCCGTGCGCGACGCCAAGGTCATCGAATACCTGAACACCCAGCTCACCAACGAACTGACCGCGATCAACCAGTATTTCCTGCACTCCCGGACCCTGCGGCATTGGGGCGTCACCAAGCTGGCGCGCAAGGAATACGAGGAGTCGATCGAGGAGATGAAGCACGCGGACTGGCTGATCGAGCGCATCCTGTTCCTCGGCGGCCTGCCCAATGTGCAGCGGCTGAACCAGGTGCTGATCGGCCAGAACGTGCAGGAAATCCTCGAATGCGACCTGAAGCTCGAGGAAAAGGCCCTGGTCGACCTGCGCGACGGCATCGCCCATGCCGAATCCGTGCGCGACTACGTCTCCCGCGACCTGATGCTGAAGATCCTGGCGAATGAGGAGGAGCACGAGGATTTCCTCGACCGCCAGTTCGACCTGATCCGCCAGATCGGCATCGAGCGCTACATCCTGCTGAACAGCGACGCGGCGCCCGACCAGCATGATTGAGGCACCCGGCGGCAGCGCCGGGCCGGGGTGAAGGGCGCCGGGCGCCGGCCCGGCGCCCGCCTCAGCCCCAGGTCCAGGGGCTGGGGGTCCAGGCATAGCCCTGGCCGGCGGCCTCGACATGGCCAAGGCCGGGCCAGGGGAAGTGGTAGGCCAGCAGTTCCAGCCGCTCCCGCGCCGCCATCTCCAGCGTCCGCCGGCGCGTCTCCGCGGCCAGCGCCGGGTCGCTGTCGAAGGCGAAGGGCCAGTCGGGGCGGCGCAGCGCCAGCACATGGTGGTTGGCGACGTCGCCCAGCACCAGCAGGCGGCGCCCGCCATCCTCCAGCAGGAAGCTGGCATGGCCGATGGTGTGGCCCGGCGTCGGCACCGCGCGGATGCCCGGCACCAGCTCCGCCCCCGGCGGCATCAGGGTGAACCTCTCCCGCCGCGGCAGGAACAGGGCGCGCGTGCCGGCGACGAAGTCGCGGATCGGCGCCGGCTGGGCGAGCATCGCCTCATCCGTCCAGGCCGCGAAGTCGCGCGCCGTGATGGCGTAGCGGGCATTGGGGAAGATGTCGGCGCCGGCGGCATCGGCGATGCCCCAGCTATGGTCCGGATGGGCGTGGGTGAAGGCCACCAGGTCGATCTCGGCGGGCTCGATGCCGGCGGCGCGCAGCGCCTGGGCGATGCGCCCGGTGCCCGGCCCGAACAGCGGCTGCGGGCCGACGCCGGCATCCAGCAGGATCAGCGCCCGCCCCGTATTCACCACCAGGCAGTTGAGCTGCACCGGCAGCGAATCGGTGGCGAGGAAGGCGGCGCGCAACGCCTGCTCCACCTGTTCCGGCGTTGCCACCCCGGCGCCGAAGGTCGGGTGCGGCGGGGCCAGGGCGATCGCGCCATCCGAGACGACGGTGCATTCGAAGCCGCCAAGCCGGAAGCGGTACCAGGCCGCGACCTGGCCGCCGCGCTGCGGGGCGGCGGCGAAGCCGGCGCCCGGCCGGGCGAGCAGCCCTGCGCCGAGCGAAGCCCCAAAGGCGGCGCGCAGGCCGCTGCGTCGTGTCAGCATGGTCGGCTGATCCCTGTGCGGAGGCGCGGACGCATCCCGCGCTGCGCCGAGATGGGTGTTCGATGCGGTGCGGGAAAGCGGCGCCACCGAAACGTCATGCGGGGCGCGCGGTCAGGCCCCCAGCGCGCGGGCGATCGCCTCGCCTTCTGCCGCCGTGGTGCCGCGCCCCGGCGCCCGCCCGGCGCGGTGGTACCAGTAGCCGGCATTGGCCAGGTCGCCCTCGATGCGGTGCAGCCAGCCATGCACCCAGGCGCCATGCGGGCCGGGGTCGGCCTGGGCCAGCGCATGCGCTGCCGCCCATTCGCCGCGCAGCCCGTGCCAAAGGGCCCGCAGCAGGGGCTCCTCGGGGGGCTCGGTCCGGTCGCGCAGGGGCAGGCTCATGCGGGGGAGATGGGGTGGCCGGTGCGCGAGGCCAAGCGCGGCCCCTCCAAGCTCAGCCCCGCCGCATCCCGCGCACCAGCACCGCCACCGGCAGCAGCCCGACCAGCACGATGAGCAGCGCGGCCGTGGAGGCCTCCGCCAGCCGCTCGTCGGAGGCCAAATTGTGCACCCGCACCGCCAGCGTGTCGAAATCGAAGGGCCGGACGATGAGGGTGGCCGGCAGTTCCTTCATCGTGTCGACGAAGACCAGCACGGCGGCGGTCACCAGCGCGCCGCGCGCCAGCGGCAGTTCCACCGCGCGCACCGCCTGGCCCGGCGTGCGGCCCAGAACGCGGGCCGCGCCGAACAGGCTGGGCCGGATCCGCGCCAGCCCGGATTCGACAGCGGACAGCGCCACGCCCAGGAAGCGCACCAGATAGGCGAAGACCAGGGCGGCGATGCTGCCGGACAGCAGCAGCCCGGTGGAGACGCCGAAACGCGCCCGCATCCAGGCATCCAGCGCATTGTCGAACAGCGCGAAGGGCACCAGCGCGCCCACCGCGATGACCGATCCCGGCAGCGCATAGCCCAGCGCCGCGACGCGATTGCCCAGGGCGCGCAGGCGGGAAGGGTGCAGCCGCTGTGCCCAGGCCAGCAGCGCCGCCAGCAGCACCGCCAGCACCGCCGTCAAAGCCGCAAGCGTGATGCTGTTCAGCGCAAAGGGCACGGTGCGCCGCGCATCCAGCGGATCGCCCGCCTGGATCATCAGCATCAGCAACGTGCCGGCGGGAATGCCGAAGCCCAGCAGCACCGGGAAGAAGCAGGCCAGGATCGCCACTGCCTGCCGCCAGCCATGCAGCACCACCGGCCGCAGCGGCGGGTTGCGCGTGGTGGTCGGGTGGAAGCGCCGGCCACCGCGGGAGGCATGCTCCGCCAGCAGCAGCAGCGCCACCAGCCCCATCAGCGCGGTGGCGAGTTGCGCCGCCGCCGGGCGATCCGCCAGGCCGAACCAGGCATCATAGATGCCGGTGGTGAAGGTGCGCACGGCGAAATGCTGCACCGTGCCGAAATCCGCCAGCGTCTCCATCAGCACCAGCGCCACGCCGGCCGCGAGTGCCGGGCGCGCCATCGGCAGCGCCACATGCAGGAAGGTGCGCGGCAGCCCATGCCCGAGGGTGCGGGAGGCTTCGAGCAGGCAGACGCTCTGCTGCAGGAAGGCGCTGCGGCACAGCAGGTAGACATAGGGGTAGAGCACCGCGGCCAGCATCAGCGCGGCGCCCGGCAGGCTGCGGATCTCGGGGAACCAGTACTGGCCCCAGCGCAGGCCGGTGGCTTCCCGCAGCAGGGATTGCACGGGGCCGGCAACGTCCAGCAGCCAGACATAGGTATAGCCGCAGACATAGGCGGGCATCGCCATCGGCAGCAGCAGCGCGATCTCCAGCAGGCCGCGGCCGCGGAAGTCGCAGGCGGCGACCAGCCAGGCGGTGCTGGCGCCCATGCTGGCCGCCAGCACCCCGACCAGCAGGGCCAGCAGCACCGAATTGCCCAAGAGGTCCGGCAACAGGGTGTGCAGGATATGCCCCTGGTCCGCCCCCGGCGGCGCGGCGGCCGTCACCAGGACCGAGGCCAGGGGGGCGGCGATCAGCAGCGCGGCGAGCAGCGAGATCCAGGCCCAGGCCGGGGCCATGCGGCGGCTGCGGGGCGGACCCGGCCGCTGCCGGTCGGCGGGAAAGCCGGCAATCGACATGCGCTGCTCAGCGGGCCAAGGGGTTGGCGCGTGCGGCGGGGGATCGTCTCGGGGGCATGGCGGTTTCCTTCGGCGCGCGCCGGTGGTTTGGCGCCGCCACCGCCGCGTGTCGAGGCCGGCCGCTCAGGATTGCCGGCGCTTCCTCCCGCGGCGGCCGCGCCCCGTCCCGGGGATGCGGGGGGTCAGCCCACCGCGTCGGGCGCCGCCTCGCCGCGCAGCAGCACCGCATCGAGATTGTCCAGCGCGCGGCGGCCCATGGCGTCGCGCGTCTCCAGGGTGGCGCTGCCGAGATGCGGCAGCAGCGCCACGCTCTCCAGCCCCAGATAGCCCGGGAACACCTTCGGCTCCCCGTCATACACATCGAGCCCCGCGGCGCGGATATGGCCGGCGGTCAGCGCCGCGACCAGCGCCGCATCGTCCACCGATCCGCCGCGGCCGGTGTTGATCACGATGGCGCCGGGCTTCATCCAGCCGAGCCGCTCCGCGTTCAGCCACCGCCGCGTCGCCTCGCCGCCCGGCATGTGCATGGACAGGATGTCGATGGCGGAGAGGAATTCGCGGTCGTCGCCGTGGAAGGTGGCGCCCTGTTCCAGCTCGGGCGGCGCGCGCCGCAGATCGCGGTAGTGGATCTCCATCCGGAAGCCGCGCGCCATCGCCGCCAGTTCACGGCCGATGCGGCCGAAGCCGGCGATGCCGAGGCGCTTGCCCTCCAGCGTCACGCCCATCAGCTGCGTCGGCGCCCAGCCCTCCCACGCCCCGGCGCGGACCATCCGCTCGCCCTCGCCGGCGCGGCGGGCCGCCATCAGCATCAGGGTGAAGGCGCATTCGGCGGTGGCGAAGGACAGCACCTCCGGCGTGTTGGTCACGGTGATGCCGCGCGCGCGGGCGGCGGCGATGTCGATATGGTCGGTGCCGACGGAGAAGGTGGCGATGACCTTCACGCTGTCCGGCAGGGCGGTGATGGTGGCCGCGCCCATCGGGTCGCCGGCGGCGCAGAACACGCCGGCGGCGCCGGTCTCCGTCGCGCGCCGCGCGATCTCCGCGCCATCGCGGTACCAGGGGGTGTCGGCGCTGTTCAGCCGGGCGTCATAGTCGCGCGCGCAGCGGGCCTCGATCGCCTCCGGCAGGCGGCGGGTCAGCAGCAGGACGGGCTTGGGCATGGCGGACGGGTCCCCGGCAGGTTTCGGCCTTGGTAGCAGAGCCGGCCCGGCTTGCCAGCCGGGGCGGCTGGTTGCAGGTTCGCCCGCCAATGCCGAGTAGGGAACAAAGACATGGATCTGGGTCTGAAGGGCAAGCGCGCCCTGGTGATGGGCGCCTCCAAGGGCCTCGGCCGGGCGATCGCGGACAGCCTGGCGGCCGAAGGCGCGGCGCTGGTGGTCAGCGGCCGCGACCAGGCGAAGCTGGATGCGGTGGCCGGAGAGCTGAAGGCGGCCGGCGCCAGCGCCGCCTTCGGCGTGCCCGCCGATGTGGGCAGCGCGGCGGATATGGACCGGCTGGCGGATGAGGCGGTGCGCCTGCTGGGCGGCGTGGATATCCTGGTGCTGAACCATGGCGGCCCGCCGCCGGGCTCCGCGCTCGAGATCACGGAAGCGCAGCTGGCGGAGTGGTTCCCGAAGATCGTGCTGCACCCGATCCGCATCGCGACGCGCCTGCTGCCGGCGATGCGGGCGCAGAAATGGGGGCGGATCATCACGGTGGGGTCCACCGGCATGGTTCAGCCGATTCCCAACCTCGCCATCTCCAACATCCTGCGGGCGGCGATCGTCGGCTGGAACAAGTCGCTGTCGGCCGAGGTGGCGAAGGAGAACATCACCTGCAACATCCTCGCCCCCGGCGCCATCCTGACGGACCGGCAGAAGGAGACGCAGGGCGCCATCGCCGCCAAGCGCGGCATCCCGGTGGAGGCGGTGATGGAGGAACGCGCGGCCAGCATCCCGGCCGGGCGCATCGGCCGGGCCGAGGAATTCGGCCCGCTCGGCGCGTTTCTTGCCTCGGACCACGCCGCCTACATCACCGGCAGCATCCTGCGGGTGGATGGCGGGATCATGCGGGGATTCTGAGCAGATGCTGCCCAACCTGACGCCGGATGTGGCGCTGGCCGAAAGGCTGTTCGCCGAATTGCGGGAGGCGTCCTTCGACGGCGTCGGCATCACCCGCGACGCCTATGGCCCGGGCGAGCGGCGCGCGCATGCGATCGTGCGCGCGGCGGCGGAAGGCGTCGGGTTGGCATGCCGCACGGACCCGGTGGGCAACCTGCTGATGACCCTGCCGGGCGCCGACCGCGCCGCGAAGCGCGTGGTGCTCGGCAGCCATCTGGACAGCGTGGCGGAGGGTGGCAATTTCGACGGCGCCGCCGGCGTGCTGTGCGGGCTGGCGGCCGTGGCCGGCATGAAGCGCGCCGGCTTCGTGCCGGGCCGCGACGTGACGGTGGTGGCGGTGCGGGCGGAGGAGGCGGGCAGCTGGTTCCCCATCTCCTACCCCGGCTCGCGCGGCGCGCTCGGCCTGCTGAAGCCCGAGGAATTGCAGGTGAAGCGGCAGGACAATGGCCGTTCGCTCGCCGATCACATGCGCGACGAGGGTTTCTCGCCTGATTTCGTGGAGCATGGCGGCAAGACCTTTTCGCCCGACGACACTGCGGCCTTCCTGGAACTGCATATCGAGCAGGGGCCGGTGCTGGAAGGGCAGGGGGTGCCCGTCGGCATCGTCACCGGCATCCCCGGCACGCGGCGGCTGCGCGCGGCGCGCGTGCTGGGGGAGTACAACCATTCCGGCGCCACGCCCCGCCGCTACCGGCGCGATGCGGCGATTGCGCTGGCGGAGCTCGCGCATCGCGTCGATGATCGCTGGCTGGCGCTGGAGGCGATGGGCCACGCCATGGTCGTCACCTTCTGCGTCATGGGCACGACGGAGGAGGCCGGCTTCACCAAGATCGCCGGCGAGGCGCGCTTCCAGCTCGATGTGCGCAGCGTGAACCCGCGCAGCTGCGACCTGCTGATGGAGACGCTGTACGAGGCGGTGCCGGAGATCGAGGCGCGGCGCGGCGTGCGCTTCGAACTCGGCGCCGAGACCACCAGCCGCGCGGCGCCGATGGATGAAGCGATCCGCGCCGGCCTGGCTTCGGCCGCCGACGCGCTGGGCATCCAGCATCTGGCGATGGCCAGCGGCGCCGGCCACGACGCGGCCGCCTTTGCCATGGCGGGCATCCCGAGCGGGATGATCTTCGTCCGCAACCAGAATGGCAGCCACAATCCGAAGGAAGCGATGCGGATGGACGATTTTGCGGATGCGTGCGCGGTGGTGACGCGTTGGGCGAGCGAGGTCGCGCAGTGACCGTTGCGGCGCGCCTTGCCGTCGATATCGGCGGCACCTTCACCGATGTGGCCGTCGAGCGCGATGGGGAACGCTGGACCGGCAAGGTGCTCACCACGCCGCATGCGCCGGAGCTTGGCGTGCTGGATGGCGTGAAGCTGGTGATGGACAAGGCCGGGCTGACGCCGGGCGATGTCGCGCTGGTCATCCACGGCACCACCCTCGCCACCAATGCGATCATCGAGCGCAAGGGTGCGAAGACCGCGCTGCTGACGACCGAGGGTTTCCGCGACGTGCTCGCGCTGGGCAATGAGTCCCGCTACGATCAGTACGACCTCAACATCGACCTGCCGCAGCCGCTGATCCCGCGCCGCTGGCGCCTGACGGTGCCGGAGCGGCTGGACAATGAGGGCCACATCCTGCTGAAGCTGGACGAGGCCGCGCTGCGCGCGCAGGTGGCGGTGCTGCGGGCGGAAGGGATCGAGAGCCTGGCCATCGGCTTCCTGCATGCCTTCGTGAACCCGGCGCATGAAAAGCGCGCCGCCGCCATTGTGCAGGCGATGTGGCCGGAACTGCCCATCTCGCTGTCCTCCGAGGTCTCGCCCGAGATGCGGGAGTGGGAGCGTTTCTCCACCACCGCCGCCAATGCCTATGTGCAGCCGCTGATGGCGAGCTACCTGCGGCGGCTGGAGAAGGGCCTGAAGGAAGGCGGCTTCGGCTGCCCGCTGTTCATGATGCTGTCGGGTGGCGGCCTGACCACGCTGGAGACCGCGGCACGCTTCCCGATCCGCCTGGTGGAATCCGGGCCGGCGGGTGGCGCAATCTTCTCCGCCCATGTGGCGAAGCAGCGCGGCTGGGAGAAGGTGCTGTCCTTCGACATGGGCGGCACCACGGCCAAGGTGTGCCTGATCGACGATTTCGCGCCGCAGGCGTCCCGCACCTTCGAAGTGGCGCGCGTCGGCCGCTTCAAGAAGGGCTCCGGCCTGCCGCTGCGGATTCCGGTGATCGAGATGGTGGAGATCGGCGCGGGCGGCGGCTCCATCGCGCATCTCGATGCCCTCGGGAGAATCCAGGTGGGGCCGGAAAGCGCGGGCGCCGATCCGGGGCCGGCCTGCTATGGCCGTGGCGGCGACAAGCCGGCGGTGACGGATGCGAACCTCTCGCTCGGCCGGTATGAGCCCGACCTGTTCGCGGGCGGCGCGCTGAAGCTGCATGTGCAGCCGGCACTCGATGCGCTGGAGGCGCATGTGGGCCGCGGGCTGGGGCTGGCGCCGGAAATGGCGGGGCTCGGCGTGGTCGAGATGGTGGATGAGAACATGGCCAATGCGGCGCGTGTCCATGCCATCGAATCCGGCAAGGGCTATGGCGGCCGCGGCATCATCGCCTTCGGCGGCGGCGGGCCGGTGCATGGCTATCGCGTGGCGGAGAAGATCGGCGTGGACCGCGTGCTGGTGCCCTCCGGCGCCGGCGTCGGTTCCGCGATCGGCTTCCTGCGCGCGCCGGTGGGCTATGAGGTGGTGAAGTCCCTCTACCAGCGGTTCCGCACCTTCGACGTCAACGCGGTGAATGCGCTGCTGGCCGAGATGTCGGCGGAGGCGTCGCGCGTTGTCGCGGAAGGCTCCTTCGGTGCGCCGACCGAGGAGCACCGCATCGCCTTCATGCGCTATGTGGGCCAGGGCCATGAGATCAACGTGGCGCTGCCCGCGCGGCCGCTGACGGTGCAGGACGTGGCCGCGATCCGCGCAGCCTATGACGCCGAATACACGCGCTTCTACGACCGGCCGGTGCCGGGCAGCGATGTGGAGATTCTGTCCTTCGCCGTGACGGTCGCGACGGTGGCGGATGCGGTGGAGCCGGTGGCGCCTGTCGCCGACGCCCCCGCGCCCGCGCCGATCCGCGTGCAGCAGGTGCGCGACACGGCGACCGGCCAGGTGGCGCCGTGGCAGGTCTATGACCGCGCCGAAATGCCCCCCGGCGCCACCGTGCCCGGCCCCTGCATCGTCGCGGAAGCCGAGACCAGCACGCTGGTAGGCCCCGGCTGGCGCTGCCGCGTCGACGGCCTTGGCTATCTCGAACTCACCCGCGGGGAGGCTGCGTGATGTCGGACGCACTGACAAAGATCCAGCAGCAGATCCAGTGGAACCGCCTGATCGCGGTGGTGGAGGAACAGGCGCAGATCATGATCCGCACCGCCTTCTCCACCACGGTGCGGGAAGCCGGTGACCTTTCGGCCGGCGTGTTCGATCTGCAGGGCCGCATGCTGGCGCAGGCCGTCACCGGCACGCCGGGGCACGTCAATTCCATGATGGAATCGGTCGGCCATTTCCTGGCGAAATTCCCGGCCGAGACGATGAGGCCGGGCGACCACTACATCACCAACGACCCCTGGCTCGGCACCGGGCACCTGCACGACCTCACCGTCGTCACGCCCGCCTTCCAGCGAGGCCGGATCGTCGGCCTGTTCGCCAATACCGCCCATGTCATCGATGTCGGCGGCCTCGGTATGGGCCCCGAGGGGCGCAGCGTCTTCGAGGAGGGGCTGTATATCCCCATCGTGAAGTGCTTCGACCAGGGCAGGCCGAACGAGACGCTGTTCGACTTCGTCCGCGTCGGCACCCGCACGCCGGTGGAGTTGGAGGGCGACATCTACTCCCTCTGCGCCTGCAACGATGCCGGCGCCAAGCGGCTGGTGGAGATGCTGGACGAGTTCGGCATGGACAGCCTGGACCCGCTGGCCAGCTACATCTTCGACAGCTCGCTGAAGGCGACGCTGGAGGAAATCGCCAAGCTGCCGCAGGGCACCTACGGCGCCCAGATCACCTCGGACGGCTACGAAGCCCCCGTCACGCTGAAGGCGGCGATGACGGTGAAGGCGGATGAGATCGTGGTGGATTATGCCGGCACCTCCGGCCTTTCGGGGCGCGGCATCAACGTCCCGGCCTCCTATTGCCGCGCCTATTCCTGCTTCGGCATCAAGGTGGTGGTCGCGCCCGAGATCCCGAACAACTGGGCCTCGCTCGCACCCTTCCGCATGGAGATCCCGGAGGGCTGCATCCTCAACGCGCCAAGGCCCTATCCCGTCTCCGTCCGCCATGTGGTGGGCCAGCTGCTGCCCGACCTGATGATGGGCTGTCTGCACCAGGCGGTGCCGGATCGGGTGACGGCGGAGGGCTCCTCCGCCCTGTGGAACCCGCCCTTGCGCGGCGGCGCCCAGGTCTCGGGGGCGGCGGCGGAGCTGCCGGATTTCGAGATCATCACCTTCAACTCCGGCGGCACCGGCGCGCGCCCTACCAAGGACGGCATGGACGGCACCGCCTTCCCCTCCGGCGTGCGCACCATGCCGGTGGAGGCGACCGAAAACGTCGCGCCGGTGATCTTCTGGCAGAACCAGATCCGCGAGGGCTCGGCCGGCGCCGGCCGCACCCGTGGCGGCTTCGGCAAGGTCATGGAGATCGGCACCAAGGGCGAGGCCGAATTCGCCGTGAACGCCATCTTCGACCGCGTGGCGAATGCACCCAAGGGCCGCGATGGCGGTGGCGATGGCGCCGCCGGCTGGGTCGGCCACACCGATGGCACCATCATCCGCACCAAGGGTTTTCAAATTGTCCCCAAGGGCAAGCGCCTGCTGCTGAACCTGCCCGGCGGTGGCGGCATGGGCGATCCGAAGCAGCGCGACCGGGCGCTGGTGCAGCGTGACGTGGCGGATGGGCTGATCAGCCCGGCGCAGGCGAAGGCGCTGTACGGCGCCTGAACCGTTGCGGACTGGCAGCCTTTTCAAGGTGTAACCGGCCGCCCCTCGGGCCTTGGGGTGTGCGCCCCAAGGCCCAGATCAGCAGGATGATCCTGATCCCCCGTCGCGCCGTGCTTGGCGCCGGCCTGGCCACCCCGCTGCTGGCGAGGCCGGCGCCGGCGCGCGCCCAGGCCACGCGCCTGGCCGAGGGACTGGCCCGCGCCGCCGCCACCCCCGGCCTGCGCAGCCTGATCGTCGCGCAGAACGGCGTGCCGCTCGCGGCACACGCCTTCGCCGGCGGCGGGCTCGACCGGCCCGCGAACATCAAATCCGCCTCCAAGACCATCCTGGCGACGCTGGTCGGCATCGCGCTGCAGCGTGGCGTGTTCCGCGACCTGGACCAGCCCGTGGCGCCGCTGCTGGCCGGGCGCATCCCGCCGGATGCGGACCCCGCGGTGCGGCAGATCACGCTGCGCCACCTGCTCTCCATGCGGGCGGGGCTGGAGCGCACCTCCGGCGCCAATTACGGCGCCTGGGTCGCCAGCCGGGACTGGGTGCGGGATGCGCTGGGCCGGCCGATGGTGGACCGGCCGGGCGGGGCGATGCTGTATTCCACCGGCACCTCCCACATCCTCGGCGCCGCCCTGGCGCGGGCCAGCGGCCGCAGCCTGCGCGACCTGGCGCAGGATTGGCTGTTCGAGCCGCTTGGCCATCGCATCGGCGACTGGGCGCGGGACCCGCAGGGGCTGCATTTCGGCGGCAACCAGATGGCGCTTTCGCCCCGCGCCCTGCTGGCCTTCGGCGAATGCTGCCGCCAGGGCGGCCGGCATGCGGGCCGCCAGATCATCCCCGAGGCCTTCCTGCGCGAGGCCTGGGTGCCGCAGGCGCGGTCCCCCTGGTCCGGCCAATCCTATGGCCTGGGCTGGTGGATCGCGGAGGCGGAGCGCCAGAAGGTGGTCTATGCCTGGGGCTATGGCGGGCAGATGCTCTACATCCTGCCGGGGCTGGACCTCACCGTGGTGATGATCTCCGACCCCGACGTGCCGCGCCGCAGCGGCCAGGTGCAGACGCGCCACGCCCTTCTGGTGGAGGCGATCCTGCCCGCCTTCACGGAGGCGAGCTGAGCTTGAAGCATTTTCAAGCCTTGCGGCTATGCAAGGCCACTCGGAAAATGCTTCGAGACAATAAGCTAGTGGTTTGATCGATGTTGATGATTCCCATGCTGGCCTGGACCTGCGAGTCTGGGCGCATGAGGGAAGGCGTTGAGGTCCGGCTTCGTCCGGGCGACCG
>NZ_JAAVNE010000049.1 GCF_012103215.1 Falsiroseomonas selenitidurans
TTTCAACGCGCTCGATGGGCTTCGACATAGGCGCACGCCTAGGCTTACGCCCAGGCCCTCACGGTTGCGCCGCCTGTCCGGTCGAATTGGGGGCCGCTCCACACTCGAATGCGGACGGCGGACCTGTTAAGGAGAAATCCGCAGCGCAGAATTGCGTCGTGCGCAGGAGGACACCGTCTTGCCTGCACCACATCCCCATCCTGACATGTCGCAAACCATCATCGCGATCGGCGCCTCTGCCGGCGGCCTGGACGCCTATCGGCAATTGCTTGCTGCCCTGCCGCGGCCGACCGGCTTTGCCTTCATCCTGGTGCAGCACCTCGAGCCCACCCATGAAAGCCTCCTGGTCGATCTCCTGGCGACGCACACCGCGCTTGTCGTCACCCAGGCCCGCGATGGTGAGCTTCTCACGGCCGAGCACCTCTACATCATCCCGCCAGGCACGGCCCTTTCGGTACGGGACGGTCGGCTTGTCGTGTCGCTACCGACCGAGCCGCATGGCGCCCGGCTGCCCTTCGATGTCCTGCTGAAGTCGCTGGCCGCGGGCAAAGCGCCCGCGCGCGCCATGGCCGTTGTCCTCTCGGGCACCGGCGAGGATGGCACGCAAGGCGCGCTGGCCCTGCGCGCGGCCGGCGGTTTCGTCATCGCGCAGTTGCCGGCCGAGGCGGCTTTCGACGGCATGCCGAGCGCCGCCATCGCCGCCGGCGCGGTGGATCTCGTGCTGCCCGTAGCCGCCATGCCCGCGGCGCTCCTGCACCAGTCGCAGCAACCCGCCCGCGCCAATGGCGACCGGCTGGGGGATATCGTGGCCCTGCTTAGACACAAGACCGGGACCGACTTCACCCTCTACAAGCCGGGAACGCTGCGCCGGCGGATCGAGCGCCGCGTCGGCATCGCCGGCGTATCCGGCCTTGCCGGCTACCTGTCCCGCCTGGAAGGCGATGCCGATGAGGTGACGCAACTGGCCAAGGACCTGCTAATCCATGTGACCGGATTCTTCCGCGATCCGGAGGTTTTCGCGCTCCTGGCAGAGCAGGTCATCCCGGCGTTGCTGAACTCGCATCCCGCGGACCGGCCGCTGCGCATCTGGGTCGCCGGATGCAGCACCGGCGAGGAAACCTGGTCCATCGCCATGCTGTTCCGCGAGGCGATCAGCGCCGCCGGAAGCGACATCCGCCTGCAGATCTTTGCCTCCGACAAGGATGCGGATGCGGTGGCCACGGCGCGGCAGGCTCACTACCCCCTCTCCATCGAAACCGCCGTATCCGCCGCGCGGTTGGCGCGCTTCTTCACGCGGGAAGAAACGGACTGGCAGGTCAACAGCGATCTGCGATCGCTGGTGGTCTTCACCGTGCAGGATGTGCTGGCGGACCCGCCCTTCTCGCGGCTCGATTTCGTCTCCTGCCGCAATCTGCTGATCTACCTGAAACCGCAGGCGCAGGCGCGGGTGGCTGCGCTGTTCCGCTTCGCGCTGCGCCCGGGTGGTATCCTGCTGCTGGGCGGGTCGGAGAATCTGGGTGCGAGCGCGGCAGGATTCGCCGTGCTGGCGAAGTCCGAACGCATTTGGCGGCGTGACGGGGCGGATGGCCCAAACAGCGCCGACCGCGCTGTCGTGCCGCTGTTCACGACGCCGCGCCCCGCCATGGCATCGCGCGCCGGGCGCATGGCGGAGCTATGCCGTCGCCTCGTGCAGCAGCACCATGCGCCTGCCACCGTGCTGGTGGATGCTCAGGGGCATTGCCTGCACTCGCTCGGCCCCACCGACCGCTATCTTCTGCATGCGCCCGGCACCGCAACACAGGATCTGCTCGCCGTGGCGCGGCCGGCCCTGCGAGTGCGGCTGCGCGCTGCGCTCGCCGCCGCGCACGTCGCCGGGCAGGGTTGCGTGCGGGATGAGAGCACGACCCCCCACCTGGAAATCCGACCGGTTGCCAATGAAGGCGAGGCACTTTTCCTGGTCTCCTTCATTGAGGCCGCACTCGTGCCAACGCCGCCAGGCCGGACGGGAAAGGCGGGCGAACGGCCGCGCATCGCCACACTCGAACGCGAGCTGGAGACGACCCGTGCCGAACTGCATGCCGCGATCCAGGACCTCGAACACGCCGCCGAGGAACAGCGTGCGGTGAACGAGGAGGCGCTCTCGGTCAGCGAGGAATACCAGTCCACCAATGAGGAGCTGCTGACCTCAAAGGAGGAACTGCAATCGCTGAACGAGGAGCTGAGCGTGCTGAATGGCCAGCTGCAGGAAACACTGGAGCACAGCCGCACCACCTCGGACGACCTGCGGAACGTTCTCTACAGCACGGACGAAGCGACGCTGTTCCTCGACCCGCAACTCTGCATCCGCTTCTTCACGCCGGCGACGCGCGCCCTGTTCAGCGTATTGTCCAGTGATATGGGCCGGCCGCTGGCTGACCTGCGGTCGCTGGCCACCGATGCGGCACTGCTCGACGATGCGGCGGCGGTCCTGGCCGGTGCCGCGCCGCGCGTGCAGGAAATTGTTACGGCCGGGGGTGTCTGGTTCAATCGGCGCGTCCTGCCCTACCGTGCCCGCGACAGCACGGTCGCTGGCGTGGTCATCACCTTCGTGGACATCACCGCACGGCTGGAGACCAAGGCCGCGCTGCGCGAGGCGGTGCTGCACGCTGAACAGGCGAGCGCCGCAAAATCGCGCTTCCTGGCTGCTGCCAGCCATGACCTGCGGCAGCCCCTGCAGACGCTGACCCTGCTGCGCGATCTGCTGGCGAAGCAGGTCGAGGGAGAGGAGGCCCGCACGCTTTTGGCGATGCAGGAGCCCACGCTTGCCGCCATGTCCGGAATGCTGGATACGCTGCTCGACATCAACCAGATCGAGAGCGGCACCTTGCAGGCGGAGCCAGTCGTCCTGCCAATAGGCCCGATGCTGGACCGCCTGCGCGCGGAATTCACCTATCTCGCCAACGGGCATGGGCTGGCACTGCGCGTTGCGCCCTGCGGCCTCAGCATCCGCAGCGATCCGCGGCTGCTGGAGCAGATGCTGCGCAACCTGCTCTCCAACGCGCTGAAGTACACCAGGAAAGGCCGCATTCTGATTGGTTGCCGCCGCCGCGGCGACATGCTCAGCATCGAGGTCTGGGACACCGGCATCGGCATCCCCGAAAAAGACAAGCTCGTCATCTTCGACGAGTACCACCAGCTCGAAAATGCGGCGCGGGAGCGCGCGCGTGGGCTGGGCCTTGGGCTTTCCATCGTGCAGCGCCTGGCCGGACTGCTCGGGCATGGGTTGGAGGTCCACTCCGAACCGGGGCGCGGCTCGATGTTCGCGATCGCGGTGCCGCTATGCTCGTCCGAACAGGCCATATCCGCGCCGGAGGTGCCCTCGGCCACCCCACACCGCACCGGCGCGATCCTGGTGATCGAGGATGACCCGGAGGTGCGCGACCTGCTGGTGCGCGTGCTGACCGATGAGGGGCATGTCGCCATCGCCGCCGCGGATGGCGTGGCGGCGCTTGCCCTCATCGCGCGCGGCGCCATCCGGCCCGAGATCATCCTCACCGACTTCAACCTGCCCAAGGGTATGGACGGGCTGCGCCTCGGCGATCTGCTGCGCGAAAGGCTGGGCACGGCAGTGCCGGTTATCATCCTTACCGCCGATATCTCGACCGAAACGCTGCGTGACATCGCCGCGCGGAACTGGCCTCGCCTGCACAAGCCGGTGAGCGCCGCAGACCTCAGTGATCTGATGCAGCGTCTGCTGAACGATACGCCGGATCGCCCCAAGTCAAGCGGCAGGACCACCATCCATGTGGTGGAGGATGACGCGGAGGCACGCAGCGTGCTGATGCGCGTGCTGGAACGCGACGGGCAGGATGTGATCGGGCATGGGAGCGCCGAGGCGTTCCTGGAAGCCTACCGCGCCGGCGGCGATGCCTGCCTGCTGGTGGATGCGCAACTGCCCGGCATGAGCGGCTTCGATCTGCTGGCGCGGCTGCGGGAGGCAGGCGATTCACTCCCGGCCATCATGGTCACGGGCTTGAGCGATGTGGGTGCGGCCGTGCAGGCGATGCGGGCCGGCGCCTCCGACTTCATCGAGAAGCCGGTGCGTGCGGCGACGCTGCGCGCCGCTCTCGACCGCGCGCTTATACAGTCACGCGACGTCGGCAAGCTGGCCGCCTGGCGGCAGAAGGCGACAGACAGCCTGACCAGCCTGACCACGCGGCAGCGCGAGGTCA
The DNA here is from genome assembly GCF_012103215.1 of Falsiroseomonas selenitidurans. Classification (GTDB taxonomy): domain Bacteria; phylum Pseudomonadota; class Alphaproteobacteria; order Acetobacterales; family Acetobacteraceae; genus Falsiroseomonas; species Falsiroseomonas selenitidurans. The sequence goes on from NZ_JAAVNE010000049.1 coordinate 4,212, forward strand.
TGACGCGTGTGCTGGCGGGGGAGCCGAGCAAGAACATCGCCGCCGATCTCGGCATCAGCCAGCGCACGGTGGAGACGCACCGGGCCGAGATCATGCGGCGCACCGGTGCCAAGTCGCTACCGGCGCTGGCGCGGCTGGCCCTGACGGCGGAAGCGGACACCGGCTGAAGGGCCTGGTGGGAGTTTTAAGGCTTCCACGTCCTGGCGCGATGGCTCGGGCCCGGGGCGGTGCCCTTTACGCCGGGCTGATTCGAGTGATCTTGGTGCCGTTCAGCGCGAGCGCCGCCATCAGGCCCTGTTGGCTGAAGGTGATGGCATAGATCGGTTCGCGCAGCGTGCTGGAGGTGACATTGGCCTGCACGCCACGGTCGAGGAAGGTGACGGAGGGGCCGGTGCCGATCTCCCAGCCCTCGGTGCGCATCAGCATCGCGAGCGAGGCGTCATTCATAAAGAACATGGCGAGCCCGGAGGTCTGCGCACCGGCGAGGAAGCCGAAACTCGCGCCGGCGATGTTGAAATAGCCCTGCGTGGCGCTCCCGCGCAGCAGTGCGCCTTCGCCATATTGGCCGCCGATGATGAATCCGCCGGCGATGATGCGCGGGAAGACCAGCACCGCATTGGCGTGCTGGAACAGCGGTGCGGCATTCGCCATGCCGTGCAGATGCGCGACGGCTGCGGCGACCTCACGGTCGATCTCGGCACGGGTGGCCTCTGCCCTGGCGGGGCGGACACTGATCAGGGCAGCGGAAGCAAGGCCGGCACCGACGGTGAGCAGCGCGCGGCGGGTGGCAGGATGGCTCGGCGACATGATGGTCTGCTCCTGGTTGAAAATGCGTGGCCGTTCAGGCGTACTCAGCGCGGATAGTAGAAGGCATAGCGGCTCGGGACATATTCGTAGGGGTAGAGGTAGTCCTCATAGGGATAGAACCCGCGATCGAGCGACGCCTCCACCTCGAGGCTGCTCTTCGAACGGCGATGAACGGTGCCGCCGAGGTTTCGCATCCGCTCACCAATGGCCTCGATCCCCTCCTCGCTGACATCGGCGATGACCGCGGACTGGCCGCGGGCGATCACGAGACCTGCGTCATCTGCAGCCGCTTCGCGGACGTCGGAACGATCGAGATCGATGGAGCCACCAATCGCCGCCCCAGCCGCCGCGCCGACGGCAATTCCCACCGGCCCGCCCAGGACGCCCAGCAAGGCACCGATGCCCACGCCGACCGCGGTCGCGAAGACCGGATGGGTCTCCTTGGTATCGACCTCGAAGCGTCCCCGATCATCGCGATGGACGACAGCCGTGCCATGCACGGTGGCTGCTGCGTCGCTGAGCGCGCCGTGCAGCTCCTGCGCCGCCGCGCGGGCATGGTCGACGGCGTCCTTCACTGACGGCTTGGGCGCGACGGATTTCAGGCGTGGTTCGGCGATCATCGACATGGCGCGAGCTCCTGTGTGCGTGGGGCACGATGACGCACGGAGGACCCGGGGCGTAAGGTTCGGAGTCTACTGAGGCAAGGTAGGCAAGCGCCTGCCGCCATGCGCTTGCGAAGCCATCGCTGCGCTGCTGTCGGTTGCGAGGGATTCCGTCATCGACTGAAGACCCTCGGTGTTTTCCGAGCCTTCCGCGGCCCGCCGCCCGCGCGCATGACCTTCGACCATACCAGGAGGGCGCTTCATGCCGCTGCTACCCACGAAGGCGCGCGCGGCGGAGAACTTCCACAAGTACGATCCGACCGCGGCAGGGAAGCGGCGGACCGATATCATGGCGGACGACATCCTCGCCCGGACCTGATGAAGCGGGCGGCGCCACCGCCCAAGCGATGAACCGATCCCCGGCTTCGTCGACCACTGCCAGCACCGCTGGGCCACCGAGGATCATTGCCATGACACACACCTTGAAGACCCACCCCGCGAAAGCCCTGTTCGAGCCGATGCAGCTGGGCGCGCTGCATCTCGCCAACCGCATGGTCATGGCGCCGCTCACGCGCAACCGCGCGGGCCCTGGCCTCGTCCCTGGTCCTTTCGCGGTGGAATACTACGCGCAGCGCGCAACCGCCGGCCTGATCATCGCCGAGGCGACGCAGGTCAGCGCGCAGGCACAAGGCTATGCCGACACGCCCGGCTGCTACACCGAGGACCAGGTCAGCGGTTGGCGCCGCGTGACGGACGCCGTGCACGCCAAGGCCGGCCGCATCTTCGTGCAGCTCTGGCACACCGGCCGGGTCTCGCATACCAGCTTCCAGAAAGATGGCGCCGCACCGGTCGGCCCCTCCGCCATCCGTGCGAAGACCAAGACATTCGTGGCCGGGGAAGGCTTCGTGGATGTCTCGATGCCGCGTGCGCTCGAATTGCGCGAGATCCCCGGAATCATCCAGGATTTCCGTCATGCCGCGCGCTGCGCCATGGATGCCGGGTTCGACGGCGTGGAAATCCACGGCGCGCATGGCTACCTGCTCGACGCCTTCCTGCGCGATGGCACCAACCATCGCACCGACGCCTATGGCGGCGCGATCGAGAACCGGGCGCGGTTGCTACTGGAGGTCACAAAGGCCTGTGCGGAGGCCATTGGCGCCGGGCGGCTCGGCGTGCGGCTGTCGCCCGTCTCCACCGCCGGCGATTCCCATGACAGCGACCCGCAGGCTCTGTTCAACCACGTCGTGCAGGAGCTCAACCGGATCGCCCCAGCCTATCTGCATGTGGTCGAGGGTGAGACGGGCGGTGCGCGCGACAGCCTGCCCTTCGACTACGGCGCACTGCGCGACCGTTTCGACGGCGCCTGGATGGTGAACAATGGCTATGACCGCGCGATGGCGATGCAGGAAGTGGCGAGCGGCAAGGCCGACTTGGTTTCCTTCGGCCGACTCTTCATCGCCAATCCTGATCTGGTGGCCAGGCTGCGTGACCATGCGCCCCTGAACGCGCTGATGCCGCAGGCGACGCTCTATGGCGGCGGCGCGCATGGCTACACAGATTATCCGACGCTCGATCAACGCCGGGCGGCTGATAGTCAGGCGCGCAGGCCAGTCCTGGCCTGATCGGGCATGTTCGGCGCGGTGGAGATCGGCCTGCGGGCCGCTGCGGTGCTGCTTGTGGGGCTGGGGGGGTTGCCGCGGCTCAAGGCAGCAATGCGCTCCGGGAGCCGTCGCGGCTTGGTCGCATCGGCCTCGGCAGCCAAATGCTGAGACGATTCATCCTGGCCGGCGCCGGCGGCGCAGCGGCGTTGGGCACTGCATCCTACTTAACCGTGCGTGGCATGGGCAGCATGGAGACCTATGCGTCCGAAGTCGCCAGCATGCGCGCGCCGCTGCCCGCGCAACCCGCAATGCTGGACCTGATCCGCTACGCAACGCTGGCCCCAAATGGACACAACACGCAGCCCTGGACCTTCCGTCTGCGGGAAGACGGCATCGATATCCTGCCCGATCTCACGCGCCGCACGCCGGTGGTGGACCCCGATGACCATCACCTGTTCGTCAGCCTGGGCTGCGCGACCGAGAATTTGGCGCTCGCCGCGGCCGCCAGCGGTCGGTCCGGAAGGATCCGCTTCGACCCGGCGGGAGACGGCTTTGTCAGCTTCCGCTTCGCTGAGGGGCCCGCCGAGAGCGCGGACCTTTTCGGCGCCATCGTCCAGCGCCAATCGACCAGGGCGGAGTTTGATGGCAGGCCCGCCGGTGTGGCGGATCTTCAGGCACTGGCCACCGCCGCGGCCGTTCCCGGCGTTGAGCTTGTTCTGATCACGGACCGGCCAGGGATGAACCTTGTTCGCGATCTGGTCGTCTCTGGCACGCGCGCACAGATGGATGATCCGGCTTTCCTGCGTGAGCTGACAAGCTGGCTCCGCTTCAATCCGCGCGAGGCCATCGCCAGTGGTGACGGGTTGTTCAGCGCGGCGAGCGGTCGCCCCTCGACACCGGGCTGGCTAGGACCGCTCCTGTTCCGCGCCTTTGCCACCGCCGCATCCGAGGGCGATGCCTATGCCCGCCAGATCCGCTCCTCCGCCGGTATAGCAATCTTCCTCGGCGATCGGGAAGACCGTGAGCACTGGGTGCGCGTGGGGCGTGCCTGCCAGAGGTTTGCCCTGAAGGCGACGGCGCTTGGCTTGCGGCACGCCTTCATCAACCAGCCGGTGGAAGTGCCGGCGCTGCGGCCGGCGCTTGCCGGTGTGTTGGGCCTGGCGGGACGCCGGCCAGACATCGTCATGCGCTTCGGCCATGGTCCGACGCTTCCCTACGCCGCGCGACGGCCGCCCGGGAACGTTGTGCTGACCTAGCCGCGGGGTGCAGACCGCGGAGATCAGTCGTTCAATGCCCGCCCATAAGCCGCGAGGACCGCCTCGTGCATCGCCTCGGAAAGCGTTGGATGCGGAAAGATGCTGGACATCAACTCCGCCTCGCTGGTCTCCAGGTTCATCGCGACGACGTAGCCCTGGATGAGTTCTGTCACCTCGGCGCCGAACAGATGGGCGCCGAGCAGCCGGCCGGTCTCGGCATCGAAGATCACCTTTACAAGCCCCTGTTCCTCGCCAAGCGCGATCGCCTTGCCATTGGCGAGGAAGGGAAACCGACCGACGCGGATGTCGCGCTTCCGCGCCACTGCGGCTTGCTCGGTCAGGCCCACCGAAGCGATCTGCGGCAGGCTGTAGGTGCAACCGGGGATCATCAGCCGATCCATCGGCGGTGGATTGAGCCCCTTGATCGCCTCGACGCAGAGCACGCCCTCATGCTCGGCCTTGTGCGCCAACATGGGCCCGCCGCAGACATCGCCGATGGCATAGATCCCCGCCACATTGGTGCGGTTTGCGGCATCGATGGTTGCGAGGCCGCGCTCAGTGATGACGCCTAGCGCCTCCAGCCCAAGGTTCTCCGTGTTGCCGACCACGCCGACCGCGACGAGAACACGCTCGAACGTTTGCGTCTGCGTCTTGCCCGCCGTCTCGATGGTTGCGGTGACGCTGTCGGTCCCCTTTTCGAGCTTCGTGACCTTTGCATCGGTCATGAAGGTGATGCCCAGCTTGGCGAAGCTCTTGCGCGCGAGGGTAGCGATCTCGGCATCCTCGGCCGGCAGGATCTGTGGCAGGATCTCCACGACGGTGACCTCGGTGCCGAGCGCGCGATAGAAGGAGGCGAATTCGATGCCGATCGCGCCGGAGCCGATGATCAGGAGCGATTTCGGCAGGCGCTCGGGCACCATTGCCTCGAAATAGGTCCAGACCAGCGCCTGGTCGGGCTCCAACCCGGGCAGCACCCGCGGCCGTGCGCCGGTGGCGATGATGATATGCGCCGCGTGGTAGTCGCCCGCACCCAGCGCATCTTTCGGTGGCGCGCTTTTGGCCGGGCCGACGGTAACGCTTCCGGGTGCGGTGACCCGCGCCTCGCCCCAGATCACCGAGACCTTGTTCTTCTTCATCAGGAAGCCGACGCCGTCGTTCAGACGCTGGGAAATCGCACGCGAGCGCGCGACCATTGCGCCCATGTCAAAGCCGGGCTTCTCCAGGGAAAGGCCAAATCCCTGCGCCCGCTGCATGGTGCGGAACACCTCGGCCGAACGCAGCAGCGCCTTGGTCGGGATGCAACCCCAGTTCAGGCAGATGCCGCCGAGATAGGCTCGCTCGACGATGGCCGTCTTGAAGCCGAGCTGGGCGGCACGGATGGCCGCCACATAGCCGCCGGGGCCGGAGCCGATGATGATGATGTCGAATTCCGTCTCAGACATTGCTCATCCCCTGCCTAGGCTGCGATGTGATGCTCATACCGCCATCATCACCGGGTTCTCGATCAGCGCCTTGACGGCCTCGATGAGCTCCGCGCCCAGCGCGCCATCGACGACGCGATGGTCGCAGGACAGCGTCACGGTCATCATCGTGGCGAGCACGAGCTGCCCGTCACGCCCCACGGGGCGCTGCTCGCCGACGCCGACCGCGAGGATGCTCGATTGCGGCGGGTTGATCAGCGCGGTGAATTCGCGGATGCCGCGCATGCCGAGATTGGAGACGGTGCTGACACCACCCTGGTATTCCGCGGGCTTCAGCTTGCGGGCGCGGGCGCGCGCGGCGAGCGCCTTCACCTCGTTGGACAGCGTCGAGAGCGATTTCGCATCGGCTTCGCGGACCACCGGGGTGATGAGCCCGCCGTCGATGGCGACAGCGACGCCGATATCCGATCGCCGGAAGCGCAGCATACCCGCATCGGTCCAGATGGCATTGGCGGCCGGCACGCGCTGCAACGCGACGGCCAGCGCCTTGATGACGAAATCATTGATCGAGAGGTCCCACAGCGGCACGCCCGCCGCGTCCAGCGGAGCGTCCCGGTTGATCCCGTGGCGGGCCGTCAGCAATGCGCCGATGTCGCAATCCACGGTGAGTTGGAAATGCGGGATGGTGACGCTGGACTGCACCAGCCGCGCGGCGATGATCCGGCGCATGGCGTCATGCGGCACAAGGTCGTAGGAGCCCTCGGGGTAGAGCGCGCGGATGCCGTCGTCAGGCAACACGGGGGACACTGGCGCTGCCACTGCCTGCTCCTTCGTTGCCGGGGCGCCGTGCCGTGCGGCCTCCACATCGGCTGCGACGATGCGGCCATGCGGGCCGGAGCCATGCAGGCCAGCGAGCGAGACGCCCGCCGCCTCCGCCGCGCGGCGTGCCAAGGGTGATGAATCGACATGCGCGGGCGGCGATGCCGCGCCTGGCACGACGGGCATGGCATTCGATTGCGGCGTGGGCGTGCCGGGCGCGGCGTTTTCATGCACCGATGACGCGGTGGTGTTGCCGCTAACCGGTGTCGCAGGCGCCTCGACGGCGCTCCTGGAGGCGGCCGCTGGCTTTGCTGAGGCAGGCACCTCGGCTGCCTTCGCCAGTGCGGCGGGCTTCGAGGCTTTGGGGGTCTGCGCTTCAACGCCAGTGAGGGACGCCGCGGCCGATGGCGCCGGGACCGCAGCTGGAATCGCTTTCGGATGCGTTGCGGCGGGAGCGGCCTTCGCTGGCGCGGCTTCCTCCTGAGCTGGCGCATCGGCGATATAGCCGATCACCTGGCCCACAGGCAGATCGGTGTTCAGCGCCGCCAGCGGGCCGGCCAGGAAGCCGTCATGAAACGCCTCCACATCCATCACCGCCTTGTCGGTCTCGACCTCGGCAACGGCGTCGCCCTTCTTGACCGGGTCGCCCGCCGCCTTCGTCCATTTGACCAGCCGGCCTGTCTCCATCGTGTCGGAGAGCGTCGGCATCGTGATAGGCGTGTTCATTCCGCGGCAGCCGCCACCGGGGTCTTCGCCGGCCGGCACAGCTTGCGCGCGGCGGCGACGATATCGGCGACCTGCGGAATGCTCGCTGCCTCCAGCGTGCCATTGAACGGCGTCGACATGTCGAGTCCCGCGAGCCGCGTCGCCGGCGCATCGAGCGCGCCGAAGCAGCGCTCGCCGAGCGTCGCCGCGATCTCGGCGCCGGCACCGGCGAAGCGGCAATCCTCCTCGACGATCAGCAGGTGGTGCGTCTTCTCGACCGACGCCGCACAGGTGTCCCAGTCGATCGGCTTGAGACTGCGCAGGTCGATGACCTCCGCCTCGATGCCGTCCTTGGCCAGTTCCTCCGCCGCCGCGGCCGACAGCAAGGCGTGGCGGGAATAGCTGATGATGGTCACGTCGCGGCCCGGGCGGCGATTTGCGGCGCGATGCATCGGCGGCGCCTCGGCCAGGATGTCGAGCGGACCCTTGCTGAAGTACAGCAGCTCATGTTCCAGCAGGATGATCGGCTCGTCGCTGGCGATCGCCTGGCGCAGCTGCCAATAGGCATCCTGCGGCGTGGACGGCACGGCGATGCGCAGCCCAGGCACATTCATAATCGTGTGCTCCAGCCGCTGCGAATGCTGCGCGCCCAATTGCTTGGCGATGCCGCCGGGCACACGGATCACCAGCGGCATGCGAAACTGGCCGCCGGACATGAAGGGGATTTTCGCCGCCGCGTTGATGATGGAATCGAGTGCGAGGAGCATGAAGTTGACGGTCATGATCTCGACCACGGGGCGCATGCCAACCAGGGCCGCGCCCACGCCGAGGCCGGTGAAGCTGCCCTCGGAGATCGGCGTGTCGCGCACGCGCCACTCGCCGTATTTCGCCATTAGGCCCTGCGTCGCGCGATAGCTGCCGCCGACCAGGCCGACATCCTCGCCGAGGGTGAAGACCGACTCATCGGCCTCCAGCTCGGTGTCCATGGCCTTGTTGAGGGCCTGCCAGTAGAGCGTTTCCTCGGACATCTTCGTCTCCTAGATCAGGACTTCGTCGCGTCGGTTGCAGGTCATGTGAGCCCAGGCCGCCGCCATCGTGGGCTCGGCGCTGTGCAGGGCGAATTGCACGGCATCCTCCACCACCGCATCGGCGGCCTTCCTCAGGCCCTCCATCTCGACTTCAGCCAGATGGCCGGCCTCGACCATGCGGGCCGTCAACCGGGCGATGGTGTCGGCGCCCGCTTCCGCGAGTTCGGCTTGCGTGGGCAGGCGGATCGCGGCCTCGCCGATCGCCGTCGTGATCGGGTCGCGCGCCATCTGTGCCTTCACCTCGGCGACTGGGCGGTAGGAACCGGGGTCGGCCATGGAGTGGCCGCGAAAGCGATAGGTCTCGCATTCGATGAACTGCGGCCCGCCGCCACGGCGGATCAGGTCGAGGGCGCGGCGCGTCGCATCGTAGACGCGGCTCACATCCATCCCATCGACCTTCTCGGCCGGGATGTTATAGGCGGCGGCGCGCTTGTAGACCTCGGTGACGGCAGAGTGCCGATGGATCTCGGTGCCGATGGCGTAGTGGTTGTTCTCGCACACGAAAAGCACCGGCAGACGCCACAGCGCCGCCATGTTGAGCGATTCGTGGAAGGTGCCCTGGTTCACCGCGCCATCGCCGAAGAAGCAGATCACCGCCTCGGGCAGCCGGCGCATCGCGATCGCATAGGCAATGCCGATCGCAATCGGGTAGGATTCGCCCACGATGGCGTAGCCACCCATGAAGCGCCGCTCGGCGTCGAAGATGTGCATGGAGCCGCCCATTCCGCCGCTCACGCCATCGGCGCGACCGAACAACTCGGCCATGACCTCGCGCGCCGGTGTGCCGCGCATCAGCGCATGGGCATGTTCGCGATAGCCGCTGACGACATAGTCCGACGGCGCCGCGGCATTGAGCACGCCCGCACCGACCGCCTCCTCACCGGGGTAGAGGTGAAGGAAGCCCACGATGTTGCCCTTGCCGTATTCCTCGGCCGCCCGCTCCTCGAACGCGCGGGAGAGCAGCATGTCGCTTAGCAGTCGGTGCAGAACGTCGCGTTCCATGGCAGCCGGTCCTTCTTGGCAGGTCGCGTTGATGTGCAGGGCGGGGCGTCAGGCGCGCCGCCCGGTTCCGGTCTCGCGCAGGAAGAAGGTGAGCACGAGGGACAGCAAAATGGCGCCGACCCAGATGCCGTTGGCCGTGCGGAAATCCGCCAGCGTCAGCGCGTTGCCGCCGGACAGGCGCATCAGCACCAGGCCGAAGACCGGGGCGAGAAAGGCGCTGAGGCTGAACACCAGGAAATTCATCGCCCCGGTGGCGCTGCCCTTCACCTTGTCGGGGTTGGCTTCCTTGATGATCGTGTAGGGGATCATCGCGGCACCCGAGCCAATGCCGAACAGCAGGCCGCCGAGATAGGGCGGGATGATTTCGCCGAAATAGGCGATGCCGATGCCCGAGATCAGCATCAGGCCGATGCCGCCGAACAGCACCGGCTTGCGCCGCCCGATCCGGTCGGCGAGGTAGCCCAGCAGCGGCGCGCCGATCACCCAGCCGAGCGGCACCATCGACGCCCGCATCACCGCCTCGCCCGAAGGCACGCCGAGACCCTGAGGCAGGAAGGGCACGCCCCAGATCATGTCGCCGATCGTCGTCGGCATGAAAAGCAGCCCGCCGATGACGCCGCAGAGATAGGATTGCGGATTGGTCAGCACCACCTTGTAGGGCGCGAACATCGACCAGAAGCCGCCCGTCGCGGGCTCGCCCCGGCTCGGCGTCACCGCCAGCGCGACAAGCGCGAGAACCACAAGAACAGCACCGGACCAGAGCCAGAAGGATTGCCAGGGCAAGGGCCCATGCACCAGGGGGCTCACCGCGAACTGCCCCGCGAAACCGCCGAGCATGCCCGCGAGCTGCGTCACGCCCACCGCGGTGGCGAGCCATTTCGCCGAGAAGCCATGCACCGCGAGATAGACCGCCGCGGTGAAGGCGAAGGCCGAGCCTGCGCCCTGCAGCAGCCGTCCGCCCTCGGCCATGCTCATGGAGCCGAGCCCGAACAGCACGCTTCCGATGGCGGTGGCGAGGATGCCGATGAAGACCGGCATCTTGGCGCCATAGCGATCGAGCGAGGCGCCCGAGACCAGCGCGAAGGCGGCATAGGTGTAGTAGTAAAGCCCGAGCAGCGAGCCGATCCCCAGCGTCGTCAGACCGAAGGCCGTCGTGAGTTCAGGGATCATCACGCCCGGCGCGGAACGCAGCGCATACTGCAGGAAGTAGAAGACCAGGCAGAGCGCCCAGGCCACGATGAACAGCGTCTTCGGTTCGACCCTCGGCAGGACCGGCGCGATGGGCACTGCGGGCGGTAGGACCGCGATCGTCTCGGCCATTGCTTTGTCTTCCTTTGCCGCGCCGTGCCGGGGAGCCGATGACGCGCCGCAAGCCTTAGGCGCGGCGGAAGGGAGGTAACCAGCCTCGGAAACTACCGATGCGCCCTGGCCATCGCGGCGAGGATGCCGTCAGGGCGCACGCCATTGCGGCGCCTCGACCTGCGTGTTTTCCGTCCCTCTCCCCCGGCCCCGCCGGCGCAGTACGTTGGCAAGGATCGGACGACGCGGCAGCGCGTGGGTACCGGCATAACGCCCGGAGGATCTCGCCATGGACGTCGCGCTGTTCAGCATCAAGCCCTACGATCGACCCTTCATGGACGCGGCTGCCGGGGCGCATCACCGCCTCACCTACATCGAGGCGCGTCTGGGGCCGGACACCGCCATTCTTGCGCGTGGCGCGAGTGCGGTTTGTCCCTTCGTCAGCGATACGGTTGATGCCACAACGCTCGAAGCGCTGCATGGGCTGGGGGTGCGCCTTGTGGCACTGCGCTCGGCCGGGTTCAACAACGTCGATCTCGCGGCGGCGAAGCGCCTGGGCATCACCGTCGCGCGCGTGCCCGCTTATTCGCCCGAAGCGGTGGCGGAGCACGCCGTGGCGCTCATCCTATCGCTCAATCGTGGCATCCATCGCGCCTATGCCCGGGTGCGGGAGGGCAATTTCTCGCTCGATGGTCTGCTCGGCTTCAACATGCACGGCCGCCGTGTCGGCATCGTCGGCACCGGGCGCATCGGTGCGGCGGCGGCGCGCATCCTGCTCGGCTTCGGTTGCCAGGTGATGGCGCATGACCCGCTCGCGGACCCCGAACTGGTTGCGGCCGGTGTCGTCTACCTGCCGTTCGAGGAACTGCTGGCCGGTGCAGACATCATCACCCTGCACTGCCCGCTGCTGCCCGCAACGCGCCACCTGATCGATGAAGCGGCAATCGCACGGATGCGGCGCGGCGTGATGCTGATCAACGCGAGCCGCGGTGCGGTGCTCGACACCCGGGCGGCGATCGACGGGTTGAAGAGCGGCGCCATCGGCCATCTCGGCCTCGACGTCTATGAGGAGGAGGGGCCGCTCTTCTTCGAGGACCTTTCGGACACGGTGATCCCCGATGATGTCTTCGAGCGCCTGCTGACCTTCCCCAACGTACTGGTCACCGGCCACCAGGGATTTTTCACGCGCGAAGCGATGGCCGCGATCGCCGAAGTGACCATGGCCAATATCTCCGCCTTCGAAGCGAAGGGCCAGGCGCTGCACGAAGTGTCGTGACTAGCCCTGTCTTTCCCGCCCGGCCGTCTCGCCGGCCGCGAGCTCGATGATCTCGGCGGTGATCTCCTCCTGACGCACACGGCGCTGCTGACCTTGCAGCGTGCCAAGGCGCCGCTCGATCTGGCCGCGGGCGGCGGCCATCGCGGCCATGCGGGCCTCGTTCTCCGCGGCGAAGGCGTGCAGCGCCGCGCGGCAGAGCTGGGCATGGAGGAAATCGGCGGTGAGATCACCCAGCAGCACCTGCGGCGGCAGGTAGATCAGCGGCGCAGCACCGGCGCGCGGCGGCGGCATCCCCGTCGCGTCGAAGGGCAGCAGCCGCTGGCGCTCGACATGCGTGCCGCGGCTCGCCTCCCAAAGGCTGAAGACCACCTCCACGCTGCCGATGTCGCCCCGGGCGATCCGGTCGTAGATCGCCGACGCGATGCGGTCGGCCAGCTTCGGCACACCCGACGAATGCGCCGGCATGGCAGCGTGCCAGCCCAGGGCGACACCGCGCTCCGCCGCAACCGACTCACCACGCGTTCCCACGAGCAAGACGGTGCTGGCCGCAAGATCGGCGCCGACCGATTCAAGCACCCGCTCGGAGAAGGCGCCGGCAAAACCCTGCTCGGCGCAGAACACCACCAAAGCCCGCCCTGGCGTCGCGACGGTGGGCGCGGCGGGTGCGAGGGCCAGCGCCTCACTGATGGCCCCGGCGATCGAGGCGGCATAGCTATCGACGGCGGCAAGCTGGTCACGCGCCTGCCGCGCCCGCGCCGCGGCGATGCCGCGCATCGCATTGACCACCGCACCGAGCTGCCGGATGCCCTCGATGCGCGCGCTGATGTCGCCCAGGCGCTCGGTCATGCCGGCGCGGCTTCTGGCATCGGCGGCGTCATACTGGCCGCATGGGCGCGCAATGCCTCTAGCAGCGCCTGTTTCTGGGCGTCGTCGAGCGTGCCATCGGTCTCGATCGATTGCATGGCTTCGGGGGCAATGCGCTCCAGCGCCGCACCCAGCCCCTTGCGGAACCGGGCCACCGCGGGCAGCGGCAGCGCATCCAGCACGCCGGACTGCGCGGCCAGGACCAGCGCCACCTCCTCGGACAGGCGCAGCGGTGCATGCTGCGGCTGGTCGAGAATGGCGCGGATGCGGGCGCCGCGAGAGAGCTGCTTGCGAACCCGGGTGTCGGGCATGCCGCCGAAGCGGGTGAAACTCTCCAGCTCCAGGAACTGCGCGTAGTCGAGCCGCAGCGTCTCCGCCACCAGCCGCAGCACCTTCGCCTGGGTCTTGCCGCCGACGCGGCTGACGGAGGTGCCGACATCGACGGCGGGCTTCATCCCCTCATGGAACAGCTTGGTGTCCAGCACGATCTGGCCATCGGTGATCGAGATCAGATTGGTCGGGATATAGGCGCTGAGATTGCCGGCATCGGTCTCGACGACCGGCAGGGCGGTCAGCGATCCGCCGCCCTTTGCCTTGGACAGCTTCGCCGCGCGTTCCAGCAACCGGGCATGCACGTAGAACACATCGCCCGGATAGGCCTCGCGGCCCGGCGACTGGCGGGTGAGCAAGGCGATCTCGCGATGCGTGGCGGCGTGCTTGGACAGGTCGTCGAGCACGATCAGCGCATGCCAGCCGCGATCGCGAAAATACTCCGCCATCGTGAAGGCGGCGAAGGGCGCGATCCATTGCAGCCCGGGCGAGGTGGCTGCCCTGGCAACCACGATGATGCAACGCTCCGGCGCGCCGAATGTCTGGATCGCCTCGATCGCCCGCTGCACGTTGGAGCTCTTCTGTCCGATGGCGACATAGACGCATGTGATGTCGCTGTTCTTCTGGCTGATGATGGTGTCGATCGCGACCGTGGTCTTGCCGATGGCGCGGTCGCCGATGATCAGCTCACGCTGGCCGCGCCCGAGCGCGAACAGCGTATCCACCACGAGAAGCCCGGTCTGCACCGGCTGCTGCACCAGGTCGCGGTCGATGATCGAGGGCGCCGGCTGCTCGATGGGCTGCGTCTCCTCCGCGAGGATGGGGCCTTTGCCATCCAGCGGCCGCCCCAGCGGATCGACCACGCGGCCGAGCAGCCCGGGACCGACCGGCACGCGCACGACATCGCCGGTACCGCGCACCGCGTCCCCGGCCTCGATGCCATCCACGTCGTCGAACAGCACGCAGCCGACGCGATCACGCTCCAGCACCTGCGCGAAGCCGAACTGGCCCTTGGCAAAGCGCACCAACTCATCCAGCCGCAGATCGGGCAGGCCGGAGACAAGGGCAATGCCATCGCCGACTTCCTCGACCCGCCCAACCTGCTCCACATGCGGGCCAAGTTCGGCGCCAGCCAGCCTGGCGCGGGCGCCGACGAGCCAGGCATCCGCCGGGCCGTCCTGTTCAGGCGCCATGTGCCAGCTCCTTGCCGATCCTGGCCAGGTCGGCACGCCAGCTGTTGCCCACCTCCAGATGCCGCCCGCGCAGCTCGATGCCGGCGATCAGCGCGGCGTCGACGGTGAATGTGATGTCCGGATGCCCGCCCAGCGCCTCGCCGATCGCCGCCCGGCAGCGGTCCTGTTCGGCTGCGTCGAGCGCCGTGGCCGTCGTCGCCTCCAGCGACGCCTCCGCCGCGGCGGCCAGGCGCATCGCCTCGGGCTGCGCGCGGATGCCCTGGAGCAGCCATTCCAGGAAGGCGGCCCGGACCGCCGCGCCGTCAAGCCGCGTCGCGAGCCGGCCGGCCATCGCGGTGGCCAGGGTGGCAGCGCTCAGCGACCAGGAATTCTCGGCATCGCGCCGGTCCTTCGCGATGGCCGCGCTGGCCGCGGACGCCCGCGCGGTCGCCGCGCTGGCCTCCTCCGCCAGACGCGCCTTGCTGGCCGTCTCCGCCTGGTCCTGCGCGGCGGCGAGGATGGCGTCACGCTCTGCGGCGAAGCCGGCGCGGGTTTTCTCGATGTCTGCCAGTGCCGCCTTGTCCTCGGCCTGACGATCCGCGGCCGCCTTCAGGGTGGCCTCGGCCGTTTCGCGCCGCTCAGCGATCATCGCCGCCACCGGGCGCCAGAAGAAGCGACCCAGCAGCCATACCAGGATAGCGACGTTGATCGTCTGGAGGCCGAGGCTCCACCAATCGATGCTCATGCGCTCACGCCAGCAGCGGGTTGGCGAATAGCAGGAGCAGCGCGATCACCAGGCAGTAGATCGCGGTGGTCTCGATCATGGCGAGGCCGACGAAAAGCGTGCGCGAGATGGTGCTGGCGGCCTCCGGCTGCCGGGCAATGGCGTCCATCGCGGCGGCGACCGCGCGGCCTTCCGCAAGGGCGGGGCCGATGGCGCCGATCGAAACGGCGAAGGCGGCGCAGACGATGCTGGCGAGGGCCAACCAGTTCATGGTGATTTCCTTTCGGGATCGTCGGCGGAGGGCTTTGCGTCCTCGACCACGCCGGCGATGAAGACCATCGCGAGGACTGCGAAGATGTAGGCCTGCACGGCACCGGTCAGCAGATCGAGCGCCATGAGCGGGATCGGCACCAGCAGTCCGGCCAGCGACAGCACGATGCCGACGACGAAGACGCCGCTCATCACATTGCCGAACAGGCGGACCATCATCGAGAAGCTGCGCGTCACGCTCTCGACGATGTTGAGCGGCACCATGAAGATGGTGGGCGAGGCAAAGCTCGCGAAATAACCCCGCATGCCGCCGGCCCGCACGCCGAACCAGATGACGGCGAGGAAGACCAGCAGGGCCAGCGCCGCGTCAGTCTCCAGATGCGCTGTCGGCGGATCCACCCCTGGCACGAGGCTCGTCCAGTTGGCGACGAAGATGAAAAGGAAAAGTGTGCCGATGAAGGCCCGGTAGGGGCCGGGCTCGACGCGCATCGTGTCGCGGATCTGGCTGTCCACCGCCTCAACCACCAGCTCCAGAAAGGCCTGGGTCGGTGAGGGCCGGAGGCTCAGCCGGCGGGTGAGCAGAACGCTGGCCAGGACCAGCATGGCCATGATGCCCCAGGTCACGACCACGCCCTCGCTGATCGGCACCGGGCCGAGGTGGAACAGCACGACGCTGCTGAGCGGGGAGATCATGCCGGTATGCTCCGTATGCCGCGCATCATCGCCAGACGCGCCAGGGTGATGCCGCAAGCCATCGCCAGCAACGGCCAAACGCCCAGCCGCGCGGCCCAGACCAGCCCGCCCGCAAGCAGGGCGAATCGGCCGACATGGCAGACCAGCAGCAGCGAGACGGCGCCGCCGCCGAGCATCCGGCGGGTGGTCCACCAGAGCGCACCAAAGAACACCCATCCCAGCAGAAGGCCAAGGCCAAGCGAGACCCCGATGGTCACGAGTCGCGCATCCATTTCCAGGCCGACCAGCAGCCCAGCGCCAGGCCCGCAATCAGCAGCGGCGCCGTCCAGAACACGCCCGAACCACGCGAGGCATCGATCCAACGGCCGAGCAGCGCGCCCAGCAGCATGGGCACGACGATGATCCAGCCCAGCACGCCGATCTGCGCCAGGTGGCGGCCGACCGAAGCATCGCCATCGCGCAGCCAACGGCGCTGCCGGTCCGCCCGCAGGCGCACGCCCTTCACCAGCGGGTCCTGTTCGTCAGGCTGTGCGTTCATCCCAACTGCCCCCGGCCATGGCGCCCGCCCAGCTGGCCCACGATGCGGCGGATCGCATTGAGCTGCAGACGGATGTCATCGGTGCGTTCCGCCCGTTCGGTTTCGATCTCGGCGCGGTAACCGGCGATCACCGTCGCATCGAGCGTGGCGAGATCATCACCGGCCACGGCTTCGCGCGTGGTGATGGCGATGTCCCTCCCGGCGCTGACGCTGAGCACGCCGCCGCGCACAGCGCAGTGGTGCTGCCGCGACGCGCCATCCGTCCAGCTCACCACGCCGATGGTCAGGCTGGTCAGGAAATTTGTGTGACCAGACATGATTCCGAAGCCGCCGCTGGCATCCTCGGCGCGCAGCGACAGCACGGGTTCGGTATCGGTGACGATGCTGAGCGGAGTGAGGATGCGCAGCCTCATGGCGCCGCCTTCTCCTTCTGCCGTGCCTCATCCAGCGTGCCGATCATGTAGAGCGAGCTTTCCGCCCAATCATCGGCCTCGCCATCAAGGATAGCGCGGCAGCCGGCCAGCGTTTCCGCGCGGGTCACGCTGCGGCCTCGCATGCCGGTGAAGGCCTCGGTCACGGCGAAGGGCTGGCTGAGGAAGCGCTGCAACCGCCGCGCCCGCTTGACCACCAGCCGGTCGGCGGTGCCGAGCTCCTCCACGCCGAGCAGGGCAATGATGTCCTCCAGCTCCCTGAATCGCGCGAGCGTCTCGCGCACCTGCTGGGCGATCCGATAGTGCTCCTCGCCCAGCACCAGCGGGTCGAGTAGAACCGAGGAGGAGGCGAGCGGGTCGATCGCGGGATAGAAGCCCTCCGCCGCCAGGCGGCGTGACAGCATGATGATGCTGTCGATATGGGAGGAGATGGCAGTCACGGCGGGATCGGTGAAATCATCGGCGGGGACGTAGACCGCCTGGATCGCGGTGACCGCGGCGCCGGCCACCGAGGCAATGCGCTCCTGCAGTGAGGCGACCTCCGTCGCCAGCGTGGGCTGATAGCCAACGCGCGAGGGCAGCCGCCCGAGCAGGCTCGACAACTCGCTGCCCGCCTGGACGAAGCGGAAGACGTTGTCCATCAGGAGAAGCACGTTCTGGTGCTTCTGGTCCCGAAAATACTCGGCGATGGTCAGCGCCGTCAGCGGCACGCGCCAGCGCGCACCGGGCGGCTCGTTCATCTGCCCATAGACCAGCACGGTGCGCGCCAGCACGCCGGATTCCTGCATATCTGTTAGTAACTCATGGCCCTCGCGCGAGCGCTCGCCCACGCCGGCGAAGACCGAGATGCCCTGGTACTTCTCAACCATCGCGTGGATCAGCTCCATCACCAGCACGGTCTTGCCGACGCCAGCGCCGCCGAACATCGCGGCCTTGCCGCCCAAGGCAAGCGGCGTCAGCAGGTCGATCACCTTGATGCCGGTCTCGAAGACGCCGGCTGTCGCAGTCTCATCCGCCAGCGCGGGGGGCGCGTGATGGATCGAGCGGCGCGGCGTGTCGCCCGGCAAGGCCGGCCCGCCGTCGCGCAACGTGCCGACCACATCAAGCAGCCGCCCGAGGACCGCATCTCCCACCGGCACGCTGACCGGCGCTCCGGTCGAACGCACCGCCGTCCCGCGCGCGAGCCCCGCGGTCGGCTGCAGTGCGATGGCGCGGACGGTTTGTGGATCGACGTGGCTATGGACCTCCAGCATCAGTATTTCGGGCCGGTCCCATGCCACGATGATCGCGGTGTTGATTGCGGGCAGCGCGTCGCCTTCGAAGTGGATGTCCACAACGGCGCCGCGCACGGAGAGGATACGTCCCTCGGGAACATCGTCGTGCGTCATGCCAGCAGGTGCATCCCGCGCAGGATCGCACTTTGAAGGGACTTTGGGGGGGAGGATGTCCTCATGCGGCGTACTGCGACAGGATGGCCTGCGTATGCTGTGCGATCATCGCTTCCTCGTCCGTGTCGATAACGTGGATCTCGACGCGGCTGCCCGGCGCGCTGATCCGGCCGGTACCGGCCGCGTTGGCCGCGGCATCCAGCTCCAGCCCGAGCCATGCGAGGCGTGCGGCGACCGCGGCGCGGATTAGCGGCGCGTGTTCGCCGATGCCGGCGGTGAAAACCAGGCCGTCCAGTCCGCCCAGCGCGCTGGCCATTGCTCCCGCTTCGAGCGCGATGCGATAGGTGAACAGATCGATGGCCTCCTGCGCGCGTCGATCGCTGCTCGCCAGCAGCACGCGCAGGTCGCCGCTGATCTCCGAGACGCCGAGCAGCCCGGAATGTCGGTAGAGCAGGTCCTGAACCTCCGCGAAGCTACGACCCTGCTGTCCGAGATAGAGGATCACACCGGGATCAAGGCTGCCGCAGCGGGTCGCCATCATCAGCCCGTCAAGCGCGCTGAAGCCCATCGTCGTGTCGATGCTCCGCCCATCCAGCAGGGCGCAGAGGCTGGCGCCGGCGCCGAGATGGGCGATGATGACGCGGCCGCGCGCCAGGGATGGCAGGTGCTGCGCCAGTTTGCCCGCAATGTATTCGAAGGACAGGCCGTGGAAGCCATAGCGGCGAATTCCCTCGGCCTCCAGCGCGCGCGGCAGCGCGAAGCGCCGGGCCACCAACGGTAGGGTATGGTGGAACGCGGTATCGAAACAGGCGACTTGCGGCATGCCGGGGCGCTCGACGGCAATCGCCCGGATCGGTGCCAGGTTGCGTGGCATGTGCAGCGGGTCGAGCGGTGTCAGCGCCTCCAGCAGCGCCAGCAGCGCAGGGGTGACGCGTTCCGGCGCGATATGGTCCGCGCCGCCATGGACAACACGATGGCCAACCGCCGCCAGATCCGCGCCGCCAAGATGCGATTCGGCGACGTCCAGCAGCGTCTTCAGCACGTCCGCATAGGGCGTCTCGGCCGGCCAGCGTCGCTCCGCCATCACCGCGCCGGCCGCGTCATGGGCGAGCAGGTGCGGCTCGCCGTCGAGGCTTTCGACGGCGCCGCGCGCCATGGCGACGCCGGCCACGAATAGCGCGAAGCGCAGGCTCGATGAGCCGGCGTTCAGGGTCAGAATTGCGCCCCCACTCATGCCGGAATGGCCGCCCGGACCATCAGGACACCTAGGGCGCAGGAGGCCAGATGGGTGGCCGCGCTGTCGGCGCGGCTGGTGAGGATGATCGGCACGCGGGCGCCGAGAACCACACCGGCCGCCTCGGCACCCGCCAGGAAGCTGAGCTGCTTGGCCAGCATGTTGCCGGCTTCGAGGTCGGGGACGACGAGGATGTCCGCCCGCCCCGCCACCGGCGAGACGATGCCCTTTTCCTTCGCTGCTGCCTCGCTGATCGCATTGTCAAAGGCCAGCGGTCCGTCGAGCACGCCACCGCTGATCTGGCCGCGATCGGCCATCTTGCAAAGCGCCGCTGCATCGACGGTCGAGGGCATGCGGCCGCTCACTGTCTCGACAGCGGCGAGAATCGCCACGCGCGGTTCGACGATGCCCATCATATGCGCGAGGTCGATGGCGTTCTGCACGATCCCCGCCTTCTCGGCCAGCGTCGGTGCGATGCTGACTGCGCAATCGGTCAGCAGCAGCAGGCGCGGGTAGTCCGGCACGTCCATCGCATAGACGTGGCTGATCCGCCGCGCCGTTCGCAGCCCGGTGCCCGAGGCGACCACCGGATGGAGAAACACCTCCGTGTGCAGGTCGCCCTTCATGAGCATCGCGGCCTCGCCGGCGTGCACCAGCGCCACGGCCCGGGCCGCGGCGGCCGGCGCATCCGGCGCATCGACCAGGCGGAGCCCCGCGATATCGAGACCCGCCTGCTGCGCGGCCGCCGCGATCCGCGCCTTCGGCCCGACGAGCACAGGGACGATCAGCCCTGCCCTTGCGGCGTCGACAGCAGCCTGCAGGGAAGAGGCATCGGTGGGGTAAACGACGGCTGTCGCCACCGCTCCACCCTCCGCAGCGCGGGCGAGCATGCGGTGCATCAGGTCGTGGCGGCCGATGCGGATATACGGCAGTGCGACACGCGGTCGGCGGACCTTCACCTTCGGCGCGAGCACCTCGGCGATACCGGTGATGACAGCCTCGCCATGCTGGTTCGTGCAGACCGTCTCCAACGTCACTTCCCCCTTCTCCGGTCGCTTCTCGCGCAGCGTCACGGTGGCGGTGATGGTGTCGCCGATGCTGACCGGCCGCCGGAAACGCAATTCCTGGCCGAGATAGATCGTGCCGGGGCCCGGCAGCTTCGTGCCGAGGACGGCGGAGATCAGCCCACCGCCCCACATGCCCTGGACGATGATGTGATGGAACATATCGCCCGCCGCGTAGGTTGGGTCGACATGCGCCGGGTTCACGTCGCCTGTGACCGTTGCGAACAGATCGATGTCGCGCTGCGTGACGCAATGCGAGAGGCTGGCGGTCTCGCCGATCGCCAGCTCCTCGAAGGTGCGGTTTTCGATGAACCCGTCCTGGGAAGTATCGCGCATGGGCCTAGTGCTCCCTGACATAGCCGCCGGGCGCATCGGCCAGCGCCGCGCCCATCGCGGGCGGGGCAATTCTGGGCCCGGATTGCGCATCGAGCCATTCTGCCCAGGCTAGCCACCATGAACCCTCCTGCGGCGCCGTCTCGGCGCGCCACTGATCAGGACCGAGCGTGCGCCCCTCATGCGCCCGCAGCCGGATGCGGAAGCTGCGGCGCGGATGCCCCGGTTCGCTGACGATGCCGGCATTATGGCCGCCCGAGGTGAGCACGAAGGTCAGCGCACCATCGTTCAGCAGATGCAGCTTGAACACGGAACGCCAGGGCGCGATGTGGTCACGCTCCGTGCCGACGGCGAACATCGGCAGCCGGATGTCACCGACGGCAACCGGCTGCTCGTCGACGCGAAAGCGCCCTTCCGCCAGATCATTGTGCAGAAACAGGCCGCGCAGGTATTCCATGTGCATGCGCGCCGGCAGCCGGGTTCCATCGGCGTTCCACGCCATCAGGTCGCTGGGGATCTCGCGCTCGCCGAGCAGATAGTCGCGAATGCCGCGCGACCAGACGAGGTCATTGGAGCGCAGCATCTGGAAGGCTCCGCCCATCTGCTGGGGGCTGAGGGTGCCCTGGCTGTGCATGATGTCGCCGAGGAAATCGAGTTGGTCCTCGGTGATGAACAGCTGCAGATCGCCCGCCTCGGTGAAATCGGTCTGCGCCGCGAGCAGGGAGAGGCTTGCCAGACGGCCATCGCCCTCGCGCGCCATCGCAGCCGCGGCGATGGTCAGCAGCGTGCCGCCAAGACAGTAGCCGGTGGCGTGGATCTTCGTATCGCCACAGATCCTCTGCACCGCGTCGATCGCTTTCATGATGCCCTGGCTGCGGTATTCATCGAGCGCGGTGTCGCGCATTGACGCGTCCGGGTTGCGCCAGGAGATGACGAAGACGGTGCGGCCCTGCCCGACGAGCCAGCGGATCATCGAATTGCCCGGCGACAGATCGAGGATGTAGTACTTCATGATCCATGCCGGCACGATCAGCACCGGCTCGGCACCAACCGTGGGCGTGGTTGGCGCGTATTGGATCAGCTCCATCAGCGCATTGCGGAACACCACCTTGCCCGGTGTCGCGGCGACCTCGATGCCCAGACGGAAATGCGCATCTTCCTGCGGCGCGCCGCGTGCGGCGGCCTGGTCGCGCAGGAAGTTGCCGAATCCCGCCACAAGGTTGCGCCCGGCGGTGTCGCGTGTCGCCGCGGTCACCTCCGGGTTGAACCAGGGCCAGTTCGAGGGTGAGATCATGTCGAGGAACTGACGCGTGTTGAAGCCGACGATGCGGCGGTTGCCCGGATCGATGCCGCGCGGCCCCTGCACCATGGCTTCGCACCATTGCTCGCCGAGCAGCACGGCCTGCACGACGAGTTTGTAGGGGTGCTGCGACCAGGCCGGGTCGGCGAAGCGATTGTCGCCGTCGGGCAGGGGGAGCATGGCCTCCGCGCCCAGCGTGATGCGGGCGAGGCGCTGCCAGTGCTCGACCGCATCGCGCCCGAGTTCAGCCGTCTGGAACGGCGCATTCAGCGCATGCGCCGCCCAGTCGAGAAAGGCGAGGCTCGCCGTGCTGGGCGACTGCCCAGCGGTGAAGCGGCTCTGCCAAGCGTGCAGCAGCCGGTCGAGATCGGCGGCACTCGTCCGGCGTGATGCCGGCTCGGGGACGGCCGGGCGCGCTTTAACAGCACGGATCGGAACGACGTTGTGAGCCATGACGATCAAACCCTCCGCCCCTGACGCGTCACGCCGCGCCGAGCGCGATTACCTCGGGCGTGACCGGCTCCTTGACGCCATGCAAGTCGAGACGCGCGGGCTTGACGGTGCCCAGGATCGCCTTGGCGCGGGCAGCCTGCTCGGCGGTGCCATGCGCCATGACCAGGAAGCCATCAGCCTTCACCGCGGCCTCGTATTCCAGTACGCTGTTTTTCGGGATGCCGAGCGAGAACAGCGCCGCCCCCAGCGCGGAGAGTCCGCCAACGACCAGCGCATTCTCGATCGCCATGATCGCCGCGGCCGCCACGGCGCCGAGCATGACCAGCGGCCCCGTCAGGGGGATGGTGACGAAAAGCCCGCCGAAGAACAGGCCCCACAGCCCGCCCCAGACCGCGCCGCGCGTGCCCCAGAAGCGGATCCTGTCGCCGGTGTTGTAGAAGCCCACCACCTTCTCCTCGGTGTGGTAGCCCTTGCCGACCACGCTGAGCTGCTGCATCACGAAGCCTGCATCGGCCAGCTGCTTGACGGCGGTCTCCGCCTCGACGTGATCGTTGAAAACGGCAACGACGGTATCGGCCTTATCCATGGGAAAGCTCCTGCTGAATTCGGGACGGCGCGGCGTGGATCAGACGACGCGCAGTTCGTTCTCGACGGCGGTCGCACCCGGCGCGGCCCAGGCCGTGGTCGCGGCGACCTGGCGCTCATGCGGCGAGCGCACCGTGCCGGTCAGGCGGATATGTCCGCCGGAGGCGCTGACGTTGATGGTCTTGGCGTCGAACAGCCAGGAGCGATGCAGCGCATGGGTGATCTCGTCGCTGATCCGGCCGGTATCGGGCTGCACCTTGATGCTGATCTGGTTCGACACGCCGACCACGCCCATCAGCCAGGCGATCTCGCTCTCGGCGGCGGACTTCTGGAAGTACCATTCCACTTCGCCGGTCAGCGTCACCCAGCCCTTCTCCACCCGCACTTTGACGGCATCGCGCGGAATCGAGGTATCCCAGCCAAGCCGGTCCACAACTGCGGCCGCGATGTCGTCATCGCCGCGCTCGGTCTGGAAAGGCAGCTTGACCTCGATCTCCTCGGCAATGGCCGAGACACCTTTCACGCGCCGCGCGGCGGTCTCGGCCGCCCGCTTCTGGCCATAGGTGGCGACATGGCCCAGCAGCGTCACCACGCCATCCTTGGCGGTGACGCCGATATGGGCGGAATCGATGCTGGGCTCCCAGTTCAATTCCGACAGAACGGCCTGCTTCAGTTGGTCGTCTTGCGACATGGGTGGCTCCTTGTTCCGGTGAGGCAGCAAGGCAGCAAGGCAGCAAGGCAGCAAGGTAGCAAGGCAGCAAGGCAGGCTTGCTCGCAGGCCAACACTGTAGAAGCCCGAGACGGACATCCGGCAGGTTCGGAATCTACGGAGGCGTTGTGCCGAGGTTCGCCAGCACCTCCTCCTCGATCGTGAGGTGCAGGTTGAGCATTGCCTCGAGTTCGAAGAGGCGGCGCCGGAGCGGCCCCGAGGCGGTGGCCCAGCCATCCTCCGCATGCGCGGCCACGATGAGATTGCCGATCTGGCTCACCAGGACCTCGATCGACGTGTGCATGCGAATGAGCGGACCCATCGGGTCCAGGCCGCCGAGCCGTTCGGCCGCCAGCGGATAGAGCGAACGTTCCTCCGCGCGCTGATGTGGCAGCAACTCGGCCTTGAGACGCGCTTCAAGACCTTCGATCGCGGGCAGCGTTGCCTTACCTCTGTCCATCGCTTCGGCCGCGTCGCGCAGCGCTTCGGTCAGACCACGCAATGCCGCGTGTTCCGCCTGCCGTTCCGCAAGTCCCGCTGAGGCCGGCAGCGGTTCCGGTGCTCTTTCGTGCCGACCCGGGCGCAGCGCGGTGAGCGCAAAAAGGATCGCGGCAATGTCGATCCCTTCCTGCAGCAAAGCGCCCGCCAGCGGCGTCAGTAGCCCCGCCGCCGCCGTCGCCATCGCCAAGCCCGACAGACCCATGCCGAGGGCGATCGCCTGCAACGCGATGCGCCGGCTGCGCTGCGCGATGGCGACCGCGTCCACGATGCGGTCGAGGCGGTCTACCAGCAGCACGACATCACCGGCCTCGGCTGCCGCGGCCGTGCCCTGCGCCCCCATGGCGATGCCAACTCCGGCCGCGGCCAGTGCGGGCGCATCGTTGATGCCATCGCCGACCATGGCCGTCGCGGCCGTGGCCGATTCCCGCTGCACGGCCGTGATCTTCTGTGCTGGTGCGCAATCAGCCAGCACCGCTTCAAGCCGTAAGGCCGCTGCAATCGGCGCCGCGGCGGCGGCACGATCGCCGGTCAGCATGACCATGCGCGAAACGCCCAGGGCGCGGAGGCTGCGCAGCGTGCGGGACGCTTCCGGGCGGAGACTGTCGGCCAGAACGAACACCGCCACCGCTCGACCATCGCGCGCCAGCCAGGAGACCGAGCCCGCGATGGTCACCACAGCGGCCGAGGCGCCCAAGCCGCCGAGATTGGCCACACGGTGCTTGGCCAGGAAAGCCTGGCTCCCGAGCAGCAGATGCCCCCCTTCAAACTCACCCGCGACGCCGCCGCCCGCCGCTTCTTCCGGCGCGGCCAGCAACGGCAGGTCGAGACCGCGCGCGCGCTGCGGCCGCCAGCGCCTCGGAGACCGGGTGCGTCGAGCCCTGCGCCAGGATGCCGACCAGGCGCAGCGCCGCATCGCGATCCATGCCGGGTGCCACGTCCATGGCCGCCAGGCGTAGATGCCCAGTGGTCAGCGTCCCGGTCTTGTCGAACAGGATGGTGCTGACGCAGGCCAGCCGCTCCAGCGCGCCGCCGCCCTTGATGACGATGCCGCGCGCCGCCGCCCGCCCGATGCCCGCCACCAGCGCGATCGGCGCGGCCAGGATCAGCGGGCAGGGTGTGGCGACGACCAGCACCGCCAGGGCGCGCACCGCATCGCCGGTCCAGGCCCAGGCACCACCGGCAACCAGCGCGGTCAGGGCGACGAAGCCCAGCGCCCATCGGTCGGCGAGCCGCGCCAGGGGCGGGCGGGTCTCGGCGGCATCGCGCGTCAGCCGGATGATGGCGGCATAGCTGCTGGTCTCGGCCGTGTGGTCGGCGCGCATACGCAAGGCGCTGCCGGCATTCACCGCACCGCTGCGCAGCTTGCCCCCGCGCACCAGGTTGACGGGCTGGGATTCGCCGGTCAGCGCGCTGTCGTCGAGTGTGGCGGCGTCATCCTCCAGCACGCCATCCGCCGGCACGGTCTCGCCCTTGCGGACCAGCAGCGTGTCGCCCACGGCGATCGCCTCGACGCCGATCTCCTCGATGCCTGTCGCCGTCAGGCGCGCGGCCTGGCGCGGCGCGCGCGCGAGCAGCGCGGTCAGCGCCCGCGTGGCACGGCCCTCCGCCCAGCCTTCCAGCGCCTCCCCGCCGGCGACCATGAGGGCCACCACGGCGCCGGTCAGCGGCTCGGCCATGGCGACGGCGGCGAGGATGGCGGCGAGCGCGATGATGTCCACGCCCAGCTTGCCGCCGGCCAGGGAGCGCACGACACCCACCGCCACATGGGCTGCCACCGGCAGGGCGGTGATGGACCATACCCAGACGCTTGGACCATCGCGGCCGATGGCGAGCAGGATCGCGCCGGCGGCGAGGCCGAGCAGCACCCAGATCGAAAGAGCCATGCGGCGCATCTAGGCGGCGCCCCGCACCACTTGCCCGTCCACCAGCTCGATGATGCGCCCGCAGCGCTTCGCGAGGCGCGGGTCATGCGTGACGATAAGGAAGGTCATGCCCTGCTCCTGGTTCATCGCGTGCATCATGTCGAAGACTCCATCGGCGGAGGCGGTGTCGAGGTTGCCCGTCGGTTCATCTGCCAGCACCAGAACGGGGTTCATCACCAGGGCGCGCGCGATCGAGACGCGCTGCGCCTGACCGCCCGAGAGATTGGCCACGCGGGCATCACGCCAGCGCGTCATGCCGACACGGTCGAGCAGCGCCTCGGCCGAGAGGCGCATCCCGGCATCGGCCCAGCCGCGGTTGAGTAGCATGGGCATCATCACATTCTCGGCCGCGGTGAAGGCGGGAATGAGGTTGTGCGCCTGAAACACGAAGCCGATGCGGCGGCCTCGCAGCCGCGTCAGCGCCGCATCATCCAGGCCCGACGTGTCCTGGCCGCCGATGGCAAGCCGCCCGGCACTCTGCCGGTCCAGCAGCCCGATGATGTTGAGCAGCGTGGATTTGCCCGAGCCGGAGGGGCCGATCAGCGCGCAGAAGGCGCCGTGCTCCAGGGTGAGGTCGATGCCGTGCAGGATTTCCACCTCGGCCGGGCTGCCGATGTTGAAGGATTTGCGGATGCCGCTGAGCAGCAACGCGTCCTCAGCCACGGATCGCAACCGAGGGCTCCAGACGCGCCGCCTGCATCGCCGGCGCCATGCCGGCCAGCACGCCGACAATGGCGGCGAAGGCGATCGTGCCGCCGATCAGCACCGGGTCGAGGATGAAGGGGAAGAGTTCCGTGCCGTCGGTCTGACGCACCTGGTCATGCCAGATCAGCAGCAGCACCGCCCCCATCAGGGAGCCCAGCACAGCGCCCAGGATGCCGAGCGCGCCACCCTGGATGAGGAAAACCCGCAGCACCTGGCCGCGCCGCGCGCCCATGGCGCGCAGGATGCCGATCTCGCGCCCACGCTGCACCACGGAGACCACCAGGACGCTTGCCACGCCGAAGGCGACCGAGAGCGCCACAGCCGCGCTGATGACGACGTTGGAGGTGTTCTGCGCCTGCACGGCGGTGAAGAACTGCGCGTTGGTCTTGATCCAGCTGTCGGCGCGCACGCCAGTGCGGGTGGCCAGGTCCTGCGCGATGGTCTCGGCGGCGAAGGCGTCATCCACCGCGATTTCCAGGCTTGTGACGCCGCCGACCAGGTTGAGCAGGCTCTGACCGGTGCGGAAGGCGACGAAGGTGGTGCGCAGATTGGCACCCTTGCTGCCGAGGTCGAAGATGGCGGTGATGGTGAGCGCGCGCGGCGTGTCCGAGCGCGCGGTGACCAGCAGCCGGTCGCCCACCGTCACGCCCAGCAGGATGGCAAGTTCGGTGCCGATCAGGATGTCGTCGCTGGTGAGACGTAGCGTGCCGGCCACGATGTAGTCGGGCACACGGACGATGCTGAAATACGCGTCCGGCTCGGCGCCGATGAGGGAGATCGCCGCCGTCGCATCGCCCCGCACCGCCAGGGCTGCACCCGAGGCGATGCTGGCGATGATGCGCACGCCGGGCGTGGCAGTGACGGTTTCACGGATGGTCTGCCACTGGTCGATCGAGCGCAGCCGCTGGTTGGGGCGTTGCAGCGCCGCATCCTCGACGAGGCCTGGGCCTGCGTGCAGCGGGCGGGCAACCTCATCGGGCGGCAGCAGCACGATATGCGCCTGGCTGGTCAGCACGCGGCTCAGGAAATTCGCCTGCACGCCGGTCAATACCGAGGATTCGAAAACCGTCACCGCCACGCCGAGCGAGACGCCGACCAGAATGAAGATTGTCTGGATCCAGCCCTCGCGCATGAAGCGGAGTGCGGCGACTCCCTCGAAGGGCAGCCAGCGGATCATGGCGTCCGTACCCGCTGGCCCGCCGCGACGGCCGCGTTTGCCGGCAGCACCCGCTCGCCCTCACCGAGGCCGTCCAGGATCTCCGCCGCACGCGCGCCGCGCAGGCCAAGGCGCACGGCCACCCGCCGCGCATGGCTGCCCTCGACGCGCAGCACCCAGGCCTCGCCCGCGGGATCATGGATGGCGGATAAGGGCAGGATCAGCACACCAGTGCGCTCCGCCACGGTGATGTCCACCGAGACGGTCATGTCCTCGCGCAGCGTCGGCGGCGGTTCGGTCACGTCCAGCTTCACCTCGACGGCCGCGCGCTGCGGGTCCACCGACGGGTTGATGTAGGCGACGTGTGCTGAAAAAGGCGCCTGCGGATAAGCATCTGCCGAGGCGAGCGCCGCCTGGCCGAGAGCGATCAGGCCGAGGTTGCGCTCATCGATCTGCACCACAAGCTGCGGCGCGGCGGCGGGCGAGAGCGTCATCAGCGGCGTGTTCGGCTGCACCACATCGCCGCGCTCCACGCTGCGGGCTATCAGCGTGCCCGCGACCGGCGCCGCGATGGTGGCGTAGTCCAGCCGCGCCTGCGCGGCGCGCAGGCTGGCGCGGGCCTCGGCCAGCACCGCCTGGGCCAGCGCCTCATCCGTGCCGCCGGACCTGTTGGACGTGAGCTGGATGCGCGCTGCTTCCATCTGTGCCTCGGCCACGTCGCGCGCCACGCGCACCTCGTCCAGCGCGGCCCGTGTGGCAAAGCCGCTCGCCTGCAACTGCTCGCTGCGGGAGAACTGGCGTTGTGCGTTGAGCAGCGTGGCCTCCGCCTGCACCAGGGTGCGCACGGCAACGGGAAGCGTCACGTCGTTGAGATGGTGCAACTGCGTCTCGGCCTGGAGCACGGCGCTCTGGGCCTGGGCAAGGCCGGCGCGCATCTCGCTCGCTTCCAGACGGATCAGGACCTGGCCGAGGGCCACGTCCTGGCCTTCCAGCACCGGGACGTCACGCACCGTCCCGGTGATCTGGCTGCCGATCGACACCCGAAAGGGAGTCGTGACGCGACCGGTCGCAACCACGCTGCGCAGCAGGGTACCGCGCCGGACCGGTTCTGTAACCACGATCGGGCCGAGCAGCAGCCGCGGCGCAAAGACCCCGCCCACCAGCAGCAGGGGCACCACGACAAGCAGCCAGCGCCAGTAACGCCGAAGCCAATCGCTGCGGCGTGCTGCGGCGGGTGCGGCCGAAGGCTTGGGCAGCGTTGGAGCGGTCGGGGCGGGGGCTGCGCTCAATGCATCATCAGCACGGGCATGGCCGCCCCGCCCAGCACGCTGTGTGTGAAGCCGCCGAAGACCATCTCGCGCAGTTCGCCGTGGCCGTAGCCGCCCATTACCAGAAGGCTGGCCCGCGCTTCGGTTGCCGCCGCCAGCAAGGCCTCCACGGCCGAAGCTCCAGCCACCGGCACATGCCAGGCCGTGACCTGCGCGTTGTGCCGCGCCAGCGTCGCCACAAGCCGATCACGCGAGGCGACACTTGGCGCATCGATTGGGCTGCCGGGCGACGCCTCCTCCCCCACCGTCATCACCAACACCCGCCTGGCGCGTGCGATGAACGGCATGGCGACGGCCACGGCGCGCGCCGCCTGCGCGGTGTCCTTCCAGGCGATCACCACCGTCTCCAACAAGGCCGCCGGGCAGGTCTGCGCGGCGATCAGCAGCGGGCGGCCGATGCCGCCCAGCACATCCTGCAAGCGGCCGAGCGCCACGGCCTCCCGCCCACGCGGGCGGCCGATCACCACGAGGTCAACCGTCCTGCCATGCTCGACCAGGCAGATGCGTTCCTCGCCGGTCTCAACGGTCAGCGCCGCTTGTTCGGCGATGCCGGACGTTGCGCAGAAGGCAGCGAAGGCGGCGCGGGCGGCGGCCTCGGCGACCACATCGTCCTGCTCGATCGCCTCCATGAGAAGGCCGGCACCATAGCCGCCATCCATGCCGCCGCCCGCTATGCCGACCGCCGCAGCGACCGGATCCTGCCGGACATGGAGAAAGGTGAAATGCGCCGGCATGCCGAGGGTGGCGGCAAGCGCCGTGGCGAAGACCACGTCGTCGCTCGGGTCACCCGTGGCGGGAAGCAGGATGTGCTGGGACATGGGGTCCGATCATGGGCGGTGATGAAACGATGCGGGATTACGCTACGCCAAGCCGGCGAAATTGATGTTTCATGCAATGACAGGGTAGCGGGTGCTGGCGGCAGCCCAGCAGCCTCGGAAACTACCGAGGCTAGCGCCATGGTCAGCGCCGCGCCGCGCGCCATGCGCCGTCCGGCCTACGTAGTTTCCGGCGCTCTCCTTTGGCTGATCTGGCGCCTATGCGTCGGATGCAACGAGTTGAGGCTGCCGCCCGTGAAGCAACAGATCCTGGCTGCGATCGGCGAAGCCGAACTGCTGCCCGCAGCAGGCCTCAACGCCGCGCTGGCCGCGAATGATCGGCTGAAATACGCGTTCTCCCTGCTGCAACTGGCAGCGGAGCACGCCGAGCACCCGGGGCGGCAGGCTGCCACGCTGAAAGCCGAGCGTGTCGCCTGCGGCCTTGATGCCCCTGAACTCGACGCTGCCATTGCCGGTGCGCGAATGATGGGGGGTGACTGCCAGGTTCCGGAGGTCGCGGCCATCCTGGCACGGATCAAGGCCGATCTGCGCACCATGGCCGCACCCTTGCTTTCGGCGGGCAAGCCATCTGGCCTCGCTGAGCGCCTTGATGCCCTGTTGGCTGGCATCCCCAGCGCCCAGGATGGCCTGATCCAGCCAGCCACCATCGCGGCCATGACGGAGGTGGGGCGGGCGCATGCCGACACCCCGCACCAGCTGGTGATGGAGATGCACAAGCGCCTCAACGCCATGCAGGCCGCGCTTGCCGAGGAGAGCCTCGACGGCGCCTCGATTTATGGGCTGGACGAGGCGGACCGGCCCTTGGTCATGGCCTTCATGGCCGGGCTGCACCGAACGGCGGCCCTGAAGTTCGACCATCCCGGACTTGCCACAACGGCGACGCGCATCGGCGACAGGCTGGTCATCCAGAACGACATCGGCACCACCGATGCGCATGTGCTGGTCATTCATGTAACGGGCCTCGCGGTCAGCGTCACCTATACCGATGTCCATGCGGAGCGCCTGGCCTTCTTCCAACAGCTTCTCATCCCGCGCGGCCTGGTCTGGGGCGAGGGGCGCAGCGCCAATCTGGCGAGCGGCAGCGCCTTCACCCTGGCGACCGGCACCGTCACGGCCGCGGATGCGGCGGCATGCTGCGCGCAGCTCGATTTCATCGGCTCTCGCCTGGTGTTCCTGATCGACTGGAACCGGGCGCGCAAGGCGCTGCGAAGCTTCCTGCGCGGGCCGGACCGGCTGGCGTTGCTCACCTGGGCAGCGGCGAACGATGTCGGCCATCGCGGCTTTCTCGAACTCGGCGGCGCGCAAGTGGTGAACCGGGCGATCGAGGCGACAGCGGGCTCCGCCATGCGCTTTGGCGACCGACTTTGCGACGTGCTGGGCGACGCCGAGAGCATCGCCTTCCTGCAGGACGCACTCCGCACCGCCAGCGAGGGACTGCGCGCCGGCCAGTCTCCGGCGCTGCTGCGCGACCGTATCCGCGTGGCGCTCGCAGCACACTTCAGCAATGAACAACGGCAGCTGATGCGTCTGGCGGGCGATCACGCCGGGCTGATCCTGGAATTGGCGAGCCTGGTGCGCGACGGCGTGCAGGACCAGGACCATGCCGGCAAGCGCGCCCGCCGCGCTGGCCGCTTCGAGCATGACGCCGACCTGCTGGTGATCGAGGTGCGCGAGGCGGTGCACCGAAGACCGGAGCATCACGTCTTCCGCCTGGTGCTGGAGGCCGCCGATGACGCGGCAGATGCGCTGGAGGACGCGGCCTTCCTGCTCGACCTCGACCGTCTCGAAGGCAAGCCACTCGATACCCTTCGGGCGCTGGTGCGGTTGCTCGTCCAGGGCGCGCAGGACTGGATCAAGGCACTCGGTCATGCGTCGCAGATCGGGCACGCCGCCAGCGCAGGGGAGACCGACGATTTCCTTGCCGCGCTCGATCGCGTGGCCACGGCCGAACATGCAGCGGATGAGGCGCAGCGGGCGCTCGCCGCCAGTGCGATGAAGGAGGCCCGCGACTTTCGCCAGCTGCATCTTTTCACCGCGATCGGCGACCGGCTGGAGGTTGCGGCCGATGCGCTGAAGCGGGCCAGCCTGATCCTGCGCGACCATGTGCTGCTGGAGGTGATCGGTGGCTGATAGCTACGCGATCCTGCGCGCCAGCCCCCTCGCACCCGGCGGAGCGGCCGAGGTCGGCAATAAGGCCTGGAACCTGATGCGCATGGCGCAGGCCGGACTGCCCGTGCCGCCCGCCTTTGTGCTGCCGACCGATTGGTCCGCGCGCCACGCGCCGGCCGATGCGGTGGCGTTGAACGCCGCGCTGGAGGGTGGGATCGCGGCGCTTGAGGCTGCCTCCGGACTAGGCTTCGGAGCGACCTGGCGCCCCCTGCTGGTGTCGGTCCGATCCGGCGCTGCGGTCTCCATGCCGGGCATGATGGAAACGGTGCTGGACGTCGGGCTGAATGCCGCGACGGTCGAGGGGCTGATCGCCCTGACCGGCAATCCGCGCCTGGCCTGGGACAGCTATCGCCGGCTGGTCCAGGGTTTTTCGGAGGTGGTGGCGGGGCAGCCGACGGCCCCCTTTGATGCGCTGGTCGCAGCGGCGCTGGTGGCCGCGGAGGTGGAGCAGGAGGCCGAGCTCGACTTCCGCAGCCTGCGCGGGCTGACCCGAGCCATGCTCGTCTGCTATCGCGACCTGGTCGGCAGCGCGTTTCCGGACGATCCGCGAAAGCAGCTGCGCGCCGCGACGGATGCCGTGTTCCGCTCCTGGAACGCACCCAAGGCTAAGTCCTATCGACGGCTCAACGGGCTGGACGGTGCCGCCGGCACGGCCGTGACGGTGCAGACCATGGTCTATGGCAATGCCGGCGGCACGTCCGGCGCCGGCGTCGGCTTCACGCGCAATCCTGCGACGGGCGAGCGGCAATTCTACTTCGATTTCAGGTTCGACGCGCAGGGGGAGGACGTCGTCGCCGGCCGTCAGGCGATGCGCGACAACGACCGGCTGCGCCAAGACCTGCCCGACATCTGGCAGCGCCTCGACGCGATGTGCCGTGAGCTCGAGGCGCTGTTCCGCGATGCGCAGGATTTCGAGTTCACGGTGCAGGACGGTGCGCTGTTCCTGCTGCAGGCGCGGCGCGCCAAGCGCACCGATTGGGCGGCGCTCGCTATCGCCGTGGATCTGGTGGAAGAAGGCCTCCTGACGCCGGCAGAGGGGTTGCACCTGCTCGATGGCATCGAGCTGGAGGGCGTGGCCCGCACCAGCTTCGCGCCGCCCGTGCCCGCGACGCTGGCGGTGGCGCAGGTCGCGAGCCTGGGCGTCGCAAGTGGCATCATCGCGCTCGACAGTAACGCTGTGAAGCGGCTCACCGCGGCAGGCGAGAGCGCGATCTTCGTGCGCCACGACACGGTGACCAGCGACATCGAGGGCATGGCCATGGCGGCCGGCATCCTCACCGCCACCGGCGGGCGCACCTCCCACGCCGCGGTGGTGGCGCGCCAGCTCGGCAAGGTGTGCCTGGTCGGCTGCCCGACGCTCGTGATCGACCTGGCGTTGCGGACATGCCGGATCGGTCAGACGACGCTGCGCGAGGGCGAGGCCATTTCACTCGACGGCAATTCCGGCGCCGTCTTCCCGGGGACGCTGGCGGCGCTCGCCGAACGGCCTGAACACATGCTGGCGACGATTGCCGGCTGGAGAGGCGAGGCAACAGCATGAGCATCACAGCGCCCGAGCTGATAAGGCCGGCCCCGCCGGGCACGCAGCCCGCGACCCTTCTCCTCGCACCCAAACCGCCGAAGATCGCGATCCACAATCTGGGCTTTCGTTATGGCGACACGGTGGCGCTGAAGGGCGTTACGTTCGATCTGCCGGAGAACCAAGTGATCGGGCTGATCGGGCCGTCCGGCTGCGGCAAATCGACGCTGCTGCGCGTGCTGAACCGCCTCTACGACATGTATCCGGGCCAGGTGGCCAGCGGCGGGGTGCTGCTGGACGGTGCAGACATCCTCGGCGCCGAGGTCGATCTCCGCCGACTGCGAGCCAGGGTCGGCATGGTATTTCAGGAAGCAACGACACTCCCCATGTCGATCCGGGGCAACATCGCCTTCGGCATCCGGCTGCACGAGAGCCTCTCCCGCGTCGAGATGAACCGGCGCGTGGAACGGGCGCTAACCCGGGCTGCCCTTTGGAGCGAGGTCAAGGACCGGCTGTCGGAGGATGCGGCCGAGCTGTCCGGGGGCCAGCAGCAGCGGCTTTGTATCGCTCGCGCGCTGGCGGTGAACCCCGAGGTGCTGCTGCTCGATGAGCCGACCAGCGCGCTCGACCCACACAGCATGGCGATGATCGAGCAGCTGATCGACACGCTGAAGCAGAGTGTCACGATCGTGCTGGTCACGCACAACCATGCCCAGGCTGCGCGCTGCGCGGACCAGGTGGCCTTCCTCTACCTGGGCGAGATGGTCGAGTGCGGCGCCGCCACCCAGATCTTCTCCGCACCGCGCGAGCCGCGCACCCAGCGCTACGTGACCGGCCGGTTCGGCTAGATGCGCGCGCGCCAAGCAAGAGGGGGCGTCTAGCGATTGCCATGGCTTGGCGCTCCGGATCACACCATGATCGGCCGCAACACGATGCAATCGAGCGCGCGCCCGCTATCCTTCAGTGTCCGACGTCAGCACCCTTGAGACAAAACGGCGTGGTTGAGAAGCGGAGGATTTCTGGCTCATCGTAACCCCCAGGAGAGTGAAGATGAGCCAGAAATCC
>NZ_JAAVNE010000050.1 GCF_012103215.1 Falsiroseomonas selenitidurans
CTCCGCGTGGCGCGACAGCGTCTCGGAGATGCCGAGGAACAGGAAGCCGCCCGGCCGCAGCGCATAGTGGAACAGCGACATGGCCCGGTCCTGCAGCGCCGCCCCGAGGTAGATCAGCAGGTTCCGGCAGCACACCATGTCGATGCGGGAAACCGGCTGGTCGGTCGGCGCGTCCGGCGTCGGCGGCTGCGGCGAGGGATCGGGCGGTGCCGGCACCGGGTCGGTCGGCGCCGCCGGCGCGGGCTGGTCGGCCTGGGCCACGCTGGGCGGGGCCTGGAACTCCACCACCACGGAGAGTTCCTCCGGCGCCGGCAGCGGCTGCACCGTGCCATACAGGAAGGCGGCCAGCGCCAGCAGCACATGCAGGCCGAAGGAAACACCCACCCAGCGCGGCAGCCGGTCCGGGTCCGGATGGTGCAGAAGGGCGCCGCTCAAGGCCGCAACTCAGCGACCGGCCGGGCGCGGCGCGGCGCCGCCCTGCGGGCTTTCCGCCAGCAGCGCCACGCGGGTGAAGCCGGCGGCGCTGACGGTGCCCATCACCTCCATCACCCGGCCATAGCTGATGGCGCGGTCGCCGCGCACGAAGATGCGGCGTTCCGGCTGGCCCGGCGCCTGCTGGTTGTTGGCCAGGATGGCGCGCAGCTGCGGCACCAGCGCGTCCAGCTCCACCTCCGTCTCCTGCAGGAAGACCGTGCCCGCCGCGGTGACGGAAATGGTCAGCGGCTCCTGTTCCTGGTTCAGGTTGCTGGCCTGGGTGCGCGGCAGGTCCACCGGCACGCCCACGGTCATCAGCGGTGCCGCCACCATGAAGATGATCAGCAGCACCAGCATCACGTCGACCAGCGGCGTCACGTTGATCTCGCTGACCGGGCGAAAGCTGGCGCGGCCGCCACGCACCGATTTCCTGCCGCCGAAACCGCCACCGCCGGCCATGGCTCAGCCCTCCGCCGGCTGGCGGGAAGGTGCCGGGCGGGGGGGCTCGGCCATCGCGGCCTCGGACTGGCGGGACAGGATGGCGCCGAACTCGGCGGCGAAGGCTTCCAGCCTGCCGCCGAAGCGGCCCAGGTCGGTGGCCAGCTTGTTGTAGGCGATGGTGGCCGGAATCGCCGCGACCAGGCCGATGGCGGTGGCGAACAGCGCCTCCGCGATGCCCGGCGCCACCACCGCCAGGTTGGTGGACTGCATGCCGGCGATGGCCGAGAAGCTGTTCATGATGCCCCAGACGGTGCCGAACAGGCCGATGAAGGGCGCGGCGGAGCCGACCGTCGCCAGGAACACCATCCAGCGCTCCAGCCGCTCCATCTCCCGCGTGATGGCGACCGTCATGGCGCGCTCCACGCGTTCCTTCATGCCGACCACCGCCAGGTCGCTGGTCATGGCGCGGCCGGAGGAGCGGCGCCATTCGCGCATGGCGGCGCCGAAGACGGCAGCGATGGGGTTGGACGGTGTCTCCCCTTCCCGGTCGAACAGCTCCTCCAGGCTGCCGCCCGACCAGAAGCGATCCTCGAAGCCATCCGCCGCGCGGTTCACCCGGCGCAGCATGGTCAGCTTCTCGAACACGATCGCCCAGACCCAGACGGAGGCGAGGAGCAGGGAGATCATCACCCCCTTCACCACCCAATCCGCCTGCAGGAACAGCGACCACAGCGAGAGGTCGTGCGCCACAGGGGCCAGGGCCTGCGCGGTCACATTGCCCAAAGCCTTGTCTCCTCTCATCCATCCGCCGGGCAGGGCCCGGGCGGCTTGACCTAAACCGGTGCCAGCCCGGCCAGGGCCGTCCGCCAGGGTGGCGGCAGGCGGGTTGGCCGCAGCCCGTCGGGCCGGACACAGACCAGCCCGATGGCCATCCGCGCCAGCACCGCCTCCCCCTCCGCCCGCAGGACATCCTGCGACAGGTCGAGCGAGGCGGCCCCGAACCCCTTCACGCGAGTCGCCACCAGCAGCGCCTCATCGAGCCGGGCGGGCGCCACATACTCCACTTCAATGCGCCGCACCACGAGCATTGCGTTGTAACGCTCCATCATAAGGGAGTGCGGCAAGCCCATGTCACGCAAGGATTCGGTGCGCGCCCGTTCCGCCCATTTCAGATAGTTCGCATGGTAGGCCACGCCGCCGGCGTCGGTATCCTCGAAATAGACGCGGATCGGAAACCGATGCGTCCGCTTCGAATCGGCGAAGGCGGGCCCAGTCATGGCGCATCCGGCCCCGGCGGCATGGCGGCCAGAAGGTCCAACTGGGCCAGGCTCGTGGCGGGCGGCATCAGGCCCAGGTGGCGCCAGCCGGGCTCGCCCAGCATCCGGCCGCGCGGGGTGCGCAGCACCAGGCCTTCCTGGATGAGGAAGGGTTCCACCACCTCCTCCAGCGTGTCGCGGCTCTCGGCCAGGGCCGCGGCCAGCGTCTCCACCCCCACCGGGCCGCCATTGTGGTGTTCGGCGATGCGGCGGAGGTAGCGACGGTCCTGCGCATCCAGGCCCTTCGCATCCACTTCCAGCCGCAGCAGCGCGCCATCCACCATGGCGCGGTCCGCCACCTGGCCGGCGACCAGGGCGAAGTCGCGAATCCGCCGCAGCAGCCGCCCGGCCACGCGCGGCGTGCCGCGCGACCGCCGGGCGATCTCCAGCGCGCCATCCTCGGAAAGGGCGAAGGCCAGCTTTTCCGCACCGCGGCGGACGATCAGCAGCAATTCCTCCACCTCGTAGAATTGCAGCCGCAGCGGGATGCCGAAGCGGTCGCGCAGCGGCTGGGTCAGCAGGCCGGCGCGGGTGGTGGCGCCCACCAGGGTGAAGGGCGGCAGGTCGATCCGCACCGTGCGCGCCGCCGGCCCCTCCCCGATGATGAGGTCCAGGCAATGATCCTCCATCGCCGGGTACAGGGTTTCCTCGATGGCCGGTTGCAGCCGGTGGATCTCGTCCACGAACAGCACGTCGCGCGGCTGCAGGTTGGTCAGGATCGCGGCGAGGTCCCCTGCCCTTTGCAGGATCGGGCCGGAGGTGGCGCGGAACCCCACGCCGAGTTCGCGTGCCACGATCTGCGCCAGCGTGGTCTTGCCGAGGCCGGGCGGGCCGAACAGCAGCACATGGTCCATCGCCTCCGCCCGCTGCCGGGCGGCGCCGATGAACACCTGCAGGTTCTCGCGCAGCGGCTTCTGGCCGATGAAGTCGGACAGGGTCTGCGGCCGCAGGCTGCCCTCCGCGCCGTCCTCCTCCTGCCGGGCCCCGGCGGTCAGGCGGTCCTCCCCGCTCATCGCGGCGCCATCTCCTTCAGCGATTCGGTGATGAGGGCGGCCAGCGGCGCGTCATCGCCGAGCCGCCGCAGGGTGCGGCCGACGGCCGCGGCCGCTTCCGGCCGCCGCCAGCCGAGGTTGACCAGGGCGGAGACCGCATCCGCCGCCGCGCCGGCCGGCTCCGCCAGCGGCGCCACCACGCCGGCACCGGTGCCGTCCTCCTCCGGCATGGCGCGGCCGACGGCCCATTTCTGCATCGCCGGTTCGTCCACGATCCGCGTCGCGGTGGCCGCGCCGAGGCCCTTCACATCCGCCAGCCGCTTGCGTTCCTTGGTGGCGATGGCGCGCGCAAGATCCCCGGGCGCCAGGCCAGACAGCACCAGCAGCGCCTTCTGCGGGCCCACCGTCTTCACCTCGATCAGCGCCAGGAAGGCGTCGCGTTCCGCCGCGTCGAAGAAGCCGAACAGGGTGATGGCGTCCTGGCTGACGCGGGTTTCCACCAGCAGCTTCTGCGCGCCCTCCTTCGCCGTCAGGCGGTCCAGCGTCTTGCGGGAGCAATGCACCAGGTAGCCGACGCCGTTCACCTCCAGCACGCAGGCGCCGTCCTGCACCTGCTCCACCACGCCGCGGAGGGAGCCGATCATGGGAGGGCGCTCTCCACCGGACGCGGCAGAGGGAGCGTGTCGATCCTCACGACGCCGCCTTCGCCACGGCGGCGGAAAAGGCGTTGCGCGTGGAACGGTGATGCGCATGGCAGATGGCGATGGCCAGCGCATCCGCCGCATCCGCCCGCTTGAAGGTGACGCCCGGCAGCAGGTGGCGGACCATGGCCTGCACCTGTTCCTTCGCCGCATGGCCATTGCCGACCACGGCGCGCTTCACCTCCATGGCGCCATACTCCCGCACCACCAGCCCGGCCAAGGCGGGGGCCAGCAGCACCACGCCGCGCGCCTGGC
This sequence comes from Falsiroseomonas selenitidurans, assembly GCF_012103215.1. GTDB lineage: Bacteria > Pseudomonadota > Alphaproteobacteria > Acetobacterales > Acetobacteraceae > Falsiroseomonas > Falsiroseomonas selenitidurans. The sequence goes on from NZ_JAAVNE010000050.1 coordinate 4,180, forward strand.
CCAGCTTCAGCGCCGATTCGGGGTTGCGGGCGACATAGGTGTTCTCCACCGCCGCCTCGTCCGGCGACCGCTGGGCGATGACCTCCGCCAGGCCGCGATGCAGCACCAGCAGCCGGTCCGGCAGATCCTCCCCGGCCCGGGTGGAGATCACCCCCTCCGCGCAGAAGCGCAGCCGGTAGCCGTCATGCTCCACCAGCCCCCAGCCGGTGTGCTGGAGGCCGGGGTCGAGGCCAAGGATGCGAATCGGGCGCGCCATGCGCCTTCATAGCAGATGGGCGGCGCGGCTACGCCAGCACCGCCAGCCCATCCGCCGCCCGCACCCCCTGCCCGGCCGGCAGCACGAACAGCGGGTTGATCTCGGCTTCCAGCAGGCGGTCGCCCAGCGCCTCCCCCATGCGGGAGAAGGCGAGCACGGCGTCCACCAGCGCCGGCACATCGGCCGGCGGCGCGCCGCGGAAGCCGGCCAGCACGCGGGCGACCTTGAGGCCGCGCACCATCGCCTCCGCATCCGCGCGGGTCAGGGGCAGCATGCGAAGCTGGGTATCCCCGAACACCTCAGCCGCCGTGCCGCCGGCGCCGAGCAGCACCGCGCTGCCCAGATGCGGGTCGCGGACGATTCCCAAAATCATCTCGATGCCGCCGGAGACCTGTTCCTGCACCAGCAGGCCCTCGGCCCCCGGCAGCCTGGCCAGCAGCGTGGCGCCTACCGCCGCCACGCGGTCCGGCGTCACGCCCAGCACGACGCCGCCGATGTCGGATTTATGGGCCAGGTCGCGCGCCAGCAGCTTTACCACCAGGCGATCCCCCAGCCCGGCGGCAGCGGCCTGCGCGGCCTCGGGCGTGGTGGCGGCGACCTCCCGCGCGCCCTGGATGCCGAAATGCGCGAACAGCGCCTTGCTTTCCGCCTCGTTCAACCGGCCGGAGGGCAGGCTCGGCAGCGCCGGCACCGGCTGGGATTCGGGCAAGGCCGGCACCGGGCGTGCCAGGGCCGCGAGGATGGCGGCAATGCCTTCCGGCGTGGTGCTGGCCGGCACGCCGCGCGCATTCAGCCCGGCGGCGATGTGCGGCGCATGCGGGCTGACATAGGCGATCACCGGTTTTACCGAATGGCCCCGCGCCTCCAGCATCGCATCGGCCACCAGATCCGGCTGGGCAAGCGCCGAACTGCCCACGACGACGACGAGCTGATCGTAGCCGTCACTGTCCAGCAGGGTTCGGATGGCGCCGCGGAACAAGTCCGGCTGCAGCCCGGCCAGGGTGACGTCCACCGGATTGCCGACCGGCGCCTCCCCCAGCAGCGCCGCAAGCTTCTCCCGCACCGCCGCATCCGGCGCCGGCAGGGTGCCGCCGGCCAGGCCCACGGCATCCGCCACCAGCGCGCCGGCCCCGCCGGTGGAGGTCAGCACCGCGACGCGGAACCCGGCCGCCCGGCGGCCCAGCGCCAGGGCGGCCGGCACTTCCAGCAATTCGGCAAAGCGCTCCGCGCGGATCACGCCAAGGCCAGCAAAGAAGGCGTCGTACATCCGGTCCGCCCCGGCCATGGCCCCGGTGTGGGAGATGGCGGCCAGCGCCCCGGCCTCCGACCTCCCGACCTTGAAGGCGACCACCGGCTTGCCGGCGGCAGCCGCGCGGCGGGCGGCGGCGCGGAACCGCCCCGGGTTGCGCAGCCCTTCCAGATACAGCGCGATGGCGGTGGTGGCGGGGTCGTCCACCAGCGCGTCCAGCACCTCCGCCACCTCCAGGTCGCCCTCGTTCCCGGTGGCGACCAGCTTGGCGAAGCCGATGCCCGCCGCGGCGCCGCGCGACAGCAGCGCGCCCAGGATGCCGCCGGATTGCGAGACGACGGAAAGCCCGCCCGGCGGCAAGGCCGGGAATTCCAGCGCGCCCGTCGCGCTCAGCACGATGCGGTCGGTCAGGTTCACCACGCCGATGGTGTTCGGCCCCAGCAGGCGCATCGGCCCCGCCGCGCGCTTCAGGGCGGATTGCTTCTCGGCGCCCGCCTCGCCCGTCTCGCCATAGCCACCCGCCAGCACGATGGCGGCCTGGCAGCCGCGGGCCGCGAGGTCCCGCACGGCGGCCTCGGCCCGTTCCGGCCCGACCAGCACGATGCCGACATCCGGCGCGCCGGGCAGGCTGGCCACATCCCTGTAGCAGGGCAGGCCGGCGATTTCCGTCGCGCGCGGATTGACCGGCCAGACGTCACCGGCAAATCCGTGCCGCAGCAGGTAGCCCACCGGGCGCCCGCCGGTCTTGGTGGGATCGGCGGAAGCGCCGACCACCGCCACGCTGCGCGGCCGCAGCAGCGCCTCCAGCGGGTTCACGATGTCGACTTCTCCAGGAAGGCGGCGACGGAGGCGCGGTGCTCGGCGGTGGTGTAGCAGATGGCCTGGGACTGGCTGCCGATCGCCAGCACCTGCTCGAAGCTGCTCTCCAGGCTGCGGTCCAGCGTGCCCTTGGCGAGCGCCAGGGCGGCGGCGGAATGCGTGCCCATCTGCGCCGCCCATTCAGCCGCCGCCGTCGCCAGATCGGCGTCCGGCACCACGCGGTCGGCCAGGCCGATCGCCAGCGCCTCGGCCGCCGCCACGCGCCGGGCGGTGAAGACCAGTTCCTTGGCGCGGGCCAGGCCGACGCGGCGGGGCAGGAAATACATGCCGCCGCCATCCGGGATCAGCCCGCGGGCGAGGAAGCTCATGGTGAAATGCGCACGCTCACCGGCGATGATGAGATCGCAGGCCAGCGCCACATCGGCGCCGAGGCCGGCGGCGGCGCCGTTCACCGCGGCGATCACCGGCTTCGGCATCTGGTGCAGCAGCGTCACCGCCCGATGCGTGCGCGCCTGCCGGCGCCAGCCATTGATCGCCACCTCCTCCGCCGGGGCGGCCAGGCGGCCCTGCATGCCGCGCACATCGCCGCCGGCGCAGAAGGCGGTGCCGGCGCCGGTGACGACCAGCGCCTTGATCGACGGGTCCGCCGCCACCGCCTCCAGCGCCGCGATCATCTCGCCGCGCATGGCATCGTCGATGGCGTTGCGCACCGCGGGGCGGTTCAGCGTCAGCGTCGCGACGCCGGCCTGGGTGGAAAGAAGGATGGCGTCGGACATCGGGGGCTGATCCTACTGGAGGCGAAGCTGCGCGCGCTGCACCACCTGTTCCCAGCGGGCGCGGTCGGAAGCGAGCAGCCGGGTGAAATGCGCGGGCTCGGGGCTCGGCGCGATCTCGTCGACGCCGGCGGCGACCAGGCGGCGCTTCACCTCCGCGTCGTTCATGGTGGCGACGGCGGCGCGGTGCAGGATCGCGATGCGCTCCGCCGGCGTGCCGGCCGGCGCCAGCAGCCCGTACCAGGTGCTGCTGTCCAGTTCCGGGAAGCCCTGCTCCACGCTGGTGGAAAGCTCGGGCAGCGCCACGCTGCGCGACCGCCCGGCGATGGCCAGGGCGCGGATCTTGCCGGCCTGGATATGCGGCTGCAGCGGCGCGGAAGCATTGGTCAGCAGGTCGAGCCGGCCGCCCAGCAGGTCGTTCAGCGCCGGGCCGGTGCCGCGGTAGTGCACCGGCTCCATCTCGATGCCCAGCACCACGCCGATCATCGCGCCCAGCGCATGGCCGTTGGTGCCGACGCCCGGCGTGCCGTAGCGCAGCGGCTCCCGCCGCGCGCGGCCCAGCGCCTGCAATTCGCGAAGGTTGGTGGCCTGCACGCTGGGGTGCACGGTGATGACGTTGGGCGAGGCGCCGAGCCAGCAGATGGCGGCGAAGTCCTTCACCGGGTCGTAGGGCAGGCGCGGCTGCACGAGGGAGGAGATGACGAAGCTGCCGCTGCCGGCCAGCAGCATGGTGTAGCCATCCGGATCCGCCTTGGCGACGACGTCGTTGCCGATCAGCCCGCCGGCGCCGCCGCGATTTTCCACCACCATGGGCTGGCCCATGCGTTGCGCCATGCCGTCGGCCAGCATGCGGCCGACCACGTCGTTGCTGCCACCGGCGGTGAAGGGGATGACCATGCGCACGGGGCGCGTCGGGAAGCTCTGGGCACGGGGCTGGCCCGCGGTGCCGGCCAGGGTTGCGGTGAGCCCGGACAGGCCGAGCAGGGCGTCTCGCCGACGGATCATGGTGCGTTCCTCCTGATGTGGCGGGCCTTCGGGGTGGGCCTGCGCTGCCTGTTCTCTGAACCGTCATCCGTCTCGGCGCCAGCCCGGAATGCTTGCCCTACCCCAAGCCGTGCTTATGCTGGTGGCGCATGGAGGATCCCTTCCCGCCGCTGGCCGCGCTGCGCACCTTCGCCCTGGTGGCGGAGACCGGCAGCCTGACCGCCGCCGGCGCCCGGCTGAACCTGACCCAGCCCGCCATCAGCCGCCGGATCCGGGAGCTGGAGGCGGCACTCGGCGTCACCCTGGTGCACCGGGGCGCCAATGCCTTGCGGCTGACCGAGGACGGGCTGCGCTATGCCGCCTCCCTGCAGCAGGCCTTCTCCGGCATCGCCGCGGCGACGCTGGCGCTGCGCGGCGCGGCCGCGGCGCCGCTGCGCATCCGCGCCTACACCACCTGGGCCATGCGCTGGCTGATCCCGCGCCTGCCGCGCTTCCGGGAACGCCATCCGGGGCTGGAGGTGGAGGTGGTGACGGCGACCACCCCCGTGGTGGATTTCGCGCGGGAGGGGCTGGACGCCGCCATCCGCACCGCCCCCGCCGGCACGCCGCCGCTGCGCGGCGCGGTGCGGCTGCAGGCCGTGCATGTGGCGCCCTTCGCCGCGCCGGCCGCCGCGCGCCAGGGGCTGGAGCGCCTGACCTGGCTCGGCAGCCGTGTCCGGCCGCGCGACTGGGCCAGCTGGTGCGCCGCCGCCGGCCGGCCGGCCCCCGCCGCGCCACCCCTGCTGTTCGAGAGCACCTCGCTCGCCATCCAGGCGGCGCTGGAGGGGCTGGGCGCGGTGATCTGCACGCCGGGCTTCGTCAGCGACGAGCTGCGCCGCCGCCGGCTGCGACCGCTCTCGCCCCTGCAGGCGGCGACCGGCGATCACTACTGGCTGCTGCTGCCCCCCGGCCCACCGCGCAGCGGCAGCGCGGCCTTCCGCGACTGGCTGGCGGAGGAGGCAAGCCGGCCGGCCTGAGCCTGGCGGGAACCCGGGCCGTGTCATGCGAACGCAACATCTTCGTCATCGGCGCGTCGCAGCGCGGGGCTAAAGCCGCGCCATGTTGCCCGCCCCCCTCCTCCCTGGCGAAACCCTCTCTGGCGAAATCCGCCTGGATCGCGTCGCCAAGGCCTTCGGCACCACCAGGGCCCTGCAGGATGTGAGCCTGGTGGCCGCGCCCGGCCGCTTCGTGGTGCTGCTCGGTCCCTCCGGCTGCGGCAAATCCACCCTGCTGCGCGTGCTGGCGGGGCTGGAGGCGCCAGCCGCCGGCCAGGTCTTCCTGAACGGGCGCGACGCCGTGGCGCTGCCGCCGGCCGCCCGCGGCATCGCCATGGTGTTCCAGTCCTATGCGCTGTTCCCGCATCTGTCGGTGGCGGAGAACATCGTCTTCGGCCTGCGCGCGCGCGGCACGCCGAAGGCCGAACGCGCCGCACGGCTGGCCCGAACGGCGGAGATGATGGGCCTGTCCGGGCTGCTGGACCGCCGGCCCGCGCAGCTCTCCGGCGGCCAGCAGCAGCGCGTGGCGCTGGCCCGCGCCGTGGTGGCGCAGGCGCCGATCTGCCTGATGGACGAGCCGCTTTCCAACCTCGACGCCAAGCTGCGGGCCGAGATGCGGCGGGAGATCCGCGCGCTGCAGCAGCGGCTCGGCATCACCATGGTCTATGTCACGCACGACCAGGCCGAGGCGATGAGCATGGCCGACCAGGTTGTGCTGATGCGCGACGGGCGCATCGAGCAGGACGCCACGCCGGCCGAACTCTACGCCCGCCCCGCCACCGCCTTCGCCGCCAGCTTCATCGGCACCCCGCCCATGTCCCTGCTGCGCCTGGTGCCGGGCGCGCAGGGCGCGGAGGTGGCCGGCGCGCCGGGCTTCACCGTGGCGCCTTCCGGCACCGCCGGCGCCACGCTCGGCATCCGGCCGGAGGAGGTGGCGCCGACCGATGGCGCCGGCCTGCCGGTGCGCGTCCTCGCCGCCGAATTCCTCGGCGCGGAGACGGTGCTGGCCTGCGCCGTGGGCGATGGGGCGGAGGCGATGCAGGCGCGCATCCCCGGCCACCACGCCCTGCCCGCCGGCACGGCGCTCCGCCTGCGCCTGCCGCCGGCGCTGCATCTGTTCGACGCCACAACCGGCCGGCGTCTGCCGGAACCGGTCCGTGAAACCGCCTTTGCCTGAAACGGGAGCTTCCACCATGACCATCACGCGTCGCCTCGCCCTCGGCACGCTGGCCGCCTCGCCCCTGCTCGCCGCGCCGGCGCTGCGCGCGCAGGCGCCGGTGGAGATCGTGTTCAACTACCCGATCGCCGTCGGCGGCCCCATCACCCGCATCATCGACGGCTATTGCGAGGATTTCGCCCGCGCCAATCCGGGCTTCCGGGTGAAGCCGATCTATGCCGGCAGCTACCAGGACACGCTGACCAAGACGCTGACGGCCATGCGCGGCGGCGATGCGCCGCAGATGGCCTGCCTGCTGGCCGTCGATATCTTCACCCTGATCGGCGAGGACGCGGTGCTGGCCTGGGACGACCTGCCGGGCACCGACAAGGCGTGGCTGGACAGCTTCTACCCCAGCTTCCTGGAGAACAGCCGCACCGCCGGCAAGACCTGGGGCGTGCCCTTCCAGCGCTCCACCGTGGTGATGTACTGGAACAAGGAGGCTTTTCGGGAAGCCGGGCTGAACCCCGAGACGCCGCCGGCCGACTGGGCGCAGCAGGTCGACTTCGCGCAGAAGCTGACGAAGCGGCAGGGCGATGCCACCAGCCAGTGGGGCATGCAGATCCCCTCCTCCGGCTTCCCCTACTGGCTGTTCCAGGGCCTGACGACGCAGAACGACGTCCGCCTGATGAACGCCGAGGGCAACCGCACCAACTTCGCCGACCCGAAAGTGGCCGAGGCCCTGCAGTACTGGATGGACCTGTCGATGAAGCACCGCGTGCACCCCGCGGGCATCGTCGAATGGGGCACCACGCCGCGCGACTTCTTCGAGCGCAAGGTGGCGATGATGTGGACCACCACGGGCAACCTGACCAATGTCCGCCGCAACGCCCCCTTCCCCTTCGGCGTCGGCATGCTGCCGGCCGGCAAGCGCCGCGGCAGCCCGACCGGCGGCGGCAATCTGTATGTGTTCAAGTCGGCGAGCGCCGCGCAGCGTGAAGGCGCGGTGCGCTTCGCCCGCTTCCTGACGACGCCGGAACGCGCCGCGCAATGGGGCATCGACACCGGCTATGTGGCGGTGACGCCGGCGGCCTTCGAGACGCCGGCCATGCGCGCCCATGTCGCCGACTTCCCGCCCGCCGCGGTGGCCCGCGACCAGCTGGAATTCGCCGTGGCCGAGCTTTCGACGCAGGAGAATCAGCGCGTCACCAAGGCGCTGAACGACAACCTCCAGGCGGCGCTGACCGGCCGCAAGCCGGCCGCCCCCGCCATGGCCGACGCCCAGGCCGAGGCCGAACGCATTCTCCGCCGCTATCGCTGAGAAAGGACCCCCCTCCCCATGACGCAGATGACACGACGCGCCGCGCTGGTCGCCGGCGCCGGCCTGCTGGCCACGCCCGCCCTGGTCCGCGCGCAGACGGTGCGCGAGCTGACCTTCTACTACCCGATCGCCATCGGCGGCCCGGTGCCGCGGATCATCGACGGCTATTGCGAGGCCTTCCAGCGCGAGACCGGGATCAAGGTGAACCCGGTCTATGCCGGCAATTACGGCGAGACGCTGACCAAGGCCGTCACCGCCATCCGTGGCGGCGCCGGCCCGCATTTCTCCGTGCTGCTGGCGGCCGAGCTGCACAGCCTGCGCGACATGGACATCCTGACGCCCTTCGAGGAGATCGAGGGCGCCGGTGACCTGGACGCCTGGACGCGCGGCTTCTTCCCGGCCTTCATGGCGAACAGCAAGGCTGGGGGTAAGACCTGGTCCGTGCCGTTCCAGCGTTCCACCGCCGTCTATTTCTACAACAAGGACTGGTTCCGCGCCGCCGGCCTGGACCCGGAAGCGCCGCCGCGCACCTGGGCGCAGCTGGTCGAGGCCGGCCGCCGCCTGACGCAGGACGGCAAGTGGGGCGTGAAGATGTCCAGCAGCGCCGGCAACGGCCAGTGGACCTTCGGCGCCATGGCCAACCAGGCCGGCCACAAGCTGATGAACGATGCCGGCACGGAGACCTACTTCACCGATCCGCGCGCCGTGGAGGCCGCGCAGTTCTGGCGCAGCCTGGCCTTCGAGCACCGCATCACGCCGCAGGGCTCGATCGAATGGGGCGTGCTGGCGCCGGACTTCCTGAACCAGACCACCGCGATGATCTGGTCCACCACCGGCAACCTGACCAACATGCGCACCAACGCGAGGTTCAACTTCGGCGTGGCCGGCCTGCCGGGCAAGGACGCGCCGCGTACCGTCGTCGGCGGCGGCAACCTCTACATCTTCAAGAACGCCTCGCCGGCCGAACGCGCCGCGGCGCTGCGCTTCGCCCGCTTCGTGGCGGCGCCCGAGATGGCGGCCGACTGGTGCATGAAGACCGGCTACCTGGCGACGCGCCCCGAGGCGTGGGAGACGGAAAGCCTGCGCCGCTACACCAGCGAATTCCCGGCGGCATTGGTGGCGAAGGACCAGATCCCGGTCGCCACCGGCGAGTTGTCCACCTTCGAGAACCAGCGCGTCTACAAGGCGCTGAACGACAACCTGCAGGCCATGCTCTCCGGCGGCAAATCCGCGCAGCAGGCGATGGCCGACACCCAGGCCGAAGCCACGCGCGTCCTGCGCCCGTTCCGCGGCTGAGCCTGCCATGAAGCCCGCCCGCACCACGCTGCATGCCTGGCTGATGCTGACGCCGGCCATGCTGCTGCTGGTGGGCTTCACCCACTACCCGGCGATCGCCACCCTCTGGCATTCGCTGTTCACCACGCCGCGGGCCACCCGGCCCGCGCGCTTCATCGGCGCCGAGAACTACCTGGCGCTGGCCGATGACCCGGTGTTCTGGCAGGCGCTGTGGAACAACCTGGTCTATGCCGGCGCCACCATCCCGCTGTCGATCGGGCTGGCGCTCGCCATGGCGATGTGGGTGAACGGCCGGCTCGCCGGCCGCACCGCGCTGCGCATCGCCTATTTCACGCCGACGGTGCTGCCGATGATCGCGGTGGCGAACCTCTGGCTGTTCTTCTACACGCCCGATTACGGGCTGCTGGACCAGCTTACCGCCACCCTGTTCGGCTGGGGCCCGACCAACTGGATCGGTCAGCAGGAGACCGCGCTGGGCGCGATGATCGCCGTCGCCGTCTGGAAGGAAGCCGGCTTCTTCATGATCTTCTACCTGGCGGCGCTGCAGGCGGTGCCGCCCAACCTCTACGAGGCCGCCGCCATCGAGGGTGCCTCCCGCCTGCGGGTGTTCCTGCGCGTCACCCTGCCGCTGCTGGGGCCGACCACGCTGTTCATCGCGGTGAACGCCGTGATCAACGGCTTCCGGCTGGTGGACCATATCATCGTCATGACGCGCGGCGGGCCGGACAACGCGACGGCGCTGCTGCTGACGCATATCTACGAGCTCGGCTTCCGCTTCTGGGACACCGCCGCGGCCTCCGCCCTCACCATGATCCTCCTGGCAATGCTGGCGCTGGCGGCGGCGGCGCAATTCGCCTTCGCCGCCCGGCGGGTGCACTACCGGTGAGTGCGACGACGATCCCCCAGGCCTCCGCCCTGCCCCGCCTCGGCACGCTGCTGGAGACCGTGGCGGCCTGGCTGCTGGCGCTGGCCTGGGTCGCGCCGCTGCTCTACGCTGTCTGGGCCGCGATCCATCCCACCGGCTACGCCACGCGCTTCGAGCTCTTCGCGCCGCTGACGCTGGCCAATTTCGCCGCGGCCTGGGAGGCCGCGCCCTTCGCGCGCTACTTCCTCAACACCTTCGCGCTGGTGACGATGGTGGTGGTGGCGCAATTCGTGCTGTGCACCCTGGCCGCCTTCGCCTTCGCCCGCGCCGCCTTCCCCGGCAGCGGGATCCTGTTCGGGCTGGTGCTGGTGCAGCTGATGATCATGCCGGACATCCTGCTGGTGGAGAATTACCGCACCATGCGGGCGCTGGGGCTGGTGGACACGATCCTGGCGATCGGCCTGCCCTACATGGCCAGCGCCTTCGGCATCTTCCTGCTGCGGCAGACCTTCAAGCAGGTGCCGAAGGAGCTGGAGGAAGCGGCGCGGGTGGAAGGCTGCGGCACGCTGGCCATCCTGCTGCGCGTCTATGTGCCGCTGGCCAAGCCCACCTACCTGGCCTATGGCCTGACCAGCGTCTCCTACCACTGGAACAACTTCCTCTGGCCGCTGGTCATCACCAACAGCGTGGAGACGCGGCCCCTGACGGTGGGGCTTTCGGTGTTCGCCTCCACCGACCAGGGGATCGATTGGGCGATCATCAGCGCGGCGACGCTGATGACCTCGGCGCCGCTGCTGCTGGGCTTCCTGCTGTTCCAGCGCCAGTTCGTGCAATCCTTCATGCGGGCCGGGATCAAGTAGCCGGCGTCCGGCGCCCCGCCAGCCTTGACCAACGCCGCAACGCCGGCCTTGACCAACGCCGCAACGCCGGCCTTGACCAACGCCGCAACGCCGGCCTTGACCAACGCCGCAACGCGGCGATGCGGAACGCCCAGCCAGTGGAGCGCTGACGATGACCGAGGACGAACTGCGCCACCGCCTGCAGGTGGCGGCCGCCATCGCCCGGGATGCCGCTTCCCTGGCCTTCCGGATGCGGGCCGGCGGCATGGCGGAAACCACCTTCAAGGGCGCGCAGGACTTCCTGACGGAGGCCGATGGCGCGACGGAAAGCTTCATCCGCGCCAGGCTGGCCCTGGACTTCCCGGCGGAGGCGATCATCGGCGAGGAGCAGGGCGGCGCCGTGGCCGGCGAGGGGCCGGTGTGGATCCTCGACCCGATCGACGGCACCTCCAACTTCTCGCGCGGCGGGGACCGCTGGTGCGTCTCCATCGGCATGGCGCAAGGGGGCCGCGCGGTGCTGGGCGCCATCGCCCGCCACGCGCCGGCCGAATTGTTCACCGGCGCCACGGGCTGCGGCGCCTGGCTGAACGGCCAGCCGATCCGCGCCGCCGCCACGGCGGATATGCGCCGCGCCATCATTGAGGCCGGCTGGTCGCTGCGCCGCCCGGTCGCCGCCTTCCACCGCCTGGCGGAGCAGGTGATGGGCGCCGGCGCCGGGCTGAGGGTCGGCGGGTCCGGCACGCTGGGGCTGGTGGAATGCGCGGTCGGCCGGCTGGATGGCTATCTCGAATCGCACATCAACGCCTGGGACGCCTGCGCCGCCCTGGCCATCGCGCGGGAAGCCGGCTGCTGGACCAGTGATTTCGACAGCGGCGACTGGATCGCGGCCGGCAACCCCATCGGCTTCGGCGCACCGGCGCTGGGCGAGTCCCTGGCCGCGATCCTGGCGGGCTGAAGCGCCCGCATTGCCGGGCCGGGCGCGGGCCGCGATGATGCCGGCAACGGAGGAGCCTGCCATGCACATCGACTACTACCTGTCGCTCAACAGCCCCTGGACGCATCTCGGCGCGGCGCGGATCGAGGCGCTTGCCGCACGGCATGGCGCTTCGATCCGCCCGATCCCCTGCGATTTCGGCGGCACGGTCTTCCCGGCCTCCGGCGGCCTGCCGCTGCCCAGGCGCAGCCCGCAGCGCCAGGCCTACCGCATGCAGGAGCTGCGCCGTTGGCGGGAGGCGCTGGGCCTGCCCATCGTGTTGACTCCGAAACACTTCCCGCATGACGAGAATCGCGGTGCCGCCTGCGTGATCGCGGCGCGGGAAACCGAGGGCGACGCCCCGGCGCTGGCCCTGGCGCACGCCATCCTGAAGGCGCTGTGGGAGGCGGAGGCCAATCCGGCCGACCCCGCCACCCTGGCCGCGCTGATCGCCGGCTGCGGCCTGGACGCGAAGGCGCTGCTGGCGCTGGCCGAGGACCCCCGCTGGCTGGCGCAGCGCCAGGCGGACAGCCAGGCGGCGCTGGAGCGTGGCGTGTTCGGCGCGCCGAGCTACGTGATCGGCGAGGAGATCTTCTGGGGCCAGGACCGGCTGGACTTCGTGGAGCGCCGGCTGGCGGCAGGCTGAGCGGGGATCGCCGCCGCCGGGGACGTTTCACCGAAAGCGAAGACGGTGAAACGGCACCGGCCTGCTGTTCCACCGCATCGTCCGAGCCGCCCTGCGAAGCCGCAAGGCTTGACAATGCGCTACGCCCCGGCGCGTTCCAGCATCCGCAGCGCGATCTCACGCTCCCCGGAGACCGTCATGCTGGCGCCCAGGCCCTGCAGATGGACGGCGCTGTCATCCGAATGGGCGCGCACCAGGATCTCCAGGCCCGGATTCAGGGCGCGCGCCTGCTGCACCACCTGCCCGGCCTCGAACACCTCGGGCACGGTGACGAACAGGCGGGCAGCCTGGGGCAGGTTGGCGGCGGCCAGCACATCCGGGTTGGCGGCATTGCCCACCACCACCTCCGCCCCATCGGCGCGGGCGGCTTCCACCGCCTCATCCGCATCCTCGATCACCAGCAGCGGGCGGCCGGCGGCCAGCATCCCCTGCCCGACCACCCGCCCGACCCGGCCATAGCCCACCACCACCTCATGCGCCGCCAGCGTGGAGACATCCGGCGGCTCCGGCTGCGCGGGCTCCGGCGCGGCGGGCTCCTCCACCTTCGGCACGGCTTGCGGTGGCGTGGCTTCCGGCGGCGCGGGTGCGGGCGCCGGCGCCTTCTCGCCGCGGGTGAAGGCGATCTTGGTCAGGATGCGCGCCCTGCCCTTCTCCACCGCCGCGAACAGGAAGGGGTTGAGCAGGATGGACAGGATGGCGCCCGCCAGCACCAGGTCGCGCGCCGCATTGTCCACCAGCCCGAGCGTCACGCCCAGGCCGATCAGGATGAAGGAGAATTCGCCGATCTGCGCCAGGCTGACGGAGATCGTCATCGCCGTCGCGTTGGGGTGGCCGAAGGCACGGACGATGCCGAAGGCGGCGGCGGATTTGCCGATGACGATGATGAGCACGGTGGCCAGCACCGCCAGCGGCTGCTCCACCAGCACCGCCGGGTTGAACAGCATGCCGACGGAGACGAAGAACAGCACCGCGAAGGCATCGCGCAGCGGCAGCGCTTCCTCCGCCGCGCGCTGCGACAGGCGACTTTCGCCCATCAGCATGCCGGCGAAGAAGGCCCCCAGCGCGAAGCTGACATCGAAGGCGACCGCCGCGCCATAGGCCACGCCGAGCGCCACGGCATAGACTGCCAGCCGGAACAGCTCCCGCGACCCGGTATGCGCCGCGTGGTGCATGATCCACGGGATCAGCCGGCGCCCGGCCACCAGCATCACCACGACGAAGGCGGCGACCTTGGCAAGGGTGATGCCGAAGGTCAGGCCAAGCTCCGCGGCGGACAGCGCAGCCCCGCCAGGCATCAGCGCCGGCCCCACCGCCGGCAGCAGCACCAGCGCGAGGACCATCGCCAGATCCTCGACGATCAGCCAGCCGACGGCGATCTTGCCGCGCTCCGTCTCGATGATCCGGCGTTCCTGGAGCGCACGCACCAGCACGACGGTGGAGGCGACGGACAGCGCCAGGCCGAAGACCAGCCCGGCGCCAAGGCCCCATCCCAGCAGATGCGCCAGCCCCATGCCGAGCAGCGTGGCCACCGCGATCTGCACCACCGCGCCCGGCACGGCGATGGCGCGCACCGCCATCAGATCCTTCAGCGAGAAATGCAGGCCGACGCCGAACATCAGCAGGATGACGCCGATTTCCGCCAGCTCGTTCGCCAGCCCCTGGTCCGCGACGAAGCCGGGCGTGAAGGGACCCACCGCGATGCCCGCCACCAGATAGCCCACCAGCGGCGACAGGCGCAGCCGATGCGCCACCATGCCGCACAGGAAGGCGAGCACGAGGCCCGCCGCGATGGTGGCGATCAGCGGCGTGTGATGTGCGGGCATCTTCGTCCTGTGATTGGGGGTCCTTGCGATGCGGATAGGGGAGGACCGGCGCGGCGGCCACCCCCAATCTCAGCCCGCCCGGTAACGTGTCAGCGCCAGGTCGGCAGCGTCGATCTCCGGCGTCCGGCCGCCCACCAGATCCGCCAGCACGCGGCCGGAGCCGCAGGCCATGGTCCAGCCCAGCGTGCCATGGCCAGTGTTGAGGAACAGGTTCGGATAGCGCGTCGCGCCCACCACCGGCGTGCCGTCCGGCGTCATCGGGCGCAGCCCGCTCCAGAAGCTGGCCTGCGCCACGTCGCCGCCGCGCGGGAACAGATCCACCACCGAGTGTTCCAGGGTGCGCCGGCGCGGCGCGCGCAGCGCGGTGGAAAAGCCGGCGATCTCCGCCGTGCCGCCGACGCGGATGCGGTCCCCCAGGCGCGTGATGGCGATCTTGAAGGTCTCGTCCATCACGGTGGAGACCGGCGCGCCCTCCGGGTCCGTCACCGGCAGGGTCAGTGAATAGCCCTTCACCGGGTAGACCGGCAGGCCGAGGCCCAAGGGCCGCAGCAAAGCGGGGGCGAAGCTGCCCAGCGCCACCACGTAGCGGTCGGCGGAAAAGCGCCCCTCCGCCGTCCGCACGCCCACAACCTGGCCGCCCTCGGCCTCGATCGCCTGGATGGTCACGCCCTGGCGGAAGGTCACGCCGGCGGCTTCCGCAAGCTTCGCCAGTCGCTGGGTGAACAGGAAGGCGTCGCCGGTCTCATCCCCCGGCAGGCGCAGCCCGCCCACATACTTGCCCGGAACATGGCGCAACGCCGGCTCCACCACCGCGCAGCCGGCAGCGTCCAGCACCTCATACGGAACCTGGAACTGGTCCAGCACGGCGGTGTCCTGGCCCACGGCGTCCAGCTGCTTCGAAGTGCGGAACAGCTGCAGCGTGCCCTGGGTGCGCTGGTCGTACTCGATGCCGGTGGCGCCGCGCAGGTCGCGCAGGCAGTCACGGGAATACTCCGCCAGACGCACCATGCGGGATTTGTTGGTCTGGTAGGCGTCCTCCGTGCAGTTCGCCAGCAGGCGGGCAAGCCAGAAATACACGCGGCTGTCGAGCAGCGGCCAGACCACCAGCGGGCGGTGGTGCATCATCAGCCACTTGATCGCCTTCACCGGGATGCCGGGCCCGGCCCAGGGCGCCGAGTAGCCCGGCGAAACCTGGCCGGCATTGGCGAAGCTGGTTTCCATCCCCGGTGCCGGCTGGCGGTCCAGCACCGTCACCTCATGCCCCGCCTGGGCCAGGTACCAGGCGCTGGCCACCCCCACCACGCCACTGCCGAGCACGAGCACGCGCATCGTTCGTCATCCCTTGCGATTCCGTGAGGATAGCCGGTTGATCCAGCGAATTTCATGCCGCACCGTCGCAGGGATTTTCACGCCGCGGCGCCTGGCGCACGATCCTGCGACAATTCCGCAGGATCTGCCGATGGACGAGATCGACCGGGCGATCATCCGCGCCCTGCGCGCCGATGGCCGCATGCCCAACGCCGCGCTCGCCGCGGCGGTGGGCCTCTCACCCTCCGCCTGCCTCCGCCGGCTGCGGCTGCTGGAATCCCGGGGAATCATCCGCGGCTACACCGTGCTGGTGGACGAACCCTCCCCGGCCGGGGCGGTGACGGTGATCGTGCAGATCACGCTGGAACGGCAGACGGACGACCATCTGCGCCGCTTCGAGGATGCGGTGCGCCGCTGCCCGGAGGTGCGGGAGTGCCACCTGATGACCGGGATCGCCGACTACCTGCTGCGCGTGGAGGCCCGCGACGCCGGCGATTATGAACGCATCCACAAGGACGCGCTGTCCCGCATGCCCGGCGTCGCCCGCATCCAGTCCAGCTTCGCGATCCGGACCGTGATCCGCGGCGGCGGGTGATTGGCAGCCCGTCCGGGGTTCTCCGACGGTATCTCAGATGGCGAAGGTGACGCGCCCCTCCGCATCGATCGGCCAGGCGGGGTTCCAGGCGATTTCCCAGGGGTGGCCATGCGGCGGCGCATCGCCCGGCCGCAGGATTCGGCCGCCGGCGGCTTCCAGCCGGCGTAGCAAGGCATCCACCGCCTCGGCCGAGCCGACATTGAGGCCGAGCGCGAAGCCCGCCGGGGCGCCCGGCGGGCCGGGCCACTGCATATCCGCCTCCAGCGCCGCGCGCAGCCAGGTGCCGAGGACCAGGCCGTTCATCTGGTAGAAGACGATCTCCGGCGTCTCATGGACCGGGACCCCGCCGAAACCCTCGCCGTAGAAGCGCCGCGACCGCGCCGCGTCGGTGATCCCGAGGGTGATGACCGAGATCTGCTGGGGCATGGCGCGGGTCCTGTGCGGCGGGGCCGTCCAGACCCATGGCGTGCGCCGGACACCGCGGCAAGCGACGCCTGCCACAGGAAGCGGCCCGGGTTCCATCACCAGGGCTGATATCGGGCATCGATCGGGGCGCATGGCGCGTTGCCACATCCACCGCCACCTTCCGGCCCAACGCAGCGGCGCCACCCGTGCCGCGCCCAGACCCAAGGATACCGCCATGACCGACACCCCCGACCTGTTCGGCCCCGTGAAGCTGGGCGCCCTGACCCTGCCCAACCGCATCGTCATGGCGCCAATGACGCGCAGCCGCGCCCCCGGCAACCTGCCGAACGCCCTGATGGCCGAGTATTACGGCCAGCGCGCCTCCGCCGGCCTGATCGTCACGGAAGGCACCACGCCCTCCGCCAATGGCCGCGGCTACATCGACATCCCCGGCATCTACAGCGAGGCGCAGGTCGAAGGCTGGCGCGCCGTGGCTGATGCCGTGCATGCCAAGGGCGGGCGCATCTTCGCGCAGCTCATGCATGTCGGCCGCATCTCGCTGCCCGAGTTCCAGGATGGCGCGGAGCCGGTGGCCCCCTCCGCGGTCGCCGCGGCGGGGCAGATGTACACGCCTTCCGGCATGAAGCCGCTGGTCACGCCGCGGGCGCTGACCGAGGCCGAGATCGAGCAGCTGATCGAGGCCTATGCCCAGGCGGCGCGCAATGCCGTGGCGGCGGGGCTGGATGGCATCGAGATCCATGGCGCGAATGGCTACCTGCCGGGCCAGTTCCTGGCGCCGAATGCCAACCAGCGGACCGATCGCTGGGGCGGCTCGGGCGAGAACCGCGCGCGCTTCCTGGTGGCCATCACGGATGCCGCCGCCAAGGCGATCGGCGCCGACCGCGTGGGCGTCCGCCTCAGCCCGGGCAACCCGTTCAACGACATCGACGATCCGGATGTCGAGGGCACCTATACGCCGGTGATCCAGGGCATCTCGGGCAAGGGCCTGGCCTATGTCCACTTCCTGGATGCGAAGCCGGCCTTCGACGTGATCGGCCTGGCCCGCAAGCACTTTGGCGGCCCGATCATCCTGAACGCCGGCTACGACAAGGCCCGCGCGCAGGCGGACATCGCCAGCGGCCGCGCAGACCTGATCGCCTTCGGGTCCAGCTACATCAGCAACCCGGACCTGGTGGAGCGCCTGCAGCAGGATGCCCCGTTGAACGCGCCGGACCAGACGACCTTCTACGGCGGCGACGCCAAGGGCTACACGGACTACCCGAAGCTCGCGGCGTAACACTAGGAACCCCCCACCCAACCCTCTCCCCCTGAAGCAGGGGGAGAGGGATTCGGGGGCTACCATCCGATCGCCCTCGGCAGCCAGGTGGCCAGGCCGGGGGCGAAGTAGACCACGGCGACGGCCAGGAACTGCATGGCGACGAAGGGGATCACGCCGCGGTATATATGCCCGGTGGTGATCTCCGGCGGCGCCACGCTGCGCAGGAAGAACAGCGCCCAGCCGAAGGGCGGTGTCAGGAAGCTGGTCTGCAGCATCACGCAGATCAGCGTCGCCAGCCACACCGGATCGACGCCCGCATTGGCGAAGATCGGCAGGAACAGCGGCACGGCGATGTAGCTGATCTCAATCCACTCCAGGAAGAAGCCCAGCACGAAGACCAGCAGCAGCATGAACCAGATGTCCGCGGCCACGCCGCCGGGCAGGAAGGCGAACAGGTCCTCCACCAGCTGTTCGCCGCGCAGGCCGCGGAAGGCGAGCGCGAAGACCTGGGCGCAGATCAGGATGAACATCATCATCGCGGTGATGCGCGCCGTGGACCGCAGCGTCTCCACCACCAGGCCCCGGCTCAGCCGGCGGCCCAGCGCGCAGACCACCAGCGCGCCCAGCGCGCCCATGGCGGCCGCTTCCGTCGGCGCGGCGATGCCGGCGACGATGGAGCCCAGCACGGCGAACACGAGGCCGAGCGGCGGCGCGATGACGCGCACCAGCTTGGCCAGCAATTGCCGGGTGGAGATCAGCGCCCGCTCCTCGGCCGGCACCGCCGGCACCATCTCCGGCCGGATCAGGCCCAGCAGCAGGATCCAGGCGCAGTAGAGCCCGGCCAGCACCAGCCCGGGGAACACCGCGGCGGCGAACAGCGTGCCCACCGACAGGTTCATGATGTCCGCCAGCAGGATCAGGATCAGGCTGGGCGGGATGATCTGCCCGAGCGTGCCGGAGGCGCAGATGACGCCGCAGGACAGGCCCGGGTCATAGCCGCGCTTCAGCAGCGCCGGCAGCGTCAGCAGGCCGAGGGTCACCACGGTGGCGCCGACGATGCCGGTGGTGGCGCCCATCAGCACGCCGACGAAGACGATGCCAAGCCCGAGGCCACCGCGCAGCGCCCCCGAAAGCCGGCCCACCACCTCCATCAGCTCCTCCGCCATGCGCGACTTCTCCAGCGCCACGCCCATGAAGACGAACAAGGGGATGGCGAGCAGGGAATAGCTGGTGACGACGCCGTAGATGCGGCTGGGCAGCAGGTTGAACAGCATCGGCCCGAAGCCGAGCCAGCCGAAGGCGAAGCCGGAGACGGCCAGCGTCAGCGCCACCGGCAGGCCGAGCAGCAGCAGGCCGAAGAACGCCACCAGCATGAGGATGGCGTAGATCTCTGTCAGGGGCATCGGTTTCTCAGCGCAAGCGCGAGAGGGAACGCAGCGTCTCCGCCACGAATTGCAGGGCGAGCAGCGCGAAGCCGGCCGGGATGAACGCTTTCAGGACATAGCGATAGGGGATGCCGCCGGGATTGGCCGAGCCTTCATCCTGCCCCCAGCTCTGCAGCACGTAGCGCCAGGAAAGCTGAATCACCAGGGCGCAGACGGCGAGGCCCGCCAGCCCCGCCAGCAGGTCCACCCGCGCCTTGTTGCGTTCGGAAAAGCCGGCATACAGCACGTCCACGCGCACATGCTCGCCATGCCGCAGTGCATAGGCGGCGCCGATCAGCGCGATGGGCGACATCAGGTGCCATTCCAGCTCCTGCGCCCAGACGCTGCCGAGCGAGAAGCCGTAGCGCAGCAGCACATTGCCGGCCATCACCACCACCAGCGCGGCGACGGCGAGCGCGGAAAGCTGGCCGATGCGATCGACGAGTGTGTCGATCGCATCGGCCGTCCTGGCCAGGCGCATGCTCAGCGCGGGCGGATGCTGGCGTGGTAGGGGGCCTCGCTGTAGCCCGACCAGGCGTCGAACTTCGCCTTGTAGGCCATGTAGCTGTCATGCACGCGCTTCGTCGTGGCATCGCGCGCCACGGCCTCCGCCAGCACCGAGTCGGTTTCCGTCCGCAGGCGGGCCACCACCTCCTCCGGCAGCGGGCCGGCGGTGACGCCGTGGTTCTTCAGCAGGTCGTCCATCGCCTCCGCATTGTTCTTCTGGCACCAGGCCTCGGAGATGACGTTGCAGGCGGCGACGGCGTTCTCCACGATCGCCTTAAGGTCGGCCGGCAGCCGCGCCCAGGCGGCCTTGTTGATGATGAGCTCGCTCGCCGTCGCGGTCTCGTGCCAGCCGGTCGTGTAGTAGTATTTGGCGACGCGCTGCAGGCCCAACTGTCGGTCCAGGAAGGGCCCGACGAACTCCGCCGCATCGATCACGCCACGCTCCAGCGCCGGAAAGATCTCGCCGCCCGGCAGCAGCCGCACATCGACGCCGAGCTTCTGGTAGACCCGGCCCGCAAGGCCCGGGATGCGCATCTTCAACCCGCGGAAGTCCTCCACCTTCTCGATCGGCTTGCGGAACCAGCCGGTCATCTGCACGCCGGTGTTGCCACACAGGAAGGGCACCAGGTTGAAGCGGTCATAGACCTCGCGCCACAGCTCCAGCCCGCCGCCATCATACATCCAGCCATTCAGCCCCTGGTAGTTCAGGCCGAAGGGCACGGCGGTGAAGTACTGCGCGGCGAAGGTCTTGCCGGTCCAGAAATAGGCGTTGGCGTAGTTCATCTCGACGATGCCGGAGGAGACGGCATCGAAGCCCTCGCCCGCCGGAATCAGCTCCCCCGCCCCGAAGAACTGGATGCGGATGCGGTTGTTCGACATCTTCTGGATGCGGTCGATCAGGTCCTTCGCGGAGCCGGGACCGGTCGAATAGAAGGCCGATTGCGGGCCGTAGAAGCTGGTCATGCGCCAGTTGAAGGTGGTCTGCGCGGTGGCGACGGCCGGCGCGGCCAGCACGCCCGCTCCGGCGGCGCTGGCGATCAGGTTGCGACGCTGCATCGGGCCTCTCCTGCTTGGGGTCGCAGCGGGGACAGCAATCGGCGTGCCATGCCTGGAATGTGGCCAAACCCGATTCGTCATCGCGTCGCCCGCCCGTTTCCCAAGCGTGCCGCCCGGATATAAGGCAGACAAGCCGGATTGGCGGCGGCGCCGGGCCGTCCTAGCGTGGCGCCACAAACCGAGAGAGTCCCGAAGCATGTCCGAGACCGCCGCCGAGCCCTTCGACCTTGTCCTGCGCGGTGCGGTGGTGCTGTCCGACCGCGTGCTGGCGGAGGGGTATGTCGCCATCCGGGGCGAGACCATCGCCGCCATCGGCGAAGGCGTGCCGCCGCCCTCGAAGGCCGTGGCGGATCATCGCGGCCGGCTGATCATGCCGGGCCTTGTGGACGGGCACATGCACACCTCCTCCTCCACCGGCTGGCCGGGGATCGAGGGCGCGACGATGACGGCGGCCGCCGGCGGCGTCACCACCGTCTGCGACATGCCCTACGACGTGCCGAACCCCGTCACCTCCGCCGCGATCTTCCAGGACAAGGTGGGCTGGGTGAACCGGCTGTCGCATGTCGACATGGCGCTCTACGCCACCATCCGGAAGGACGCGCCGACCGAGGATGTGGCGGCCCTGGCGGAAGCCGGCGCCAGCGCCTTCAAGGTCTCGACCTATGAGTACGACGCCCACCGCTTCCCGCGCATCGACCACCCGACCATGCTGGCCGCCTTCGCCGAGATGGCGAAGACCGGGCTGATGGTGGCGGTGCACAACGAGGACCAGGAGCTGGTGGTGAAGCTGAGCGAGGCCGCCAAGGCCGCCGGCAACACCAGCCCCATCTGGCACTGCCGCACCCGCCCGCCGCTGGCCGAGAGCATGGCGGACCTCGAGATCTTCGAGATGGCGCTGGAGACCGGCGCGCATGTGCACATCGCGCATTCCTCCATCGCGCGTGGCTTCGAACTGGCGGCGCTCTATCGCGGCATGGGGGCCAGGACCTCCGGCGAGGCCTGCATCCAGTACCTGTGCATGACGGAGGACGACATCGTCCGCCTGCAGGGCTTCGGCAAATGCAACCCGCCCTTCCGCTCGGCGGCGGAGGTGGAGCGCATGTGGGGCGCGCTGCAGGCCGGCACCATCGCCTATGTCTCCACCGACCATGCGCCCTGGCCGAAGCCGAAGAAGGAATACCATGGCGACATCTTCGCCATCGGCGCCGGGCTGACCGGCATGCAATCCTTCGCGCCGCTGATGTACACGCTGCTGGTCGAACGCGGCCTGCCGCCCAGCGTGATGGCGAGGATGTGCTCCGAGGACCCGGCGCGCTTCCATGGGCTGGACCCGCGCAAGGGCGGTATCCGAATCGGTGCGGATGCGGATTTCTGCATTCTGGAGACCGGCGACTTCGTCTTCGACGAGCGCATCATCAAGGACCGCGAGGATGCGCGCTGGTCGCCCTATCACGGCCGGGCGATGAAGGCGCGCGTCGCCGCCACGATCCTGCGCGGCGCCGAGATCTGGAACGGGACCGAGGTGAAGGCCCGCCCCGGCACCGGCCGCTTCGTCCCCCGCCAGCACCAGCGCAGCGCGCTCGGCGCATGAGCGGGCACGGCTACTATGTGAAGGCGCTGGCCGTCGACCTGACGCTGGCGGTCGCCGAGCACATCGCCGATGCGACGCTGGCCGCCGGCCGCCATGCCGGGCTGCTGCCGCTCACCGTCGTGGTGCTGGATGCCGGCGGCCATGTGGTGGTGCAGAAGCGGGAGGACGGGTCCGGCATCCTCCGCGCCGCCATCGCGCAGGGCAAGGCGCATGGCGCGCTCGGCATGGGCATCGGCAGCCGCGTCATCCGCGACCGTCTGCGCGACCGCCCCGCCTTCCAGTCGGCCATCGCCGCGGCCAGCGAGGGGCGCTTCATCCCGGTGCCCGGCGGCGTGCTGATCTGCCGCGCGGATGGTGCCGCCATCGGCGCCGTGGGTGTCTCGGGCGATGCCTCGGACAAGGACGAATATGCGGCCATCGCCGGCGTTCGGGCCGCCGGCATGGTCCCCCATCCCGAAACGCCCGCGGAGAACTGGCGCGATGCGGGACTTTGAGACCACACGACGCGGGGCGCTGGCCGCCGTCGCCGGGCTGCTGGCCACCCCGGCCCTGGCCCAGGCCTGGCCGGACCGGCCCATCCGCCTGGTCATCCCCTTCCCCGCCGGCGGCCCCACCGACGTCTATGCCCGCTTCTATGCGGAGCGGATGACGGCGGAACTCGGCCAGTCCGTGGTGACGGAGAATCGTGGCGGCGCCGGGGGGGCCATCGGCGCGATGGAGGTGGCGCGCGCCCGGCCGGACGGCAACACGCTGCTGTTCGGCACCGCCTCCACCCATGCGCTGTACAACCTGGTGACGCGCCAGCCGCAATATGACGCGGCGAAGGATTTCCAGGCGGTGGCGACGCTGGGCGGCGGGCCGCTCTGCTGGCTGGCGCATCCCGGCCAGCCCGGCACGCTGGCGGACTTCCTCGCCAAGGCACGCACCGCGCGGCCGCCGCTGGCCTATGGCTCGCCCGGCACCGGCACGCTGATGCACCTGGCGACCGAGATCCTGAAGCGTGAGGCCGGCGGGGTGGAGATCAACCACATCCCCTATCGCGGCGCCGCCCCGGCGATGAACGACCTGGTGGCGGGCACGCTGGCGCTGGCGGTCAACACGCTGGGCGCCGGCCTCGCGCTGCACCAGTCCGGCCGCGCACGGATGCTGGCCGTGGCCTCCGCCGCCCGCGCCCCGCAGGCGCCGGAGGTGCCGACGGCGGCCGAGGCGCTGGGCCGGCCGGGCTTCACCGCGGTGCTGTGGCACGCGGTCTTCGCGCCGCCCGGCCTGCCGCCCGCCGTGCTGGCAAGGCTTTCCGCCGCCACCAACGCGGCGCTGTCGGATGCCGCCTTCCGCACCCGGCTGAACGCCGCCGGCATCGAGCCCGCGGCGCCGGGCACGCCCGGATCGGCCGCTGCCTACATCGCCGCGGAACAGGCGCGCTACCGCCCGATCGTCGAGGCGATCCGGCCGGAACTGGACGCCTGAGCCGGCGGCTTGGCCAGGAGAGGCGGTTGCGGCTACAGCGACGCACCGCCTTCCCAGCCAGGGCCCCCCGATGAAGCAACCACCACCGCGCCGCCCGGGCGGCCAGCGCTGGATCAAGCGCCCGCCCCGCCCGTCCCGCCCGCATCTGCCCGGGCCGCCGCCGCGGGTCGGGCCGGGCAAGGTTCACCTTGCCATGGCGGTGGCCACGGGCCTGGCCACCGGCATCGTCGCCGCCATCCTCGGCCAGGTGGCCGGCGCCCGGCCGGGCGTTCCGGGCTTCCTCGCCGGCCTCGGCTTCTGCCTGGGCTTCATCCTGCTGTGGCGCGGCTTCGGCGGCACCCGGCAAGACATCAGGAACCTGTTCAAATGAGCCGTCTTCTGACCATCGCCGGCGCCCAGATGGGCCCGACCCAGCGCGCCGACAGCCGCGCGGCCACCCTCGACCGGCTGGTGGCGCTGCTGGAACAGGCGGCGGCGCGCGGGGCGCAGCTGGTGGTGTTCCCGGAACTCGCCTTCACCACCTTCTTCCCGCGCTGGCCGATGGAGCGCGACGCGCCGGAGCTGCTGGCGAGCTTCGAGCCCGCCATGCCGAACCCGGCGGTGCAGCCCCTGTTCGACCGCGCCCGCGCATTGGGCGTGGGTTTCTACATCGGCTATGCGGAGCTGACGCCCGAGGGCCGGCGTTTCAACAGCGCCATCACGGTGGGGCCGGACGGGCAGATCCTGTTCAAGTACCGCAAGATCCACCTGCCCGGCAGCGACCACGTCAAGGACGGCCAGAAGTACCAGCAGCTCGAGAAGATGTATTTCGAGTATGGCGACCTCGGCTTCCCCGTGGCGCGCGGGCCGCAGGCCTGGGGCCGGCCGGTGCTCGGCATGCTGGTCTGCAACGACCGGCGCTGGCCGGAAGGCTGGCGCTGCCTGGGCCTGCAGGGGGTGGAGCTGGTGATGGTGGGCTACAACTCCGCCGCCTACGACCCGAATGGCGGCGAGAGCGAAAGCGAGGAACTGCGCACCTTCCACTCCATCCTGGCCGCACAGTCCAACGCCTACATGAACGCCAGCTGGGCGATCGCGGTGGCGAAGGCGGGGGATGAGGATGGCGCGGGGCTGATAGGCGGATCCGTCATCGTCGATCCCAATGGCCAGGTGGTGGCGCAGGCCACGACCAAGGCGGATGAGGTGATCCTGGCGGAGATCGACCTGGACGCCTGCCGCCAGGGCAAGGAGAAGATGTTCAATTTTGCGGCGCATCGGCGGCCGCAGCATTACGGGCGGATCGTGCAGCAGGTGGGCGCGGTGGTGCCGGAGTAGGGCCTGCCCGGCGCAGCAGGGTCTGGCCACCCGGGCGCCGCTCTGGCAATCCCGGGGGGCAGCATCGCCGGAGCCTCGCCGCCATGTCCCGCCGCCTTGTCGTCGCCGCCGCCCAGATGGGCCCCATCCAGAAGGCCGAAGGCCGCGAGGTGGCGGTCGCCCGCATGGTCGGGCTGATGGAAAAGGCCGCGCGGCGCGGGGCGGAGGTGGTGGTCTTCCCGGAACTCGCGCTGACCACCTTCTTCCCGCGCTGGTACCATGAGGACCTTGCCGAGGCGGACCATTGGTACGAGCACGCCATGCCGTCCAACGCCACCGCCCCGCTGTTCGACGCGGCGCGGCGCCTGACCATCGGCTTCCACCTGGGCTATGCCGAGAAGACGCCGGACGGGCACCGCTTCAACACCGCGATCTATGTCCACCCCTCGGGCCAGGTGGCGCTGAAATACCGCAAGGTGCACCTGCCGGGGCACGCGGAATACGATCCGGTGCGCAAGGTCCAGCACCTGGAGAAGCGCTATTTCGAGCCGGGTGACCTCGGCTTCCCCGTGGTGCGCGCCCCGGTCGGCGGCGCCGGGCCCGTCAATATCGGCATGATGATCTGCAACGACCGCCGCTGGCCGGAATCCTGGCGCGTGCTCGGGCTGCAGCAGGTGGAGCTGGTGATGCTGGGCTACAACACGCCCAGCCTGAACATGGAAAACCGGGGCTTCGAGGCGCATCACCTGCGCGTCGCCCACAGCCATCTCTCGATCCAGGCCGGCTGCTACCAGAATGCCTGCTTCGGCGTCGGCGTCGCCAAGGCGGGCGACGAGGATGGGCACGAGCTGTTCGGCCATTCCATCATCGTCAACCCGCAGGGCGAGATCATGGCCATGGCGACCAGCTGGGGCGATGAGGTGATCACCGCCGAGTGCGACCTCGGCATGTGCGAACTCGGCCGCAACACGATCTTCAACTTCGCCCGCCACCGCCGGCCGGAGCATTACGGCCGCATCACCAGCCAGACCGGCAGCGAGCCGCCGGCCGTCTGGACCCCGGCGCCCTGATGCACGCCCTGCGCCCCGGCTGGCGGAGCCGCGGCGCACGCGGTAGGGTCCGGGCAGTCTCGACAAGGTTGTTTTCGCATGACTGAAGCCTCCACCTACCCGGTCCTCTACCGTGTCACGGCCACGACGGAGCTGCGGGACGGCCCGGGTCCGGACCAGAAGGCGATCCGCACCCTGCCGATCGACCAGGTGCTGGTGCTGGTGGGCGAGCCCGGCGAGGGCTGGCTGCATGTGGAGGCTCCCTCCGGCCAGAAGGGCTACGCGCCCGCCGGCCTGCTGCGCCGTCAGGTGGCTGGCGCCAAGGCGCCACAGCATGTCACGGAAACCTTCCCCTGGCGCAACGTGGAACGGGTGAACCGGGAGCCGAAGATGCTGCACCCGGCTTTCCGCGACCGCGCGCTGCGGACCGTGGCGCGGCTGAATGCGGAAGGCATCCCCTTCGGCATCTATGAGGGCATGCGCGGCCCCTGGCGGCAGAACCACCTCTACGCCTCCGGCCGCGGCCGGGTGGGGCGCATCCTCACCCCGGTGCGCGCCTTCGAGAGCCTGCACCAGTACGGGCTGGCGGCGGATTTCGTGCTCGCGCTGGAAGGCCGCTGGTCCTGGGATTCAGATGGCGGGCAGGCACATATGTGGGACCGTCTGCATGCCGTGGGCGCCGATGAGGGCCTGGTCTCCAAGCCCGGCGAGACGCCGCATCTGCAGCTGGCCGATGTCGACCTGGCGGATCTTCAGGCCGGCCGCCTGCCGCCGAACACCGACAAGGCCTGGACCTCCGCCTTCGCCTGGATGGTGGATAGCTGGGACGGCAAGCCGGCCGGCCCGAAGCTGAAATAGCCGCAACCGGCGGCGCGGCCTTCAGCGCGGCGCCGCCGCCAGCTCCCGCGCCAGGGTGGTGGCCTCGGCGCAGGTGCCGCAGCTGAAGGTCAGCTGCAGGTAGTTGGCCTCCGCCCGCCAGCGATCGCCCATCTCCAGATACAGGCTGCCCTGGTAGGCCAGGGCGGCCGGGTGGTTCGGACTTGCCGCCAGCGCCCGCAGATAGGCGTCCATCGCCAGTTCCGGGCGGCCCAGCCGGCGCTGCGCCAGGGCGATGTAGACCAGCACGTCCGGATCCTCCGGGTTGCGGGCCAGCACCGCTTGCAGCAGCGGCAGGCTCATGGCTTCCCGCCCGCCCTCCAGCAGCCGGACTGCCTCCGCCGTCTCCGGGTCGCCGGGCGGTTCGGGCAGCACCGCCGCGGCCGGCGCTGCCAGCAGGGCCAGCAGCAGGGCAAGGCCGGGGGCGCGCATGGCTATTCCGCCGCCTGCGCCAGGGGCTGCCGCGAGGCCTCCCGCGCCGCCAGCACCGCCTGCAGCGCCAGCGCCACCGCCGCCTGGCAGGGCTCGATCACCGGGATGCCGCAGGCCTGCTCCACCGCCGCGCGGTGCGCGGCCATGCCGGCGCAGCCCAGGATCACCGCCTCCGCCCCCATGGCCGCAATCCGCCGCCCGGCATCGACCAGCGCGGCGCGCGGCGCCTCGGCATCGGTCAGCACCTCCATCGGCAGGTTCAGCGGGATGTGGCCCAGCAGCCGGTCCTCCACCCCCATCGCCTGCAAGGCGCGGCGCTGCCGCGGCAGGGAGGGATCGCCGAAGGCGATGATGCCGAAGCGGTCGGCACGGGCGATCGTGGCCGCCACGGCGCTGCGCAGCACGCCGAACACCGGCGCCCTGGTGCTGATCCGCACCGCATCCACCCCGGGGTCGGACACGCAGGCGATGACATAGGCGGCGGCTTCCTCCCGCTCCACCGTCCGGCACAGCGGCTCCGCCACCCCGAACCAGTCGCGCCAGGTGATGATGGCGGGCGGGCCGGAATCGAGCCGCACCACCTCCACCCGCGGCAGGCCCGGCGCCTGGAAGCCGGCCAGCGCCGCGGCGATGCCGGCGGTGCAGCTGCGGCTGCTGTTCGGGTTGATCACCAGGATGCGGTCCGTCATCGCCAGCCCCCTTTGCGGTGCGGGCCGGCCGGCCCTCCATCGGGCCGGGCGCAACCCTCGCGCCACCTCGCGCATTGAGGCAGGATCGACGTGCCGGCGGCCCCGCGCAAGCCCGATCGCCGGGAAGCAAGCCTTGATCCGACGAGACCGGCGCGACATATTGCACCGCACAACGGCCGCGCAGGCCCCGGGGCGACTCCCCGGGCCGGCGACAAGGCCGGAAGGAACGCCACATGACACGCTGGGAGCCTGCCCGTCCGGCGGCCACCGCCGAAGCCCCCGCCACCTCGTTCTGGACCGCGCTCAGCCGCGGCGCGCGCAACCGCTGCCCGGTCTGCGGCCAGGGCAAGGTCTTCGCCGGCTACCTGCGGGTGGCCGAGGAATGCACCGTCTGCCACGCCCCGCTGGGCCGGCTGCGGGCGGATGACGCGCCGCCCTACTTCACCATCTTCATCGCCGGCCACCTGCTGTTCCCGCCCGTGTTGTGGGTCGAGAAGGCCTGGATGCCGCCGATGTGGCTGCACATGGTGGTCTGGCTGCCGGCCTTCACCATCGCCTGCATCCTGCTGCTGCGGCCCATCAAGGGTGCCACGGTGGGCTGGCTGGCGCGGCTCGGCTTCGATGGCACCGAGCATGACGGCGACCCGCTGCCGGCCCGACCGCCGCGTTCCGACCATGCCGGATAGCCCCGCCACCACCGCCGCGCGCGACCTGGTGCGGGTGGAACTGCCGGACGGCCACGCGCTGCTGCCCAGCCCCTATGCGGAAGCCGACCGCCGCCAGGCCGTGGCCGACCTGCTGGCCGGCAACCGCTTCCGCCCGGCGGGCCTCGGCCCCGGCCCCTTCGGCCTGGCCATCGCCGTGCGCGACGGCCGGCTGATGCTGGAGATCCGCGACGCGGCGGAGGCGCCGTTGCACGCCCTGGTGCTGGCGCTCGGCCCCTTCAGGCGGCTGATCAAGGACTACCACATGGTGGTCGAAAGCCACGAGAAAGCGGTGGCGGAAGGCGGATCCGAGGCGCGGATCCAGGCCATCGACATGGGCCGCCGCGGCCTGCACAACGAGGGCGCGACGCTGCTGACGGAACGACTCGCCGGCAAGGTGGAGATCGATTTCGAGACGGCGCGGCGCCTGTTCACCCTGGTCTGCGCGCTGCACCAGCGCATCTGAGCCGGCTGGCGGGGCTCCGCGGTCCGGATAGGGTCTGACGGAGGCTTTGCATGGCGGTCCGACGGGGTGAGCGGAGGGGGCTGCTGCGCGGCCTGGCCGGGGTGGCCGTGCTGGGGGCGGCGGGCAGCGCCGGCGCGCTGGCGCTGCGGCGCAGCCAGGCCGAGGATTACACCGAGGTGCTGGCGAACTGCCGCGGCCCCGCCGCCCCCGGCACGCCGCCGCCCCTGGCGCTGGTGCATCATGCGGTGATGGCGGCGAACAGCCACAACACCCAGCCCTGGCGCTTCGCGGTGACGGCGCAGGCCATCGAGATCCGCCCGGACAGCACGCGCCGCACCCCGGCCGTCGACCCGGACGACCACCACCTGCATGCCAGCCTGGGCTGCGCGCTGGAGAATCTGGTGCAGGCGGCCTCGGCGCATGGCGTGATGGCGACGGCGGAGGTGGCGGCGGACGGCACCGCCCGGGCCCTGCTGGAAGCCGCCCCGGTTTCGCCCGGCCCGCTGTTCCAGGCCATTCCCCGCCGGCAATCCACCCGCGCCGCCTTCGATGGGGGGCGCCTGGGGCCGGCGGAGCTGCGCGCCCTGTCCGTGGCGCGGCCGGAGGATGGGGTGGAGGTGCTGCTGATCGACGACCCGGCGCGGCGGGAGACGCTGCTCGACCTCGTCGTCGCCGGCAATGCCGCGCAGCTGCGCGATGCGGCCTTCGTGGCGGAACTGCTGGGCTGGATCCGCTTCAGCCATGCCGAGGCGGTGGCGACCCGGGACGGGCTGTTCACCGGCGCGTCGGGCAATCCGGTGGTGCCGGGGGCGCTGGGGCGGCGCCTGTTCCGGCAAGTCTTCACCCTGGAAGGGGAGACCGACCGCTATGTCCGCCAGATCCGCTCCTCCGCCGGGCTGGCCGTCTTCGTCGCCGATGCGGATCGGCCGGAGGGCTGGGTGCGGGCCGGGCGCTGTGCCCAGCGCTTCTGCCTGCAGGCCACCGCGCTCGGGCTGCGCACCGCCTGGGTGAACCAGCCGGTGGAAGTGCCGGGGCTGCGTGGCGCGCTGGCGGCCTGGCTCGGCGTGGCGCCGTTGCGGCCGAACCTGATCCTGCGCTTCGGCCGCGGGCCGGAACTGCCGGCCTCGCTGCGCCGACCGGTGGCCGCGGTGCTGGAAGCGGACTATATCGCCGCCCCATGAAGATCGACGGCACCCCCTATCGCAGCGTCTGGGTCGAGCCCTCCGACGGCTGGTCCATCCGCATTTTCGACCAGACGCAGTTGCCCTGGTCGCTGGAGATCCTGCGGCTGACGGAGCCCGGCCAGGTGGCGCACGCCATCCGCAGCATGCAGGTGCGCGGCGCGCCGCTGATCGGCGCGGTGGCCGCCTACGGGGTCGCGCTGGCGCTGCGCCAGGATGCCTCGACCGGGAACCTGGAGCGCGTGGTGGCGGCCCTCGGCGAAACCCGCCCAACCGCCATCAACCTGCGCTGGGCGCTGTCGCGCATGCGCGGCACGCTGCACAACCTGCCGGCCGATGCGCGCATCGCCGCGGCCTATGCCGAGGCGGCGGCGATCTGCGACGACGATGCCGAGACCTGCCGCCGCATCGGCGAGAACGGCCTGCCGCTGATCGAGGCCGCCAGCCAGGGCAAGGACCGGGTGAACATCCTGACCCACTGCAATGCCGGCTGGATCGCCACGGTGGATTGGGGCACGGCGCTGGCCCCCATCTACATGGCGCATGATGCCGGGCTGCCGGTGCATGTCTGGGTGGATGAGACGCGGCCGCGCAACCAGGGCGCGGCGCTGACGGCCTGGGAACTCGGCCGGCATGGCGTGCCCCACACCATCATCGCCGACAATGCCGGCGGCCACCTGATGCAGCACGGCCAGGTGGATCTGGTGATCGTGGGCACGGACCGGGTGACGCGCCAGGGCGACGTCGCCAACAAGATCGGCACCTACCTCAAGGCGCTGGCAGCGCGCGACAACGGTGTGCCGTTCTGGGTCGCCCTGCCGCATTCCACGCTGGACATGAGCGTGACGGACGGGGTGGCGGAGATCCCGATCGAGGAGCGGCCGGCGGCGGAGGTGACGGACCTCACCGGCCGCACCGCCGATGGCCGGATCGAGACCATCCGCGTGGCCGCCGCCGGCAGCGCCGCCGCCAACCCCGCCTTCGATGTGACGCCGGCCCGGCTGGTGACCGGGCTCATCACCGAGCGCGGGCGCTGCGCGGCCAGCGAGGCGGGCCTGCTCGGCCTCTATCCGGAGAAGGCCTGAGCACCGCCGGGCTGATGCCTGGCGCCATCGCGGGCAGCATGCCGCGATGGCGGCGGGCCTTGCTTCTCGA
Organism: Falsiroseomonas selenitidurans; assembly: GCF_012103215.1. Classification (GTDB taxonomy): domain Bacteria; phylum Pseudomonadota; class Alphaproteobacteria; order Acetobacterales; family Acetobacteraceae; genus Falsiroseomonas; species Falsiroseomonas selenitidurans. The sequence continues at coordinate 35,730 of NZ_JAAVNE010000050.1, forward strand.
ATCCGGGCTGCTCAGTTGATCTGGGAGCCGCCGCCGACGCGCTGGCCGCGCGGCTCCAGCATCCACAGCCCGACGACCAGCGCCAGCCCGCCGAAGCCGGCAAGGCCAGCCGCGGCCAGCAGCGAGACGCGGCCGGGCAGCGTGGCATCGCCGAGCACCAGCAGCACCGTGGCGAGGATGGCGAACAGGCCGACGCCGACCAGCAGGAGGGCGAAACGGGGCATGGGGAGATTCCAGTCAGTTCCGTACGGCATACTCCCTCTCTACGCGGCCGGCTTGGCCGCGCCGCGACGGGGAGAGGGCGCAATTGGGGCAATCCGCCGCGAATTGTGAAAATGTCTCCATGATTGCCGCGAATCACGGCAGGACTCGCGCCCCTGCGGTTGCGCCTTCGCGCCTGCAATGGGATCGTCCGCGGGGGAGACACCAACAATCGGGAGACTTCACCATGCGCCGCCTGCTCGCCGCATGCCTGTTCGGCATTGCCTTCTCGTCCTCCGCCATGGCCCAGGCGCCGCTGCGCTGCGCCGTGGACGGCACCTTCGCGCCGCACGCCTTCCCCACGCTGCAAGGCGGGGTGCAGGGCTTCAACATCGACCTGTTCCGCGAAGCCGCGAAGCGGATGGGCCGTGAACTGACCATCGACAGCGCCAGCTTCTCCGGCCTCATCCCCGCGATGAATGCCGGGCGCTACGATTTCCTCTGCGCGCCGACGACGGCGACGGCCGAGCGCGCGGAGAACATGCTGTTCACCGAGGGCTACCTCTACACCGCCTTCCAGTTCGGCATCCGCCGCGGCAGCACGCCGATCCGCGGCACGGACGACCTGCGCGGCAAGGCGATCAGCGTCAACAAGGGCAGCGCCTATGATGCCTGGGCGCAGGCCAATGCGGCGCGCTACGGCTTCACGGTGCAGACCTACGACACCCAGCCGGATGCGGTGCAGGCGGTGGTCTCCGGCCGCGCCTATGCCAACCTCGGCGGCAACACCGCGGTGCGCTACGCGGCCACCCGCACGCCGCAATTCATCGCCGACTTCACGCTGAACGAGACCCGCGCCCACTGGTCCGCCCCGCTGCCGCGCGGCGCCACGGAACTGCGCGTGCAGCTGGAGAATGCGCTGGAATGCATGAAGCAGGATGGCACCATCGCGCAGCTGTCGCAGAAGTGGTTCGGCATCGCGCCGGCGGCGGATGACGCGGAACGCACCGTGTTCCCGGGCACCGGCGTGCCGGGGCTGACCGGCTACGACCCGACGCCGCGCGCGCCGCGTTGCTGAAGCCCGCATTGCCGAAGACGAAAGGCGGCCGGGCCGGATCATGAACGGCTCGGACGGCTTCGCCTTCAACTTCCTGAATGCCAGGGTCGCGGCGCAATACGCGCCGATGATCCTGGAAGGGCTGGGCGTGACCATCCTGCTGGCGGCGCTCATCATCGCGGCCGGCCTGGTGGCCGGCCTGGCGCTGGCGGTGGTGCGGGCCTTCGGCGTGCGGCCGCTGAACTGGCTGATCATCTTCACGGTCGACCTGTTCCGCGCCCTGCCGCCGCTGGTCATCATCGTGCTGATCTATTTCGGCCTGCCGGCCGCCGGGCTTTCCATGTCCGGCTTCTGGGCCACCTGGCTGTCGCTGACCCTGGTGCTGATGGCCTTCGCCGAGGAGATCTTCTGGGCCGGCATCTCCGCCGTGCCGAAGGGGCAGTGGGAGGCGGGCCGCGCCATGGGCCTGCACTTCCTGCCGACGCTGCGGCTGGTGGTGCTGCCGCAGGCCATCCGCATCGCCATCCCGCCGCTGGTCAACCGCACCATCGCCATCACCAAGGGCACGGCGCTGGGCAGCGTGGTCGCCGTCTCCGAGATCCTCGGCGCGGCGCAATCCGGCATGGCCTTTTCCGGCAACCCGACGCCGCTGACGCTCGGCGCGCTGGCCTATCTGGTGCTGTTCCTGCCCGTGGTGATCGCCGGCCGCTGGATCGAGACGCGCTTCGCGTGGAAGCGATGAGGGGCGCGCCGCATGGCTGACTTCGTGCAGGCCTTCCTGAACGCGGAGATCGCGCTCGCCTCCTCGCACCTGCTGTGGATCGGGCTGGTGCAGACGCTGCTGCTGGCGCTGCTGACGGTGCCGCTGGGCGCGATGATGGGGCTGCTGCTGGCGGTGCTGTCCACGCGCAAGACGCGCTGGGTGCGCTGGCCGCTGGTGGGCTTCATCGACTTCTTCCGCGCCATCCCGCCACTGGTGCTGCTGATCTTCCTCTATGCCGGCCTGCCCTTCGGCGGCATCGACCTGGGCGCCTGGGGCGCGGTGGCGCTGGGCTTCCTGCTGAACACCGGCGCCTACTACGCTGAGATCCTGCGCGCCGGGATCGAGAGCGTGCCGCGCGGCCAGCCGGAAGCCGCGACCGCACTGGGCCTGCGGCGCTGGCAGGTGTGGATCTTCGTGGTGCTGCCGCAGGCGGTGCGCAACGTGCTGCCCGACCTCATCAGCAACACGCTGGAGGTGGTGAAGCTGACCTCCATCGCCAGCGTCGTGGCGCTGCCGGAGTTGCTGTACCAGGCGCGCCAGGCGCAGAGCATCACCTACAATGCCACGCCGATCCTGGTGGCGGCGGTGATCTATTTCCTTCTGCTTTGGCCCTGCGTGCGGCTGCTGTCGCGGCTCGAGAACCGGCAATTGGCAGGCCGGCGCTAGCAGCCTGTCGGATTTGTCACACGCGTTTTGCAGGCGAGGCGGCGATTGAGGTCAGGCGAGCCGCAGGCGGTGAAGCCTGCGGCAGTTGTAGGCGAGA
>NZ_JAAVNE010000004.1 GCF_012103215.1 Falsiroseomonas selenitidurans
TGTTCCGCAACCCGCTGGCCGATCCCGGGCTGATCGGCGTCTCCGCCGGCGCGGCGCTGGCCGCCGTCGCCGCCATCGCCTTCGGTGCCGGGCTGTTCGGCCTGGCGGCCGGCGCGCTCGGCCTGTGGCTGCTGCCGGCGGCGGCCTTCCTCGGCGGGCTGGGGGCGCGGGAGGTATGGGCCGACGCGGCGCGGTTCGGGGCGGCGCGCGGCCGGCGCACGGGGCGCTGGCGTGGCGGCTGCTTCGGCGCGGGGCGCATCGGGGCGCGGCGCCTCCGGGCGTGGGGGATCGAACACATCCACCACCACACGGTTATCCAGCCGGTACACCCGCAGCCGGCTGCCCGGCGCCACGGTGAACCTTGCGCGATTGCCCGCCGTCTCCAGTCCGCGCACGTTGCGCGGCGGGCCGCGCAGGGCGCGGCGGTCGAACTGCGCCGGCAGGTCGAACAGCACGACCGCGCCGCCCTCCTGCTCCTCCACCCGGAAGCCGACCAGGCCGGGCCAATCGAAGACCACCCGGCCGAATCCGGGATGGTCGCCCGCCCTTACGCCGACACGTTCCTGCGCCAGGGCCGGGTCTGCCAGAACCAGGCTGCCGGCCAGGAAGGCCGCACCGGCAAGGCGGCAGCGCCAGCCCGGCCTCACCGGCGCGGCACTCAATCGAAATCCGCCAGCAGCTTGTCGATATCCGCCTGACTGACCCCGGCGCCGGGCAGTTGCGGGCCATGCGCCAGGCGCCGGCCCTCCGTCTCCCCTTCCACCGGCTCGGGCTGCGGTTCCGGCGGCGGCGGCGCGCCGCCCGGGACGCCGAAACGCAGGGTGACCTGTTCGACCCGCGCCTCGATCGCCTTCAGCGCCTGCACCACCTTGCCGATGCGCTGGCCGGTGATGTCCTGGAAGCTGCACGCCTCGTAGATGCGGGTGACGGCGGAGGCCAGCGCCTCCGCCTCCACCCCGCCGACGCGGCCGGCGACGCCTTCCAGTGTCTCGCACACATCGAGGATCTCGTTCGTCGCCTGCGCCGTGTGGTCGACGATCGCGTCCAGCTCATCCGTGGCCGAGGGAATGTGGCTGAGCGTGATGTCATCGACGCGCAGCGAGGCGATCTCCTGCTTGGCGCGCGCCACGGTGCGGCCGAGCCCTTCGAGCTCGGCCAGCAGCGACGCCTCGACCACCGTCAGATCGCCCGACATGCTGCCCAGCACGGCCCGGACCGCGGTCTCGATGCGCTCGCCCTCGGGCGAGCCATCGGGCGGGTTGGCTGCGTGTCCATCAGGCATTCGCCATCACCTTCTCGATCTTGCCGCGCAGCGTCTCGGCGTTGAACGGCTTCACGATGTAGTTGGAAACGCCCGCGGCCTTGGCGGCGACCACGTTCTCGGTCTTGCTCTCGGCGGTGATCATGATGAAGGGGGTGGATTTCAGCCGCGCATCCGCGCGCACCTCCTTCAGCAGGTCCAGGCCCGTCATCGGCGCCATGTTCCAGTCACTGATCACCAGACCGAAATTGCCGGCGCGCATCTTGGCCAGGGCCTCCTGCCCGTCCGTTGCCTCCTCCACATTCTCGAAATCGAGCTGCTTCAGGAGGTTGCGGATGATCCGCAGCATCGTCTTGTAGTCGTCCACGATCAGGACTGAGGTGTTCTTGTCCATCGGCATTGCGCCCCTGTTAACCATCCACCGCCATCCTGGCGTCGTTCACTCCGCCGGCGCGCGGGCGGCGCGCAGCCGCGCCAGCTCCGCCGTCAGCAGCCGCGCCCGTTCCGGGCGCATCGCGCCCATCACCGGTGCGGCCTTGGCTTCCCGCATCTGGTCCATGATCGGCGCCAGAACGGACATCTCCAGCTCGTTGAAGATCTGCGCCGCGTCGCGCGGCCGCATGCCCTCGTAGAGCTTCACCAGGCCCCGCATGCCGGCATCGGCGCGCGCGGCGCGTTCGCGCTCCAGCGCCTCCAGCCGCCGCTGCATCGTGGTCAGTTCCTCCACGCGCTGCGCCAGGCGGCGCTCCGCCGCGGCCACCAGCGTCTCCCGCTGCAGGGCCTGGGCCTCGCGCGCCTCGATCTCGGCGCGGCGGGCGCGCAGCGATTCCAGCACGGCGCGTTCCGCCAGCTGCTCGGCCGTGGGCTCGGGCGGCGGCGGTGGCGGGGCCGCGGCAGGCGGCGGCCTGGCCGGGCGCGGTGCCGGGGCCGGCGCTTCGGCCGCCTGGGCAGCGCCGATCACGGGGGCACCGCCCTCCCCGGCGCGCCACATCCGCTCCAGCTTGGCGGCCGCCAGCAGCGCCACCAGCGCGTAGCCGACCGGCAGCAGCCGCAGCCTCGGCAGGGTCGGCGGGCGGGCGGGCCAGCGCATCAGCGGCCGCCCCTGAGGGCGCGCAGCAATTCCCGCTCCGCCTCGCTGCGCGGCGCCGGGCCCGGGGCGGGCTGCGGGTCCGGCAGATGGCCCATCCCCTGGCCCAGCGCCATCGGCCGGGCTTCCCGCACCAGCCCGTCCAGCCGGTCCGCCAGCGTCTCCGCCCGCTCCGTCAGGAAGCGCAGATCCTCGCGCAGCGGCGTCGCCTCCGCCACGCGTTCCGCCACCGACCGCCCGGCCTGTTCCGCCGTGGCGCGCAGCCGGCCGAGCGCCGCCTCCGCCGCCGCGCTGGCTTCCGCGATCCCGGCGGCGCCGGCTTCCAGCGCCGCCCCTTCCCGCCGCAGCGCCGTGATCTGGCGTTCCAGCCGCCAGGCGAAGGGCACGGCGACGGCCAGCAGCACCAGCAGCGCGGCCTGCGCCGCCCATTCCAGCGCCGTCATGACAGATGCGCCAGGTCGGCGGCGGAAATCTCCCGCGCGCTGTCGATGCGCACCGCCAGCCGGTTCTCCCGCCGCCCGAGCTGGCCTTCGAACAGCGGCACCTCGCCACAGCGCAGCCGCACCGGCGCGCCGGGCGGGGAGGACAGCAGCAGCCGGTCGCCGACATTCAGCCGCAGCACCTGCGACAGCTGCATGGTCTGCTCGTCCAGCACCACGTCCAGCGCCACGTCGGTCTGCCGCAATTCCTCCGCCAGGTGGGTTTCCCAGATGCTGTCGCGGCCGAAGCGCTCGCCCATGAACTGCTGCAGCAGCAATTCGCGCACCGGCTCCAGCGTCGCATAGGGCAGCAGGATCTCGATCCGCCCGCCGCGATCCTCCATGTCCACGCGCAGCCGGCCGAGCACGGCGGCGTTGGACAGGCGGGAGATCGCGGCGAAGCGCGGGTTCACCTCCAGCCGGTCGAAGCGGAAATCCACCGGGCACAGCGGCTCGAACGCCGCGCGCAGGTCGCCCAGCACCACGGTGATCAGGCGCTCCACCAGCGTGCGCTCGATGGTGGTGTAGGGCCGGCCCTCGATGCGCATGGCGGCGGTGCCGCGGCGACCGCCCAGCAGCACGTCCACCACGGAATAGATCAGGCTGCTGTCCACCACGACCAGCCCGTAATTGTCCCACTGCTCCGCCTTGAACACCGCGAGCATCGCCGGCAGCGGGATGGAGTTCAGGTAGTCCCCGAAGCGCAGCGAGGTCATCGCGTCGATCGAGATCTCGACATTGTCGGAGGTGAAGTTGCGCAGCGTGGTCGACATCAGGCGCACCAGCCGGTCGAACACGATCTCCAGCATCGGCAGGCGTTCATAGGCGATGAGGCCGGCGGAGATGATCCGCTCGATCCCGCTTTCGCCGGTATCCCGCGTCGGCCCGTTCTCGAAGCCCAGCAGGCTGTCGATCTCGGCCTGGTTCAGCACCCGCGCCGCATCCGCCGGCAGCGCCGGCCCGGCATCGCTGCCGGGATCGTCGAAGGGATCGGGCTTGGCCGCCCCCTCCTCCTCCAGCGAGGCCCCCCAGGCGGCGGCGAGATCCTCCTCCTCCTGGCTGCCGCTCATTGGACCAGCATCTCCATGAACAGCACGTCGGTGATGCGCGCCGGCGTGGCGGCCAGGCTGGCGCGGGCCATCAATTCCTCGCGCAGCCGGTGGGTGCCGGCGCTGCCGCGCAGCTCCTCCGGCCGCACCTCCCGCAGATAGGTCTGGAACAGGTCCACCAGCCGCGGCATCGCCTCGGTCACCGCCGCCGCATCCTCCGCCTTGCTGATCTCCAGCTTGGCGCGCAGCCGGACGAAGACGGGACGGCGGCCGGGGGCGTTGAGGTTGGCGATCATCTCCGGCAATTCGACGAAGGCCGGCGGGCTGCGTGGCGGCGGCGCGGGCTCGGCGGCTTCCTCCCCTTCCGCGGCCTGTTCGACCGGCGGCGGGTTCATGCCGAGCAGGCCGGGCAGGATGCCGCTGAACCACAGCCCGGCGCCGAGGCCGATCAGCAGCACGGGAATGAGGATGAGCAGCAGCTTCTTCTTGCCGCCCTTGGCCTTGGGGGCTTCCTCCCCCGCCGCCGCATCCGTCTTGGCTGCCGCTGCCGCTGCCATGCTTCCGAACCGATTCCCGACCATCGCCCATGCCGCACGCCGGCACCACGCGGCCCGCAGCATGCCGGTCCAGGCTTAAGGAAGCCTTGCAACGGCCAAGCCTGCCGGGCGATCGGCGGTTTCTGCCGGGGCCGGGGCGGAAGCTGCCGGCCGGGGACGCCCGGGCGCTGGCACGGGCCTTGCGCTGACGGGCTGGAAGCCGGCCCGGATTTCGGGCGAACGGCCAGGAGCTTGCGGAGCCCGCCCCGATGGACAGCCCCGGCTATATCGTCCTGTCACGCCTGGTCGCGCAGACCCGCGCCACCGCGGTGACGGCGAACAACATCGCCAATGCCGACACCCCCGGCTTCCGCGCCGCGCGGCCGCTGTTCGGCACCGTGCTGGAACGGCAGATGGCGGTGCAGGTGCCGCGCGGCGGCCGGGACCTGGCCTTCGCGCAGGACCGCGCCACCTGGCGCGACACGATGCCGGGCGCCATCGCCACCACCGGCAACCCGCTGGACCTGGCGCTGTCCGACCGCGAGGGGTTCTTCGCCGTGGAGACCCCGCGCGGCGAACGCTTCACCCGCGCCGGCCGCTTCAGCCTGGATACGGAAGGCCGCGTGGTGGATGTGGAGGGCAACCCGGTGCTGAGCACCGACCGCCAGCCGATCCGCGTCGCCGCGGGCGACAGCCGTATCGAGGTGATGGGCGACGGCACGCTGCGCACGGAAAACGGGCCGGTGGGCCGGCTGCGCGTGGTGCGCTTCGCCGATCGCCAGAAGCTGGGCGCCGAGGGCAGCCGCCTGTTCAACCCCCCGGGCGACATGGCGCCGGAGCCGGTGGAGCGCCCCGGCGTGGTGCAGGGCGCCATGGAGGGCAGCAATGTCAGCGCCGTGGTCGAACTGACACGGATGACGGAGGACCTGCGGGAATTCCAGTTCGTCGCCCAGATGGCGGAACGCGAGGGCGAACGCCTGGGCACCGCCGTCGAACGCATCCTGAAGCGCCAGTGATGCCGGCGATGATGAATCGGACCAGCGCGCCGGCGACGGCGCGGGAGGATCTGTCCCATGCGTAGCCTGCACATCGCCGGCCGGATTGGGGAAAAAGACGTGCCGGCGACGGCGCGGGAGGATCTGTCCCATGCGTAGCCTGCACATCGCCGGCCGGATTGGGGAAAAAGACGTGCCGGCGACGGCGCGGGAGGATTTGTCCCATGCGTAGCCTGCACATCGCCGGCCGGATTGGGGAAAAAGACGTGCCGGCGACGGCGCGGGAGGAATTGTCCCATGCGTAGCCTGCACATCGCCGGCACGGGCATGATGGCCCAGCAGACGAACGTCGAGGTCATCTCCAACAACATCGCGAACATGAGCACGACGGGCTACAAGCGCCGCCGCGCCGAGTTCCAGGACCTGATCTACCAAAATCTGCGCCGCGTCGGCAGCCAGTCCGCCGATACCGGCAGCGTCCTGCCCTCCGGCGCCCAGGTCGGCCTCGGCGTGAAGACCGGCGCGGTGTACCGAATCTCGGAACAGGGCAGCCTGAGCCAGACCGAAAACCGCTTCGACTTGGCGATCCGCGGCAATGGCTATTTCCAGGTCACCCTGCCCTCCGGCGAAACGGCCTACAGCCGCGACGGCACCTTCGCCCTGTCGCCGGAAGGCGTGATGGTGACGGCGGATGGCTATGTGGTGCAGCCCGGCATCACCATCCCCGCCGCGGCGCGCGACGTGACCATCAACGCGAATGGCGAGGTGCTGGCCAAGCTGGATGGCCAGATCGACCCGCAGAATGTCGGCCAGCTCCAGCTCGCCATCTTCGCCAACGAGACGGGGCTGGAGGCGATCGGCGACAACCTGATGCTGGCCACGCCCGGCTCCGGCGCCGCCCAGCAGGGCGCCCCGGGGGCGGTGGGCTTCGGCCAGGTGCTGCAGGGCTTCGTCGAGACCAGCAATGTGAATGTGGTGCAGGAGATCACCAACCTCATCACCGCCCAGCGCGCCTATGAGATGAACAGCCGCGTCATCTCGGCCAGCGACGAGATGCTCTCCACCCTGTCGCGGCTGCGGTGACCGCCATGCGCGCGCTTTTCCTTCCCCTGGCCCTGGCCCTTCCCCTGGCCCTGCCGGCCGCCCCGGCCCCGGCCCAGGCGCCGCCCACGCTGCGCCCCTTCGTCACGCTGGACGAGGCGGTGGTGCGGCTGGAGGATCTGTTCGAGGGGCTGGGCCCGCGCGGCGCCACGCCGCTTGGCCCCGCCCCCGCCCCCGGCCAGCGCCTGGTGGTGGAGGCGCCGCAACTGCTCGCCATCGCCCGGCGCAACAGCGTCGCCTGGCGGCCCGGCGGCGGGGCGGAGCGCGTGGTGCTGGACCGCCCCGGCCGCGCCCTGGCGCGGGAGGAGGTGGAGGCGGCGCTGCGCGGCGCGCTGCGCAGCCAGGGCGTGGAGGAGGAAACGGCGCTGGAGCTGCTGGCCTTCCACGCGCCGCTGGTGCCGCCCGCCGCCTTCATCGAGGTGCTGGTGGAACAGCTTTCACACGAGGCCGCCTCCGGCCGCTTCGGCGCCAGCCTGGCGGTGACGGCGGAAGGCATGGCGACGCAGCGGCTGCGGGTTTCCGGCCGCGCCATCGCCACCCAGACCGTTCTGGTGGCGCAGCGGCGGCTGGCGGCGGGCGAGGTGGTGGGGCCGCAGGATGTGCGCGTCATCCGCATCCCCGCCAGCCGGCTGCGCCCGGGCAGCGCCGAACGGCCGGACCAGGCGGTGGGCCAGGCGCTGCGCCGCCCCGTCTCCCCCGGCCAGCCGCTGCTGCTGGCCCAGCTCGGCCAACCTCTGGTGGTGGAGCGCGGCAGCATGGTCACCATGCAGTACGAGGTCCCGGGCCTGTCGGTGACCGCCCAGGGACGGGCGATGGAGAATGGCGGGCGCGGCAGCATCGTGCCGGTGATGAACCTCGGCAGCCGCATCGTGGTGGAGGCCCGCGTCACCGGCCCCGGCCGCGTGCGGGTGGAGGCCGCGCGATGATGCGCCGGACCATCCTGGCCGCCCTGCTCGCCCTGGCCCTGCCGGCCTGCGAGCGGCTTTCCGAGGTTGGCCGCCCGCCGGCGCTTGCCCCGGTGGCCAGCCCCACCGCGGACCCTGCCTGGCGGCCCGTCACCATGCCGATGCCGGCGCCGCAGGAATCCTTCGCCGGCGGCAACAGCCTGTGGCGCCCGGGAAGCCGCACCTTCCTGCGCGACCAGCGCGCGGCTTCCGTCGGCGACCTGATCACCGTGCTGGTCAGCATCCAGGACACGGCCCAGCTGCAGAACAGCACCGAGCGCGAGCGGGAGGGTACGGACACCCTGGGCATCCCGCGCCTGCTGGGCCTGGAAAGCTCGCTGACCCGGCTGCTGCCGAACAGCATCGACCCGACGGCGCTGGTGCAGACCAGCGGCGCGCAGACCACCAATGGCACCGGCTCCGTCCGGCGGAACGAGACGGTGACGCTGCGCCTGGCGGCGACCGTCACGCAGGTGCTGCCGAACGGCAACCTGGTGCTGGCCGGACGGCAGCAGGTGCGGGTGAACCACGAGCTGCGCGACCTGAACGTGACGGGCGTGATCCGCCCGCAGGACATCGCCAGCGACAACACGGTGAAGCATGACCGGCTGGCGGAAGCGCGGATCGCCTATGGCGGGCGCGGCACCCTGTCCGACGTGCAGGCGCCGCGCTACGGCCAGCAGCTTCTGGACATCGTGCTGCCGTTCTAGCCTCGGCAGAAGGGGGGGGGGCCGACATGCCCCCCCGCGCCTCAGGCCACCGCGGCGCGGCGCCGCTGCACCAGTTGCAGCAGCACCACGCCGCCGCCGAGGATGATGCCCACCGCATCCGTCAGCACGCCCGGCTTGATGAGCGACAGCGCGGCGATGAACAGCGCCACCCTCTCCCACATCGGCATGGCGCGCAGCAGGTAGGCATGCAGGGAGGCCGCCAGCAGCAGGCAGCCCGCCGTGGCACTGGCCACCGCCAGCGCCACCTCGCCCCAGGTGCCGATCAGCAGCAGCGCCGGCTGGAAGACGAAGATGAAGGGCACGATGAAGCCCGCGGCGCCGATCTTCATCGCCGCCCAGCCGGAGGACCACATATCCGTCTTGGCCAGCCCCGCGGCCGCGAAGACGGCCAGGGCCACCGGCGGCGTGATGGCGGACAGGATGGCGAAGTAGAAGGCGAAGAGATGCGCCGCCGGCGTCACCACGCCCATGGCGATCAGCGCCGGCACCAGCAGCGAGACCATGACGATGTAGGCCGGCGTGGTCGGCATCCCCATGCCCAGGATGATACCGGCCATCATGGTCAGGATCAGCGCCAGCACCAGGTTGTTGTTGGCCACGTTCACGACCAGCTGCGTGAAGGTGATGCCGAGCCCGGTCAGCGCGATCAGCCCGATGACGATGCCGGCGCAGGCGCAGGCCATGGCGATGCCCAGGGAATTGCGCGCGCCGTCCAGCATCGCGTCCCACACGCCGCCCAGCGTCACATGGTGGCGGCTGTTGGCGCGCAGGGCCGCGGCGGGGAAGCAGGCCAGCGTCGCCACCAACGCCACCAGCGGCGCGGAATAGCCGGCGAACAGGCCGATGACGATCATCAGGATCGGCAGGAACAGGTGCCAGTTTTCCGCCAGCACCTGGCGCAGCCGCGGCACCTCGTCATCCGGCAGGCCGGCCAGGCCCACCCGCTTCGCCTCGAAATGCACCGCGGCGAAGGTCGCCACGTAGTAGAGGACGGCCGGGATCAGCGCCCAGGTCACCACCTGCAGGTAGGAGACGCCGAGGAACTCCGCCATGACGAAGGCCGCCGCGCCCATGATCGGCGGCATGATCTGCCCGCCGGTGCTGGCCACCGCCTCCACCCCCGCGGCGAATTGCGGGCGGAAGCCGCTGCGCTTCATGAGCGGGATGGTCACCTGCCCGGTCACCATCACATTGGCCACCGCCGAGCCGGAGACGGAGCCGAACAGGGAGGAGGAAACCACCGCCACCTTGCCCGGCCCGCCGCTGCTGCGCCCGGTGAGCGCCAGGGCGAAATCCATGAACAGCTTGCCGACGCCGGAGCGTTCCATGAACGAGCCGAACAGCACGAAGATCACCACGAAGCCGGCTGAGACGCCGAGCGTGGAGCCGAAAATGCCGTCCGTCGTCAGGTAGAGCTGGTCCAGCATGGCCGGCATGCCGACATCGGTGAAGAAATAGGACCAGATCAGGAAGACGATCGAGGTCAGCGGCAGCGCCCAGCCGATGACGCGACGCGTCGCCTCCAGGATCAGCGCCACCAGGATCCAGCCGCCGATAATGTCGGCGGGGCGGGGATCATCGATGTAGGGGATGCGGTTGACCAGCCAGTCATAGTCCAGGAACAGCCGCCCGACCGCCCAGATGGACAGCGCACACAGCAGCCAATCCTCCGCCCCCGGGCCGCGTTCCTGGTCCCGCCGCCCCGCCCGCAGCGGGAACAGGATGAACACCAGCGCCATGGCGAACAGCAGATGGGTGCCGCGGAAGATCACCGCTTCCGGCGGCGAGGTGGCGATGGCCCACATATGGTACAGCGCCATCGCCGCCGCGACGGCACCGGCCAGGCCCTTCATGGCACGCGCGTAGGTCATTCCCCGTCCCCAATCGTGCCGGCAGCCGGCTTACGTCCGCAGGCCGGACTGCCGCTCGGGCGGTCCGGCCTTGGTCTTCCTGGTTGGCAAAAAGGCCCGGGCCGTCAGGCGGCCCGGACAGGTCTCAGCGGCGCGCGGCCTCGGCGTAGAAGCGCGCGGCGCCCGGGTGCATCGGCACGCCGATATCCGCCGCCGCCGTCGCCGGCGTGCTCTCGCGCATCGCGCTGACGATGTTGCGCAGCGTGTCCACATTGTCCCACAGCAGCTTCACCATCTGGTAGACCTGCTCCGGATTGCGGTCGCAATTGGTGATCAGGTGCGCGGTGTAGGTGATCTGCACCGGCGTGCCCTGCTGCTGCGGATAGGTGTTGGCCGGCAGCGGCGCGCCCTGATAGCCCGGGTTGATCTCCCGCATCTTGTCGACATAGCGCGAGAGATCGACGATGCGCATGGACCGTGCGCTGGCCAGGTCCATCACCGCGCTGGCGGGGATGGTGGTGCCCAGGGTGAAGACCTGCGCATGGCCGTCGCGCAGCAGGCCCACCGCGTCCGTGTAGCTGGACTGGAAGCTGGCGCGCACGTCGCTGTAGCTCATGCCCGCGGCGCGCAGGATGTGCTGCGTCACCACTTCCGCCGTGTTGCCGCGCGGCTGCAGCGCGATGGGCTTGCCGCGCATGTCCTCGATCGTGTTGATGCCGGAATCGGCCAGCGCGATCACCTGGAACCACTGCGGGTAGAGCGACCCGATGTTGCAGACATTGCGCACCGCCTCGGGGAAGGGCGCGCGGCCGGCGAGGCCGTCCACGGTGCTGATCGAATTGCCGAAGGCGACCTGCGCGCGGTTGCCGGCAATGCCACGGACATTGGCGACGCCCGCACCCGGCAGGGTCTGCACGGAGAGGCCCGGGATCGCGCGTTCCCAGATGTTCTTCAGCGCGCCGGCGATCGGCACCCAGGACCCGCCCTGCGGGCCGGTCATGAAGCGCAGCGTTTCCTGCGCGCCGGCAGGCGCCGCCAGGCCGAGGCAGGCGGCCAGCGCCAGGCCCTTGATCGCAAAGCGGTTCTTCATCTCGTCGTCTCCCGGTGCGTTCTTGAACGGGGGCATGTTTAGCGGGTTAACCGATCCCATCAACCCCGCCGCTTGCCGGCGCGGCATCGGAAACTTGCCGCGGCGGGATGTCGCGGCCGGCCCGGTGCGCTTTCCGGCGCCGCCCGCCCGGTGCAGGATGGGCGCATGTGTGGACGATACCTGTTGCAGCGCACGCCGGCGGAACTGGCGCAGTATTTCGGCACGGCGAACCCGCTGCCCAACCATGCGCCGTCCTGGAACGTCGCGGTGACGCAATCCTCCCTGGTGGTGCGGCGGCATCCCGAAAGCGGCGCGCGCCACCTGGACGCGCTGCGCTGGGGGCTGGTGCCGCGCTGGGCCAAGGATGCGAAGGACGCGGCGAAGCTGATGAACGCGCGCGCCGAGGGGCTGGCGGAAAAGCCATCCTTCCGCGACGCCTTCCTCAAGCGCCGCTGCCTGGTGCCGATGGACGCCTTCTACGAATGGCGACAGGAAGGCGCGGCGAAGCAGGCCTACGCGGTGGCGCTGGCGGATGGCTTGCCGATGGCGGTCGCCGGGCTGTGGGAGGGCTGGAAGCAGCCGGACGGCACCTGGCTGCGCAGCTACACCGTCATCACGACGGAAGCGAACGAGAAGCAGGCCCTGGTGCATCCACGGATGCCGGTGATCCTGCCGCCGGAAGTCTGGGATGCCTGGCTGGGGGAGGAGCCGGCGGCGCCGGAGGATCTGCTGGAGTTGCTGGTGCCCTGCCCGGCGGAGGAGCTGCTGGCCTGGCCGGTGGACAACCGCGTCGGCAAGGTGGCGGAGAACGACGCCCGCCTGCCGCGCCGCGACCCCGCCGCCCGCCCCCCGCCGGAGCTGGACGACGCGCCGCCCGACTGGGTGGCGTGAAGGTCGGGGCCCGGACCGTGTGGCCCGCCCCGGGCAAGGCGCCTGGGGCCGGGGCCTGCACGCATCCCGCCGGGAAAGGCCCGCCTCAATCGTCGCGGTGCACGCGCTCCATCCGCTCATGCCGCTCCTGCGCCTCGATCGACAGGGTGGCGATGGGGCGGGCTTCCAGGCGGCGCAGGCCGATCGGCTCGCCGGTCTCCTCGCAATAGCCGTAGGTGCCGTTCTCCACCCGCTCCAGCGCCTGGTCGATCTTGGCGATCAGCTTGCGGGCGCGGTCGCGGGTGCGCAGTTCCAGGGCGCGGTCGGTCTCCACGCTCGCCCGGTCGGTCAGGTCGGCCTCGATGATGCCGCCCTGGCCCATGGAGGTCAGGGTCTCACCCGCCTCGCGCAGCAGGTCGCCACGCCACTTCAGCAGCTTCTGGCGGAAATACTCCAACTGGAGCGGAGACATGAACTCTTCGTCGCCCGTCGGACGATAGTCCGGCGGCAAGGTCACCAGCATGGCAGGACTTCCCCAACCTCGGCCGCCCGTAGCCCGGCGCCCGGGCGGCGAAAGCGGCCGGACCATAGTGGCGGCCATGGGGCGGGTGCAAGGGCTCGTTTCGCCGCAAGTTCCTGATCTTCGCCCGCTTTTCAGTTTGATGAAGCATTCTGTGGCCGCCGGCGTACCAATTCCAGGCGCACCCGCAGCCGAAGCTCCGCCAGCAGACGGTCCAGCGCCGGCTCGAGCCCCGGCGCCACCCCCGCGGCCAATGCCTCCAGCCGCGCCAGCCGTGCCGGATCGCCGGCGGCACCGCGCAGCAGGTCCAGTTGCAGGCCACGCAATTCGTCCAGCGCCTGGGCGGCGCGGCGCCGGGCGCGCGCCTCCGGCGCTTCGGGCGGCGGGGCGGCGGCGCCTTCCTGCAGGGCGAGCAGCGCCCCCATCGGTGCCGCGGCGGCGAGGCCCGAGGCGCTTGCGGCCTCCGCCACCTCCTCCGGCAGCATGAAGCCGCCGGCACTGCGCCGGATGCGGCCCGGCACCACCCTTCCCGCCCCACCCACCGGCCCGACCGCCATGCCTGCATCTCCCTCCTGCCTCGGCGCTGCGAAGCCCCGGCACGCCCTGCCGCGCCGGCGGCAATCCCTGCCGCCCGGCGCCGCCAGCGGCAAAGCCTGCCGCCCTGGGCCGGCCCCCGCCCTGGCACGCGCCTTGCGGAACCTGGCCTGCGCCCCGCCCCCACCCTGGCGGCGGCGAGGAGGTCAGAGTGCCAAGCAAACCTTGCCCGAGGATGAGGATGCGCCGCCGCTTGCCAATGCTGGCCCTGCTGCCCGCCCTGCTGGCCGCCCTTCCGGCCGCCCTTCTGGCCGCCGGTCCGGCACTGGCGCAGGTCCGCATCAAGGACATCGCCGATGTCGAGGGGATGCGGGAAAACCAGCTGGTCGGCTACGGCCTGGTGGTCGGGCTGAACGGCACCGGCGACAAGCTGCGCAGCTCCGTCTTCACCCGCCAGTCGCTGATCGGCGTGCTGGAACGGCTGGGGGTGAACACGCGCGACCAGGAACGGCAGCTGGACACCCGCAACGTCGCCGCCGTGATGGTCACCGCCAACCTGCCCGCCTTCGCCCGCACCGGCAGCCGCATCGACATCAGCGTCTCCGCCCTGGGGGATGCCACCAACCTCACCGGCGGGATGCTGCTGGTCACCCCGCTGCTGGCCGCGGATGGGGAGGTCTATGCCGTGGCGCAGGGCCCCGTCGTCACCGGCGCCATTTCCGCCCGTGGCGCCGCCGGGTCCGTCACCCGCGGCGTGCCCACCGCCGGCCGCATCGCCAACGGCGCGACGGTGGAGCGCGAGGTGCCGTTCCGCTTCGCCAGCGGTGAACGCCTGCGCCTGTCGCTGCGCAACCCGGACCTGACCACGGCGCGGCGCATCGCGGCGGTCATCAATGGCAGCGCCGGCAGCAGCGTCGCCACCGCGACGGATCCGCGCACCGTCAGCATCGCGCTGGCGGGGCGGGACGCCATCGGCTTCCTGGCGCAGATCGAGCAGCTGCGGGTGACACCGGACCAGGTGGCGCGCGTGGTGATCGAGGAAGCCTCCGGCACCATCGTCATGGGCGCCAATGTGCGGCTTTCCACCGTCGCCATCGCCCAGGGCAACCTGACCATCCGCATCACGGAAACGCCGCAGGTGGTGCAGCCCAACGCGCTGGCCGGCGGGCAGACCGCCGTGGTGCCGCGCACCGGGATCGAGGTGGACGAACAGAATGAACGCCGCCTCGGCATCCTGCGCGGCGGCGTGACGCTGGAGGATCTGGTGCGCGGGCTGAACGGCCTGGGTGTCGGGCCGCGGGACATGATCACCATCCTGCAGACCATCAAGGCCGCCGGCGCGCTGCAGGCCGAGCTGGAGGTGCGCTGAGATGAGCCTCGCCCCGATCGCCGCCGCCGCCGCGGCCGGCCGCACCCCGAGCCCGGCGGCGCTGCGCCGCACGGCACAGGATTTCGAGGCCCAGGCGCTCGGCGCGCTGCTGCAGCCGATGTTCCAGGGCCTCGACACGAAGGGCCCCTTTGGCGGCGGTGCCGCCGAGGGCCAGTGGCGCCCCCTGCTGGTCGACGCCATCGCGCGCGACCTGGCACGCGGCAGCGGCCTCGGCATCGGCGATACGGTGCTGCGTGAAATGACGCGCCTGGCCGGTGCGCCGACCCACCCCAACCCGGAGACACCCACCCCATGATGCAACCCCTGATCGTCGCCGCGCAGCGCCTGACCGAGGCGCTGCGCGCGGAGAACGAGGCGCTGGCGCGGCTCGACCTGTCGGACGCCGCGCGGCTGGCCGGACCGAAGCAGCAGGCCTCGGACGCCTTCGCCGCCGCCTATGACGTCGTCAGCCGCACGGGCGGGCGAAACGGCAGCCGGGCGGAGGGCGCGGAGCGGGCGCGGGTAGAGGAGCTGGCGCTGCGGCTGCGCGACCTGGGGGCGGAGAATCGCCGCCTGCTGGAACGCGCCATCGACCTGCAGTCCCGCGTCATCGAGACCATCGCCGGCGCCAGCCGTCCGCGCGGCCCTGGCACCTATGGCGAGCGCGGCGCGAACCGGGAGGGCCGGCCGCGGCCGGTCTCGCTCACCGCCCGGGCCTGAAGCCGCCGCCCGATCGCCCGGGCCCCTGCCGGGCGGGATGAGCGGGCCTTGCCGGCCGGCGGAAGCGGGCCTTGCCGGCCGGGCCGGGCGGGCGCAGCCTGCCGCCCCGCATGCTCCGCCGCAACGCAACATTCCTGGTGATCGCCGCCCTGACCCTGTCCGCCGCCACGGCGGTCTGGCAGCTGCGCGGACAGGCGGCGGTGGTCCATGCGCTGCTGGCCACCTGGGACCTGCTGGTGGTGGTGCTGCCCTCGATCCTGGCCGGGCTGCTGCTGTCCGCCGCGCTGCGCCAGCTGGTCCCGCCCGGGGCGCTGGCACGCTGGATGGGCGCGGAATCCGGGCTGCGCGGCCTGCTGGTGGCCACCGCCGCCGGGATGGTGATGCCGGGCGGGCCGATGGCGGCCTTCCCGGTGGTGCTGGTGCTGGCCCAGGCCGGGGCGGATCGCGGCGCGCTGATCGCCTTCGTGCTCGCCTGGTCGCTGAACGGCTTCCAGCGCATCCTGGTCTGGGAACTGCCCATCCTGGGGCCGGATTTCGCGCTGCTGCGGCTGCTCTGCGGCCTGGTGCTGCCCTTGCTGGCCGGCCAGGCGGCGCGCTGGCTGCCGATCCGCTGGACGCCGGCGGATGCGCCCGGGCTGCAGGGGACGCGGCCGGGCCCGACGCCGCCCGAGCCGGGGCCGGGCGGGGGAATGCCGCGGTGAGCCTGGGCGTGGTCGCGCTCTGGGTCGTCGCGCTGGTGGCGCTCGGCCTCTGCTTCCGGCATGGCGGCGGCAAGGCCCGGCGGGCCGGGCAGGATGCGGGCCAGGCGCTGGCCAAGGTTCTGCCGGTGCTGCTGATGGCCCTGCCCATGGCCGCCTTCGTGGCGGAGCTGATTCCCGCCGGCTGGGCGGAACGCTGGCTGGGCCCGGATAGCGGCCTGGCGGGGATCGGCCTCGCCTCGCTGGCCGGCGGGCTGATGCCGGGCGGCCCCTTCGTCGCCTTTCCGCTGGTGCTGGGCTTCCTGAAGGCCGGCGCCGGGCCGTCGCAGATGGTGGCGCTGATCTCCGGCTGGGCCATCCTCGGCCTGCACCGGACCCTGGCGTGGGAACTGCCGATCCTGGGGGGGCGCTTCATCCTGCTGCGCCTGACGGCCAGCTTCGCCCTGCCGCTGCTGGCCGGGCTGCTGGCGGAACTTCTGTTGCCGCTGTTTCCCGGCATCCCGCTGCGCTGAGCCGCCCTGGCGCCGGCCGCAGGCGGCAGCGCCGCCGCGAAGGCTTCACGCGGCAGGGCCGTGATCCGGCCCCGGGTGCCGTTGCCGCAATTGCGCCGCTTCGGCATAGCATCCCACACCCATGCCCCACGCCATCGCCCCGGCCGACGCCGAAGACTGGACCGCCCTGCTGCGCGCCCGCCACCGGGGCGCGGCGCCGGAAGGCGCCTTCGGCGGCCTGTTCGACGCGCTGTTCGCCCCGCCCGCCGCCGCCGATGGCTGCATCGTGATCGGCCGGCTGGCGCAGACGCTGGATGGCCGCATCGCCTGCGCCAACGGTGCCAGCCAATGGATCGGCGGGCCCGGGGACATCCTGCACACGCATCGGCTGCGCGCGCTGTGCGACGTGGTGCTGGTCGGCGCCGGCACCGTGCATCACGACGATCCGCGGCTGACGACGCGGGAGGTGCCGGGCCCCAACCCCCTGCGCGTGGTGCTGGACCCGCAGCGCCGCCTGCCGGCCACGCACCGCGTCTTCACCGATGCCGCCGCCCCCACCCTGCTGGTCGCCGAAACCCCCGGCCCCGCCACGCATGGCCAGGCCGAGGTGCTGGTGGAAGCCACCCTGCCGGGCCTGCTGCGCAGGCTTGCCGCGCGCGGCCTGCGCCGCATCTTCGTCGAGGGCGGCGGCCGCACCGTCTCCGCCTTCCTGGCCGCCGGCTGCCTGGACCGGCTGCACCTGACGGTCGCGCCGATCATCCTCGGCTCCGGCATCCCCGCCTTCACCCTGCCGGCGGCGGGGCGCATCGACCAGGGGCTGCGCTTCGCCTGGACGCCGCACCGCATCGGCGCGGACATGCTGTTCGACATCGCGCTGCACCGCGCGCAACCCGGCATCTGCTGCGAAGGCCCCCCCGCATGAAGGCGCGCGCCTTGTGGATCACCGCCCCCTTCACGGCGGCATTGCGAGACCAGGCGCTGGACGTGCCCGGCCCCGACCAGGCGCTGGTGGTGACCACGGCCAGCGGCATCTCCCGCGGGACGGAGCGCCTCGTGTTCAGCGGCCGCGTGCCGGAAAGCCAGTGGCCGGCGATGCGCGCGCCGCTGCAATACGGCGACTTCCCCTTTCCCCTCTCCTATGGCTACGCCGCCGTCGGCACGGTGAAGGCGGGCCCCGCCGCCCTGCTGCATCGCCGCGTCTTCTGCCTGCACCCGCACCACGATGCCTTCGTGGCGCCGGCCGCCATGTGCCTCCCCCTCCCCGATTCGGTGCCGGACCGCCGCGCGGTGCTGGCCGCCAACATGGAAACCGCGGTGAACATCCTGTGGGATGCGCGGCCGCTGGTCGGCGAACGCGTGCTGGTGGTGGGCTGTGGCGTGGTCGGCCTGCTGGCCACCTTCCTGCTCGGCCGCATCCCGGGGCTGGACCTGCACGCGGTGGACCCCGATGCCGCCCGCGGCCCCATCGCGGAAAGCTTCGGCGCCCGCTTCTCCGCGCCCGAGGCGGCACCGGGCGAACGCGACCTGGTCATCCACGCCTCCGCCAGCGGCGAGGGGCTGCGCCTGGCGCTGGCGCGCTGCGGCTTCGAGGGCCGCGTGGTCGAGGCCTCCTGGTTCGGCGACCGCGTGGTGGAATTGCCGCTGGGCGAGGGCTTCCACGCGAAGCGGCTGGCGCTGGTCTCCACCCAGGTCGGCCAGGTCTCGCCCGCCATGCGTGGCCGGCGCAGCCATGGGGAGCGCCTGGCGCTGGCCCTGTCGCTGCTCGACGATGCGCGGCTGGACGCGCTGCTCGGCCCCGACACCGCATTTTCCGACCTGCCTGCGGCGCTGCCCTCCTTGCTCTCCCCCCCTTCCGGGGCACATCAGCCGCTCTGCCCCGTCGTCACCTATTGAATGAGAGTGAGCCCGCGCATGTTCAGCCTGACGGTCGTCGACCACATCATGATCGCGCATTCCTTCCGCGGCGCCGCCTTCGGCCCGGCGCAGCGGCTGCACGGCGCCACCTTCATCGTCGAGGCGGAATTCCGCGCGCCGCAACTCGATGACCTGCACCTGCTGGTCGATATCGGCCTGGCGAAGGATCATCTGCGCGCCATCCTCGCGCCGCTCGACTACCGCAACCTGGATGCGGAGGAAGCCTTCGCGGGCAAGAACACCACCACCGAGTATCTGTGCCTGCACATCCACGGCCTGCTGGCCCAGGCCTGCCGCGACGGCGTGCTGGGCGATGGCGGCCGCGCGGTGACCGGCCTGAAGATCCTGCTGCGCGAAAGCCATGTCGCCTGGGCCGCCTTCGAGGGGCCGGTCTGACCACGATGCGCATCGGCTTCCTCGTCCCCGCCCCCTTCGCCGCCATCAGCGGCGGCTATGGCTATGATCGCCGCCTGGTCGCCGGCCTGCGCGCGCTGGGGCATGCGGTGCAGGTGGTGGAACTGCCCGGCGTGCATCCGCTGCCCGATGCGGCGGCGACGGAAGGCGCCCGCGCCGCGCTGGAAGCCCTGCCCGCCGATGCGCGGCTGGTGATCGACGGGCTCGGCCTGCCCGCCTTCGCGCCGCTGCTGCAGGCGCTGGAAGCGCGCGGGGCGGTCGGCCTGATCCATCACCCGACGGCGCTGGAACATGGCCATCCGGGCGCGGTGCGGGACGCGCTGCGGGCGGCGGAACAGCACATCTTCCCGCGCCTGGCGCGGCTGGTGGCGACCAGCCACCTGACGGCGGCGCGCCTGGTGCCGGAATTCGGCGCCGATCCTGCGCGGATCGGGGTGGTGGAGCCGGGCACGGACCCGGCGCCGCGCAGCGCCGGCTCCGGCGGGCCGGGCTGCGCCATCCTGTCCATCGGCACGCTGGTGCCGCGCAAGGGGCATGACGTGCTGCTGCGCGCGCTCGCCATGGTGCCGGACCTGGACTGGCGGCTGACCATCGCCGGCGCGCCGCGTGACAAGGTGCATGCCGACGGGCTGCTGGCGCTGGCCGAGGAACTGGGCCTCGCCACGCGCATCATCTTCGCGGGGGAGGTCGACCAGCCGACGCTGGAGACGCTGTGGAGCGGCACCGACCTGTTCGCGCTGGCCACCCATTGGGAAGGCTACGGCATGGCGGCGGCGGAAGCGCTGGCGCGCGGCGTGCCGGTGGCGATCACCGCCGGCGGCGCCATCGCCGATGTGGTGCCGGTGGAAGCCGGCGTGGTGGCGCCGCCGGGCAACCATGTCTCGCTCGGCAAGGCGATCCGCCGCGCCATCTTCGACACCGATCTGCGCGCGGAAATGGCCGCGGCCGCTTGGGAAGCCGGCCAGCGCCTGCCGCGCTGGGACGACCGCGCGGCCGCCTTCGTGGCGGAACTCGACAGGGCGGCGGGCTGAGATGGCGGAAAGCTTCGATGGCGACTGGCTGGCGCTGCGCGAGCCGCATGACGCCGCGGCGCGCGACCAGGGCCTGGCGGCGCTGCTGGCGGCGGCACTGCCGGCCCGGCCGCGCGTCCTCGACCTCGGCGCCGGCACCGGCTCCCTGCTGCGCTGGCTGGCGCCGCTGATCGGCCGCGCCCAGGCCTGGACGCTGGTCGATGCGGATGGGCTGCTGCTGCGCCGCGCCTTCGCCGAGACCGAGGATTTCGCGGACGCCTTCGACTGGCCCGCCACCTATGCCACCCGCAAGACGCTGCTGGTGCACGCGCCGGGCGGCGCCTGGCGGGTGGAGGGGCTGGTCGCCGATTTGCGCGATGCCCCGCGCGGCCTGCCGCTGGAGCAGGTGGATGCGGTGGTGAACACGGCGCTGTGCGACCTGGTCTCGGCCGATTGGGTGGCCCGCATCGCGGCGGCCTGCGCCGCCCGCCGCCTGCCCTTCTACGCCGCCCTGAACGTGACGGGGCGGGAGCGGTTCACCCCGCCGCACCGCGGCGATGCGCTGGTGGCCCGCGGCTTCACCCGCGACCAGAACCGCGACAAGGGGTTCGGCGGCATCGCGCTGGGCGCCCGCGCGCCGGCGGCCATCGCGGCAGCCTTCGCCGCGCAGGGCTACACCGTGCACCGCGCCCCCAGCGACTGGCGCATCCCGCGCCAGGATGCGGAGATGGTGGCGCAGCTGGCCAGCGGCCATGCCCGCGCCGCGATGGGCCAGTTGCGACGCGAGCGGTCCCGCATCCTCGACTGGGCGATGGACCGCCGCGCCCAGGCCGGGCTGATGCAGCTTGCCGCCCGCATCGGCCATGCCGACCTGCTCTGCCTGCCGCCCAAGGAATGACGAAGATGCCCCTGCTGCTCGGCTGCATCGCCGACGACTTCACCGGCGCCACCGACCTCGCCTCCATGCTGGTCAAGCACGGCATGGCGACGGTGCAGGTGATCGGCGTGCCCGACGATGGCGTGCTGCCGGAGGCCGATGCCGTCGTCATCGCGCTGAAATCGCGCACCACCCCGGCCGGAGAGGCGGTCGCGGAAAGCCTGGCGGCGGCGGAGGTGCTGCTGGCCGCCGGCGCGCGGCAGCTGTTCTTCAAATACTGCTCCACCTTCGACAGCACCGATGCGGGCAATATCGGCCCGGTGGCGGATGCGCTGCTGAAGCGCCTGGGTGCCGGCTTCGCGCTGGCCTGCCCCGCCTTCCCGGCCAATGGCCGCAGCCTCTACCAGGGCCATCTGTTCGCGGGGACGCATCTGCTGAACGAGAGCGGGATGGAAAACCACCCGCTGACGCCGATGCGCGATGCGAATCTGGTGCGCGTGCTCAGCCGGCAGACGGAAGGATCCGTCGGCCTGGTACCCTTCTCCGTCGTGGAACAGGGCGCGCATGCCATCCGCGACGCGATGACCCGCATGGCCGAGGGCGGGCGGCGCTATGCCATCGTCGATGCGGTGACCAACGCGCATCTGGTCGCGATCGGGGAGGCCGCGGCGAAGCATCCGCTGATCACCGGCGGGTCCGGCATCGCCATGGGCCTGCCGGCGAATTTCCGGGCCCAGGGCCTGCTGCCGGAACGCCCGGACGCGGCCGTGCTGCCGCCGGCGCAGGGGCTGTGCGCCGTGGTGGCGGGAAGCTGCTCGCGCGCCACGCTGGGCCAGATCGGCTTCGCCCGCGACCATGCGCCGGTGCTGGAGCTGGACGCGCTGGCCACGCCGGACGCCGCCGCGCTGGCGGCGCAGGCCCTGGCCTGGAGCGAGGGGAAGCTTTCCGCCGCGCAGCCCCTCGTCATCGCCGCCAGCGCCGCGCCGGAGAAGGTGGCCGCGCTGCAGGCCAGGCTTGGCCGCGAGGCCGCCGGCGCGCTGGTGGAACAGGCGCTGGCCGCCGTGGCGCAGGGGCTTGTCGCGCGCGGCGTCGGGCGGCTGGTGGTGGCGGGCGGCGAGACCTCCGGCGCCGTCGTCTCCGCCCTCGGCGTGCGGACGCTGCGCATCGGCGCGGAGATCGACCCGGGCGTGCCCTGGACCTATGCGGAGCCCGCGAACATCCATCTGGCGCTGAAATCCGGCAATTTCGGCGGGCGCGACTTCTTCCTGAAGGCGTTCCAGCATGTCTGAGGCCGCGGCGCGGGCGCAGCTCGTCGAACTCGGCCGGAGCCTGTTCGATCGTGGCTACAGCGTCGGCACCGCGGGCAACATCAGCGTGCGCCTCGCGGATGGCTACCTGATGACGCCGACCAATTCCTGCCTCGGCCGGCTGGACGCGGCGCGGATCAGCAGGCTCGGCCCGGATTGGGCGCACCAATCCGGCGACAAGCCGTCGAAGGAGGTGTTCCTGCATCGCGCCGTGCTGCAGGCGCGGCCGGAGGCGGGCGCCGTGGTGCATCTGCACAGCACCCACGCCACCGCGATCGCCTGCCTGGCGCCGGAGGGCGGCGATGCGGAGATCCCGCCGCTGACGCCCTATTTCGTGATGCGCATCGGCCGCCGGCTGCCCTGCGTGCCCTATTACCGCCCGGGCGACGCGGCGATGGAGCCCGCGGTGCACGCGGCCGCGCTGGCCGCCAAGGCGCTGCTGCTGGCGAATCACGGCCCGGTGGTCTCCGGCGCCACGCTGGCCGATGCGGTGCATGCGGCGGAGGAGTTGGAGGAAGCGGCGCGGCTGGCGCTGCTGCTGCGCGGCGTGCCGGGCCTCAGGGCGCTGAACGCGGCGCAGGTGGATGACCTGCTGCGCCAATTCGGCTGAAGGGTCCGGCCGGTCGGCCACGCGACGGCGCCGCGGGACTCAGAGCGAGGCGCCGGGGTCCAACCGGATGACGTAGCTGCGCCAGTCGGTGCGGCTGGCGATGCGCTCATACAGCGCGATCGCCGCTGCATCGCCTTCCGGCACGATCCAGCGCAGGTGGCTCCAGCCCCGGGCGCGGCCTTCCGCCAGCGCCGCATCGATCAACGCGCGCGCCACGCCGCGGCCGCGATGGCCGGGATGCACGAACAGATCGTCCAGATTGCCGCAGCGCCGGGCGAAGACGATCTCCGGCAGGTCGAACAGGATGGCGAAGCCGATGGGCGCCCCCGCCGCATCCTCCGCCAGCAGCACCTCCGCCGCCGGATGCGCCGCCAGCAGCGCCGCCTGATCCTCCGGCGTGGCGATGGCGGCACCGGCGAGCACGCCACGCATCTCTGCCGCATAGAGGGCCAGCAGCGGCGCCAGGCGGTGCCGCTGGTCGCGTGGCAGGGGGTGGATGCGGGGCGGCATGGGTCAGGGGCGCGAAGGGCGCCGCCCGCAGGCGACGCCCTTCAGCGCAGGAAGGCGGTGGCTCAGGAAGCCGCCTCGGGGGTCGGCGTCGTCGCGGGCGCCTCGGCCGCGGCGGCGGCGGTGGCCGCGGCCTTGCGCGCGGCGCGCGTGGCCGCGCCCTTCTTCGCGGCTTCCGAGCGCGCGGCGGTCGCGGCCTTGGCGGCGGCGGTCGGCGAGGGCTTGCGCGGCGCGGCGGCCTTCTTCGGCGCTGCAGCCTTGGCGGCGGGCTTCTTCGCGGCAGCGGCCTTCCTCGGCGCGGCGGCCTTGGCGGCGGGCTTCTTCGCCGCAGCCGCCTTCTTCGGCGCGGCGGCCTTCTTCGGCGCGGCCTTCTTCACGGCAGCCGCCTTCTTCGGCGCGGCGGCCTTGGCGGCGGGCTTCTTCGCAGCGGCAGCCTTCTTCGGCGCAGCCGCCTTCTTCGGTGCGGCGGCCTTGGCGGCGGGCTTCTTCGCGGCAGCGGCCTTCTTCGGCGCGGCGGCCTTGGCGGCGGGCTTCTTCGCAGCGGCAGCCTTCTTCGGCGCAGCAGCCTTCTTCGGCGCGGCGGCCTTGGCGGCGGGCTTCTTCGCGGCGGCGGCCTTCTTCGGCGCAGCCTTCTTCGGCGCGGCAGCCTTCTTCGGCGCCGCCGCCTTCTTCGCGGCAGCCGGCTTGGCGGCGGGCTTCTTCGCGGCCGGCTTCTTCGCCGTCTTGCGGGCGGCGGCCATCGCCATGGGCTGGGCGCGGGTCGCGGTCTCGTCCGGCGCGATCTTGTCGTTGCTGTCGGTCATGGTGGTCAGGGTCTCCGCTCGGTTCCGTTGCGTGGTGTTTCGTTGGTGCTGGCGGGGCTGCCCGGCTTGCGCCGCGCCGCACCCAGAAACCAGGTCGGAACGTGCGGTTCCGCGGACGGTGCGATTCCCTCCTCGCGCCCGGCCGCTGCAGCCGCTGCTCCATTCGCGCCGGCGCCTGTGGGATGCGTGCGCGAAGCGGCGTCTCGCCGCCTCGCGTTGCGCGCGGCGTGATGCCGCGCGGCGCTGTCCCCGGCCACTCTCCCGCCGCGTCGCACCGCCCCGGCGCAGCCCTGCGGCGGCGCCCTTCCGGTGTGAAGCGGCGGTGCGGGGCGTGGCGTGCGCTGCACGATCTCCTGCCCCACGAGCCTGCGGTCCATGGACCGATCCTTCCTGCTGCGCGCCTCGTCTTCGTGCTGCGCAGCATCCTCGGCAACCGGAGCATGGTGGGGAATCCGGCAGGCGAGGCGCCGCGCGAATCGCGTCAAGCGATGCGTGCATCGTCACGCTATCCGTGTGTGCATCCTGCCTGTCAAACGGAATCGCATCCAACGCGTGCACGCTTGTGCAAGCGCTGTGCAGGACGCGCCAGCGAACGCCGTGAAGGGCACGTCGCCACGGCGTGCCGAAGGGATGCCGTGAAATTCTTAAAGCGCCTGCCCGCAACAGCGTGCGGCGGCACGGCCGCGCCGGCGAACCGGCGCGGCCTTCAGGCTTCAGCCGCGCGCGGCAATCGGCGGCACCGGGCGCTGTTCCGGGCCCGTGTAGTGCGACAGCGGGCGGATCAGCCGGTTGTCCGCCGCCTGCTCGAACACATGCGCCGCCCAGCCGGTGATGCGGGAGCAAACGAAGATCGGCGTGAACAGCGGGATGTCGAAGCCCATCAGGTAGTAGGCGGGGCCTGCCGGGAAATCGAGGTTCGGGTGGATGTTCTTCACCCGCAGCATCTTCGCCGCCAGCACGCGGCTGGTCTCCATCCAGCGGCGATCGCCAACAACTTCCGCCATCTTCTCGGCGTATTTCGTCATGGTGGGCACGCGCGAGTCACCGCTCTTGTAGACACGGTGGCCGAAGCCCATCACCAGCGCCCGGTGGTCGAACTTGCCTTCCAGCCAGTCCTCCGCCGCTTCCGGGCTGCCCACTTCCTTCAGCATGTGCATCACCGCCTCGTTCGCCCCGCCATGCAGCGGGCCCTTCAGGGCGGCGATGCCGGCGGTGATGGCGCCGTGGATATCGGCGCCGGTGGAGGTGACGGTGCGCGCGGTGAAGGTGGAGGCGTTGAAGGTGTGCTCCGCATACAGGATCATCGAGACGTCGAAGGACTTGATGACCTCCGGCTGCGGCACCTTGCCGAAGACGAGGTGGAAGAAGTTCTCGCACCAGGGCAGCGCCGGGTCGGGTGCGATCGGCTCCAGCCCCTTGGCGAGGCGGTGCGCGGCGGCCACCGCCGTCGGTGCCTTGGCCAGCAGCCGCATCGCCTTGCGGCGCTGCGCGGCGTCGGAGACATCGCCGGCCTCCGGATCCTCCATCCCCATGAAGGAGATGGCGGTGCGGATCGCGTCCATCGGGTGCGCGTCCTTCGGGAAGTCCCGCAGCACGCGCAGCAGGGCGGGCGACAGCGCGCGGTTGGCGCGTTCCTCCGCCTGGAAGGCGGCCAGCTGGGCCGCGCTCGGCAGTTCGCCGTGCCACAGCAGGTAGGCCACCTGCTCGAAGTCGGTCTCCTCGCACAGGTCCTGCACGGCATAGCCGCGATAGGTCAGGCTGTTGGTCTCCGGCATCACCTTGGAGACGGCGGAGACATCGGCGTAGACGCCGACGAGGCCCTTGTAGAGGGTGGGCGTGGTGTCGCTCATGACGGGTCAACTCCCCAGTTGCGTCGATGATCCCCCACCGGCCCTCGCCTTGCTCGGGCACCCTCCCCCGCGGCGCGGGAGAGGGTCGCGGTGGGGGTTTGGACCTTCGGTCAGAAGATGCCCGGCTTCGCCTCCTCCAGCGTGCCCGCCGGCAGCGCCACGTTCAGGCCGGGCAGCTGCTCCGCCGTCAGCTTCGGCAGGTCCTGCACCAGCTCCAGGAAGCGGTTCTGCTCCCGCGTCGTGATGATGCCGTCGGTCAGGGTGCGGAACTTGTGGATGTACTGCTCCCGCCCGAAGGGCCGGGCGCCGTTCGGGTGGGCGTTGGCCACGCCGAGCTCATCGACCAGCTTCGAGCCATCCTTCATCAGGATTTCCACGCGCCCGCCGAAGGCCAGCACCTCGGGGTCCCGCGAGTGGTACTTCGCGGTCCATGCCGGGTCTTCCGTGGTCTCGATCTTGTGCCACAGCCGCACCGTGTCGGCGCGCCCGGCACGCTTCGGCGCGTAGCTGTCCACATGGTGCCAGCGCCCGTCCTGCAGGGCGACGGCGAAGATGTACATGATGGAGTGGTCCAGCGTCTCCCGGCTCGCCTTCGGGTCCATCTTCTG
The DNA here is from genome assembly GCF_012103215.1 of Falsiroseomonas selenitidurans. Classification (GTDB taxonomy): domain Bacteria; phylum Pseudomonadota; class Alphaproteobacteria; order Acetobacterales; family Acetobacteraceae; genus Falsiroseomonas; species Falsiroseomonas selenitidurans. Next base: position 26,226 of record NZ_JAAVNE010000004.1, read on the forward strand.
CGGGTCGTTGGCGCCGGTGCCGATCACGTAGTGGGTGTGATGGCTGGTGTGGATGATGATCTTGGCGATCGCCTCCATGTCGGCGATCTGCTCGCGCATGCGGAAGGCGAGGTCGATCAGTGCCTGGGACTGGTACTCCGCGCTGTGCTCCTTGGTGTAGCTGTCCAGGATGGCGCGCTTGGGCTCGCCGGCCTCGGGCAGCGGCACCTCGTAGTACACCGGCTCGAACACGGTCTTGCGACCCTTGCTGTCGGCCTGTGTGCGGCCCGACAGCACCCAGGCGATGACGCTGTCCTCGCCTTCATAGATCGGGCTGGGCGCGCCTTCGCCCCGCATGCAGCGGTCCACCGCTTCCACCGCCAGCTTGCCCGCATGCGCCGGAGCATAGGCCTTCCAGGACGAGATCTCGCCCTTCCGCGACTGGCGGAAGCTGACGGAGGTGTGGAGGGCCTGCTGAATCGATTGAAAGACCACCTCCTGCTTCAGGCCGAGCAGCGTGCCGATGCCGGCGGCCGCCGCCGGGCAGAGATGCGCGATGTGGTCCACGCGATGCTCGTGCAGGCAGATCGCCCGCACCAGGTCGATGTGCAGCTCATAGGCCGTGGCCAGGCCGCGAACCAGCTCCTTGCCGCTGCGCCCCATCGCCTGGGCGACGGCCAGCACCGGGGGGATGTTGTCGCCGGGGTGCGAATAATCGGCGGCGAGGAAGGTGTCGTGCATGTCGAGCTCGCGCACCGCCGTGCCGTTCGCCCAGGCCGCCCATTCGGGGGAGACGGTGGCGCCGGACTTCACGCCGAACACCGTGGCGCCGCCGGCCTTCTTCGCATGGCCCAGCGCCATGCCGCGGGCGGAGACGACGGGACGGCGGTTGATGGCGGCAATCGCCACGCTGGCATTGTCGATGATCCGGTTGATGATCATCGCCGTGGTGTCCTTCGGCACCGCCACCTTGTCGGTGGCGACGCCGGCCATCTTCCAGGCCAGCTGGTCCTCGCGCTTCAGCAGCGCCTTCGAAGGGTGGACCTTCACGGGGTGCATCTTCATTCGTGTCTTCCTCAGATCTGCCGTGGCCACGGAGCCTGCGACTTGTGGCGCGCCGGCGTTTCATCGTCCATTCCGATTGGTGTGGCAACGCGATAGGGTTTCCGTATCGCCTGCACGACAAGGGCTGAGGGGAGGCGCATGGATTTCCGTCTGGTGCGCCGCATGGGCCACTTCCTGGCGGTGGCGGAGGAAGGCCATTTCGGTCGTGCCGCCGCGCGGCTCGGCATTTCCCAGCCGCCGCTGACGGCGCAGATCCAGGCGCTGGAGCGCGAACTGGGCGTGCAGTTGCTGGATCGCACCGGCAAGGGCGTGCGGCCGACCCGCGCGGGGGAAGCCCTGCTGCCGCTGGCGCGGCGCCTGGCGGAAGGCGCCGGGCAGATCGAGTCGCTGGCACGCGACCTGCGCGAAGGGCGCAACGCGCCGGTGGCGCTGGCCTGCGTCACCTCCGCGTTGTTCGACTACCTGCCGCCGCTGGTGCGCGGCCTGCAGGCCGCCAGGCCGGCTTCGGCCGTTGCGGTGCGGGAGATGGACACGGCGGATGCGGTGGAGGCGCTGCGCCGGGGCGAGGTGGATCTGGCGCTGCTGCGGCTGGAGCGGGACCGCCACCCGGTGCGGCTGCGCAGCCTGGGGCGGGACGTGCTGGCCGCCGCCCTGCCGGTGGCGCACCCCCTGGCCGGCGGCAGCGGACCGCTGGACCTGGCGGCGCTGGCGGATGAGCCGATGCTGGTGCTGCCGCGCGGCATCAGCCCGGCCTATTCCGATGCCATGGTCGCCGCCTGCCGCGCCGCCGGATTCGCGCCGAGGGCGGAACGGGAGGTTGGCTCCGCCATGGCGCAGCTCGGCTTCGTCGCCGCCGGGCTGGGCGTGGCGCTGGTTTCCGCCGGCATGGCGCGGCTGCGCCCGCCCGGCGTGGCCTTCCGCGACCTGGCCGGGCCGATCCATGCCGTGGGCGTGGCGCTGGCCTGGCATGCGGAGCGGGAGAGCGAGGCGGTGCGCCTGGCGCTTTCATTGGCCGATGCGCTGTTTCCGGTGCCCGCGGATGAGCAACAGGGCGGGAGCCCGGCAGACAAGGGGCGGCAGATGCGCTAACTGCGCCGCATGGATCTCTCCCCCGATCAGGTCAGGGCGGCCCGCGCCGCCGGCTGCACCTTCCTCCCTGCCACCGATGACCAGGTGGCGCGTCTCACCATGCAGCGCCGGATCTTCCGCATCGACGGCGTGGCACATCTCGCCCAGCGCGCCGACAGCGGCTTCTACGAGACGCATGGCACGCTGACGCCGCTGCTGGGCGCGGCGGTGGGGGAGCCCGCGCCGGTGCCGGCGGAGACGCTGCAGGAGGCCGAGGCGGCGGACGCCTCCGCCACGCTCGCCCTCGCCGCCGAAAGCCGCGGCGGGCGTGGTGCCCAGGTGATCCGGCGCGGCCGGCCGCGCGGCCCCCGCGGGGGCTGAAGCCCTCGCCCCAACGGGGCGGCTGAAGCCCTCGCCCCAACGGGGCGGCTGAAACCCGCGCCCCAAACGGGGCGGCTGAAGCGCCCCTCGCCCCCCCACCCGGCCAGCGGCGGGGCAGACCAGGGCATCGCCCCGCGCTGCCCCTGACGCCGCTTTATGCCCCATCCGCCATTGCGAATGACTCGCAATTGCTTCATAATGGCCATCGCCGCAGCCGATGAGCCACTCCATGACCGATGCCGCCGCCCTTCCCCAAGACTCTGCGGCCCCCGCACGCATCACCAGCACCGACCTGCTGCGTGGCGCGCGGGAGGTGCTCATCCTGCACCATGGCGAGACCTACCGGCTGCGCCTGACCAGCAACGACAAGCTGATCCTGACCAAGTAGCCGCCCCGCCCGCCCGACCCCTCCGCCGAGCCAGCCACCGCGACAGCGCGGCCGCAAGCCAGCCAGGCCTCCAGCCCCACCGCCCCGGAGTGCCCCATGGCCGACCGCCGCCTGGCGTCAGCGCCGCTGACCGCTGCCATCCTCGCCCTCGCCGCCGCGCCCGCCGGCGCGCAGCAGGCCACCCCCACGGCGGTCACGCCGCTGGATGCCGTGACCACCACGGCCACCCGCACCCGCACCGTCGCCGGCGATGCCGCGGCGCCGGTTTCCGTGGTGGGGCGGGAGGCGATCGAGCGCCGCGATGCGCGCAGCGTCATCGACCTGATCCAGGACATCCCCGGCATCGAATCCTCCGGCGCGCCGCGCACCACGGCGCTGCAGCCGATCATCCGCGGCCTCGGCGACGAACGCGTGGTGCTGCGCACCGATGGCGCGCGCAACAACTTCAACGCCGGCCATCGCGGCCGCACTTTCGTCGACCCGGACCTGCTGCGCCAGGTGGAGGTGCTGCGCGGCCCGGCCTCCACCCTCTATGGCTCCGGCGCGCTGGGCGGCGCCATCTCGCTGCGGACGATCGAGGTGGAGGACATCCTGCAGCCCGGCGCGGCCTTCGGCGGCACCCTCGGCGCCGGCTGGCAGAGCCAGGGCAGCGGCCCGCGCGGCAGCCTGGCGCTGGGCGCGCGGGAAGGCGACTTCACCCTGCTCGGCGCCGTCGCCGGCTTCACCAACAACAACTTCACCGACGGCGCCGGCAACACCATCCCCTATACCGGCGACGATGCCGTCTCCCTGCTCGGCAAGCTCGGCTGGAACCCGGGGCACCACCGCTTCCAGCTTTCCGCCCTGCGCTTCCGCGACGACCACCAGATCCCGATCTCGGCCAACACCGCGACCACCACCGGCATCACCGACCGCGACACGGTCTCCGAGAACCTGTCCTTCCGCTGGTCCTACGAGGACCCGGCGATGCCGCTGTTCAACCCGCAGCTGGTCCTCTACCGCACCCAGGTCAATCTGACGGAGCAGCGCCTGACCGGGGCGCGGGTGCGCGACGAGACGGAGCTGACGACGCTCGGCCTGGATGCGCAGAACACCGCGCGCTTTGCGCTCGGCGCCACCGGCCATGTCTTCACCTTCGGCACGGAGATGTACCGCGACGAGCAGGAAGGCCGCGCCAATGGCGTGCCGCGCGCGCAATTCCCCTCCGCCGAGCAAACCGTCCTGGCCTTCTTCGTGCAGGACCAGATCAGCCTCGGCGCCTTCACCCTGACGCCGGGGGTGCGGCTCGACCGCTTCGAGCAGGAAAGCCCGGATGGCCGCAACGACCGCAGCTCGGAACGCGCCTCCCCGCGCGTCTCCCTCGCCTGGCAGGTCACGCCCTGGCTGCAGCCCTATGTCAGCTATGCCGAGGGCTTCCGCGCACCGTCGCTGACCGAGCTCTATGTCGGCGGCCAGCACTTCCCGGGCAACAGCTTCGTGCCGAACCCCGACCTGCGGCCGGAGGTCTCGCGCAACAAGGAGGCCGGCGTGAACCTGCGCTTCGCCGACGTGATGATCCCCGGCGACCGGCTGCGCATGCGGGTTTCCGCCTTCCGCAACGACGTCGACGACTTCATCGAGCAGACCGTGCTGCGCAGCACCACCGTCTCCGCCAATGTGGCGGAGGCGCGGATCGAGGGTGTGGAGGCGGAGGCGCAGTATGATGCCGGCCTCTGGTATGCCGGCATCGGCGCCGCGGCGCTGAAGGGCGACAACCGCGTCACCGACCAGCCGCTGGCCTCCATCCCGGCGCATCGCGTGACGCTGTCGGCCGGCTACCGCTTCCTGGACCAGGGCGTGGTGCTGGGCGGGCGCCTGACCGCCACGGCGGAACAGGATCGCGCGCCGAACACCGCGGGCGTCGCGCAGCAGACATCGGGCTACGGGCTGCTCGACCTGCATGCCTCCTGGCAGCCGAACTTCGCGCCCAATGTCCGGCTTTCGCTCGCCGTCGACAACGTCTTCGACCACGCCTACCGCCGCGCCAACTGGAACAGCGACCCGTCGCCGCCCTTCTACGATGTGGGCCGCAACATCCGGGGCGCCGTGCGCGTCAGCTTCTGAGCCAGCGGGACCGCCAGCAGGGGACTTCCTCCATGACCAGCCTTCTCGAACGCCATGCCGCCTTGCTGCGCGCCGGCCCCGTCCGCGCCCGGGAAGCCGCGCAGCGCCTGGGCACGACGGAAGCCGCGCTGGTGGCCTGCGGCGCCACCGGCCCGGCCAGCGCGCTGCGGCCGGACTGGCCGGCGCTGTTCGCCGCCCTGCCGCGCCTCGGCCGCATCATGGCGCTGACCCGCAACGAACACGCGGTGCATGAACGCCATGGCGCCTTCGAGGATGTCTCGGCCGGGCCGGGGCACATCCTGGTGCTGGGGCCGGACATTGATTTGCGCCTGTTTCCCGGCAGCTGGGCGCATGCCTACGCGCTGGGCGGGGAGCGCCCTTCGCTGCAGATCTTCGACAGGGCCGGCACCGCCGTGCACAAGGTCTTCGCCACGGCGGAGACCGACCGCGCCGCCTGGGCCGCGCTGGTCGGCGACTTCGCCGCGCCGGAAGCGGCTGCCCCGCCGGAGGCCGCGCCGGCACCGGAAGCGCCGAAGCCGGAGACGCCGGTGGATGCGGTGGCGCTGCGCGCCGAATGGCAGGCGCTGCGGGACACGCACGACTTCGTCACCCTGCTGCGCCGGCACAAGGCCAGCCGCCGCCAGGCCTTCCGCCTGGCCGGGGAGGACCTCGCCCGCCGGCTGCCGCCCGAGGCCGCCGCCGCCACGCTGCACCAGGCGGCGGCGGCCGGCCTGCCGATCATGATCTTCGTCGGCAACCGCGGCGCCATCCAGATCCACACCGGCCCGGTGGCGCGGCTGCGCCCGACGCCGGGCTGGTTCAACGTGCTGGATCCCACCTTCAACCTGCATCTGCGCGAAGCCGGCATCGACCAGGCCTGGCGCGTGGTGAAGCCGACCGAGGATGGCGACGTCACCTCCATCGAGTTGCTGGATGCGGCGGGCGAGGTGATCGCCATAATCTTCGGCGCCCGCAAGCCCGGCCAGCCGGAACGCGCCGATTGGCGCGCCTTGGTGGCGGCGGTGGAAGCCGGCCCCTGGCCCGCCGGCCGCGCCGCATGATGCGCCGCCGCCATCTGCTCGGCCTCGCCGCCGCCCTGCCCGCAGCTCTTCCCCCGGCCATCCCGGCGACGGCGGCCGGGCGGCGACTGGTGACAGTGGGCGGGGCGGTGACGGAGACGGTCTTCGCGCTCGGCGCGGGCGACGCGGTGGTGGCGGTGGACAGCACCAGCCTGTTCCCCGCCGCGGCCCGCCGCCTGCCGCAGATCGGCTATCTCCGCGCCCTGGCGCCGGAGGGGCTGGTCTCGCTCGACCCCGACCTGCTGCTGCTGTCGGACCAGGCCGGGCCGCCCCAGGCGCTGGCCGTGCTGCGCGCCGCCGGGGCGAAGCTGGCCGTGGTGCCGGATGGTGCCGGCGGCGCGGCGGTGGCCACCAAGATCCGCGCCATCGGCCAGGCGCTGGGGCTGGACGGCGCGGGGCTGGCCGAGGCCGTCGCCGCGGACTGGGCGGCGCTGGATGCGCCGGTCGCGGCGCTGCGCCCGCTGCGGGCGATCTTCGTGCTCTCGGCCGCCCGCGGGGCGCCGCTGGTGGCCGGCCGCGACACCCATGCGGATGCGCTGCTGGCCGCCGCGGGGGCGGTGAACTGCGTGCGCGACTTCACCGGCTACCGGCCCCTGTCCGCCGAATCCGCGGCGCTGCTGGCGCCGGATGTGGTGGTGATGATGGACCATGCGGTGGCGGAGGCCGGCGGCGCGGCCGCGGTGCTCAGGGTCTCCGCCCTGGCGGTGACGCCGGCCGGCGCGGCGGGCCGCCTGCTTGCCGTCGATGGCGCCTACATGCTGGGCTTCGGGCCGCGGGCGGCGCATGCGCGGCGCGATCTCGCCGCGCTGCTGCACCCCGGCGCCGCCCTGCCGGCGCTGCCGGCGCGGGCCTGGGTGTGATGCATCTGGCCCGCGTGCAGGCGCCAGCGCGTCGGATACGGCGCGGGCCAGCGCTGGTGCTGGCCGGCGGCACGCTGCTGCTGCTGGCGGCGATGGCGGCCGGGCTGCTGCTGGGGCCGGCCGCGGTCTCCCCCGCCGCGCTGCCGGCGGTGCTGGCCGATGCGCTGGGGCTGGCGCCGCTGCCGGAGGCCTTCCGCCGCGACGCCGCCATCCTCGGCGTCATCCGCGCGCCCCGCGTGCTGCTGGCCGCCCTGGTGGGGGCCGGGCTGGGCGCGGCCGGGGCGGCGATGCAGGGGCTGTTCCGCAACCCGCTGGCCGATCCCGGGCTGATCGGCGTCTCCGCCGGCGCGGCGCTGGCCGCCGTCGCCGCCATCGTCTTCGGTGCCGGGCTGTTCGGCCTGGCGGCCGGCGCGCTCGGCCTGTGGCTGCTGCCGGCGGCGGCCTTCCTCGGCGGGCTGGGGGCGACGCTGCTGATGGCCCGGCTCGGCACCATCGGCGGCGTCACCGGCGTGGCGACGCTGCTGCTGGCGGGCGTGGCGGTGAACGCGCTGGCCGGCGCGCTGACCGGCCTGCTGGTCTTCACCGCCGATGACCGCCAGGTGCGCGACATCACCTTCTGGACGCTGGGCAGCCTGGCCGGGGCGCGCTGGGCCCAGGTGCCGGTGGCGGCGGCGCTGATCGGCCTGCCGGTGCTGGGGCTGGTGGCGCTGGCCCGGCCGCTGGACGCGCTGCTGCTGGGGGAGGCCGAGGCCTTCCACCTCGGCCAGCGGGTGGAGGTGGTGAAGCGCGTGGCGGTGAGCCTCGCCGCCATCGCGGTGGCCGCCGGCGTCGCCTTCACCGGGCTGATCGGCTTCGTGGGTCTCGTGGTGCCGCATCTGCTGCGGCTGGGCTTCGGCGCCTCCCACCGCTTGGTGCTGCCGGGTTCGGCCCTGCTGGGCGCGGCGCTGCTGGTGCTGGCGGATCTGGCCGCGCGCAGCCTGGCGGCGCCGGCGGAACTGCCGGTGGGCGTCGTCACCGCGCTGATCGGCGCACCCTTCTTCCTGTGGCTGCTGCGCCGCCGGGCGGGCCTGGCATGATCGCGGCGGAGGCCGTCGGGCTGCGCCGCGGCGGGCGGGCGCTGCTGGCGGATGTCTCGGTCGCACTGCGGCCGGGGGAGGTGCTGGTGCTGGCCGGCCCGAACGGCGCCGGCAAATCCACCCTGCTGAAGCTGCTGGCCGGCGAGGTGGCGCCCGATGCCGGAAGGGTGACGCTGGGCGGCACCGCCCTGCCCCATCTGCACCCGCGGGACCTGGCGCGCCGCCGCGCGGTGATGGGCCAGCACGCGACGCTGTCCTTTCCCATGCCGGCCGAAGCGGTGGTCGCCCTGGGCCGCCTGCCCTGGCACGGCACCGCCCAGGCGGCCCGCGACCAGGCCGCCATCGCCACCGCGCTGCGGGAGGCGGATGTGGCGCATCTGGCCCGCCGCGCCTATGCCACGCTGTCCGGCGGGGAGCGGCAGCGGGTGCAGCTGGCCCGCGCCCTGGCGCAGCTGGATGGCGCGGCGATGCCGGCGGCGCTGCTGCTGGACGAGCCCACCGCCAGCCTGGATGCCGGCCACCGCGCCGCGCTGCTGCGGCGGCTGCGCCACCTGGCCGGGCGGGGGCTGGCGGTGCTGGTGGTGCTGCATGACCTGCAGGAAGCCGCCTTCGTGGCGGACCGGGTGGCGCTGCTGGAGCATGGCCGGCTGATCGCCTGCGGCCCCCCCGCCGAGGCGCTGGAGGCCGGGCGGCTGGAACAGGTCTATGGCCTGCCCTTTCGGCATCTGCCCGGGATCGGCCCGGTGCCGCTGCTGGCCGGCACGGCAGCGGCGTTGACGCCGGGGTAGAGACCACGCAAGGCTGCTCGCGCCAGGGTTGGGCGCGAGGGCGGGGTGCGGGCAGCGGGGTTCGGCATCGGTTGCTTGGTGGTCGGCCCCGCCCTGGTCCCGCCGATGCCGCTGCCGGCGGCCGCCCAGGCCCTGCCGCCGCCGCAGCCAGGGCTGATCGAGCGCATCGCCCCCGCCACGCCGCCGGCACTCGGCCCGCCCCTGCTGCCGCCCGCGCCCCTGCCCGCCACCGGCCCCGGTGCGCAGCGCTACGTGCTGCTGGGCGCGGTGCAGCTGGCGGGCAACACCGCCCTGCCGGAGGCCACGCTTCGGCCCCTTGTGGCCGGGCTGGCGCAGAAGCTGGTGCGGCTGGCGGAGATCGAGGCGGCGCGGCTGGCGGTGCTGGATGCCTATCGGCGCGCCGGCTTCGCCTATGTCGCGGTCGCCGCGCGGCTCGCGCCCGGGGAAGGCAGCCGCGCCGGGCTGGTCATGGCGGTGACCGAGGGCTTCGTTTCGGAAGTGGCGGTCGAAGGCGCGGCGGGTCCGGCCGAGGCCCAGCTTCGCCGCTTCCTGGCGCCGCTGCTGCGGCTTCGCCCGCTGCCCCATGCGGCGCTGGAACGCGCCCTGCTGCTGGCCGGCGACATCCCCGGCCTGACGGTGCGCGGCCTGCTGCAACCGGCGGAAGGCGAGCCCGGCGCGCTGCGCCTGCTGGCCCGCGTCAGCCCCGCGCCGCTGTCGGGCTACGCCAGCCTGGACAATCGCGGCAATGCCTCGACCGGTGCCTGGCAGGGGCTGTGGCTCGGCCAGCTCAACGGCATCCTCGGCGCGGAGCGCACCGAACTCGCTTTGCTCGGCACCGACGGCAAGGGCCAGGGCTTCGCGCAGCTGGCGGAGGAGGTGTTCCTCGGCAGTTCCGGCCTGCGGCTGCGCGGCTTCGCGGGTGCCGGCCAGGCGGAACCGGGGGGCAGCCTGGCGGCGCTGGGCTACCAGGGGGCGACGCGGGTGGCGGGCATCGGCCTCGCCTTGCCGGTGCTCCGCAGCCGGCCGCGCAACCTGACGCTGACCGCCCAGCTCGATGCCTTCGAAAGCCTGGTGCGGCTGCGCCAGGCCGGCACGCGCAGCACCGATTCCGTGCGTGCCCTGCGGCTGGGGGCGGAGGCGGAGGCGCGCGACGCGGTCTTCGCCCTGCCTGCCACCAGCAGCGCCACGCTGCGCCTGCATCGCGGGCTGGAAGCGCTCGGCGCCAGCGACGGCAGCACCGGCACCACCGCCCGCCTCGGCAGCGATTTCGGCTTCTTCCGGGTCGTCGCGGAGGCGTCGCGCAGCCAGCCGCTGTTCAGCCCGGCGGAGGGGTGGCTGGTTTCCGCCTTCGTCCAGGGCGCGGCGCAGTGGAGCGACGATGCGCTGCCGCCGGCGGAGAAGTTCTACCTGGGCGGCAACCGGCTGGGCCGCGGCTTCCATGCCGGCCAGGTGGCAGGCGACCGGGCGCTGGCCGGCACGCTGGAATTGCAGGCCGCGACAGGCCTGGCGCTGCCCTGGTCGGCGGGTCCGCTCGGCGCGCAATTCTACCTGTTCCATGACGAGGCGCGCGCCACGGACAATGCCAGCGAGGTGGGCCCGCGCCGCCTGGCGGCGCGCGGCGCCGGGCTGCGGCTGCAGCTTTCACCCCGCACGCAGTGGGAGATGGAGGCCGTGCAGCGCATCACCCGCACGCCCGAAGGCAGCGGCGTGCGGCGGTTGGAGGAAGGCGTGGTGTTTACCCGCCTGCTGCTGCGGTTCTAAACCACCCCCGTCAGAAAGGGGTTCGCATGCAGGGATTTCTCAGCGATCTGCGGGTGGTCGAGGTTTCCGCCTTCATCGCCGCGCCGATCGGCGGCATGACGCTCGCGCAGATGGGGGCGGAGGTGATCCGCATCGACCCGATCGGCGGCAATATCGACTATCGCCGCTGGCCGCTGGCCCCGGATGGCACCAGCCTGTACTGGACCGGGCTCAACAAATCCAAGCGCAGCGTGGCGCTGGCGCTGCACAAGCCGGAAGGGCGGGAGATTGCCCGCGCGCTGATCTGTGCGCCCGGCGAAGGCAAGGGCATCCTGCTGACCAACCTGCCGGCCAGCGGCTGGATGAGCCATGAGGCGCTGTCGAAGCACCGCGAGGACCTCATCATGCTGCGGCTGACGGGCAACCATGATGGCTCCGGCGCGGTGGACTACACGGTGAACTGCGCCAGCGGCTTCCCCACCGCAACCGGCCCGGGCGGGGAGCCGGTGAACCATGTGCTGCCGGCCTGGGACATCGCCGCGGGGCTGTATCTCTCCACCGGCCTGCTCGGCGCCGAGCGCGCCCGCCGGCAGGATGGCCGCGGGCGGGAGGTGACGCTGGCGCTGTCGGACGTGATGCTCGCCTCCGTCGCCACGCTCGGCTACGTCGCCGATGTCCAGGTGAACAACGCGGTCCGCCCGCCCATGGGCAATGACCTCTACGGCGCCTGGGGGCGGGACTTCCCGACCGCGGATGGAAGGCGGGTGATGGTCTGCGCCATCTCCAACCGGCAGTGGCAGGCGGTGGGCAAGGCGACGGGGCTGGCGGAGAAGATCGCCATGATCGGCCCGATGCTGGAGGTGGACCTGAACGACGAGGGCGGCCGCTTCGCCGCGCGCCACGCCATCAATGCCGTGCTCGCCCCCTGGTTCGCCCGGCACAGCCTGGCGGAAATCGGCGAGGCCTTCGCCGGCACCGGCGTGCTGTGGGGCCCCTACCAGGACTTTGCGCAATTGGTGCGGGAGGATGCGCGGTGTTCCACCGCCAACCCGATGTTCACCGAGATCGACCAGCCGGGCGTCGGCCGCATCCTGGCGCCCGCCCTGCCGCTGGGCTTCGTCGAGCGTGCCCCGGCCGCCCCGGCGCCGCGGCTCGGCCAGGATACCGACCAGGTGCTGGCGGAAGTGCTCGGCCTCACCACCTCCGCCATCGGCAAGTTGCATGACGCCGGCACCATCGCCGGCCCCGGGGAGTCCTGAGATGGATCAGATCGTGGCCAATCTCGCCACCGCGCAGGACCTGCTGCGCCGCGCCACCGCGGGCCTCGCGGCCGCCGAGCGGCTGCATGAGGCGACGCGCCATGCCGTCGCCGGGCTGGTCGCGCCCGGCGGCCGCGTCCAGGCGCAGGCGCTGGAGGCGCAGCAGCTGGCCGGCCACGGCCTGGCCTGGCAGGCCACCTATGTCGCCGCGCTGCGGGAGACGCTGGCCTGGGCCGGGCGGCTGGAGGAAGCCGGGCGCTTCGGCGCGCCGGAGCAGGCCATCCTGCGCCTCGGCTTCGCCGAATACCTGGCGCAGCTTTCGGGCGGCATCCCGATGAGCCAGGCGGAGATGGTGCGCCCGGCCGACATGGCGGTGCCGGAGGCCGCGCTGGCCCGCTTCCTGGCCGAACCGGCACTCACCGCCCTGGCCGAGCCGCCGGCGCTGGACGCCGCGCGCCGCCTGCTGGCGGAGGAAGCGGTGGAGGGCCGGCATGGCGCCGACTTCCTGCAGGACGAGATGATGGAGGCCACGCAGGCCGAATTCCTGCGATTCGCCGCCGCCGAGATCGCGCCCCATGCCCAGGACTGGCACCGCCGCGACGTGCTGATCCCGCTGCCGACGGTGCAGAAACTGGCGGAGATGGGCGTCTTCGGCCTGACGGTGCCGGAGGAGCATGGCGGCCTTGGCCTCGGCAAGGTGGCGATGTGCCTGGTCTCGGAGGCGCTGTCCGGCGCCTATCTCGGCGTCGGCTCGCTCGGCACCCGGTCCGAGATCGCGGCCGAGTTGATCCGCCTCGGCGGCACGGCCGAGCAGCAGCAGAAATTCCTGCCCGGCATCGCCTCCGGCGCGATCCTGCCCACCGCCGTCTTTACCGAGCCCGATACCGGCTCCGACCTCGGCAGCCTGCGCACCCGCGCGGTGCGCGAAGGCGAGGTCTTCAAGGTGTACGGGGCGAAAACCTGGATCACCCATGGTGCGCGCTCCGACCTGATGACCCTGCTGGTCCGCACCGACCCGGACGCGCCCGGCTACCAGGGCCTGTCCATGCTGCTGGCCGAGAAGCCGCGCGGCACCGACGAAAACCCCTTCCCCGCCGCCGGCATGACCGGCACCGAGATCCCCGTGCTCGGCTATCGTGGCATGAAGGAATACGAGATCACCTTCGACGGCTTCGAGGTGCCGGTCGCCAACCTGCTGGGCGGGGTGGAAGGCCGCGGCTTCAAGCAGCTGATGGAGACCTTCGAGAGCGCCCGCATCCAGACCGCCGCCCGCGCGCTGGGCGTGGCGCGCAACGCCATCGAGCTCGGCGCCACCTATGCCCGGGACCGCCGGCAGTTCGGCAAGGCGATCCAGCATTTCCCGCGCGTCTACGGCAAGCTCGGCTGGATGGTGGCGGAGACGATGATGGCCCGCCAGCTTACCTACTTCGCCGCACGGCAGAAGGATGCCGACCGGCGCTGCGACATCGAGGCCGGCATGGCCAAGCTGCTGGCCGCGCGCGTCGCCTGGGGCAATGCGGATTGCGCGCTGCAGATCCATGGCGGCAATGGCTACGCCATCGAATACCCGATCAGCCGCGTGCTGTGCGACGCGCGCATCCTGTCCATCTTCGAGGGCGCGGCGGAGATCCAGGCGCAGGTGATCGTCCGCGGGCTGCTCGGCCGGATCAACTGAGGGCGCCTTACGGGCGGCCGGGGCGGTTCCTGCCCCGGCGCATTCCTGCCCAGGCCCCCGGCCCCCCTTCGGGGGTGGGGGGCTTTCGCGGACTGGCGGGGGCGGAACCCTTCCGGACGGGCTGCGCTGATTCCGGCAGGCTCGCGGAAGGATCTGGGCATGCTGCGATGGATGATCGGGTTGGCGGTGGGGTTCACCCTGCTCGCGCTGCTGGCGCGGCTGCTGCAATTCGGCGCTTCCCTGGCCCTGCTGGGCGTGGCCGCGGTGGCGGCGGTGATCGCGCTGGTTCTGGGTTTGATGGGCTGGGTGGAACGCCGAACGCGATAGGTCGCCCCCCAGCCCAAACCCCGGGGCGATGGGATTTGCATTCAGATCAATAAAAAATACCTGACTACAATCATCACAGTTGCGGCAATACCCGTCCGGCCTTGCACGGCCAGTCACGCCTGATTCAAACGGGCTGCGAGACAGGGTGAAATAGCGCCGAGGATTTCAGGAACCGTCGCGATATTGACCGTTGTTTGAATCGGATTTCCGTATCACAATGACCTGAGCAGCATCAGGCACGCGCCATGTCCTCAATCTCCGCTCGGACCCTTGCTTCCCGCAGCAGCGCGACACCGAAGCCGAATCCGGCGCGGATCACGCCAGCCATGACGGATCAGACGCCGGCGTCGCGTTTCAGCCGGCGGCGGTCGGTGGCCCTTATCCTCGGCGCCTCGGCCGTGCTGTGGGGCGGCATCGCGCTGGCGGTGGGCAGCCTCCTGGGCTGAAGCCGGGGGGCCGGGTTCAGGCCGCGCTGGCCAGCCGCAGCAGGGCCTGGACGCCGCGCGCATCGGACAGCAGCGCCGCCTTTTCCGCCCGCGTCAGCCCGGCCAGCGCCGCGTCCAGCGTCGCCGCCTCCTCCACCTTCACGAGGCCCACCAGCAGCGCCGTGTCGATCGGCTCCCCCTTCCCGCGGGGCGGCGGCAGCATGGCCAGATGCGCCTCCCGCAGGCTCGGATCCGCCACCAGGCGCTGCACCGCCTCCCCCTCCGCCTCCCGCGCCACCTGGCGCAGCGCCGTGGCGCGGGCCAGCACCGGCGGCGGGGCGGATTCCTCCGGAATCACCAGCAGCGGCAACCGCATCGCCGGCCGGGCGGTCAGCGCCGCCAGCGGCACTGCCAGCGCCAGCCCCAGCGTCACCGGCAGCATCCACAGCGCCAGGCCGGGCGAGACCAGCCAGGAAGCGATGCCGAAGGCCAGGCCGAACACCGTGTGCCGCCAGTACAGCTGCACCACGGCGCGCAGCGGCAGCGTGCCGTCGTCGCGCTGCTGCGGCTGCCAGCCGGAATCGCGACCGGCCAGGATGGACACCACATCGGCGCTCTGCGTCAGCATCGTCACCGGCGCCAGCAGCCCCGCCACCAGGGTTTCCAGCAGCAGCCCGGCGAAGGACCGCGCCGCGCCGCCAATCCCCCGCCGATCCGACCGCCGCCGCAACAGCAACCCCCAGGCCAGCAGCTTCGGCACCAGCAGCAGCGCCATGGTGCCGATGAAAAGCCACATCGCCCGCACCGGGTCCACCACCGGCCATTCCGGGAAAAGCGAGGGGCCGGAGGGGAAGTAGTTCGGCCGGATGAACCGCACCTCCAGCGCGCCGAACACGCCGACCACCAGGAACAGCAGCCACAGCGGCGCGGTGATGTAGCTGCCGATGCCGGTCAGCAGGTGCAGCCGGCTGATCGGATGCAGGCCCCGCGTCGGCAGCACCGCCGCATGTTGCAGATTGCCCTGGCACCAGCGCCGGTCGCGCAGCGCCAGGTCGATCAGCGAGGGCGGGCTTTCCTCGTAGCTGCCTTGCAGCGCCGGCACCATGTGCACGGACCAGCCGGCGCGGCGCAGCAGCGTCGCCTCGACGAAGTCATGGCTCAGGATGTGGCCGCCGAAGGGGCGGCGGCCCGCCAGCGTGGGCAGGCCGGCATGGGCGGCGAAGGCCCGGGTGCGGATGATGGCGTTGTGGCCCCAGTAATTGCCCTCCGCCCCATGCCACCAGGCGATGCCGGCGGCGATCATCGGGCCATAGACCCGGCCGGCGAATTGCTGCATCCGGGCGAAGAAGGATCTTCCCCCGACGATCACGGGCAGGGTCTGGATCAGCCCGACATCCGGGTGGCGCTCCATCGCCGCGGCCAGGTGGACCAGGGCGGCGCCCTCCATCACGCTGTC
Organism: Falsiroseomonas selenitidurans; assembly: GCF_012103215.1. Taxonomy (GTDB): domain Bacteria; phylum Pseudomonadota; class Alphaproteobacteria; order Acetobacterales; family Acetobacteraceae; genus Falsiroseomonas; species Falsiroseomonas selenitidurans. The sequence continues at coordinate 41,895 of NZ_JAAVNE010000004.1, forward strand.
GGCATCCAGCACCAGCATCTGCGGCCAGGCGGCGCCGAAGCGCCGCACCCATTCGGCGATGTTGCCCGCCTTGCGTTCCGTGTTCTTCGCCCGACGGCGGTAGAAGATGTGCGCCTCATCCCCGGTTTCCGCCCGCAGCGCCAGGAAGGCGGCTTCCTCCGCCACCCAGGCATCCGGGTCCGTGGTGTCGCTCAGGATGAAGATGTCGAACCATTCGCCCTGGCCGGTGGCGGCCAGGCTTTCATGGATGGCCCGCAGCCCCGCCATCACCCGGGCCGGCGGCTCGTTGTAGACCGGCATCAGCAGGGCGGTGCGCGTGGCCAGCACCGGCAGCGGCCCCGCCGGGTCAATGCCCAGCCGCCGCCCGCCACCCCCCAGCAGGCTGGCGAAGCCGCACAGCGCGGAGAGGAAGGACAACGCGATCCAGGCGAACAGCGCCACGAACAGCAGCAGCAGCGCCACCTGCAACGGTGTCGGCCGGGCGATATCCAGCGCCAGCCCCATCTCCCGCGTCGCGAAGGCGGTCAGCAGCGTGGCACCGCCGAGGACGAAGGCGCGCCGCCAGGCCATGAAGCGCGGGGAGGAAGGCCGCTGCCGGGGGCCATCCCCGGGCACGGCCCGCAGCGACTGCACCGGCATGGCCAGCGGGGCTTCCGGCGGCAGCGCCGGGCCGGCGGCGAGGCGGGCGCGGGGGGCGGTCAGGCCGTCCATCGGTACAGCCAGGTCTCGCTGACCGGCCTTCCCTCATGCGTCAGCTGCGCCCGCAATTCCGACAGCCGGGCCGATCCGGGCAGCAGTTCAAAATGCACGCGCCAGCCGCCGGTCTCCGGATTGGGCTGCACCACCGCGTGGCGCAGCGTGCCGGCACCGGCGGAGAGGTCGAGCGCCGGCAGCGTGCCTTCCGGCACCGCCCCGGCGCGGCCACCCGCGAAGTCCAGCACGAACAGCCGGCCATTGCGCCCGGCGGCGCCCTGCCGTGTCCCCACCACCTGCGCCAGCGCCGCATGGCCCGGGAACACGGGCATCCAGTGCAGGCGATAGACGAAATTGTATTCCTCGCCGGGCTTCATCGGCTGCTCGGGACGCCAGAAGGCCACGATGTTGTCGTTGATCTCCCCATCCGTGGGGATCTCCACCAGCTGGATGCTGCCCGGCCCCCAATCGGCGATCGGCTCCACCCACAGGCTCGGCCGGCGCTCGTAGCGCGCCTCCAGGTCGTTGTAGCTCTCGAAGTCGCGCCGGCGCTGCATCAGGCCGAAGCCGCGCGGATTGACCTCCGCGAACTGGCTCACCTGCAGGTCGCGCGGGTTCTGCAGCGGCCGCCAGAGCTGTTCGCCGCGGGAGGTGGCGATCATCAGCCCGTCCGAATCATGCACCGCGTTGCGGTAGTCGTCCGTGGCGGCGCGGTCATTGGGGGCGAAGAGGAACATGCTGGTCAGCGGCGCGATGCCCGACGCAACCAGCTCCACCCGCGGGAAGATCGCGGATTGCACGTCGAACACCGTCTGGTCGCCGGGGCGGATGGTGAAGCGGAAGGCGGCGGTGGCGCTCGGGCTGTCCAGCAGCGCGTGCACCACCACCGAATTGGCGCCGGGATGCGGGCGTTCCAGCCAGAAGGCACGGAATACCGGGAATTCCTCGCCCGCCGGATCGGCGGTCTTGATCGCCAGGCCCCGCGCCGACAGCCCATAGGCCAGGTTGCGGCCCACCGCGCGGAAGTAGGAGGCGCCGAGGAACACCGCCACCTCGTCCAGCACCGCCTGGTCGTTCAGCGGGTGGTGCAGGCGGAACCCGGCATGGCCGAACGCCGCGGGCGGCCCGGCGCGGTCGCCAATCGTGAAGGCGGAGGGGTCATAGGGGATCAGCCGCGCCCGGCGGTCCACCACCTCATGGATGTCCACCTTCTGCGCATAGAGGAAGCCGCGGTGGAACAGCCGCACCTGGAAGCCGAGATCCGCCCCGCGCCACAGGCTGCGTTCCGCGTTGAAGCGCAGGTCGCGATAGGCGTCGTAGCCCAGGTCGCGGAATCCGGCCGGGAGGTCGGCCTCCGGCGCGCGATAGGGCCGCCGCGCCGCTTCCCGCGCCAGGTCGCGCACGGTGCTGTCGGAGAAGGGCTGGCCCTCGGCCTGGCCGGATTGCGCCGAGGCGGGGTCGCGGCTGCCGGCCAGCATCAGCGGGAGGGCGGCCAAAGCGAGGAGGGCGGTGCGGCGCTGCAAGGTCAACCTCGATCGACATGGGCGGCCCAAGCGCCGGCCCGGCGACGACGTAACGAGGCCGGCTGCCCAACGGTTGCATTGCAACATGACGCGGCCGCGCCGGCGCCGCCGCCACCCCCCGGCTGGGGCCTCTTCCGGTCGGGCGGGACCGCCTGCCGGGCCGGGGAAGGCGTGGGAAGAAACGGACGGCGCCTGATCTGCGCCGCTGTCGGCGCGGATCCTGCGCCGGAGCGATCTGCGTTCAGGCGAACGCAGCGTGCTCCGGCCGGGCCCCGGGGCGCTTCAGGCCGGCAGGGCGGGCTCCAGCTGCAGGGCGTCGGTCAGCGTCGGGCGCGGGAAGCGCAGCGTCCAGACCATGCCGTGGAGGTCGAATTGCGGCGTCGCCCGCCCGCGGAGGTCATGCGCCACGCAGCGCTCGATCAGGCGGTTGCCGAAGCCGCGCCGCCGCTCGGTGCCGATCGGCAGGCTCGAGCATTCCCTCCAGCACAGCACCACCTCCGCCGCCTCGGCCTCCCCCTCCAGGGTCCAGGTGACGCTCAGGGCGCCGCCGGCATCGACCCGAAGGGCGCCATGCTTGGCGGCATTGGTCGCCATCTCGTGCAGCACCAGGGCGAGCGACAGGGTCTGCTTCGCGGCCAGAAGCACCTCCGGCCCCTCCGCGCGGGCGGCGGCGCCGAACGGCGCCAGGGTGATCGCCACCAGCGCGTCGAGCCGCACGCAACCATCCTCGGAGGAGAACAGCAGGTCCTGGGCGCGGGACAGCAGGGTCAGCCGGGCCATGAAGCTGGCCTTGAACACCTCCAGCGTCGCCGATTGCGCCAGGGTCTGCGCCACGACCGACTGCACCACCGCCAATGCGTTCTTCACCCGGTGGCGCAGTTCTGCCGTCAGCAGCGCCCGCTGCCGCTCGGCGTGGTAGCGCTCCCCGACATCGAGGAAGGCGGCGACGGCGAGTTGCGTCCCGCCCGAGGCATGGACTGGCGCGGCGGAGACGGACAGCACGGTCTCGGCGCCATCCGGCCGGCGCAGCGGCACATGCAGCCCCTCCGTGCTGCGGCCCTCGGCGATGGCGAGGCGCAGCGGGCCGGCGACCGGCTCCGGCACCGCGCCGCTGGCTTGCGGCAGCAGGTCCTCGGCGCGGGCATTGCGGAACACCTCCCGGCCGGAAGGGATCTCGGCCAGCACCACGGCGACCGGCAACTGGCCGAGAACAGCGCGCAGCCGGCCTTCGCTGGCGCGCAGATCCTGCTCCCGCGCCGCCACCGCATCGGCCATGGCGTTGAAGCCGGCGGCGAGGCGGCCGATCTCGTAGCGATCCGCCGTGCTGCTGCGCGACGTGTGGTCGCCGGCGGTCCAGCGGCGCATCGCCTCCAGCAGCTGGTCCACCGGGCCCCGCAGATAAAGCCGGCCGAACAGCCAGGCGGCCGCAAGGGCGGAGGCCAGGCCGGCCAGCACCAGCAGCACGCCGCGCAGGGTGCTGCGGTCCACCGCCTGCAGCGCCGGGCCGGTGGCGAAGCCGGCACTGACATAGAGCCCGTTTGCCGCCAGGCCGACCGGCACATAGCCCAGCATCCGCTGCGTGCCATCCTGGCTCGTCACCTGCAGCACGCCGGGCGCCGGCGCCGTCAGCAGATGGGTATAGGCGGCCGGGATGGTGGTGCCGATGAACTGCGCGGGGTCCGGGGCAACGGCGACGATGATGCCGTTGCGGTCCGCGACCGTCATGGACCCCTCCGGCGGCAGGGCGCCGGAACTGGCCAGGTTGCTTGACAGCCATTCGGAGTCCAGGCTGGTGATGACCACGCCGGCGAAGGCGCCATCGGCGGTGATCGGCAGCGCCATCGGCAGGACCCGCAGCGGCGCGCCGCCGCCGGCGCGCGGCACCTCCATCAGCGAGCCGACGACGAAACGGCGGGTGGCCCGCGCTTCCAGGAAATAGGGTCGCGTGGCGATGCTGGCAGGCGCCCGCGAACCGGCGGAGGAGCAGATGATCCGCCCCTCCGCATCGCTGACGCCGATCGAGGCGTAGCGCGGCATGCGGTCGCTGAGCGCCGCCAGGCCTTCGCCGCAGCCCGGATAGGTGCCGTTGCGCCGATGCGCCTCCCCCACCGCGGTCAGCAGGTTGCGCGCCCCCTCCAGCATGCGGTTGACCTCGGAGGCTGCCTGCAGGGCAAAACGCCCGGCCTCGGCCCGGAGTTCGGCGAGCCGGGCCTGGCGCATCGCCACCTCGTGCCACGCCTGGATCGCCAGCGAGGGCAGCACCGCCGCGGCGCACAGGACCGCAATACGCGTCGAAAGCCGCATCCGGCGGTCGCGCCCCCTGTTCTTGCGCGCCGGATCACGCGCGCTTCACAACCCTGCTTAGCGCAACCGGGGCGTGAGGGGGAACGACGGATCGTCCCGGTTGTGCCACAAACGGTTGTAGTGACCCGGCCGCACTTCGCGCCCCACCCCGGGGGACAGGGGGTGGTGGCGGCGGCGCACCGCCCGCCCGCGGAGCGGCGATCAGGCCACGCCGGCGGAGCGGCGATCAGGCCACGCCGGCGGAGCGGCAATCAGGCCACGCCGGCGGAGCGGCGATCAGGCCACGTCGCCGGGACGGCGGACGTCGGGATCGTTGGCGCCGTGCGGCGGCGTCACCGGGTTGTGGCCGACCGGCTGCGGGTTGCGGCTGACGTCGCCGGGCTCCCAGCCGCCGCTGCGCCATTCCTGCTCCCGCGTCGCCATGTCGATCGGGCCGTGGCGTTCCAGGATCCGCTCGGCCTCGTCGGCGCGCGCGTCATCGGTGCGCACCGCCACCAGATGGCCGCCACGCCGCACGCCTTCGGAATAGCGCGTGGCATGGTCCTCTCCCAGCCCGGCAGAGGTCAGGGCGCCGATCAGGCCACCGGCCGCGGCGCCGACGCCGGCCCCGGTGAGGGTGGCGATCAGCCAGCCGGCGGCCACCAGCGGGCCGACGCCGGGGATGGCCAGGGCGCCGATGCCGGCCAGCAGCCCGGCGCCGCCGCCGACGACGGTGCCGAGCGAGGCGCCGGTGGCGGCGCCGGTTTCCGTGGGCGTCGCATCCGCCGTGCTGTGCGGCGTGGTGCCCGTGGCGGTGGTCCCGGTGGTGGTGTTGGCCTCGACGGGCATGGTCCGGTCTTCCCCGGCGCTGCCCATATAGGTGATGGCGTCATGCGCGAAGCCGGCGGATTCCAGGCTGCGCACGGCCTCCTGCGCGGTGGCGGAACTGTCGTAGAGGCGGGCGATGGTGCGGGTCATGGCGTGGGATCCTGTTCTGGTGCGGGAGGGGGCGCCTCAGGGCGCCGTGGCGACCACATTGCCGCGGAAATCGAGGGCAACGCCGGTCAGCCGGCCGTTGCGCATGGCGCGCCCGCGCCAGACGCCCTGCTCGTCCAGCCGCAACGCCTGCACGTCGATGAAGCCGGCATCGGCGATGCGGGCAGCGGCCTGGCCCTCGGTGAAGGAATTGGCGCCGGGCAGCGGCGGCGTGTCCGGGCTCACCGTGCTTGGCGGGACATAGGCGTTGTCGGTCGGCGCCAGCGCCGGCGCGGTGCCGCCGCCCTCGGCTGGCAGGCCCGGGGTGGTGGCGCCGATGGTGGGTTCGGGGCGCGAGGGTTCCCGCCCCACGGCCGGGCCGGTGGCGGGGGTCTGCGCGCCGCTCGCGCCCATCCCCTGGTGGGTGAAGGGCGCATTGCGGTTGCCCTGCAGGCCCGGGATGTCGGCCGCCGTGGTCGGCGGGCGGGCCGGGTCCACGATCGGGTTCCGCGAGCCGGGCAACGGGCCGGCGGCCTGGCTCGGGGTCCGCTCCGCCGGCATCTGCGCAGCCGGGCCGCCCTGCGGCGAGGCCGGATCGGCCGGGGCGGCGCGGCGCGTGGGGGCGCCGCCGCCCATGCCCGGCGCCTGCGCGGCACGGGTGCCGGGGGGCATGTTCGTCGGGTTCTCGCCGGCGGCGGCGGCATTGCCGGCCTGGCCCCACCCCATGCCGGGGGCCTGGCCGGCGCGGCTGCCGGGCGGCATGTTGGTCGGGTTGGCGGATTGCGTCGCCCGTTCCCCGGCCGCCTGGCCGCCGATCGGCCCGGCCTGGCCGGAGGCGGGGTCCGCGCTGCGGACGGCACCGCCGCCCATGCCGGGCGCCTGGTTCGCCTGGCTGCCCGGCGCCATGGGGGTGGGGTTCACCGTCTGCTGCGCCGGCGCCCCGGGCCGCCGTTCCGCCTGCCCGGTCACCGGGCGGCCGGTGGCATCGAGGTTGGGCAGCGTCGCGCTCGGCGAGGTGCTCTGCGCCAGGGCGGCGCCTGCAAGGCCCAGCGAGGCGGCGAGGGCGGCGCCTGCGATGGCCTTGTGCCGGATCGGCATGGTTGTGTTCCTCCGTGTCCTGACGGGTGGGTTTGGCACCCTTCCATGGCCAGAACGCGGGCCGTCGCAGGGCGTTCGTCCCGCGCCCGGACCGATGCCGCACAGCGCCGCGAGGCGCGGAATTCTAAGCCGCGAGGCGCGGGGATTGGAATTCGCGAGGCGCGGGATTGGGAGCCACGGGGTGGCGCCGGCGGCCCTGGAAACCCTTCAGGGGCCGGCGATGGCCAGGGCCGCGTTGGCGTAGCGCGGGTCCTCCGTCACCTCCAGCCCCAGCCAGGGCGGCAGGTCCGGGGTCTCCGCGGCGTCGGACAACTCCACCTCCGCCAGCACCAGCCCGGCCAGGCGGGCCGGCGCCTCGAACACGTCCACCGTCCACAGATGGCCCGCATGCGGCACGTCGTGGCGCGTCTTGGCCAGGGGCGGGGCGGGGCAGAGCGCCAGCATCGCCTCCGCATCCGCCACCGGGATGGCGTACTCGAATTCCGCCCGCACCAGCCCGCCTGGCCCCTTGATGGTGAGGAAGGCGCGCTCCCCGGCGATGCGCACCCGCACCACCGGGCTGCGGCCCGTGGAAAGGTAGCCCTGCCGCATCGCCACCCCCGCCCCACGGGCCGAGGCGCGCCAGCCATCGCCATCCACCAGGAACTTCCGCTCGATCTCGACACCCATGCGCAATGCGCCCCTCCGGCAGGCCGCGACAAGGCTACCGCAAGGCGGGCGGAGCGCCCACATTGGCGGCGCCATGAACGTCATCGCCCCCGTCCTGTTCCAGCCGCAGAAGCGGCCCGCCCCGCCCTCCGGCATTCCGCTGCGGGTCGTCTCCCCCTATGAGCCGAATGGCGACCAGCCCACCGCCATCGCCACCCTGCTGGAGGGGCTGGCAAAGGGGGAGCGCGACCAGGTGCTGCTCGGTGTCACCGGCTCCGGCAAGACCTTCACCATGGCCAAGGTGATCGAGGCGGTGCAGCGGCCGACGCTGGTGCTGGCGCCGAACAAGACGCTGGCGGCGCAGCTTTACGGGGAGATGAAGTCCTTCTTCCCCGACAACGCGGTGGAGTATTTCGTCAGCTACTACGACTACTACCAGCCGGAGGCCTATGTGCCCCGGACCGACACCTACATCGAGAAGGACGCGCAGATCAACGAGCAGATCGACCGCATGCGGCATTCCGCCACGCAGTCGCTGCTCGAACGCTCGGACGTCATCATCGTCGCCTCCGTCTCCTGCATCTACGGCATCGGCTCGGTCGAGACCTATTCGCGGATGGTGGTGAAGCTGGAGCGCGGCGGGAAGATCGAGCGCGACGTGCTGATCAAGGGGCTGGTCGAACAGCAATACCGCCGCAACGACAGCGCCTTCCAGCGCGGCACTTTTCGAATTCGCGGCGAGACCGTCGATATCTGGCCGTCGCAATTGGAAGATCGCGCCTGGCGCGTCAGCCTGTTCGGGGATGAGATCGACGGGCTGAAGGAATTCGACCCGCTGACCGGGGAGATCACCACCGATCTCGACCGCGTCGCGATCTATGCCAACAGCCACTACGTGACGCCGCGGCCGACGATGCAGCAGGCCATCGTCAGCATCAAGGCGGAGCTGAAAGAGCGCCTGGCGGAGCTGCATGCGCAGGGCCGCCTGCTGGAAGCCCAGCGGCTGGAACAGCGCACCACCTTCGACATCGAGATGCTGGAGACGACCGGCGTCTGCAAGGGCATCGAGAACTACTCCCGCTACCTCACCGGCCGGAAGCCGGGCGAGCCGCCGCCGACGCTGTTCGAATACCTGCCGGAGAATGCGCTGCTGGTGGTGGATGAAAGCCATGTGACGGTGCCGCAGATCGGCGGCATGTATCGCGGCGACTTCGCGCGCAAATCCATCCTGGACGAATTCGGCTTCCGCCTGCCCTCCTGCAAGGACAACCGGCCGCTGAAGTTCGAGGAGTGGGAGAGCTACCGCCCCACCACCATCTTCGTCAGCGCCACCCCGGGACCGTGGGAGATGGAGCGCACCGGCGGCACCTTCGCCGAGCAGGTGATTCGCCCCACCGGCCTTGTGGACCCGGTGACGGAAATCCGCCCGGTGGAAGGCCAGGTGGACGACCTGCTGGCCGAATCCCGCAAGGTGGCGGCCGCCGGCGGGCGCGTGCTGGTCACCACGCTGACCAAGCGCATGGCGGAGGATCTGTCGGAATACATGACGGAGACCGGCATCCGCTGCCGCTACCTGCACAGCGACGTGGACACGCTGGAGCGGATCGAGATCATCCGCGACCTGCGCCGCGGCGTCTTCGACGTGCTGATCGGCATCAACCTGCTGCGGGAGGGCCTCGACATCCCGGAATGCGCGCTGGTGGCGATCCTGGATGCGGACAAGGAGGGCTTCCTGCGCTCCACCACCGCGCTGATCCAGACCATCGGCCGCGCCGCGCGCAATGTGGACGGGCGCGTGGTGCTGTATGCGGATGTGATGACGGAAAGCCTGAAGCGGGCGCTGGGGGAGACGGCGCGGCGCCGGACCAAGCAGCAGGAATGGAACGCCGCCCACGGCATCACGCCCACCTCCATCCGCCGCGACATCTCGGACGTGCTGCAATCGGTCTACGAGCAGGATTACGTGACCGTGGAGGCGGTGGAGGGCGATGCCACCGCGCAATTCGTCGGCAAGGATATCGGCGCCAGCATCGCGGAGCTGGAGAAGCGCATGCGCGCCGCCGCCGCCGACCTGGAATTCGAGGAAGCCGGAAGGCTGCGCGACGAGATCAAGCGGCTGGAGGCGCTGGAACTCGGCCTGCTGCCGAACCTGGCCGGGCGGTCGCTGCAGGACAGCGCGCCACGCGGCGGCAACGGCCAGGGCACCGGCAAGCCGGGTGGTCGCGCCAGGCAGGACTGGAAGCCGAAGCCGATGGGGCCCGGCGGCGGCGGCTACGACCCGAACAAGGCCAAGGGCGGCCGCGGACGGCGGCGCGGCTGACCCGGCCGCGCGGCGTCACCGCGGCGATCACGACGGCTTGACCCCTGATGGCGGCTTGATGGCGGGCGCCGCCGCATCCGCGCCGCAGGGCAGCGGCCAAGTGGCCTTTTCCACTTGCCGAAGGAATCGCCCGATGACCGCCTCTCCCGCACGGATGCTGCCGCGCCTGCTTCTCCTCACGGCGCTGGTGGTCCCCATGGCCGCCTGCGAGGGGCTTTCGCGCCGCGAACAGCGGACCCTCTCCGGCGGCGCCATCGGCGCGGCGGGCGGTGCGGCGGTGGGGGCGCTGACCGGCGGCTCCGCCGTCACCGGGGCGCTGCTGGGCGGTGCCGGCGGCGCGGCGGTGGGGGCGCTGACCGGCGGGCGGCGCTGACGTCCCGGCGCCGCTGAACCGGGGGCCGGCACGGGCGCGGTGGCCAGGACCCGCCGGGCGGGCTATGCCCGGCGCGCCATGCCGATCCCCGACACGATTCCCCGCGCCGCCTTCGTCACCGGCGGCGCCAAGCGCCTGGGCCAGGCCCTGGCCCTGGCCCTGGCCGAGGCCGGCTTCGACCTCGCCATCCATTACGGCACCAGCGAGGCCGAGGCCGAGGCCACCGTCGCCCGCATCCGGGCCATGGGCCGCCGCGCGATCGCATTGCGGGCGGACCTGGCGGTGGAGGCGGAGGTGGTGGGGCTGATGCCCGCCGCCACCGCGGCGCTTGGGCCGATCGGCGTGCTGGTGAACAACGCCTCCACCTTCGAGCGCGACGAGTGGGACGACGCGACGCGGGAGAGCTGGGACCGGCACATGGAGGCCAATCTCCGCGCGCCCTTCGTGCTGGCCCAGGCCCTGGCGCGCGGCCTGGCGGCGCCGATCCGGGGCGTCCCGGCGCAGGGCGTCATCGTCAACCTGCTGGACCAGCGGGTGTGGTCGCTGACGCCGCATTTCATGTCCTACACCCTGTCCAAGGCCGGGCTGTGGACGCTGACCCAGACGCTGGCCCTGGCTTTGGCGCCGCAGATCCGGGTGAACGCCATCGGGCCGGGCCCGGCCCTGCCCTCCCCCCGCCAGAGCCGGGAACAATTCGACCGGCAATGCGCTTCCGTCCCGCTGCGCCATGGCACCGGCCCGGCGGAGGTGGCGGAAGCCCTGATGGCCATCCTGTCGCTGCCGGCGATGACCGGGCAGATGATCGCCCTCGATGGCGGCCAGCATTTGCAATGGGCACCGGCTGCCGGTGCTGCGGAGATTGCCGAATGATCTATGCCCCGGATGCCGAGGCCGGCCGCCGCGTGGTGTTCCTGCGCGGTCTGGAGCTGATGGCCCGCCTCGGCATCTACGCGCATGAGAAGGCCGGGCCGCAGCGCATCCTGCTGAGCGTCGAGCTGGTGGTGGCGGATGATTTCGCGCCCGCCGCCATCGGCCCGGACGATTTCCGCCGGGTGGTGGATTATGAACGCCTGGTGCAGACGGCGCGGGCCACGGTCGCCCAGGGCCATGTGCTGCTGGTGGAAACACTGGCGGAGATGGTCGCGCTGGCGGCGCTGGAGGATCCGCGGGTGGAACGCGCACGGGTGACGGTGGAGAAGCCGGACGCCTTCACGGATGTTGCGACGGTGGGGGTGGTGGTGGAGCGGCGTCGGAAAGTCGCTTGACTTTCAGGGGGCGGGCGGCAACCGCGCCCGACTTTTCCACTGCGTTCACAGCGGCGTGAGGAGCGGATCGCTGTCAAGCCTCATCTTACGCTTGACGTTTCTGACGTTCATCACCAACCTCAAATTTCCCACGAAATCAAATGGTTAATGAAACAGCCCAAAAAATGGGCAGCCTCGTGTGACTGGCGGAACACCGCCATTTTGGCGCTTCCACCCCCCTCTCCTCCACAGAGTTATCCCCAGATTCAGTGGAAAAGCTCCACCGCCTCGCGCAGCCCCTGCGCAGTGCCGAGACCGCATGGCATGACCCGCCGATGAGTGACCCAAACCCGCCCCAGACACCCGATTCGCCGCCCGCACCGCAGGGCCTGGCGGCGATCGAGCGGGCGCTGGCCACCCTGCCGCTGGCGCCCGGCGTCTACCGGATGCTCGATGCCAAGGGCGATGCCCTCTATGTGGGCAAGGCGCGCAGCCTGAAGCGCCGGGTCGCCGCCTATACCCAGCTCTCCCGCCTGCCGGAGCGGCTGCGCCGCATGGTCTTCGAGACCCGCAGCCTGGAGGTGGTAACGACGGGCAGCGAGGCGGAGGCGCTGCTTCTTGAGGCGAATCTTATCAAGCGCCTGCGGCCTCGCTTCAACATCGTGCTCCGCGACGACAAATCCTATCCCTGGCTGGTGATGACGGAAGACCACCCCTTCCCGCAGATCGCCAAGCATCGCGGGGAGCGCCGCAAGGGCGCCAGCTACTGGGGGCCCTTCGCCAGCGCCTGGGCGGTGAACCAGACCCTGACCGCCTTGCAGAAGGTTTTTCTCCTCCGCACCTGTCGCGACACGGTGTTCGACAGCCGCACCCGCCCCTGCCTGCTGCACCAGATCAAGCGCTGCTCCGCCCCCTGCGTCGAGCGCGTCTCGAAGGAGGACTACGCCGCCCTGGTGCGGGAGGCGAAGGATTTTCTCGGTGGCGGCATTCCTTCCCTCCAGCGGAAACTGGCCGCGGAGATGGAGGAGGCGGCGGACAAGCTGGAATTCGAGCGTGCCGCCAGCCTGCGCGACCGCATCCGCGGCCTGACCCATGTGCAGGGCAGCGACCGGATCAACCTGGACGGGGTGAACGACGCCGATGTGGTGGCGCTGCACCAGATGGCCGGGCAGTCCTGCGTGCAGGTCTTCTTCTTCCGCGGCGGCCGCAACAACGGCAACCGGCCCTTCTTCCTGTCCCATGCCAAGGCCGAACAGGGCGCGGAGGAGGTGCTGGGCGCCTTCCTCGCCCAGCTCTATGACGACCTGCCGCCGCCGCCCCTGGTGCTGGTCAGCCACGACCCGAAGGATGCGCCGCTGCTGGCGGAGGCGCTGAGCCTGAAAGCCGGCCGCAAGGTGGAAATCCATCGCCCGCAGCGCGGCGAGAAGCGCGCCGCCATGGACCACGCCGCCACCAATGCGCGCGAGGCGATCGAGCGCCGCATGGCCGAAGGCGCGGCGCAGGCCGACCTGCTGGCCGGCGTCGCCCGCATCTTCGATCTGCCGGCACCGCCCGAGCGGGTGGAGGTGTACGACAACAGCCACATCATGGGCACCAGCGCCTATGGCGTGATGATCGCCGCCGGGCCTTCCGGCTTCCTGAAATCGGCCTATCGCAAATACGCCATCAAGGGCCCGGCACCCGCCATGGCCCCCGCCCCAGGCCCTGCCCCGGCGCCGCGCGGTGGTGACGATTTCGCGATGATGCGGGAGGTGTTCGAGCGCCGCTTCGGCCGCGCGCTGAAGGAGGATCCGGGCCGGGCGGGGGAAAGCTGGCCCGACCTCGTCATCATCGATGGGGGCGCCGGCCAGCTTTCCGCCGCGCGGGAGATCCTGGCGGAGCTGGGGGTGGACGACATCCCGCTGGTCGCCATGGCCAAGGGGCCGGACCGGGATGCGGGGCGGGAGTGGTTCCACCAGGCCGGTCGGCCGCCGATCCAGCTGCCGCCGCGCGACGCGGTGCTGTATTACCTGCAGCGGCTGCGCGACGAGGCCCACCGCTTCGCCATCGCCACCCACCGCACCGGCCGTTCCAAGGCGCTGGTGCGGTCGGAGCTGGACGATGTGCCGGGCGTTGGCGCGGCGCTGAAGCGCAAGCTGCTGAACCATTTCGGCTCCGCCCGCGGGGTGCGCAACGCGGCGCTGGCCGACCTGGAGAATGCGCCCGGAATCGGCCCCGCCGTGGCGCGCCGCATCCATGGCCATTTCCACCCGGGCGCCGGGCCGGGTAGAGTAAACGACAGCTGAGCCGAGACCACTTCGCGGATGCAAGCGTGCCGACCGACCTGCCCAACCTCCTGACGCTGTCGCGCATCGCCGCGATCCCCCTGCTGGTGGTGCTGGCGGCGCTGCGCGAGCCGTGGTCGGACCTGGCTGCCTGCGCCGTCTTCTCCGCCGCGGCGATCACCGACTATTTCGACGGCAAGCTGGCCCGCTCGCGCCAGCAGATCAGCGATTTCGGCCGCATGCTGGACCCGATCGCGGACAAGCTTCTGGTCGGCGCGGCGCTGATGCTGGTGGCCGGCACCGGCCGGCTTTCGGATTTCGGCCTGTACCCGGCCATCGTGATCCTGCTGCGGGAGATCCTCGTCTCCGGCCTGCGGGAATACCTGGCCGGGCTGCGTATCGGCCTGCCTGTCACCAACCTCGCCAAATGGAAGACCGGCTTTCAGATGGGCGCGCTCGGCGCCCTGCTGGCCGGGGATTCCGCCGCGCCCATCCTGCATCTCGGCTGGCTGCCAGTCAGCCTGATCGGCGAGGTGATGCTGGCCGCCGCCGCCATCCTGACGCTCGTCACCGGTTGGGACTACCTGCAGGCGGGGCTGCGCCATGTCAGCCGCGCCGGCGCGGCGCCGCCCGCGCCGCCGCCCCCGGCGCATCCCGCCCCCCGCCCCCCGGCAGAAACGCCGGTCCGCTCTTGAGCCCTGCCATTGTGCGGCGCATCTTCCGCCCGAACCTCGCCATCACGGGAGCCGACATGGCCGCCGCCACCCAGATCCTTTCCCGGCCCCGCCCCCTGCGCCGCCCCTTGCGCCGGGCGGCCCGCCGCCTGCCCATCCTGGCCTTCGCCCTGCTGGCGGCGGGCTGCTCGACGGATGGGATGATGGCCAGTGTCTCCTCCGGCCTCTCCCGCATCTGGTCGCCCTTCATGGGCCCGACCAACGTCGTCGCCACGGACAGCCTGACCGTGCAGCGGGTGCGCGGCCAGGACCCGGCGGTGGAACCGCTGGTGCCGGAGTCGGGGGATGTCTGGCCGGCGCCGGAAGCCCAGCGCCCCACCCTGCTGGGCGGGCCGGACGAGGCGATGCGCAACATCCCGGTCTACCGTCCCTCGCTGATCGAGGGCGCGCCGGCCGCCTCCTCCCCGGTGCCGACGCCGGGGGACCGGCCGGCCCGCCGCGGCTCCTCCACCCCGCCTGCGGCGCTGGGGGCGCCAGGCGAGTTCCAGCGCAGCCCGGCCGCCGCCGCCCCGCCCGGAGCGCTGAGTGCGCCGCCGGCCCGTGGCGAGGGCCGCGCGCTGACCACGCCTTCCGGCGGCACCGTCACCGGCACCGGCACCGCCGGCCGGGTACAGGGCTATACCGGCCCGCAGGGCGGCGGCGCGGTGATCCGCGACGGCAATGTTGAAACCTGGATCGGCCCGGATGGCCGGCCCAGCACCCGCATCGTGCCGAACTGAGGCCTGGCGCTTGCGCATCCTCTATTTCGCCTGGGTGCGGCAGCGCGTCGGCGTGGCGGAGGAGGCGGTGAGCCCGCCGGAGGCGGTGCGCGACGTGGCCGGGCTGGTCGCCTGGCTGGCCGCGCGCAGCCCCGGCCATGCCAGCGCCTTCGCCGATCCGCGCCAGATCCGCGCCGCGGTGAACCAGGATTTCGCCACGCCGGACCAGGCGGTGGCGCCGGGCGACGAGATCGCTTTCTTCCCGCCGGTGACGGGGGGCTGAGATGCCGGGTCCGGTGGTCCGCGTGCAGGAGGCTGGCTTCGACCTGGCGGCCGAGGCGGCCCGGCTGACCGAGGGGCGGACCGATATCGGCGGGCTCGCCAGCTTCGTCGGCCTGTGCCGGGCGGATGACGGGCTGGCGGCGCTGGTGCTGGAACACTACCCGGGCATGACGGAACGCGCCCTGGCGCGTATCGCGCAGGAAGCCTGGGGGCGCTGGCCGCTGACCGGCTGCACCGTGATCCACCGCGTCGGCCGGCTGGTGCCGGGGGAGCCCATCGTGCTGGTGCTCACCGCTTCCGCCCACCGGGCCGCCGCCCTCGATGCCTGTGCCTTCCTGATCGACTGGCTGAAGACCTCCGCCCCCTTCTGGAAGCGGGAAGAGTTCGCCGATGGCGCCAGCCGCTGGGTGGCGGCGAAGGCGGAGGATGATGCCGCCGCGGCGCGCTGGGCAAAGCCGGCTTGATCCTGCGCATCCTGGCGCTGCTGGGCGGCGGGTTGCTGCTGGTCTGGCCGGCCTTCCTCAACGGCTACCCGCTGCTGTTCAGCGACACCGGCGCCTTCCTGCACCAGACCGCGCCGCCCCCGGGTGGCCCGCTGGTGATCTGGGACAAGCCGCATGTCTATGGCCCGCTGCTGGCCGCCTTCCATTGGAACATCACCCTGTGGGGGCCGCTGCTGGCGCAGGGGCTGGCGCTCTCGCACCTGCTGTGGCTGGCGCAGCGGGCGCTGCGCGGCGCGGCTGCGCCCGGCTGGCACCTGCTGGCCTGCGCCGGCGCCGCCTTCCTGACCACGGCGCCCTTCACCGCCGCGCTGCTGATGCCGGACGTCTTCGCCCCCATCGTGCTGCTGGCGCTGCTGCTGCTGGGATTTTCCGCCCCTGGCCGCGGCGCGACGCTCTGGCTGTGGCTGCTCGGCACGGTCGGCATCGCCGCGCATCTCTCGCACCTGCCGCTGGCCCTGGCCGTGGTGGTGTTCATCGCCCTGGTGGCGCGGCGGCCGGGGCCGGTGCTGCGCGGCCTGGCGCCGATGGCGGCCGCCATCCTGCTGCTGCTGGCCACCAACCTGTGGGGCCATGGCCGCGCCACCCTCTCGCCGCACGGCGCCACGTTCATGCTGGCCCGGTTGCAGGCGGATGGCCCGGCGGCGGCGGTGATCCGGGATCGCTGCCCGCAGGCCGGCTGGTATCTCTGCGCCTTCGCCGACCGCCTGCCGATGGACAGCGATGCCTTCCTCTGGGAGCCGGACAGCCCGGTGAACCGCGCGCCGGACGGCACGCCGCGCTTCCTGGGCGGAGCGCTGCTCTCGGCCGAGGCGCGGGAGATCGTGTCCGCCACCTTGCGCACCGATCCGCTGGCGGTGGCCAGGTCCATGGCCGGCAACGCGTTGCGCCAGATGGCGCTGGCCACGGTGGGGGACACGCTGGTGGACACCCACCTGGCCACCGCCGTGCGGCCGCGCATCGCGGAGGCCTTCCCGGCCGCGGAACTCGCGGCCCATGACCGCAGCCTGCAGGCGCGCGGCCTGCTGCCCGCCGCCGCCGCGCCCTTCCTGCTGCCGCACGCGCCGGTGCTGCTGGCCGGCGCCGGGCTGGCGCTGTTCGCCTGGTGGCGCGCGCTGGGGGACCGGCGGCGGATCGGGCTGGTGGTGGGTGTGCTGGTCGGCGTCGCCGCCAATGCGCTGGCCACCGGCGGCCTGTCCAAGCCGCATCTGCGTTACGAGGCGCGGATTCTCTGGCTGATGCCGGTGGTGGCCGGCCTGGCGCTGCTGCCCCGATCACGAGGCGACGAGCGGGCGGAAGGTCGCGCAGCCGTCACGTGACCCCGCTGGTGGCGGCCCGGATGGTCCCGCCGATGGCCCTGCTCCGCACCCTCGATTCGCTGGCCGCCGGCCTGGCCATCCTGCTCGGCGGGGCGCTGCTGGTCTGGCCGTCCTGGCTGAACGGCTACCCGCTGGTGTTCATCGACACCGTCTCCTACCTGCTGCACACCACGGTGCCGGAGGTGCCCTGGGACAAGACCCAGGCCTATGGCCCCTTCCTGCACCTGTTCCACTGGCAGCGATCGCTCTGGGCGCCGGTGCTGGCACAGGGGCTGATTGCCTCCCACCTCATCTGGCTGACGCAGGCGGCGCTGTGGGGGCGGGGCCATGCCGGCTGGCATCTGGCGCTCTGTGCCGGGCTGGCCGGGCTGACCGCCGCGCCCTGGTTCCTGGCGACGCTGATGCCGGATTCCTTCACCGCGCTGGTGCCGCTGGCGCTGTTCCTGCTCGCCCTCGGGCGCCTGGGGCCGGGGGCGACGCTGTGGGTGGGCGGCCTGGCGGTGCTGGGGGTGGCCGCCCACCTGTCGCATCTGCCGCTTTCGCTCGCCCTGCTGGTCCTGGTGGCGCTGCTGGCACGGCGACTGGCGCCGGTGCTGCGGGCGGCGGCGCCGGTGGCGCTGGCGGTGCTGCTGCTGTGCACGGCCAACCTGCTGGCCTTCGGGCGCTTCACCCCCTCCCCGCACGGCGCCGCCTTCCTGCTGGCGCGGCTGCAGGATGACGGGCCGGCGGCGCGGCTGCTGCAGGCGCGCTGCCCTTCAGCCGGCTGGCGGCTGTGCGCCTTCGCCGACCGCCTGCCGATGGACAGCGACGCCTTCCTCTGGGACGAGACCAGCCCGCTGAACCGGGAGGCCGATGGCGGGCCGCGGCCGATGGGCGCGATGCGCGGCGCGGCGGAGGCGCAGGCCATCGTCGCCGCCACCCTGGCCGAATACCCCGGCGCGGTGGCGCTGGCGGCGGCGCGCAACGCGCTGGCGCAGCTGCTGCGGATGCAGGTGGGCGACACGCTGGTGCCCGACCACCTCGCGGCCTCCGCCCGCCGGGCCATCGCCGGGCAGTTCCCGGCCGAGGAGCTGGCGCAGTTCGATGCCGGGGCACAGGCGCGCGGCGCCCTGCCCGCCCTGGCCGCGCCCTTGCTGCTGCCGCATCTGCCGGTGCTGCTGGCGGCGCTGATCGCCCTGCCCCTGCTCGCCCGGCGCGCCTGGCGGCAGGGGCCGACGGCCCATCTTGCCCTGCTCGCCTTCGCGCTGGTGGCGCTGCTGGCCAATGCGGCGGTGGCCGGCGCGCTCTCCAAGCCGCACCACCGCTACCAGGCGCGGATCGTCTGGCTGCTGCCGCTGGCGGTGGGGCTCGTGGCACTGCCACGCCGCAGCGCGGCGCAGCGGGCGCCGGGGGATCAGTAGAAGAAGCGTTCTTCCACCACCTTGCCATCCTTCACCGTGTAGAGGCCGATTTCCGCCATCTGGAGGCGCTGGCCGGTCTGCTTCGCCGTGACATCCATCTCGAATCGCAGGGCGAACTGGTCACCATGGACGAAGGGGCCTTCGGTGGTGGCGCTGTGGACCTCGTGGTTGGCGAACCACCAGGCGCTCTTCTCCCGCACCGCGGCGACGCCGCGCATCTCCGCCATCGGGCCTTCCATGGCCTCCCGGCTCACCACCTCCTCGGCCCAGTAGCGGGCGCCGGCTTCCTCATGCTGGCCGGCCTTGCAGAGGGCCGCGAAATCCTCGGCAATGTCCTTGATGCCCATCCGACTGCTCCTGTTTTCCTGTTTTGTTCCCTGAGGCGGAGGCTATCCGCATCCGCCCCGGCCGGCAAGAAAATCCGCATGAAGCATTGATGGCCGGATCGCTACTCGCCGCGCGGGCCTTGCCCTATATCGATCCTGGCGCGCCACGCGCCGCACCCCGGCCGACCGGCCGGGGGCGGGGAGGCTCATGGGAACGCAGATCGGCCATGCCGCTGGAACGTGACCTCGCGGCATTCGCCGCACCCAAGGATCGGGCGACGGAGGATCGCGCCGCCCCCACCGCCGGCCGCAGCCTGCTGTTCCTGCGGGAGGAGGAACTGCGCCTGGCGCAGGACCTGCTGTTCTTCGGCTACCGGGATTTCACCGCCGGCGCCGATGCCATCCTCGCCGGGCTCGACATGGGCCGCGCGCATCATCGCGTGCTGCATTTCGTCGGCCGCCGGCCGGGCATCACGGTGGGCGACCTGCTGGGCATCCTCGGCATCACCAAGCAGTCGCTCGGCCGCGTGCTGACGCCGCTGGTGGAGGATGGGTTCGTCACGCAAAGCCCCGGCCGCAGCGACCGCCGCCAGCGCCTGCTGACGCTGACGGAAAAGGGCGCGGCGCTGGAGCGCAGCCTGTTCGAGCGGCAGCGGGACACGGTGATGCGCGCCTATCGCGAAGCCGGCCCGCAGGCGGTGGAGGGCTTCCGCCGCGTCATGCGCGGGCTGATGGGGCCGGAGGCGCGGATGGCGCTGGAACGGCTGGAAGCCGGGCCGGAGCAGGGCCGATGACCCTGACCGCCGATGCGCCGCATCTGCTGGTGGTGGATGACGATGCGCGGCTGCGCGCCCTGCTGCAACGCTTCCTGACGGAGCAGGGCTTCCGCATCACCGCCGCGGCGGATGCCGCCGCCGCCCGCCACGCGCTGACCTCCGTCGCCTTCGACCTGATGGTGCTGGACGTGATGATGCCGGGCGAATCCGGCCTGGAGCTGACCGAGAGCCTGCGGCGCGAAGGCCAGGATGTGCCGATCCTGATGCTGACCGCGCGCGGCGCGCCGGATGACCGCGTGACCGGCTTCGAGCACGGGGTGGATGACTACCTGGCCAA
The DNA here is from genome assembly GCF_012103215.1 of Falsiroseomonas selenitidurans. Lineage (GTDB taxonomy): Bacteria > Pseudomonadota > Alphaproteobacteria > Acetobacterales > Acetobacteraceae > Falsiroseomonas > Falsiroseomonas selenitidurans. Next base: position 61,688 of record NZ_JAAVNE010000004.1, read on the forward strand.
GCCCTTCGACCCGCGGGAACTGGCGCTGCGCATCCGCACCATCCTGCGCCGCGCCGCGCCGGCCCCGGCGGTGGAGCCCAGCGCCGGGCCGGTGCAGCTCGGCCCGCGCTGGTTCGACCCGCAGCGGGCGGAGCTGCGCGGGCCGGAGGGCCTGGTGCGGCTGACCGGCGGCGAACAGGCGCTGCTGCTGGCGCTCGCGCAGCGGCCGAACGAGGTGCTGAGCCGGGAGGACATCGCCATGGCGCTGGGCACGCCGGAGGCCGGGGAACGCGCCATCGACGTGCAGGTGACGCGCCTGCGCCGCAAGGTGGAGCCCGACCCGCGGGAGCCGCGCTTCATCCAGACCGTGCGCCATCGCGGCTATGTGCTGCGGCCGGGCCCGTGAGGCGGCCCCCCGGATGACCGGCCTCGGCCACAGCCTGCGGGCGCTGGTGCCGCGCGGCCTGCTCGGCCGTTCGCTGCTGATCATCCTGCTGCCGCTGCTGATCCTGCAGGGGGTCGCGCTGCAACTTTTCTATGGCGGGCATCTCGATGTCATCTCCCGCCGCCTGGCCGGCGGCGTGGCGGGCGAGATCGGCATGGTCATCGAGATGATGCAGCGCATGCCTGACCCCGCCGACCGCGCCTGGCTGTTCCGCGAATCCGCCTGGCGGCTGGACCTGGCGCTGGCCTTCGAGGCCGGGGCCAATCTGGGCGCGACGCCTGACCGCGCCGCCTCCCTGCCCCTGCTGCCGCTGGAGGACGACCTGGCGCATGCGATGGCGGAGCGGGTGCGGCGGCCCTTCGACGCCGACTGGCAGTCCGACCGCCGCAGCGTGATCATCCGCATCCAGCTGGAGGACGGCGTGCTGCATGTGGAGGCGCCGCGCAAGCGCCTGTTCACCGGCACGCTGTACCTGTTCTTCATCTGGCTGGTCGGGTCGTCCCTGCTGCTGTTCGGCGTCGCCGCGATCTTCATGAAGAACCAGGTGCGCGCCATCCGCCGCCTGGCCGGCGCGGCGGAAGCCTTCGGCCTGGGCCGCGACATCGGGCTGATGAAGCCGGAGGGGGCGGCGGAGGTGCGCCAGGCGGCCAGCGCCTTCAACCGGATGCAGGACCGCATCCGCCGCTTCGTGGCGCAGCGGACGGACATGCTGGCCGGCATCAGCCACGACCTGCGCACGCCGCTGACGCGGATGCGCCTGGCGCTCGCCATGCTGCCGCACCGGGCGGAGGCGGAGGAGGACATCGCGGCGCTCACCGAGGATGTCGAGGAGATGGAGCGCATGGTCGCCTCCTACCTCGCCTTCGCCCGCGGCGAGGCGCAGGAGCAGACGCAGCCGACGGACCTTTCCGGCATCGTCCGCGACGTGGCGCAGAAGGCGCGGCGCGATGGGGCGGAGGTGGCGGTGGAGGCGCCGGCGGCGCTGCTGCTGCCGCTGCGCCCGGATGCGTTGCGGCGCTGCCTGGCCAATCTGCTGGACAATGCCCGCAAGCACGCCCGGCGCATCGCGGTTGCCGTGGCGGAGATTCCGCGCGGCGAGGCCGGCGCCTGGGCGCAGGTGACGGTGGATGACGACGGCCCGGGCATCCCCGCGGCACAGCGGGAAGAGGCCTTCCGCCCCTTCGCCACGCTGACCGCGGGCGGCACCGGGCTGGGCCTGGCGATCGCGCGGGATATTGCGCGCGCGCATGGCGGCGACATCGTGCTGGAGGACAGCCCGCTGGGCGGGCTCCGGGCCAGGGTGCGCCTGCCGGTCTAGAGCCGTTTCACCGCCAGCGAAGACGGTGAAACGGCTCCAGCTCATTGTTTCGACGCATTTTCCGACTGGCCTTGCGAAGCCGCAAGGCTTGAAAACGCCCTAGGGTACGCTGAGTCCAGATGGGATCATCCGGACGCAGCTTGTGCGCTTGCGGCCGGCAGCGACAGGTTTGCCCCTTCCCCCTGGCGGGAAAGGGGCGTCAGGAATCAGCCGCCCTGCTGCTTGGCCACCAGGGTCTTCACCTCGTCCATCGCCTCGGTGAAGCGCTTGTTCAGCACGGACAGCGCCTCGGAGTTGGAGGTCTGGATCAGGTCGGCCACCTCCTTCATGTTGGCGACCGCCCGCTCATAGGCCGACTTCAGGAGTTCCGCCTGGCGCGCGGCGCGGGCCTGCGGGCTCTCCGTGCCGGACATCATGCGGATCGCATCCGTCATCTCCGCCATCGAGGCCTGCAGGATCTCCATATGGCGGCGGGCGACGGCCTGCGCGCCTTCCAGCGCCACGCGGTTGGCGTGGGACAGGGCTTCCAGGTTGCGGCGCTGGGCCTCGGCCAGGCCGCCCATGTCCGGCATCGCCGGCATGCGGAACTCGGACAGCATGCGCATCATCTCGTCGGGCTTCATGCCAAAGCGGTCGGACATCGCGGCGGGCTCCTGATGGCTCGGGGGCGTTCTGAACCGCCCGGTCTATAGCCGAGGGATCCGGTGGGTAGAAGCAGTGCCTTACCGCACTGCACAAAAAATCCGCGAACTGCCCAGGACCCTGTCATGCAGGATGGAACCTGGCGCGAATCAGGCCTCCGGCGGCGGGGGCGCCAGGTCCCCGGGGCCGAGGCGCAGGCTGCGCGCGGTCTGTTCAGCCCGGTCCAGCGCCCGGTCCAGCGCCGCCATGGTGGGACCCATGTCGGCGGTCTCATCCTTCTCCCAGGCGCGGATGGTCATCAGCCAGACGCCGACGAGGCCGGCGGCGCGCGCAGCACCGGCCGGGCCGCTGGAATCGAGCTCCGCCGCGTCCAGCATCCGCGCCATGCTGCGCTGCAGGATGGGCGCCAGCGCCATGGCGAGCACGCCGTCGCGGCGCATGTCGGCGATCAGCCGCAGCATCCCCGCCCGGTGCGCCAGCAGCGCATCCACCCCGCGCATCAGCACGTCGAACACCCGGTCGCGCGGCGTGCCGCCCTGGCCCGGCACGGTGCCGGCGGCGACGGTGGCGGCCACCTGGTCCGCATGCAGCCGCAGCAGGTCGAAGCGGGAGGGGAAGCGGCGCACCAGTTCGGCCGGCGTCAGCCCCGCCCCGGCCGCCTGCAGCCGCGATGGCGAGACCCCGCGCCAGCCCTCGGTGGCGATCACCGTGAACAGCGCGTCCAGCAGCCTGGCATCGTCGGGAGCATCCATGCCCTTCATGGTGGGGGCGAAGGGGCCGGACGCCAATGGGGAATGCGCGAAATCAGCCGGCCAGTTCCCGCGACCGTTCGGTGGCGGCGGCAATGGCGCGGGAGATGGCATCCGGCCAGGCGGCCTGCTCCATCAGCACCGCCAGCGCCCGTTCCGTGGTGCCCTTCGGGCTGGTGACGTTGCGGCGCAGCTGCGCCGCATCCTCGGCGCTCGCGGCCAGCAGGGCGCCGGAGCCGGCGACGGTGGCGCGGGCCATGCGGCGGGCAAGGTCGGCGGGAATGCCCTGTTCCACCGCCGCGGCCTCCAGCAGCTCCGCCAGCAGGAAGACATAGGCCGGGCCACCGCCAGATACCGCGGTCACGGGGTCCAGCAGCTTTTCCTCCGCCACCCAGTCCACCGCCCCGGTTGCCGCCAGCAGCGTGTCGGCCAGCGCGCGCTGGCCCTCGGCCACGCCGGGGCCGGCGAAGGCCACGGTGAAGCCCTGGCGCACCGCCGCGGGCGTGTTCGGCATGGCGCGGACCACCGCGGCGCCCGGCCCCAGCAGGCCCTGCATGAAGCCGACGGTCTTACCCGCCATGATCGAGACGAACACGGCCTGCCCGGCGAAGCGCGCATAGGCGGGCAGGCTGGCCGGCGCTTCCTGTGGCTTGGTGGCCAGCACCACCGCGGCGGGGGCGAAGCCCTGCGGAATCTCGGCCGCGTCGCGCAGCAGCGTCGCGCCGGCGATCGGGCTGGGCGCGTGCGGGTCCACCACCAGCACCTGGGACAGGCCGCGTTCGCGCCAGCCGGCCAGCATGGCGCCGCCCATCTTGCCGCAGCCGATGAGCAACAGGTCGGGAAGGGTGTCGGTCATGGCGCCGAGCCTCGCCTTCATGACCCGTCTTGGCAAGCCGCCGCCACAACCGGCCGAACCGGCGGGCGACGCCCTTCCTTCTCACCGGGCCCAGCCTGGGGATGCGGCGCCTGCGGGCCGCGATCCCCGGGCGATCAGGCCTCGCCGACGCAGTCCAGCATCGCCGCCTGCAGCGCCTCGGCCGGCGGCTTGCCGCCCCAGAGCACGAATTGGAAGGCGGGGAAGAAGCGCTCGCATTCAGTGATGGCGATGTCCACCATGTCCTCGAGGCTTTCCGCCGAGGCGCCCGGGGCGCCGCGCAGCAGCACGGCATGGCGGAACACCGGCACGCCATCGTCGCTGTCCAGGCCGAAATGGCCGATCCACAGCTTCTCATTGGCCAGGGCCAGCAGTTCGAACAGCCGCTCCCGCTTTCCGGCCGGCACCTTCAGGTCGAAGGTGCAGGAGAAGTGCATGGCACTGATTTCGTGCGACCAGGAGAAGTACAGGCCGTAATCGCACCATTTGCCCGGCGCCTCGGCCGCCATCTCGCTGTCGGAGCGGCGATCGAAGGCCCATTCATTGGCCGTGACGATCTGTTCCAGCACATCGAGGGGGTTCGCGGACCGGTCGCGTTCCTCGTATCCGACATAAGCGGACATCGCGGCACCTCCTTCGCCCGTTCAGGGGGTTGCCCCCGCGCCTTGGGGGGGACCCACCCGAATCACCACAAGGGGTAGACTACGCAGGTGCGAAACAGCACCGCAAGCACCGCTTGGAGACGCAGCAGCGCGCTGCCCGTGGCGGCTCAGGCCGCGCCTTCGTCCAGCCCGGCAAGTGGCGGGGACTCCACGGGTGCCGCTTCGGCCGGCGCCGCCAGCTTCGATTCCAGCGCCGCGACCCGCGCCTCCAGCGCCTCCGCCTGCTCGCGCGCCCGGCGTGCGACTTCCAGCGCCGCGTCCAGATCCTCGCGCCGCACCAGATCGAAGCGCTGGATCATCGCCTCCAGCTGCGCGCGGCCCATCGCCTCCGCCTCCGCCCGCGCGCCAGCGAGGACCGAGAAGGCGCCGCCGGCCATGCCGGCCAGATCGTCGAACAGCCCGCGCTTCGGCCCCGGACCACCCGCGCCACCCCCGGCGCCACCACCGCTGCCCGGCCCGCCGCCACCGCCCTGTCCCGTCTCGCTGCCCATGTGCGCTCCTGCCGATCCGCCCGCGCCTTGTCCGGCGCCGAGCCTGCGTCCTATACCCCGCCCGCGGCCAGATAGGCGCCGCGAAGCTGGGGAACAACCGCCGATGTATGTCGTCACGGGCGGCGCCGGTTTCATCGGCTCCAACCTGGTCGCCGCACTCTGTGACCGGGGGGCGGAGGTTCTGGTGGTGGACCGGCTGCGCGACGGCGTGAAGTGGCGCAACCTGGCCAAGCACGGCATCGCCGGCATCCTGCCGCCGGAAGCCCTGCCCGGCTTCTGGGCGGCGGATCCGCCGGTGACGGCCGTGCTGCATCTCGGCGCCATCAGCGCCACCACGGCCACCGATGGCGACCTGGTGGCGCAGACCAACCTGATGCTGTCGCTGGACCTCTGGGCGGAATGCGCCCGGCGCGGCGTGCCCTTCCTCTATGCCTCCTCCGCCGCCACCTATGGCGATGGCGCGTTGGGCTTCGCCGATGATGAAAACCCGGCGGCGCTGGCGGCGCTACGGCCGCTGAACCTCTATGGCTGGTCAAAGCTGGCCTTCGACCGGCGGGTGGCGGACATGCTGGCGCGCGGCCGCCCGGCACCGCCGCAATGGGCGGGGCTGCGCTTCTTCAACGTCTATGGCCCGAACGAGGCGCATAAGGGCCGCATGGCCAGCGTGGTGTTCCACAAATTCCACGAGGTGGCGCGCGGCGAGCCCGCCCGGCTGTTCCGCTCGGACCGGCCGGACTACGCCGATGGCGCGCAGAGGCGCGACTTCGTGCATGTGGAGGATTGCGTCGCCGCCATGCTGTGGCTGCTGGACAACCCGCGGGTCTCCGGCCTGTTCAACATCGGCTCCGGCACCGCGCGCAGCTTCCTCGACCTGGTGCGGGCGCTATTCGCCGGGCTCGGCCAGAACGACCGCATCGACTTCATCGACATGCCGCCGGACCTGCGCGGCAAATACCAGTACTTCACCGAGGCCCCGATGGCGAAGCTGCGCGCGGCGGGCTACGACCGGCCGGCCACGACGCTGGAGGACGGCGTCGGCCGCTATGTGCGGGACTTCCTGCTGAACCCCGACCCGCACCGGTGATGCCGATGTTCGCGATTGCCTTCCCCGCCATCGACCCGGTGCTGGTGCAGATCGGGCCCTTCGCGCTGCGCTGGTACGCGCTGGCCTATATCGCCGGCATCGTGCTGGGTTGGATGCTGGCGCGCCGCATGGTGGCGCTGGCGCCGGTGGCGGCCACGCGGGAACAGCTGGACGATTTCGTCACCTGGGCGACGCTCGGCATCATCCTCGGCGGGCGGCTGGGTTACGTGCTGTTCTACCGCCCCGGCTACTACATCACCGCACCGTGGGAGGCCGCCTATGTGTGGCAGGGCGGCATGTCCTTCCATGGCGGCATGCTGGGCGTGATCCTGGCCGCGCTGTGGTTCTGCCGCCGGCAATCCATCCCGGCACTGCGCTTCGGCGACCGGTTGGCGGGGGTGGTGCCGATCGGGCTGGGCTTCGGGCGGCTGGCCAATTTCATCAATGGCGAGCTGTGGGGGCGCGTCTCAGACGCGCCCTGGGCGATGGTCTTCCCCACCGGCGGGCCGGAGCCGCGCCACCCTAGCCAGCTGTACCAGGCGGCGATGGAGGGCGTGCTCCTGTTCATCCTGCTGCAGGTGCTGGTCCGCATCCCGGCGATCCGCGCGCGGGAGGGCTTCGTCACCGGCGCCTTCCTGGCCGGCTATGCAGTGGCGCGCATGGTGGGGGAGGTGTTCCGCCAGCCGGATGCGCATCTCGGCTTTCTGTTCGCCGGCATCACCATGGGGCAGTTGCTGTCCGTGCCCATGCTGGCGGTGGGTGCGGTGCTGATGCTGCGGGCCAGGCCCGCCTGATGGCGGAGCGGCTGGACCGCTTCATGGCGCGGGCGGTCGCCGCCTATTACGCCCGGCCCGCCACCCCCTTCGGCCGCGCCGGGGATTTCACCACGGCGCCCGAGATCTCCCAGGCCTTCGGCGAGGTGCTGGGCGCCTGGTGCGCCATCGTCTGGCAGGCGATGGGCCGGCCCGATCCGGTGCTGCTGGTGGAAGCCGGCCCCGGGCGCGGCACGTTGATGGCCGATGCGCTGCGCGCCCTGGGGCAGGTGGCGCCGGATTGCCGCGCGGCGCTGCGGCTGCACCTGGTGGAGACCTCCCCTGCCCTGCGCCAGGCGCAGCAGCGCGCGCTGGGCGATGCCGTCACCGCCTGGCATGACGGGCTGGAAACCCTGCCGCCCGGCCCGATGCTGCTGCTGGGCAACGAGTTCCTGGACGCGCTGCCGATCCGCCAATTCGTCGGCCGCGGCGGCGCCTGGCTGGAGCGCCATGTGGCGGAGGGCGGCTTCGTCGAACGCCCGGCGGCGGACCCGCCCCCCCTGCCCGCCCCGGAAGCCGCGGTGCGGGAGGTGGGGGAGGCCGCGCAGGCGCTTGTCGCCGCTCTGGCCGGGCGGCTTGCGGCGCAGGGCGGCGCGGCGCTTTTCCTGGACTACGGGCCGGCCGAATCCGGCTTCGGCGAAAGCCTGCAGGCGGTGCGCGGCCAGGCGACGGGGCTGGACCCGCTGGCCGATCCGGGCAGCGCCGACCTGACGGCGCATGTCGATTTCGCGGCGCTGGCGCAGGTGGCGCGGGCGGCCGGGGCGGCGGTGGCCGGGCCGCTGCCGCAGGGGTTGTTCCTGCAAAGGCTGGGCCTGATGACCCGCGCCGCGCAGCTGGCCCAGGCCCGGCCGCGCCTGGCCGGGGAGATCCTGTCGGGGGCGGAGCGGCTGGTGGCGGCGGAAGGCATGGGCCGGCTGTTCAAGGCGCTGGCCGTCTGCGACCCTGCCCTGCCCACCCTGCCCGGATTCGAATCGTGATCTCCCCCGGCTTCCTCGCCGCCGGCCTGCCGGTGCCGCATGGCTTCTTCACCCGTGAGGGCGGCGTCTCCGAAGGCCCCTATGCCGCACTGAACTGTTCGCTCTCGGGCCAGGACGACCCGGGCCGGGTGCGCGCCAACCGTGCTGCCTGCGCCCGGGTGCTGGGCGTGGCGCCGGGGGCGCTGCTGGGCCTGGTGCAGGTGCATGGCACGGCCGTGGCCGATGCGCGCACCCCCTGGACCGAGGCGGCGCGGCCCACCGCCGATGCGCTGGTGACGGACCGCCCCGGCCAGGCGCTGGGCGTCCTCACGGCGGATTGCGCACCGGTGCTGTTCGCGGATGCCAGGGCGGGCGTCATCGGCGCCGCCCATGCCGGCTGGCGCGGCGCGGTGGCCGGCGTGCTGGAGGCAACGCTGGAGGCGATGGAGGCGCTGGGTGCCCGCCGGGCGGACATCGCCGCCACCGTCGGCCCCTGCATCGGCCAGGACAGCTACGAGGTGGGGCCGGACCTGCGCGAGGCGGTGCTGACCCGCGCCGCGGCCGATGCGCGCTTCTTCGGCCCCGGCCAGCGGCCGGACCGCTGGCAGTTCGACCTGGCCGGCTACTGCCTGGCCCGGCTGCGGGAAGCCGGCACCGGCGCCCCTGCGGCGCTGTTCCAGGACACGCTGGCGCAGGAAAGCCGCTTCTTCAGCCATCGCCGGCGGACCCTGGCTGGCGGCGGGCCGCTGGGCCACCAGCTATCGGCCATTGCCCTGCCGCCGGGATGAGCCCATGCCCTATGTCGTCATGTTCGTGGTGCTGATGTTCCTGACCCTGTTGGCCTCCTGTGTCATCATCTAGGCGCCTGCTGCTGCTGGCGCCGCTGCTGGTGCTGGCGGCCTGCGGCACGCTGCCGCAGCCCTTCCGCGGCCGGCCCGGCGCCGTGGCCCGCCGGCTGCGCCAGCCGCCGGGCTACCGGGTGGCGGTGGTGCCCTCGACCCTCGCGCTGATGACCGATGCGGATGCCGGCAGCCTGGCGGCGGCGCTGGCCGATGCCCTGGCCACCCAGGACGTGCCGGCGGTGGCCGGCAGCGGCCTGCCGCTGGACTGGCAGGTGGTGACGGCGGCGGAGCGGCAGGCGGAGATGGTGGTGCCGCGCTTCGCGCTGCGGGACGCCGATGGCCGGGCGCTGGGAATGCTGGTGGGCCAGCCGGTGGCGGTGCGCGAATGGGTGGAGGGCGGCAACCCGCTGCACCGCCGGATCGCGGCCGAGGTCGCGCCCCAGCTCGCCGATCTGGTCGGCCGCATCGATGCGCAGCGCCGCACGGGGGATGAGCGGGCTTCCGGCGGCGGCGCGCCGGTGCTTCGGCTGCTGCCGGTGCGCGGTGCGCCGGGCGATGGCAACGCCAGCCTGACGGCGCGGATGCGCGACAGCCTGGCGGGCCTGGGCTTCCAGGTGCAGGACGCCGCGCAGGGCGCGCAATTCGCGGTGCAGGGGGAGGTCACGGTGGTGCCCTCCGGCCGCGGACAGCAGCGGGTCGAGATCGTCTGGGTCGTCTCCCGCCGCGATGGCGAGGATCTGGGCCGGGTGCTGCAATTGAACGAGGTGCCGGCCGGCACGCTTTCCGGGCTGTGGGGCGATGTCGCCTTCGTGGTGGCGGAGGAAGCCTCCGGCGGCGTGCGGGACGTGGTGTTCAATGCCGGCGGCTTCCCGGCCGCGGCGGCGGCCGAGCCACCGGCGGGAAGCGCCGGCGCGCCACGGCCGCGCTAGAGAACGCCGCGTTCGCCTGAACGCTGCTCATGCCCTAGAAGTCTCTGATTCCAAGGCAGGAAATGCGTTCGGATCATCCCATCCGCACGCATGGTGCGCCAGCGCCGGTTCACCGCCCCTCGACGCCGCAAGGCTTGGAAATGCGCCGGAAGCGGGCGGGTCCTGCGGGGCGGCCATGCGTCACGGTCATCTTGTCGCGATGGACACTCAAACGTCACGTTGCTACCTACCCCCGCGTCGGTGGCGGGTTTCTGGCCGCGGCCGCGCCCGCCCTTCCCGCACGCCTTCTTCCGGGGTTCGCGCTCGCCATGAAGATCATCGCCTGCAACAGCAACCGCCCGCTGGCCGAGGCGGTGGCCGCGGCGCTCGGCATCGCGCTGACCCAGGCTTCCGTCCGCCGCTTCGCCGACATGGAGATCTTTTGCGAGATTCATGAGAATGTCCGCGGCCAGGACGTGTTCGTGGTGCAGTCCACGAGCTACCCGGCCAATGACAACCTGATGGAGCTGCTGATCATGCTGGACGCGCTGCGGCGCGCCAGCGCGCGGCGCATCACGGCGGTGATCCCCTATTTCGGCTATGCAAGGCAGGATCGGAAATCCGGCAGCCGCACGCCGATCTCGGCCAAGCTGGTGGCGAACCTGATCGTGGAAGCCGGCGCGCACCGCGTGCTGACCATGGATCTCCATGCCGGGCAGATCCAGGGCTTCTTCGACGTGCCGGTCGACAATCTGTTCGCCGCGCCGCTGTTCGCGCGCGACATCCAGGAACGCTTCGCCGGGCGCGACCTGATGGTGGTCTCCCCCGATGTCGGCGGCGTGGTCCGCGCGCGCGCGATCGCGGCGCGCATCCACACCGACCTCGCCATCATCGACAAGCGCCGGCCGCGCGCCGGCGTCTCCGAGGTGATGAACGTGATCGGCGAGGTGGAAGGCCGCGACTGCATCCTGGTGGACGACATCGTCGATTCGGGCGGCACGCTGGTGAATGCGGCGGAGGCGCTGCTGAAGAACGGCGCGAAATCCGCCAGCGTCTATGTGACGCATGGCGTCTTCTCCGGCGGCGCCGTGGCCCGCGTGGGCGCCGCGCAGATCGAGCACATGGTGGTGACGGACAGCATCCTGGCCACCGAGGCGGTGCGGGTTTCACGCAACATCAAGCAGCTGACCATCGCCCAGCTGCTGGCCGAGGCGATGAAGCGGATCAGCGAGGAATCCTCGGTCAGTTCGCTGTTCAACTGACACCGGCGGTTCATCAAGGGATCGCCGCGGCGGCGACGGCTTTCGGACATCTTCCGGCGTTCTGATGCCCGTGCATCACCGGAGGATCCCGGCATGGAACGTCGACACCTTCTGCTGGCCGGCCTGGCGGGGCTTTTCGCTGGCGGCGCCAGGGCCCGGGCCCGCGCCGCGCTTCCACCTGCCGCGCCCGACGCGGCGGGGAACCGCGCGCAGCCGGTGCAATACCGCCCGCCGCCCGGCCGCCGCCGCCCGCGCTGCTGGATCGAGCGCCAGCGCGTTCGCTTCCGCGACCGCTTCGGCCGCCTCCGGCTGCGCTGGGTGGACCGCCGGGTCTGCCGCTAGAGCAATTTCAAGCCTTGCGGCTTCGCAAGGCGACTCGGAACATGCGTCGGAACAATAAGCTGTAGCCGTTTCACCGTCCTCGCTTGCGGTGAATCGGCTCTACCGCGGCATGCGTTCAGATGGAATAGTCTGAACGATTTCTTGTAATGAAATCAGATGTTTCCTGGAAATGCCGGGGAACGGGGCGATGGGGCATGCTCCGCGCTTCCATCGGCGCGGTCCGGGCTGCCGGCCGCCTCGCTCAGATGACGCTGCCCTGCTGCGGCTGCAGGATGCGGTTCATGGCCGCCAGCAGGTCCTGCCGCTGATAGGGTTTGTGCAGCACCAGCGTCCCCGGCGGCAGCCGGTCCGCGTAGCGCTGGTCGGCGAAGCCGGTGATGAGCAGGGTGCGCAGTCGCGGCCGCATCAGCCGCGCCTCCGTGATGAGGTCGGCGCCATTCAGGCCCGCCATGGCGTAGTCCGTCACCAGCGCATCGAAGGGCGACTGGCTCAGCAACTCCAGCGCCCGGTCGCCGCTGGCGGCGCGGGCCACGCTGAAGCCGGCGCGTTCCAGCAGCGTGCCGGTGATCAGCAGCACGTCCGGTGAATCGTCCACCAGCAGCACCCGGCCGGAGGCCGCCGGGGCGGGGGCCGCGGCGGGACGTTCCACCGGCGCCGCCTCCGCCGCCGGCAGCCAGAGATCCACCCGGGTGCCCTGGCCGACCACACTCTGGATCTGCAGGCGCCCGCCGGATTGTTCCGCAAAGCCCTGCACCATGGAAAGGCCGAGCCCGCTGCCATCCCGCCCCTTGGTGGTGAAGAAGGGCTCCACCGCCCGGGCCAGGGTGGCGGCATCCATCCCCGCGCCGCTATCGGCGACGCTGAGGCAGACCCATCGTGCCGCCTGCGGCGCATGCAGCCGGGCGGTGATGCGCAGCGTGCCGCCCTGGCGCATGGCGTGCGCGGCGTTGATCGCCAGATTCAGCAGCGCGGTCTGCAACTGGCCCGGATCCGCCAGCAGCCCCGGCACCTCCCCGGCCTGGACCGAGACCTCGATATGCGGCCCCAGCGTGCGCATCAGCAGCTTGCGCAGATCCGCCAGGAAGGGCTCCAGCGGGATGTGGCGCGGCTGCAGCAACTGCTTGCGCGCATAGGAGAGCAGGTGGTGGGTCAGCGAGGAGCCGCGCTCCGCCGCGCCCAGCGCCACGGCGGCATAGTCGTGGCCCGCGGTGCCGGGCGGCAATTCCTCCAGCACCATCTCAAGCGCGCCGACGACGCTTTGCAGGATGTTGTTGAAATCATGCGCCACGCCGGCGGCCAGGCCGCCGATCGCCTCCATCTTCTGGGCGTGGCGCAGCCGCGCCTCGCTGGTGCGCAGTGCCGCCTCCGCCCGCTTGCGGGCGGTGATGTCCACCAGCACGCAGGTCAGGTTCGGCGCCACCGCGCCCTGCTCGCGCCGCACCGTCACCAGCGCGTCGAGGGTCCGGCCATCGGCGTGCCGGAAGCGCTGTTCGCGCTCGCAAGGCTCGCCGGCCGCCAGCGCCGCGCGTTCGGCGGCGGTCCATTCCAGGGGCTGGTCGGGCGGCAGGAAGTCCTGCAGCGGGCGGCCCACCACCTCGGCATGCGCATAGCCCAGCAGGCTGAGCCAGGAATTGGAGATGTCGGCCACCGTCTGGTCCGGGGCCAGGGTGAAGAGCGGCACGGGCGAATGCTCGAAGCTGGCGCGGCGGCGGGCTTCGGCGCGGGCCTGGTCGGCGCTGCGCAGCCTGGATACGGAGGGCAGGCGCAGCAGATGCGGCAGCAGGCGCCACAGCGCCAGGGCGGCGGCCAGCCCGGCCGCGGCAGTGGCGAGGCGCATGGCGGCGCGCGCGCCGGGGCCGGCGCCGAAGGCATCCATCAGGTTGGCGGCACCGCAGAGCAGCAGGAAGATGCCGAGCAGCCAGGGCAGTGGGCGCTGCCGCAGGCCCGGCCGGCGCAGGCACAGCCGCACCAGCGCCAGGCAGCCGGCCAGACAGGCGGCGCCGATGCCCAGATCGGCCAGCGCGACCAGTTCTCCGAGCGGCAGCGAAGCGGATTGTTGGGGCACCAACTGTTCGGGCATGGCGAGCGCCGCTTCCGGCAGCACCGCGGCAATGGCCCGGTCGGCGCCAGTCGGCAGAGGCACGACCGGGGCGGACAACCAGCGGGTCAGATCAGCCATCATGGCGCTGTCGATTCCGGCGCAAGGCCCTCCCGGCTTTTCCGGTCCGACCTACCGCCACGGGTGAAGCCTCTGCCACACCGCGTGGCGGGAAGGCGAGCAGGCCCGACGAGGTCCGGCCCATACCACTCGCCTGCGGTGTGGCCACTCAGACTGGACACGCAATAGTTGATAAATCGTGAATCCGGCAACCCCGCATGAGGAGAAGCGATACGCGGTCGCCCAGGCGCATGGCGGGGAGGACTGGCCTAGGATGGCACCATTCAGGGATGAGACCGCCGATGCCCCGCAACGCGATCCTGCTGCTGCTTCTCCTCCTCGCCGCCGCGTGCAGCGCCCGGGATGTGGCCAACACGGTGCGCGCCGCCTGCCGCGGCTCGCCCGCCCATTGCACCGATCCGGACCAGTCCCCCCTGGCGCGCTCGCCCGGGATGTAGGGTGGCCTCAGGCCGGCGCGAACATCGGCACCGGCGCGCCCGGCGTGCCGTCCGCCGCCTGGCTCGGCCGGAACACAACCCGCACCTTCATGCCGATGCGGATCTCCTCGAAGGCGCAATCGACGATGTTGGTGAAGATGCGCGGCCCCTCCGCCAGTTCCACATAGGCGCAGGCATAGGGCTGGGCGACGCGCATCACGGTGAAGCTGTAGATCGTGCCCAGCCCGCTTGCCGGCACCAGATCCACATTGCCGGACAGGGTGAAGGGCGAGACGGGGCGCGGGTAGTGGAAGTGCCGGCCGGTGTCCCGGCACAGGCCCAGCAGTAGCCGACCAGCGGCCGCCGCTTCCCAGACGGGCCTGGTGCTGGGGTCCACCACGGGGGCGGCGATGCTGCGTTCGGTCATCTCCGTGGCCTCCTTCACTGCCGTTCCAGCACCAGCGTGGCGCTGCCATGCCGATGGCCGAGCAGCCCGCCCGTGCCATGCGCCAGCGCCAGGCCACAATCGGCCACCTGCACCGCCGGATGCGCTTCCCCCCGCAACTGCCGCACCGCCTCGATCACCTTGGTCATGCCGCCGCGATTGGCGGGGTGGTTGTTGCACAGCCCGCCGCCATCGGTGTTGAAGGGCAGCTTTCCCACGCCGGAGATCAGGTTGCCGTCGCGCACGAAGCGCCCGCCCTCCCCCTTGGCGCAGAAGCCGAGGTCTTCCAGCTGGATCAGCACGGTGATGGTGAAGCTGTCATAGATGCTGGCGTAGCGGATGTCGGCCGGCGTCACCCCGGCCTCCGCGAAGGCCCGGGCGCCGGAGAAGCGGGCGCCGGAGAAGGTGAGGTCCGGATAGCCGCCGAACTGGCCCTTCACCGCCTCACCCGTGCCGCGGATGCTGACCACCGGGCGCTTCAGGGACCGCGCGATCTCCGGCCGGGCCACCACCAGCGCCCCGCCGCCATCGGAGATGACGCAGCAATCGAGGCGATGCAGCGGGTCTGCCACCAGGGGCGAATTCACCACCTCCTCCACCGTCACCGGCTTCTTCAGCATGGCGTGCGGGTTGTGCTGGGCGTGCTGGCTGGCCGCCACCTTGATCCAGGCCAGGTCCTCGCTGGTGGTGCCGAATTCGTGCATGTGGCGCATGGCGCACAGCGCGTAGCTGCCGGCAACGGTGCGGCCCATCGGGATCTCGAAGGCATCGTCCGGCACGCTGGCGTTCTGGGCACGGGCGGCGGTGCCGGTGGCCATGCCCTCGCTGCGCGGCCGGCCGGCCAGGGTGATGAGGGCGATGTTGCAGCGGCCCAGCGCGATGGCGGCCGCCGCATGCGCCACATGCGCCAGGTAGGAGCTGCCGCCGATATCGGTCGAATCGACATGGCTCAGCCGGTCCAGGCCCAGATAATCCGCCATGGAAAGCGGGCCCATGCCGGGGGCGTCGCCGGCGCAGAAATAGCCGTCGACATCCGCCGCGGTCAGCCCGGCATCGGCCAGGGCGCCGAAGGCGACCTCCGCATGCAGCTGGGCGACGGATTTGTCCTCCGCCTTGCGGGTGGGATGTTCGAAGGCGCCGACGATGCAGGCGCTGCCGCGCAGGCTCATGTCCGTGTCTGTCCCCGGCTGTTTGCGGCCGGCAAGGTGCCGCCCCGCGGCGCGCGCGTCCAGCACCCCCTTTCTGCCGCATCCCCCTGGCGGCGCGATGCGCTATGCTGGGCGGAGGGAGGACGCGCGCATGGACATCACCCCACAAACCGCGATCATCGGCACGGCGAATGCCGGCTACCTGTCAGGCTTCGGCAATGGCTTCGAGACGGAGGCCCTGCCCGGCGCCCTGCCGGTCGGGCGCAATTCGCCGCAGCGCTGCGCCTATGGGCTCTATGCCGAGCAATTGTCCGGCAGCCCCTTCACCGCGCCGCGGGCCAGCAATGCGCGGTCCTGGCTGTACCGAATCCGTCCCAGCGTGGCGCATATCGGCCGCTTCGCGCCGCGCGATCCGGGCCTGTGGCGCAGCGCGCCCTGCATGGAGGAAACCGGCCTGCCGATCCAGCCGCTGCGCTGGGACCCGCTGCCGATCCCCGACCGGGCGATGACCTTCCTGGAGGGCATCCACACCATCACCACCTGCGGCGACGTCGCCTCCCAGACCGGCATGGCGGCCAGCATCGTGCTGGTGACGCGCAGCATGGTGGACGAGACCTTCTGGAATGCGGATGCGGAGATGATGGTGGTGCCGCAGCAGGGGCGGCTGCGCTTGCGCACCGAGTTCGGCGTGATCGACGCGGCGCCCGGGGAGATCGCGGTGCTGCCGCGCGGCGTGAAGTTCCGGGTGGAACTGGTGGCGGAGCAGCCGGCGCGCGCCTATCTCTGCGAGAATTACGGCGGCGCCTTCACCCTGCCCGAGCGCGGACCGATCGGCGCCAACTGCCTGGCCAACCAGCGCGACTTCCTGTCGCCCGTCGCGGCCTTTGAGGATGTGGAACGGCCGAATCGCGTCGTGGTGAAGTGGGGCGGGCAGCTTTGGCAGGCGGAGATCGGGCACTCGCCGCTCGATGTGGTCGCCTGGCACGGCAATTACGCACCCTACAAATACGACCTGGCCCGGTTCTCCCCGGTCGGGCCGCTGCTGTTCGACCATGCGGATCCGTCGATCTTCACGGTGCTGACCGCGCCGTCGGAAACCCCCGGCACGGCGAACATCGACTTCGTGCTGTTCCCGGAGCGCTGGATGGTGGCGGAGAACACCTTCCGGCCGCCCTGGTACCACATGAACCTGATGAGCGAGTTCATGGGCCTGATCCTCGGCCAGTATGACGCCAAACCGCAGGGCTTCGTCCCCGGCGGATTCAGCCTGCACAATTGCATGCTGCCGCATGGCCCGGACGCCGAGGCCTTCGAGAAGGCGAGCACCGCGACGCTTGCGCCGCACAAGCTGGAGAACACCATGGCCTTCATGTTCGAGACCCGGCTGCCGCAGCGCCTGACCGCCTTCGCCGCCGGCGCCGCGCAACGCCAGCCGGATTACGAGGCCTGCTGGTCCGGCCTGGTGAAGAAATTCGACCCGGCGCGGCGGTGACCGGCATGATCGACGCCACCCACGACGCGGCCCGGCGCAGCTGCGTCGCCTCGGCCAACGGGCACCCGGATTTTCCCCTCCAGAACCTGCCGCTCGGCATCTTCGCGCCGCAGGGTGAGGCGAAGCGGCCCGGCACCGCCATCGGCGACAGCGTGCTGGACCTCGCCGGCGCGGTCGCCGCCGGGCTGCTGACCGGCGCGGCGGCGGAAGCGGTGGCGGCCTGCCGCGACGGCACGCTGAACGCGCTGCTCGGCGCCGGCGCGGCGCCGCGCCAGGCGCTGCGGGCGCAGCTTTCGGCCCTGCTGGCGGAAGGCGCCGACGCCGAGGCGGCGCTGGGCCCCCTGCTGCACGAGGCCGATCGCTGCAAGCTGCACCTGCCGGCGCGGATCGGCGACTACACGGATTTCTACGCCGGCATCCAGCACGCCACGAATGTCGGCGCGCTGTTCCGGCCGGACAATCCACTGCTGCCGAACTACAAGCATGTGCCCATCGGCTATCACGGCCGCGCCAGCTCCATCGTGCCCTCCGGCACCGCGCTGCGGCGGCCGAACGGCCAGCGCAAGCCGGCGGCGGAGACCGAGCCGAGCTTCGGCCCCAGCCGCAATTTGGACTACGAGCTGGAACTGGCGATCTGGATCGGCCCGGGCAATGCGCTGGGCGAGCCCATCGGCATCGGCCAGGCGGCGGGCCATATCGCCGGCTATGGGCTGCTGAACGACTGGTCGGCGCGCGACATCCAGGGCTGGGAATACCAGCCGCTCGGCCCCTTCCTGGCGAAGAATTTCGGCTCGACGATCAGCCCCTGGATCATCACGCCGGAGGCCCTGGCGCCGTTCCGCGTGCCGCAGCCGGCGCGGCCGGCCGGGGACCCGGCGCCGATGGCCTATCTGTGGGACGAGGACGATCAGGAGAACGGCGCCCTGGCGCTGGAACTGGAGGTCTGGCTGATGACGCCGGGCCTGGCCAAGGCGGGGCTGCCGGCGCATCGGCTGTCGCTGGGCGATGCCCGGGGGCTGTACTGGACGCCGGCGCAGATGGTGGCGCACCACGCCTGCGGCGGCTGCAACCTGCAGCCGGGCGACCTGCTGGGCAGCGGCACCATCTCGATCCCCGGGGGCGACGGCTCGCTGCTGGAAATCAGCCAGGGCGGCCGCAAGCCGCTGGAACTGCCTTCCGGCGAGACGCGCCGATTCCTGGAGGATGGCGACGAGGTGACGCTGCGCGCCCGCGCGGTGCGGGAAGGCTTTGCCTCCATCGGTTTCGGCGACTGCACGGGGCGCATCCTGCCGGCGCCTTGAACGTCCCCCGGCCCCGGTCCAGTTTGCGCGGGAGAACGGAGGGGAACCGCATGTCCGACCGGCCGAAACGGGTGGAGTTCCGCGAGGAAGGCCCGCGCGAGGGCTTCCAGATCGAGAAGACCATCTTCCCGCTGGCGGAGCGCGTGAAGCTGGTGGAGGCGCTGGCGGAAACCGGGCTACACCACATTCAGGTGGCCAGCTTCGTCAGCCCGAAGCATGTGCCGCAGATGGCCGACAGCGCCGAATTCTTCGCCGCCATTCGCCGCAGGCCGGGCGTGGCCTATTCCGGGCTGTGGCTGAACGAGCAGGGTTTTGCGCGCGCGCGGGAAACCGGGACGGTGGACCTGTTCGGCAAGATCTCGCTCTACGCCTCCGATGCCTTCGCGCAGCGCAACAACCGCTGCTCGGCGGCGGAGATGGCGGAGCGGCAGAAGGGCTGGCTGGACCGCTATGCGGAAGCCGGCGTGAAGCCGGATTACGCGATCATCATGGCCGCCTTCGGGTGCAACTATGAGGGCGACATCCCGCCGGCGCGCGTGGTGGACCTCGCGCGCTACGCCCATGACATCTGTGCCGAGCGCGGCGAGAAGCTCGGGCAGGTGTTCCTGGCGGACACGATGGGCTGGGGCAATCCGGAGCAGACGCGCCGGCTGGTCGGCCTGGTGCGGGATGCGCTGCCGGATGTGCGGATCGGCCTGCACCTGCATGACACGCGCGGCCTCGGCACCGCCAATGTGCTGGCGGCGCTGGAGATGGGCGTGGACCTGTTCGACAGCAGCGTGGCGGGGTTGGGCGGCTGCCCCTTCGCGGCGCATGGCGATGCCGGCGCGGCGGGCAATGTGTGCACGGAGGATCTGGTGTTCCTGTGCCACGAACTCGGCATCGAGACCGGCATCGACCTGGAGGCGCTGGTGGAATGCGCCCGCATGGCGGAGCGCCTGATCGGCCGCCGCCTGAACGGCCGCGTCATGCATGCGGGGTCACTCGCCAAATACCGGGCCAGCCAGGGTCTCGCCGCGTGAAGCCGCTGGATGGGCTGAAGGTGGTCGAGATCGGCCAGGTCTTCGCCGGCCCCTATGCGGGCGCGATCCTGGCGGATCTCGGCGCCGATGTGATCAAGGTGGAGAAGCCGCAGGGCGGCGACGATGCGCGGCAGATGGGCCGCGATTTTCGCCGCGGCGATGCGCTGGTGTTTCACGAATTCAACCGAGGCAAGCGCAGCGTCGCGCTGGACCTGAAATCCGCCGAGGGCATGGCGGCGCTGCACGGGCTGCTCGAACAGGCCGATATCCTGCTGCACAACATGCGCCCGGGCGTGCCGGAAACGCTCGGCCTGGGCGGGGCGGAGACCACGGCGCGGCACACCCGCCTGATCTATTGCGAGATGGGCGCCTTCGGCCATCGCGGACCGATGAAGGACCACCCGGGCTATGAGCCGCTGCTGCAGGCTTTTTCCGGATTGTCCTCCATCACGGGCGAGCCGGGCGGCAAGCCGGTACGCATGGGTGCGAGCGTGGTGGACCAGGGCACCGGCATGTGGACGGTGATCGGCGCCCTGGCAGCGCTGCGGCAGCGGGAGGCGACGGGGCGCGGCTGCGTGATCAACACCTCCCTCTTCGAGACCGCCTTCGCCTGGGCCAACCAGAAGGTCTCGGCCTTCGTCAACCTCGGCGAGCAGCCGGTGCGCCATGCCTCCGGCCATCCCGGCTTCGTGCCCTACGAAGCCTTCGACGCCGCCGATTCACCGCTGCTGGTCTGCTGCGGCAATGACCGGCTGTTCGGCAAGTTTGCCCGCGTTCTCGGCCATGCCGAATGGATCGCGGATGCGCGCTTCGTCACCAATCGCGACCGCCTGGCGAACCAGGCGGCGCTGCTGCCGATGATCCGCGACATCATGCGCACACGCCGCCGCGTCGAATGGCTCGGCCTGCTCGTGGAAGCCGGCGTGCCCTGCGCGCCGATCAACACCGTGGAAGACATGCTGGCGGAGCCGCAGGCGGCGGCGATGGCGATGCTGGCGACGCCGCCGGGCGAGGATTTTGCCGTCGTTGCCACGCCGATCAGCTTCGACGGCGTGCGGCCGCTGCCGCCGCGCGGTGCGCCGCGGCTCGACGAACATGCGGGGGCGGGCTTCAGCCCAGGGCCCGCGGCGCGCTGATCGTCGCCCGCAGCCGGGCATGGTCGCGCAGCCAGGCGGCGACCTCGGCATGGCGCGGCGTGCCGGGGTCGTGGCGGCCTTCGCGGATCTCCGCCGCGAGGCGTTCCAGCAACCGCGACTCCGGCGCCGCCACCAGCCGGCGCAGCCGCGCCTGCAGCGCATCCTGCCAATCCTGGCCCGCCGTCGTCTCCCGCAATGCCAGGCCGATGGCGGCGGCGACCATGCGCGCGAGGATGGCCTTGTCCGGCGGCAGCGCCGGCAGGATCTCCTCCAGCACCGCGGCGCGGGCGGTGGCGAGAAGGTTCTGCGCGTCCGGCTTTTCGAGCATCACAGCGCCTCCGCCATCGCCAGCACGTCCCATTCCAGCTCCGGCACCATGTGGCCGGTCAGCGCCAATTCCAGGCTGCGCTCCTGGCCAGAAAGATGCCGCGCCGCCTGGTCGGCGGCGATGACGGCCCAGCGGATGGTGGCCAGCAATTCCCACCAGGGCAGCCGCCCCGCATCCACGGGCAGGCCGTAGCCGGCCAGGAAGGCGTCCCGCGGGCCGATGCCGCCGGCCTCCTGCGCCACCTGGCCGAAGCGCCAGCATTTCGCGCAGAACCAGCCGAGATCCGCATGCGGGTCGCCCCAGCCGGCAAATTCCCAATCCAGCACGGCGGCGACGCCCTGCGCGTCCAGCATGATGTTGCCGGTGCGGAAGTCGTTGTGGCAGAGCACCGGCGGCAGCGGCGGCGGCGCCTTGCGTTCCAGCGCGCGCAGCCCCCATTCCAGCACCGGCCGCGGCGTGCCCGCGGCGTCGAGGCGCCGGCGCAGCGCCGCGATGGCGGCCAGCGCCGCATCCGCCGGCGGATCGCCGAGAAAGCCGAGATCCGCGCGCGGCGGCCGGATCGCGTGAATCCGTGCCAGTTCGCGTCCCAGCGCCGCGACGCAGGCGGCGCGGCCGCCGCCGAGCGTCGCGTCCTTCACCACGCGATGCGGCGCGGCCACGCCCTCCACCCGCGCCATCACGAAGAAGGGCCGGCCGATGACGGAAGAATCCGCGCAGAGGAACAGTGGCGCCGGCACCGTCACGCCCGCCTCGCGCGCCGCGCTCAGCAGGGAAAACTCCTGCGGCCGCGTGTGGCTGACGGCAAGCACGGCCGGCGCATCCGTGCGGAGCACCCAGCGCTGCGCCGCGCCGCCAAGCTCCACGTCCAGCGCCCAGTTCTGCTGGATGGCGCCGCCGGAGAGCCGCGTCAGCGCCGTGATGCGCAGCCCGGCATCGCCACTCGCCTGCGCCAGCCAGCCACGCAGCGCGGCCTCATCCATGGGCGCCCCACTGGAAGAAGTCGCGGCCTTCGCGGCGCAGGAAATTCGCCAGCACCATGCGGTGCACCTCGCTCGCACCATCCACCAGGCGGGCCTGGCGGGCGTAGCGGTACATCCACTCCACCGGCGTGTCCTTGGAATAGCCGCGGGCGCCCAGCAGTTGCAGCGCCGTGTCGACGGATTTGTGCAGCGCGTCGGCGACGACGATCTTCGCCATCGAGACCTCCTTGCGCGCAAAGCCGCCCTGGTCCAGCACCCAGGCCGCCTTCATGGTCAGCAGGCGGCCGATTTCCAGCTCCATCGCCGCCTGGCCGACCAGCCCCTGCACGGATTCGCGGTCGATCAGCTTCTGGCCGAAGCTTTCGCGAACCGCGATGCGCTCCATGGCGATCTCCAGCGCGCGGCGACCCATGCCGAGCCAGCGCATGCAATGCGTGAGCCGCGCCGTGCCGAGGCGGATCTGCGTCAGCTTCAGCCCGTCGCCGACGCCCATCAGCACATTCTCGTCGGGGATCTCCAGCCCGTCGAATGCGATCTCGCAATGCCCGCCATGTTCCTCCGGCCCCATGATCGGGATGCGGCGGATGATGCGCCAGCCGGGTTGGTCCGCATGGAACAGGAAGCAAGTGAGGCCGCGCCGGTCGTCATCGCTGGTGCGGGCAATCAGAAGAAAATGCTTCGATTCGCCGGCGCCGGTGATGTAGTGCTTGCGCCCGGTGACGCGCCAGCCGCCCTGCACCTTCTCCGCCCTTGTGTAGGTCAGGGACGGGTCGCTGCCGCAGCCATCGGGCTCGGTCATTGCGAAGCTGGACTGCACCACGCCATCGACGATGGGTTGCAGCCAGCGCGCCTTCTGCGCCTCCGTCGCCACCTTCTCCAGCACGATCATGTTGCCGTCGTCGGGGGCGGCGCTGTTGAACACGACGGGGCCGAAGATGGAACGGTTCATCTCCTCGTAGCAGGCGGCCATGCCGACCACGGGCAGGCCGCCGCCGCCGCGGGCCTTCGGCATCTGCAGCGCCCAGAGACCTTCCGCCTTCGCTTCCGCGCGCAGCCGCTGCAGGACGTCCGGGTGGATGTTCTCGTGCGCGTCGTAACTGGCGCGGTCCGCCTCCAGCGGGATCAGGCGGGCATCGACGAATTGCCGCACCCGCTTCCGGATGGCGTCGATCTCGGGCGGCAGGGCGAAGTCCATGCGGGGCGTGTCCTAGAGGCTGTTGATGGAATGGCCGCCATCGACGGTCAGCACGCTGCCCGTCATATGCGCGCCGGCGTCCGAGGCCAGCAGCAGCAGTGGGCCGGTGAGGTCCTGCGCCTGGCCCAGCCGGCGCTGCGGAATGCGCTTCACCATCGCCTGGCCGGGCTCGCTGGCGAAGAAATCGGCGTTGATGTCGGTGGCGATGTAGCCGGGCGCCAGGGCGTTCACCCGGATGCGGTGCCGCGCAAGCTCCACCGCCATCTGCCGGGTGAGCTGGATCAGCCCCGCCTTGGCCGCGGCATAGCCGGCAACGCCCGGGATCACCCGCGCGCCGAGGATGGAGGCGACGTTGACGATGGCCCCGCCCTGCCCCGCCGCCACCATCGCCCGCGCCGTGGCCTGGGCCACCAGGAAGGCGCCGCGCAGATCGACCGCCATCACCTGGTCCCAATCCGCCGCGGTATGCTCCAGGAAGGGGCGCGTCGCGGCGATGCCGGCATTGTTCACCAGGATGGCGGGCGGGCCGAGCCGCGCCTGCACCGCTGCCAGCGCTGCGGCGATGCTGGCTTCCTGCGTCACGTCGAGGGCGACGGCGATGGCGCCCTCGCCCAGTTCGGCCGCCAGCGCGGCCACCGCCTCCGGCCGGCGGGCAGCCAGCGCCACGCGCGCCCCGGCCTGGTGCAGCACCCGGCAGAAGTGCCGGCCCAGCGCGCCGGAGGCGCCCGTCACCAGCGCCACGCGCCCCGTCAACGCGAACAGCATGCGGCCCCCTTCCCTGCCGGGAAGTCTTCTATGGCCTGTTCAGCAGCTTGCGAAGCTCTGCCAGCACCGCGTCCATGTCGAGCGGCTTGGCGAAGAGGCTGATCGGCGCTTCGCCATCCGCGGCGAAGGCGGCGGCACCGCCGGCGGGCGCGTAACCGGTCATCACCACCACCGGCAGGTCGGGCCGCGCCGCGCGCAGCGCCCGGATCAGCGCGGAGCCATCCAGCCGCGGCATGCGCAGATCCGTCAGCAGCAGGTCCGGCGGCTCCTGCGCCGCGGCTTCCAGCGCGGCCAGGCCATCCGGGGCGAGAGTCACGGCATAGCCCTCGCGCAGCAATTCATCCTCCAGCGCCATGGCGGCCAGGCCCTCATCCTCCGCAACGAGGATCCGGGGCGCGGCCATCAGCAAGGCACCGTCTCGGGCTGGTCGATCCGGTCCTGTGGCTGGGCGAGTGCAAGGCGCATGGTGAAGACAGCCCCCCCGTCGGGCAGGTTGTGGACATCGATGCGCCCACCCATGGCGCGGGCAATGGCGGCCGCCAGCGGCAGGCCGAGGCCGCTGCCGCGGCCCGGGTCGCGCGTTGTGAAGAAGGGGTCGAAAATCACATCGCGCAAGGCGTCCGGCACGCCGGTGCCGTTGTCCCGCACCTCGATCACCGCCTCGCCGCCATCCTCGGCCAGGGTCACCAGGATCTCCGCCGCCGCATCCGGATCACGCAGGCGCCGGTCCTGCACCGCGTCACGGGCATTGGAAAGCAATTGCAACAAGGCCTGTTCCAGGCGCGCGGGCACGCCCTGCACGGGGAGCGAGGCGACATCGCTGCGCAGCACCACGTCGATGCGCTCCGGCGCATATTGCCCGGCCGCCGTGCGCACCGCGGCGGCGGCGCAGCGCGCGGCGTCGAAGACCTGCGCCGCGCCGGAC
The DNA here is from genome assembly GCF_012103215.1 of Falsiroseomonas selenitidurans. Taxonomy (GTDB): domain Bacteria; phylum Pseudomonadota; class Alphaproteobacteria; order Acetobacterales; family Acetobacteraceae; genus Falsiroseomonas; species Falsiroseomonas selenitidurans. The sequence goes on from NZ_JAAVNE010000004.1 coordinate 86,386, forward strand.
TCCGCGCCGGGGAGCGCGCGGATGCGCGCCACCAGATCGCCGGCGCGGCGCAGCTGGCTGTCGATGACGCCGAGCGCGGTGCCCAGCCGTGCCGCCGGATCGGCCGGGCCCAGCTCGGCCGCGGCCGCCCGGGCGTTGCGCAGCCACAGCGTCGCGGCATTCAGCGGCTGGCTGGTCTCATGCGCCAGGCCGGCGCACATGGTGCCCACCGTGGCCAGCCGCGCGCTCTGCAGCAGGTCGGCCTGCAGGCGGCGGGTCAAGGTGATGTCGCGCGCCGAGCCGAGCAGGCTTTCCACCGTTCCATCCGCGCCGGTCATCGGCACCAGCACGGTCTGCCAGATGCGCGGGCCGAGCATCGTCTCCGCATCCATCACGTATTCCACCGGCCGGCGCGTCTCAAGCGCCTGCTGCCAATGCGGCATGGCGGCGGCCAGCAGATGCGGGGCGATGACTTCCGCCACCGGGCGCTGCGCGATGTCCGCCCCGCGCAGGCCGAACAGGCGCTCGAAGGCGGGGTTCACCGTCTCCACCACGAAATCGTCGGCGCCGTTGATGCGGATGACGAACAGCGCTTCCGCCAGATTATCGATGAAGGCGGTGACGCGGGCCTCGCTGGCCAGGGCGCGGGCTTCGGCGGCGCGGCGCTCCTCCACCTCCCGCGCCAGGGCGCCGGGGCTGGGCAGGGCCAGCAGGCGGGGCAGCAGCGGCCAGAGCACGATGGCGGTGGTGACGGAAACGGCGGCGCAGATCAGCTTGATCAGCGCCTCGGTCACATAGTCCGGACTGAACAGCGTCCAGGCATGCATGAGATGCGTCGCGCCGCAGGCGATGATGAACATCGCGAAGAGGCCGAAGACCCAGGGATAGGCCAGGTCGCGGCGGCGCAGGACGAAGACGAGGAGCGCGGCGGGGATGGAAAAATAAGCGAGACCCGTCGCAATATCCGAGATAAGATGAATGTATGCAATATCCGCATCAACCAGCGTGCAGAGACCCGGCTGCAGTTGCGGCCCCTCCGGCAACAATTGGTTGAACGGGTTCATGCGGTGGTTGCGCGCAGTCTGCCAGGGATTTTCAGTATCCTACCAAGTTCGGGCGGCAGCGTCGCCATCGTCGCCGGCCCAATATCGGCCATCACGCTTCGTTGACCCGCGGTGCGGTGTCTCACGGCGTGGGAGGCATCAGGCTGACATGCGCGGCGACCACCCGCCAGCCTTCCGGGCGCCGCACCCAGCACTGGCTCTGCCGGCCGATGCGGCCGTTGCGGCTGAAGGTGGTGTTGGCGGTCGCGAAGTCCCGGCCATGGGTGGTGATGACGGTGCGCAGCAAGGTGCGCTCCAGCCCCACGGAGGGGCGGCTGGCGCGGAATGCCATGATCTCGGCATAGCCATGCAGGATCTCGGTCGCGCCGTAGCGGATGGTGCGCGGATCGTTCCAGAACAGTTCGTCCAGCACCGCCACGTCATTGGCCACCAGGGCGGCCTCGTAGCGCTGGAAGGCGGCCGTGACCTCGGCCACGACCTCCGGGATATCGATGTCCATGCGGTGCACCCCCTGCCTGGACCCGGAGAGGCGACCGGGTCGCTCGCGCGGTCATGCGGCGGATCGCGGCGGCCGTGAAGCCCCCGTTGGCGAAAACGCTCGCGCCATGCGGGCCTGGCCCGGCGACCGGCGGGCGCGCGGGCCGGCACCTGCTCAGCGTCGCAGCGATCGCCCGGCCAGGGTCGCCGCCAGGCCGGCCAGCAGCATGGGCAGGGCCGCCAGCGCCCAGGCCTGGCCGGCCAGCGCGCCGATCAGCGGTGGGGCCAGCAGCTGCGCCAGGTTGTTGCCCTGCATCACCAGCCCCACCGCCGGCGCCACCAGCGCCGCATCCGGCACCGACCGCGGCAGCAGCGCGAAGCAGGAGGCCGGCAGAAGCCCGCCGATGCCGCAGGCGGCGATCGCCAGCACCACCACCGCCGCGGGCAGCGGCACCAGGTAGACGGCGCTGCCACACACCGCCATCCCCAGCGCGCCGGCCATGGCGAGGCCGGCCGGCGCGGCGCCCCGGCGCATCAGCAGCCCGGCCGCCAGATTGCCGCCGGCATTGGCCAGGGCCGCCAGCGCCGCCGCCGCGCCAGCCCCGCCGGTGGCGGCGCCCAGCGCCTCCAGCCGCGCCGGCAGGAAGGCGGCGATGCCGAAATACAGCGCGTTGTAGGTGGCGAAGGCCGTGGCGATGCGCAGCGGCCGGCGCGCCGCCATCAGCGCACGAAGCTGCGCGGCGATGGGCGCGGCCGGCGCTGCGGAACCGGCCGGGGCCGCCGGCACCAGAAGCCAGCAGAGCAGCGCCGCCAGGCCCAGCAGCAGCGCCAGCGCCATCCAGGCGGCACGCCAGCCCTGCGCTTCCACCAGCGGCGCGCTGAGCAGGCCGAGCGCGATCCCGGCCGGCATGTAGGTGCCCCACAATCCCATGGCGAGGCCGCGGTCGCGCGGCGCCACGCTGGCCGAAACCAGCCCGGGCGCCGCCACCACAAGCAGGAGAAACCCGGCGCCCTCCGCCACGCGGGCCAGCAGCAGCAGCGGGGCGGTCGGCGCCAGGGCCGCCGCCAGCGCGGCCAGGGTGCCCAGCGCCAAGCCCGCCAGAAGCGCCCGGCGCGGCCCGATCCGCGCGGCGGCCAGGCCGATGCCCAGGCCGCCGATGGCCGCCATCAGCGCGAACAGGGAAACCAGCAGCGCCGCGCCGGTCAGGCCCAGGCCGAATTCGGCGCCGATGGTGGTCATCGCCGCCGGCACCTTGCCGATCTGCGCCGCACCCAGGATGCCGCCCGCCAGCATGGCGGCGACCGGCGCCCAGCTTGTGGCCGCCAGCTGGTTCAGCCGCGGCGCTCGATCAGTTCCACGCGCACGCCGTCCGGCGCCTGCAGGAAGGCGATGCGCACGCCCGGCCGCGCTTCGGTCGGGCCGGAGATCAGCGGCACGCCCTTGCCCTGCAGGTCGGCCAGCGCCGCATCCAAATCGTCCACGGCCAGGCCGACATGCTCGATGCCGAGGAAGGGCGGCGCCGGCGGGGCGTGGGTCTCGGCCGGGACCTGTTCGACGAACAGGGGCACGGCGGCAAGGTCCAGCATCACCCGCAGCCGGCCGCCGGGGGTGGCGCGGCCGGTGATGGCGGCGCCGAAGGCCGAGACGTAGAAGGCGGCGGTCGCCTCCGGGTCCGGGCTGCGAAGATGGATATGGTCGAATCGATAGGGGCTCATGCGCATCATCTCGCCCTGAATCGGGATGGAACGGAAGGGGGCTGGCAATATGACGAGTGTTGATTTAGATTATTCGTCATGAGCACGACAACCCGGGAAGCCGCCACCCGCCGCGCCAGCAGCGCGGAGGAAACGCGGCGGCGCATCGAGGACACCGCCGAGGCGCTGTTCCGCTCCATGGGCTACCAGAAGACGGCGGTGGCCGACATCGCGCGTGAACTCGGCATGTCGCCGGCCAACATCTACCGCTTCTATCCCTCCAAATCCGCGATCAACGAGGCGATCGCGGCGCGGATGCTGGATGGGGTGGAGGCGGAGCTGTGGGCCATCGCGCGCGGGCCGGGCGGCGCGGCGGAACGGCTGCACCTGCTGCTGCGCACGCTGCACCAGCGGCACCTGGCGCTGTTCTTCACGGAAAAGCGCCTGCACGACATGGTGACGGCGGCGATGGCGGAGCATTGGGGCGTGGTGGAACGCTTCATCGAAGGCATCCGCACCGCCATCCGCCACGTGCTGATGGATGGTGCCGCGCGCGGCGAATTCGCGAAGCTGGACGCGGAAAGCACGGCCGGTTCCATCAAGATGGCGGTCATCGGCTTCATGCACCCCGTGCTGATCGCCGAATGCGGCATGCGGGAGGTGAGTGAGGCGGAGATGCTGGCCGATCTCGACGCGCTGATCGCCTTGCTGCTGCGCGGCCTCCGGCCCTGAGATGTGCTGACTGACGATTATTGACTTTTATCAGTCGATAGCCATACTCGCGGCAGAAAATCCGCGAGACCTCCCCCATGGCCCTCTCCCGCGCCACATCGCTGCTGGTCAGCCTGCCCGTCCTCACCGCGCTCGGCATGGCGACCCTGACGGCCTGCGACGGCGAAGCCTTCACCCCGCCCGGCGCCGAGGCGCCCCTGCCGCGCCCGGTGCAGGTGGCTGCGGTGCGCATCTCCGGCGCCGAATCCCTCTCCGCCCATACCGGCGTGGTGCAGGCGCGACGGCAGGTGGATCTCGGCTTCCGCGCCGAAGGCCGCATCACCAGCCGCGCCGTGGAGGTGGGCCAGGCGGTGCAGGCCGGCCAGGTGCTGGCCCGGCTCGACCCCGGGGATCTGGCCCTGTCGCTGCGCGCGGCGGAGGCCGACCTCGCCTCGGCCGAGGCGCAGGCGCGGCAGGCGCGCAACGAGGCCACGCGCTCGCGCCAGCTGCGTGCCGGCGGGCATGTCTCGGCCAGCTATGACGACCAGCGCCAGGCCAGCGCGCGGGCGGCCGCGGAAGCCGTGGCGTCGGCCCGCGCCGGGCTGGAACTGGCGCGCAACCGCCTCTCCTACGCCACGCTGCGCGCGCCCTCCGCCGGGCTGGTGACGGCGCTGCTGGCGGAAGCCGGGCAGGTGGTGACGGAGGGCCAGGCGGTGCTGCGCCTGGCGGACCCGGCGGAGCGCGAATTGCTGGTCCGCGTGCCGGAAGCCGCCCTGCCCGGCCTGGCCGCGGCCCGGGCAGAGGTGCATTTCTGGGCGCGGCCGGACGCCCCCCTGGCGGCGACGCTGCGGGAAGTGGCGCCGCAGGCCGATGCGGCGCTGCGCACCTACGCCGCCCGCTTCAGCCTGGAGGCGGCGCCGGACTGGGTGGCGCTGGGCATGACCGGCACGGTGCGGCTTTCCCTGCCCGGGGTGCCGGCCGCCACCCTGCCGCTCTCGGCGCTGCATGACCGCGGCCAGGGGCCGATGGTCTGGCGCCTGCTGCCGCAGGGGCGGATCGAGGCCGTGCCGGTCACCGTGCTGGCGCTGGCGGAACAGACCGTGCAGGTCAGCGGCGCGCTGCAGCCGGGCGACCAGGTGGTGGCCATGGGCCCGCAGCTGCTGGACCCCGGGCAGCTCGTGCGGGTCGTGCAGACGCGCCTTTCCGCCACCCTGCGCTGAGGGCCGGGCGATGGACCGCTTCAACCTTTCCGCCTGGGGCGTGCGCAACGGCGCGCTGACCCTCTTCGCCATCCTGCTGCTGGCCGTGCTCGGCACCGGCGCCTATTTCAAGCTCGGCCGGGCGGAGGACCCTTCCTTCACCCTGAAGGTCATGGTGGTGACCGCGCAATGGCCGGGGGCCTCGGCTGAGGAGATGCAGGCGCAGGTCGCCGACCGCATCGAGAGCCGGCTGCAGGACCTGGCGCATCTGGACAGGCTCGAGACCTATGTGCGGCCGGGCAGCGCGGTCACCACCGTGGTGCTGCGCGACACCACCCCGCCGCGGGACGTGCCGGGCCTGTGGTACCAGGTGCGCAAGAAGGTGGGCGACATCGTGCCCGCCCTGCCCGCCGGCGTGCGCGGCCCCTTCTTCAACGACGAATACGCCGATGTCTTCTCCGCCGTCCTGGCCCTGACCGGCGCCGAGAACCCGGAGCTGGTGCGCCAGTCGGAGGCCATCCGCCTGCGCCTGCTGCGCGTGCCGGGTGTCGAGAAGGTGACGCTGCAGGGCGAGATCGCGCAGCGCATCCATGTGGAGGTCAGCCATGCCCGCCTGGCCACGCTCGGCATCGGCGCGGAGGCGATCCTGGACGCGCTGGCGCGGCAGAACCCGGTGGCGCCGGCCGGCGTGGTGGAAACCGGGCCGCTGCGCGTGCAGCTGCGCGTCGGCGGCGGGCTGGATGGGCTGGCGGCGATCCGCAACGTCCCTGTCTCCGCCGGCGAGGGCCGCACGCTGCGCCTGGGCGACATCGCCGAGGTGACGCGCGGCCTGGCGGACCCGCCTTCCGCCGCCGTGTTCCATGACGGCGAGGGCGCGATGATGATCTCGGTGGTCAAGCAGCCCGGCTTCAACGTGCTGACGCTGGGCGAGAGCCTGCGCGTGGCGCTGGCCGAGATCCGCCGCGACCTGCCGGTGGGCCTGCAATTGCAGGCGGTGTCGGACCAGCCGCGCATCGTGGCGGAGAGCGTGGCGGAGTTCCTGACCAAGTTCGCCGCCGCGCTGGGGGTGGTGCTGCTGATCTCCTTCCTGTCGCTCGGCTTCCGCGCCGGCATCATCGTGGCGCTGTCGGTGCCGCTGACGCTGGCCGCCGTCTTCCTGATGATGCTGTACTGGGGCACGGAGCTGGAGCGGATTTCGCTCGGCGCGCTGATCCTGGCGCTGGGCCTGCTGGTGGACGACGCCATCATCGCCATCGAGGCCATGGTGGTGAAGCTGGAGGAAGGTTTCGACCGTGCGCGGGCCGCCGCCTTCGCCTGGGGCAGTACCGCGGCGCCGATGCTGTCAGGCACCCTGGTCACGATCGCGGGCTTCATTCCGGTGGGCTTCGCGGCCTCCACCTCCGGCGAATATGCCGGTGGCATCTTCTGGGTGGTGGGCGGCGCGCTGATCGCCTCCTGGCTCGTCGCCGTCTGGTTCACGCCCTGGCTCGGCGTGAAGCTGCTGCCGGTGCCGAAGCACGCGGTGCACCACGACACCCTGTATGATGGGCACTTCTACCGCCTGCTGCGCCGGCTGGTGGGCTGGTGCGTGGACCATCGCGCGATCGTGCTGGGGCTGACGCTGGCGGTGCTGGCCGTGGGCTTCGTCGGCATGGGGATGACGAAGAAGCAGTTCTTCCCGACCTCCGCGCGGCTCGAACTGCTGGTGGATTTGAACCTGCGCCAGGGCGCCAGCTTCGCCGCGACCCGCGCGGCGGTGGAGCGCGTGGCGGCGGTGGTGGCGCGCGACGAGGATGCGGTGATGCACACCGCCTATATCGGCGCCGGCGCGCCGCGCTTCTTCCTGGCGCTGAACCCGGACCTGCCGAACGAGGCCTTCGGCAAGCTGGTGGTGCAGGCACGCGAAGTGCCGGCGCGCGAAAGGCTGCGGGAGAAGCTGATCGCCTTCGCCGCGACGGGGGCGGTGGCGGAAGCGCGGGTGCGCGTCTCCCGCCTCGATTTCGGGCCGCCGGTGGGCTTCCCCGTGCAGTTCCGCGTGGTGGGCGGGGAGCCGGCGGCGCTGCGCCTGGCGGCGGAACAGGTGATGGAGGGGCTGCGCGCCACGCCGGGCACGCGCGATGTGCAGCTGGCCTGGGGCGAGCGGGCGCCGGCGATGCGCCTGGTGCTGGACGAGGCGCGGGTGGCGCAGCTCGGTCTCAGCCCGCAGGCGGTGGCGCAATCCATGCAGGCGCTGGTCTCCGGCGTCACCGCGACGCAGCTGCGCGAAGGCGCGCGGCTGGTGGATGTGGTGCTGCGCGCGCCGGCGGCGGAACGGCTGGGCCTGTCCAGCCTGGCGGACCTGACGCTGGTGACGGCGGCCGGGCCGGTGCCGCTGGGCCAGGTGGCGCGGCTGGAGCCGGTGATGGAGGAGCCCATCCTGTGGCGCCGCAACCGGGAAGCCTTCCTCACCGTGCGCGCCGATGTGGCGCCCGGCCTGCAGCCGCCGGACGTGACGGCCGCCGCCCTGCCGCGGATGCGGGAGATCGAGGCGCGGCTGCCGGTGGGCATGCGGATCGAGACCGGCGGCGCGGCGGAGGAATCGGGAAAGGCCAATGCCAGCCTCTTCGCGCTGTTCCCCGCCATGGTCGCGGTGATGCTGGTGATCCTGATGGTGCAGCTGCGCAGCTTCGGCCAGGTGGCGCTGGTGATGGCCACGGCGCCGCTGGGCATCCCGGGGGCGGCGGCGGCGCTGCTGCTGACCGGCATGCCCTTCGGCTTCGTCGCGCTGCTGGGCGTGATCGCGCTGGCCGGCATGGTGATGCGCAACACGCTGATCCTGGTGGACCAGGTGCGCCAGGATGTGGCGGCCGGCATGGCGCTGCGCCAGGCGATCATCGAGAGCAGCGTGCGCCGGGCGCGGCCGGTGGTGCTGACGGCGCTGGCCGCGGTGCTGGCCTTCGTGCCGCTGACGCTGTCCGTCTTCTGGGGGCCGATGGCGGTGGCGATGATCGGCGGGCTGACGCTCGGCACCGTGGCGACGCTGCTGGTGGTGCCGGCGCTGAACGGGCTGGCGCTGGGCTGGCGGCGGCCGCGCCGGGCGCCGGCGGGGGCCATGGCGCCGGCGGAGTAGGTCAGGCCACGCGGCGGAGCAGGCGGCCGACGGGGGTTTCGCTGGCGCCGGTGGCCTGGGTGTAGACGGATTGGCCGTTCACCCAGGTCTCGAGGATGCCATCCGCCACCTGCTTCGGCGCGGTGAAGGTGGCGCGGTCGCGGACCGTGGCGGCATCGAACAGCACCAGATCGGCGAAGGCGCCTTCGCGCAGCGCGCCGCGATCGGCGATGCCGAAGATTTGCGCGGTGCGGCCGGTCATTTTGTGAACCGCCTCCTCCAGCCCGAACAGGCCAAGGTCGCGGCTGTAATGGCCGAGAACCCGCGGGAAGGTGCCCCACAGCCGCGGATGCGGGTGCTTTGCCAGCGGCCCGCCATCGCTGCCGACCATGGAGAGCGGATGCGCCAGGATGCGGCGCATGTCGTCCTCCGCCATGTTGTGGAAGACGCCGCCGCCGGGGGTCAGGCGCTGCGCCGCCACTTCCAGCGTCACGCCCCATTCCTGCGCGATGTCGGCCAGGTCGCGGCCGGCCATTTCCGGATGCGGGACGGAACTCGTCACCGTCACCGCCACATCCGGCCGCGGCTTGCGCGCGGCGAGCGAGGTGGAGGAGGCGGTGTAGGGGTAGACGTCGAAGGCCACGGGATGGGCCTCCGCATGGCGCGCGATCAGCGGCAGCGTCTCCACCGACCTGCCGTGGTTCTCCGGCTGGGCGCATTTGTGGTGGCTGATGATGACCGGGGCGCCGACGGCGCGGCCGATGCGCAGCGTCTCCTCGATGCTGTCCAGCACGCCATCGGCCTCGTCGCGCATATGGGTGACGTAAAGGCCGCCCTGCGCGCGCAGCGCCTCCGCCACCGCGATCACCTCCTCGGTCGGCGCCGCCCTGCTCGGCGGGTAGAACAGGCCGGTGGAGAAGCCGGCGGCGCCTTCGGCCAGGGCCTGCGCCAGTTGCTTGCGCATCCGCTCGGCTTCCCTGTCCGTCGCCGGCCGGCCCGTGTCCCGGCCCATGGCGCCGACTCGCAGCGACATATGGCCGATCAAGGCGAGCGTGTTCACCGATGAGGGCGTTGTGCGCAGCCGGTCGGCATAGGCGCCGAAACTATCAAAAATCCACCATTCGGGGGCGCAGACGCCGTCGAGTGGTGCCGGCGGGCGTTCACTCATGGCCACGGGTGACAGGCTGATGCCGCAATTGCCGACAACCACCGTGGTGACACCCTGGCTGGTCTTGCACAGCATGCAGGCCGGGCCGCAGAGCACCGCCTGGTCGTCATGCGTATGCGCGTCGATGAAGCCGGGCGCGAGGACGCGGCCTTCGGCCATCACCTCCCGCTCCGCCGCCATGGCGGACAGGTCGCCGAGGCCGGCGATGCGGTCGCCGCGCACGGCGAGGTCGCCGCGGCGGCGCGGGGCGCCGGTGCCGTCGATGAGGGTGGCATCGCGGATGATGAGGTCGCAGCGGCGCATCGGGGCCATCCCTGGATCGGGCCACGCAGGATGGCGCCGCGGCAGCGCCGGCGGAACCCCTCCCGCATCCCGCCGCCAGGGGCCATGCTGCGGCGAAGCCCGAGGGGAGCCCGCGATGCCGGACCGCCGCCACCTGCTGCTGATCGGCGGCGGCCATGCGCATGTGGAGGTGCTGCGCCAATTTGGCGAAGCGCCCCTGCCCGGCTGGCGGGTGACGCTGCTGACGCGGGAGGCGCATTCGCCCTATTCGGGCATGCTGCCGGGCGTGATCGCCGGGCTCTACCGGCCAGCGCAGGCGCTGATCGACATCACGGCGCTGGCCGCGCGCTGCGGCGTGGGCCTGGTGCTGGACCGCGCCACGGGGATCGACCCGGCGGCGCGGCGGGTGCGGCGGGCGGATGGCGCGGATCTGGCCTGGGACCTGCTGTCCATCGACACCGGCGCGACGCCGGATACCAGCACGCCGGGGGCGGCCGAGCACGCGCTGCCGCTGAAGCCGATCGACGCGCTGCTGCCGCGCCTGCAGGCGCTGGCGGATGGACGCAGCGTCGCGGTGGTGGGCGGCGGCGCGGCGGGGTTCGAGGTGGCGCTGGCGCTGCGACGGCGGGCGCCGGTGGCGCTGGTGGCCGGCGCCTCCGGCCTGCTGCCCGGCTTTCCGGAGGCGTTGCGGCAGCGCGCAGCGCGCGCCCTGGCGCAGCGCGGGGTGACCCTGGTGGCGGGCCGCAACGTGGCGGCGGTGGCGCCCGGCGCGCTGCACTTCGTCGATGCGCCGACGCTGCGGGCCGCGGCGCTGGTCTGGGCCACCGGCGCCGCCGCGGCGCCCTGGCTGGCGGAGACCGGGCTTTCCGGGACCGGGCTGGCGCGGGATGCGCGCGGCTTCCTGGTGGTGGATGAATGCCTGCGGGCGCGGCCGGACATCTTCGCCGCCGGCGATGTCGCCAGCTTTCCCGGCGGGCTGCCCAAGGCCGGCGTCTTCGCGGTGCGGCAGGGGCCGGTGCTGGCCGCCAACCTGCGCGCCGTGGCGGCCGGCCAGGCGCCGCGCCCCTATGTGCCGCAGACGGACTATCTGCGGCTGCTCTCGCTGGGCGATGGCCGCGCGCTCGGCACCCGCAACGGGCTGGTCTTCGGCGGGCGCTGGGTGTGGTGGCTGAAGGACCGCATCGACCGGCGCTTCATAGCGCGCTACCAGTGACCGCCATGGGATGGCTGCGCGACAGGCGGGTCTGGGCAGGGCTGGCGGTGGTGGCACTGCTGGCGGGGCTGCGCTTCACCGGGCTGGGCGAGGTGCTGTCGCTGGACACGCTGGCGCGGCACCGCGCGGCGCTGGGCGGCTTCGTCGCGGAGAACCGACTGCTGGCCGCGGCCGGCTTCATGGCCGCCTATGCGGCGGCGGTGGCGCTTTCCGTCCCTGGCGCGGTGTGGCTGACCATCGCCGGCGGCTTCCTGTTCGGCGCGGTGCTGGGCACGGCGCTCACGGTGGTCGCGGCGACGCTCGGCGCCACGCTGGTCTTCCTGCTGGCGCGGCGGATCTTCGGCGACGATGCGCTGGACCGGCTGGGGCCGCGCGCGGCGCGCCTCGCGGCCGGCATCCGGCGCGATGCGGTGCCCTACCTGCTGGTGCTGCGGCTGGTGCCGGTGTTTCCCTTCTTCCTGGTGAATCTGGTGCCGGCCTTCTGCGGCGTGCGGCTGCCGGCCTTCCTCGGCACCACCCTGGTCGGCATCCTGCCCGCCACCGCCGTGTTCAGCCTGGCCGGCGCCGGGCTGGGCGGGGTGCTGGATGCGGGGGGCGAATTCAGCCTCTCCAGCGTGCTGACGCCGCAGATCCTGGGGGCGCTGGGCGGGCTGGCGGCGCTCTCCCTGCTGGCGATCCCGCTGAAGCGGCGGTTTGCCCGGGACTAGAGCCGTTTCACCGCAAGCGAAAACGGTGAAACGGCTCCAGCCTATTGTTTCGACGCATTTTCCGAGTCGCCTTGCGAAGCCGCAGGGCGTGAAAACGCTCTAACCGATCAAGGCCGCCAGCCCGGACGGCAGGCCGAGGCTCGGCACCGGCGTGGCGGGGGCCCTGCCTGGGGCGGCCTGGCCGAGGGCGGCGCCCGCCGCCCGCACGCCTTCCTCCACCGAGCACAGAACCGGCACCGGCACCATTGGCGCCAGCCGCGCCGCCAGGCCGGCCAGCCCGGCGCCGCCGAGCACCACCACCTCCGCCCCATCCTGCGCCACGCAGGCGCGGCAGGTCTCGGCCAGCGCGCCGAGGGCGGCCTCCGGGTTGCGGGCGATCGCGCCGCCGCTCGGCGCCACGGTGCGCACGCCGGTGAGCAGCGCGGCCAGGCCGCGGGCGGCGTAGAATTCCGTCAGCATCGGGCCCCAGGCGGCGCCGCCCGTCACCACGCCGAAGCGCCGGCCCCGGGCGGCGGCGGCTGAGGCATCCGCCAGGCCCAGCACCGGCACCGGCGCCACCTCCCGCAGCGCGTCGAGGCCAGGGTCGCCGAAGCAGGCGACCAGCACCGCATCGGCGCCCGCCCCTTCCCGCGCATAGGCATCCAGCGCCGCATGGGCGGCGATGGCAGCGGCGGCGCGGCTGGCAATGTAGCAGGCGCCGAATCGGCCCGTCGCCCCCACCACCTGCACCCCCGCCGGCAGCAGGCCGCGCGCCAGCGCCACCAGACGCGCGGTGATGTCGGGGCTGGCATTGGCATTGATCAGAAGCAGGCGCATGGGCTCTCGCAGGGGCGGTCAGGTCGGGTCGCCGCTTCCCAGATACCAGTCGAGGATCTGCCGCGCCTGCATGAAGCAGATGCCGGGCGTCGCGGCCAATTCGTCCAGCATCGCCTCCAGCGCCGCGATGCGGTGCGGCACGCCGGTGATGTAGGGGTGGATGGCGATGCACATGATGCGTGGCGTGCTGCCCGCCTCGGCCAGCAGCCGCGCCGCGTGCAGCTTCACGCGGCGGGGCAGTTCCTGCTCGTCATGGTGCTGGATCATCACCACGGGGATGTCGTTCAGCTCGACGCTGTAGGGCATGGTGACCAGCGGGCCATGCGCGGTGGCCAGGCGGCATGGCAGGTCGTCCACCACCCAGTCGGCGCAGTAGCGCAGCCCGGCCTCGGCCAGCAGGTCCGCCGTCTCCAGCGTCTCGGTCAGCCCCGGGCCGAGCCAGCCGAGCGGCGGCGCGCCGGTGCAATCCTCGATCGCCTGGATGGTCTGGCGGATCATGGTGCGCTGGTCCGGCACCTTGTGCGTCGGCACCTGCACATGGCCATGGCCCATGAAGTCCCACCCGGCCTCATGCGCCGCCTGCGCCACGCGCGGATAGGCGGTGCAGACGGAGCCGTTGACGGAGAGCGTCGGCCGGATGCCGCGGCTTTCGAAGGCCTTCAGGAAGCGCCAGAAGCCGACGCGCATGCCGTATTCATGCCAGCCCCAATTGGCAATGTCCGGCAGCAGCGGCACGCCCGTGGGCGCCACCAGCACCTGGCGCGGCATCGGGTTGTCGATCAGCCAGTTCTCGACATTCACCACCGGCCAGACCGCCACCCTGGCGCCGCCCGGCAGGGCGGAAGGCGGGCGGTCCGCCGGGGTGACGAAGGGAAGCCGTTCCTCGGGCCGCATCACGCCGCCTTCTTGCCGTGGTGGGAATGCAGCCGCGCGCCAAGCTCGCGCCGCACCAGGTTGAATTCGGGCGAGGCGACGTCGCGCGGCCGCGGCAGTTCCACGGGATGCGCGCTCGCGATTCGTCCCGGGCCGGGTTCCATCACCACCACGCGGTCGGACAGGAAGATCGCCTCCTCGATCGAATGGGTGACGAACAGCACGGTCAGGCCGGTGCGCTGCCAGAGTTCGAGGAGTTCGTCCTGCAGGCGTTCGCGCGTCATCGCGTCCAGCGCGCCGAAGGGCTCGTCCATCAGCACCACCTCGGCATCGTTCGCCAGCACGCGGGCGATGGCGACGCGCTGCTTCATGCCGCCGGAGAGCTGGTGTGGATGCGCGTCGGCGAAACGGGCCAGGCCGATCAGGGCGATGAAGCGCTCCACCGTATCCCGCACCTCCGCCTTCGGGCGGCCGCGGCTGGCGGGGCCGAAGCCGATATTCTCCCGCACCGTCAGCCAGGGGAACAGGCCGTAATCCTGGAACACCATGCCGCGGTCCGGCGCCGGCCCGGCGATCGGCTTGCCCCACATCAGGGCCTGGCCCGCCGTGGGCGCCTCGAAGCCTGCGACGATCCGCAACAGGGTGGACTTGCCGCAGCCGGAGGCGCCGATCAGGCAGATGAACTCGCCCTTGCGCACGGTGAGGTTCGCATCGCGCAGCGCCTCGATGCGGCTGTCGTTCAGGATGTAGGTCTTGCCCACGCCCTGGATGTCGAGGATGGGGATTTCAGCCACGGTGCATCGGGCTCCAGCGCAGCAGTCGGTTCATCAGCATCACCACCGCGCGGTCGGACAGGAAGCCGGCCACGCCGATCACGATCATCCCGCAGATCACCAGCTCGGTGCGCGACAGGGTGCGGCCATCCATGATGACGGCGCCAAGGCCCTGCGGCACGCCCGTCATCTCGCCGACCACGATGACGAACCAGGCCAGGCCCAGGCCGAGGCGCAGCCCGGTGAAGATGGAGGGCAGCGAGGCCGGCAGCACCACCTTGAAGAACTGTGCATTGCCGCGGCAGCCGAGCATGGCGGCAGCCTCGAACAGCCGCGGCTCCACATTCTTCACGCCGAGGATGGTGTTCAGCAGGATCGGGTAGAAGGCGCCGAGGAAGACCAGGAAGAAGGCGGATTGCGTGCCGAGGCCGAACAGGATCATCGACAGCGGCAACCAGGCGGTGACCGGGATCGGCCGCATCAGCTGCAGGAAGGGGTCCATCAGCTGGCGCACCAGCGCGACGCGGCCGATCAGGATGCCAAGCGGCACGGCGACCAGCGCCGCCAGCAGGAATCCGCCATAGACCCGGCTGGCGGAGGCCAGCAGGTGGATGTGCAGCGTGGCGGAGAAGGCATCGTCCCAGATGCCGCCCACCGCGAAATCCACCATGTATTCGGCGACCTCGGCCGGCGAGGGGATCAGCCGCGTCAGCCCGTTGGCCACGGCGAAGTGCCAGAAGGCCAGCAGCAGCAGCGGCACCGGCAGCGCGAGCAGGAAGGGGCCCAGTCTTCGTCCCAGCCGGTGCAGGCCCGGCCGCGCCAGCGGCGCCGCGGCCTGCGGTGGTGCGATGGTCGCCTCGGACATGGCCCGGCCCTCCCCTTCCCGCGCCCGGATCAGGCGGAAGCCACCTCGTCGGAGAAGCGGCGGTTCAGCAGCTTGGCGAAGTCCGGCAGGCGGCGGATCTGGCGCAGCTGCAGCATCTGCTCGGCATAGGTGCGGGCCTGGCGCAGCACCGTGTCGTCCAGCTTCCAGATGTATTCGACATTGTCGGCCGACAGCGCCTGTTCCACCGCGGCGCGCGGCGCACCCAGCACGCGGACCGTGGTCTCCGCCACCTCCGCCGGGTGAGCCTTCATGTATTCGCTGGCCTTGCGGTGGATGCCCAGCATGGTGCGCACCAGCGCCGGGTCGTTCTTGATGAGGTCCTCGCTGGTGCCGAAGATCATGTTCAGCCCGCCCATGGCGGTGCCGTAGGGGTATTCCACCAGCTGGCCGACGCCGGAGGAGATGGACAGGCCCGGGCCGGGCTCCGCGCCCACATAGGCGTCGATATCACCGCGGGAGAGCATGGCGTGCATCTCGCCGAAGGGCACGCGCACCGGGGTGATGTCGCGCACGGACATGCCGGATTCGCGCAGGCGTTCCAGGATGAACACCTCCTGCGTCGAGCCGGGCCAGATGCCGATGCGCTTGCCGCGCAGATCGGCCAGGGCGCGCAGCGGCCCGCCCGCCTTGCTGATCACGCCCATGCCGCGGTTGCAGAAGGCGCCGACCACCACCACGGGCTCCCCGGCCGCCGCGCCCAGCGTGGCGGCGGCGATGCCGAAACCGCCGCAGGCGACGGAGCCGGTGACGACGGCGTTCTTGCCATCGGTCGGGCTGTCGAAGGTGATGATCTCGATGGTCAGGCCGGCCGGGGCGAAGCGCTGGTAGAAATGCGGCGTCATGGAATGGATCAGGCGCAGCGAGCCCATCTTCACCGTCCGCGCGGCCTGCGCATTGGCGATGTGGGGCGCGGCCAGGGGGGCGGCGACGGCGGCGGCGAGCAGGTGGCGGCGACGGATCATGGTCTTGTCTCCCTGTTTCATGCGGTGGTGAGGCTGGCGATGAAGGCGCGCCAGCCGCCGAAGCGGGTGATGTCCTCGGCCCCGTGCAGGCCTTCCGGCTCCACGAGGAATCCCTTGGGGGTGCTGCCATCGGCCAGGCGCAGCGTGCCGATGCCGAGCGGCGCGGGGATGCCGGCGACGAAGCGGCCGAAGCCGTCCGCCGGCAGCGCCCAGACCTCAGTCGCGATGGCGCTGCCGGCGCCGGGCGCCACCCGCAGCAGGCCGGGGCGGCGCGGTGGGCCGCCGGCCAGGGCGAACAGGCGGTAGCAGGGCTCGGTCGCCACCGCGCGGCGCAGCACGCCGCCCTCGGCCAGCAATTCCCGGTTCAGCGCCATGCCGGACAGATGCGCGCCGACGACGCCGATCTCGATCATGCTGCCATCGCCTGCATCAGATGCGCGCCGGTGGCCGACAGCGCGGCGTCGCTGCCGCGCGGGCCGATCAGTGTGACGCCGAAGGGCAGCCCATCGGGCCGCCGCACCGCCGGCACGGCCAGCGCGGCCAAGTCCAGCAGATTGACGAAGTTCGTATAGGTGCCGAGCCGGGCATTGGGGCCGATCGGGTCGGCTTCCAGCGCCGCCAGGGTGGGGAAGTTGGGCGCGGTGGGCACCAGCAGCGCGTCCATCCGGCCCCAGGCCGGCAGCGTGGCCAGGCGCAGCGCGGCCAGGCGGTGCAGGCCGGCGAAGGCGTCCGTCGCGGTGAAGCGCGCGGCCCCGGCCAGGATGCGCTGGGTCACGGGGTGCATCGCCGCGCGGGGCACCAGATGGCCGAAGGCGGCGTCCCGCTCCGCGACGAAGGCGCCCTCATAGAGCAGGCGCGCGACTTCCAGGAACGGGGTGAGGTCGATCTCCGCCAGCGTCGTGCCCGGGGGGATGCGGGCCAGGCTGGCCTCCCAGGCCGCGCGCTGTTCCGCACCATCCAGGTGCAGGTCGGCCTCGCGCGGGATGCCGAGGCGCGTCAGCGGCGCGCCGGGCGCACCCAGCGTGATGGGCCGGGACCAGGGATCGGCGGCGTCCGGCCCGGCCATCACCGCATAGGCGGCCCAGGCATCGGCAACGCTGGTGGCGAAGACGGAAATGCAGTCCAGGCTCGGGCAGGCCGGCACCACGCCGCGGGAGGGGATGGCGCCGACGCTGGGCTTCAGACCGACCAGGCCGTTCAGCGCCGCCGGCACGCGGCCTGACCCCGCCGTATCCGTCCCCAGCGCCAGCACCGCCAGCCCCTGCGCCACGGCGACGGCGGAGCCGGAGGAGGAGCCGCCCGGCACCCGCCCCGGCGCGCAGGCATTGCGCGGCACCGGATGCGGGGTGCGGGTGCCGACCAGGCCGGTGGCGAATTGGTCCAGATTGGTCTTGCCGACGATGAGCGCCCCGGCAGCGACCAGCCTGGCCACGGCGGGGGCGCTTTCGGCCGGCAGATGGGCGAAATCCGGGCAGGCGGCGGTGGTCGGCATGCCGGCGACGTCGATGTTGTCCTTCACCGCCACCGGCACGCCCCAGAGCGGGAAGCGGTCCGGGTCGAAGGGCGGCAGGGCCGCGGCCTGGGCGGCGAGGGAAGCAGGGTCAGGCCGGTGCAGGAAGATGCCGGGATCGGCCAGGGCGGCGTGCCGTGCCTCGAGCCCCGCCAGGAGGGCGGCGGGCGCCAGGCCGGCGGCATAGGCGGCGTGCAGGGCCGAGAAGCCCATGGGGGGAAGCGGGGCGGTCATGCCCCGCTGGCAAGCAAAGCGCGTGCCGCGCAGTGGCTGACGCGATTACAAGGGCTTGGCGAGGAGAGCGGGGCAGCGTGTATGCACGAACGCGCAGAAAGCGTAATTATGCCTGTATTCTAGGCAGCGCTCGGCTGGCGGAGCGCCCGCGCCATCGCCTCCCAGGTCCGCTCCGTCAGGCCGATATGCGTGCGGATCTGCGCCGCCGCCGCCGCCGCATCGCCGCGCTGGATCGCGGTCACGATGGCGCCATGCTCCTCATGCGACCGCCGCAGCCGGTCCGGCGCTTCAAGCTGGGCGGCGCGGAAGGGCGCCAGGCGGCGGCGCGTGGCGGTGGCGATCTCGCCCAGATAGCCGTTATGCGCGCCGAGATAGAGCAGGTGGTGGAAGGTGACATTGGCGGCGCGATAGGCGGCGACGTCGCCTGCCCGGACCATGGCCGCCATCGCGCCATGCTGGCGTTCCAGCCCGCGCCGCTGCTCCGGCGTCATCGCCAGGGCGGCGAGCGCCGCGGCCATCGCCTCCAGCTCCGCCATCACCAGGAACATCTCGCCCAACTGCTGCGGATCCGGGATGGCGACCACGGCGCCGCGGCGGGGCGCCACCTGCACCAGGCCGGTCGGGGCGAGCTGGCGCAACGCCTCCCGCACCGGGGTGCGGCTGCTGCCATAGGCACGGGCGAGGCCCAGCTCGTCCAGCGGCGTGCCGGGCTTCAGCCGGCCGGCGACGATATCCTCCGCCAGGCTGGCGGCGATCGCCTCGCCCCGCGTCGGGCGGGGCGGCGGGGCTGTGCTGGCGATCCGGCGGGGCATGGGATGATTTGGCGCGCCCGGCCCGCCGGCGTCCAGGCCCCGCGCTTATCGGAAGGGGAAGGGATACATCAGCCCGCCGCGGCGCCAGAGGTCGGACAGGCCGCGGTCCAGGCCGATGGGCGAGCCCTCGCCCAGGTTGCGCTCGAAGATCTCGCCGTAATTGCCGACCTGGCGGATCGCCTGCAGCGCCCAGGTATCCGCCAGGCCCAGCCGCTGGCCGAGCCCGCGGTCGAGGCCGAGCAGGTAGCGGATTTCCGCATTGCCGGAATGCAGCGCGGCTTCCAGCCCGGCGCTGGTCACCTCCAGCTCCTCCGCCGCCACCAGCGCGTGCAGGGTCCAAGCCACGATCTGGCGCCAGCGATCGTCGCCGCCGCGCACGAAGGGGGTCAGCGGCTCGCGGCTCAGCCGTTCCGGCAGCAGGGTGGCAGCGGCGGGGTCCGGCAGGTCGGTGGCGCGCAGCGTGGCGAGCGCCGCGGCATCGGCGGTCACGCCCTCGCAATCGCCGGCCTTGAAGCCATCCAGCAGCGCCGGGCCGGACTGGCGGGTTTCCACCATCCGCAGCGTGATGCCGGCGCGGGCGGCGGCGTTGGCCAGGACGGCCTGGCTGTTGTCGATATCCGCCGCCGCGACACAGATGCGCTTGCCATCGAGCTGGGCGAAATTGGCGACATCCGCATCGGCCCGCACCAGCACTGCCTGGCCGTCATACAGCAGCACGCCGATCGGGCTGAGGTTGCGGCCGGCATTGCGGCTGGCGGTAGCGGTGAGGTTCGAGGACAGCACGTCCACCCGCCCGGCCTCCAGCCCTTCAAGGCTGGCCTCGACCGAGGGGGCGGTGACGTAGGTGACCCGCTCCGCATCGCCCAGCACGGCGGCGGCCACGGCACGGCAGAAGTCCGCATCCAGGCCGCGCATCGCGCCATCCGGATCCGGCGCGGAGAAGCCGGGAAGCTGGCCGAAGACGCCGCAGCGCAGCATGCCCCGCTGCTTCACGGCCTCGAGCGTCGGGCTGGCGGCACCCGGGGCTGCCCCCTGGGCCGATCCCTGGGCCGATCCCTGGGCGGCGGCGGCCCCGGCCATGCCGAACAGCAGCAGAAGGCCAAGAAGGCAGCGGGGCATGGCGGGGCTCCGTATCTGGTGGGGGCGCGGCTCGGGCATGGAGGGGCTCAACATCCAGAGGCGGCGATGCGGCAGACGATGCCGGAGCCGGCGCGTTCCGCGATGCGGCAGACCTGCAACGCCTGCGCCTCCGCCTGTTCACGGGTCTGGCCGGCACCGGTGGCCGAGCGGCGCAGGATGGCAGGCGTGCCGCTGACCGCCTGGGCCAGGGCGCCACAGGCATTCGGGAAGTCCAGCGTGATGCGGCACTGGTTGCGGCCGACCACCGCCTCGCAGGCGCGGATCGCCTCCATGCTGGCGGCGAGCCGGTCGCCCTGGCCGCTGGTGAAGCCGAAGGCGGTGGAGGGCGGTTCCGCCGTGTAGATGAAGCCGAAGCGGCCGCGCGCGGCCTGGGCGGTGCCGCGGATGGCGGGGGCGGCGACCGGGATGGCGCTGCCTTCGGCGCAGCGCTGCTGGCAGGCCTGCACCAGGGCGCGCGGCTGGGTGGCGCAGGCGCGCTGGCAGGATTGCGGGATGCTGGTGGGCCGCGTCGCCAGCCGCGCGGCCTGCGGGACCGCGGTGCCCACCGGCCGGAAGCAGGCCCCGGCGCCGGGGCCGCTGGCCGTGCCGCAGGCCAGCAGACGCGGCGTGCTCCAGCGTTCCGCCGGCAGGGCGATGCGCCACGGGCCGCCATCCCGGCACTGGATGTCCCAATAGGCGGTGCGGCCGCGGTCCAGCCCGGCCTGGTAGAGGTTGGAGACCTCGGAACAGGCCAGGCCATTGGTGCGCAGCAGGCTGCGGAAGGCGTCCCGCTGGCCGGCCTGGTTGCGGGACAGGAGCTGGTCGTTGGTCGGGTTGCCGGTCTGCGCGCTCGCCGGCGCGACCAGCGCCTGCGCCGCCAGCGCGAGCAGGGCAGAAAGTGCCAGCACAGCCAATCGCATCGCCACGATCCCCCCGCTCTCGCGGCAAGGTGTCGCCTGTCATTTACCTTGGCGCAAGGGTGCAATTGGCGATCAGGCCGGGGCTTTGCGCCGCCCTGTCTCAGTGGTCGCGGGGCGTGTGACGCCGCGGTGGTTTTGGCGACGGATGCCGCCCGGCCGGGGCCGGCGCGGTTGTGCGGCCGGCGCGGGCGCACGCGGCAGCGGTGTTCCACCCCGGGACGGGGTTGGTGCTATAGGCAGGCGGAGTGGCAGACGGAGTTGGCTGGATGAAGACGCGCGCGGCGGTGGCCTGGGCGGCGGGCAAGCCCCTTTCGGTGACCGAGGTGGAGATCGGCGGCCCCCGGGACGGGGAGGTGCTGGTGGAGGTGAAGGCCACCGGGCTCTGCCACACCGACCTCTACACCCTGTCCGGCGCGGACCCGGAGGGTCTGTTCCCGGCCATCCTGGGGCATGAGGGTGCGGGCATCGTCCGCGAGGTGGGCGCCGGCGTCACCAGCGTGAAGCCGGGCGACCATGTCATCCCGCTCTACACGCCGGAATGCCGGCAGTGCAAAACCTGCCTCAGCCAGCGCTCCAACCTCTGCACGGCGATCCGCGGCACCCAGGGCAAGGGGGTGATGCCCGATGGCACCAGCCGCTTCTCCTGCGAGGGCGGCCCGGTGATGCACTACATGGGCTGCTCCACCTTCGCGAATTTCACGATTCTCCCGGAGATCGCTCTGGCAAAGGTCCGGGAAGACGCGCCGTTCGAGAAGATCTGCTACATCGGCTGCGGCGTGACGACGGGCATCGGCGCCGTGATCAACACCGCCAAGGTCTGGCCGGGTGCCAATGTGGCGGTGTTCGGCCTGGGCGGCATCGGGCTGAACGTGATCCAGGGCGCCCGCATGGTGGGCGCCGACCGCATCATCGGCATCGACCTGAATGATGGGCGGGAGGAGATGGCCCGGAAGTTCGGCATGACCGACTTCATCAACCCGAACACGATCGGCCACGACAAGGTGGTGCAGGCCGTGGTGGATTTGACCGGCGGCGGCGCCGATTTCTCCTTCGAATGCATCGGCAATGTGAAGGTGATGCGCCAGGCGCTGGAGTGCACGCATCGCGGCTGGGGCGAGAGCATCATCATCGGCGTGGCCGGGGCGGGGCAGGAGATTGCCACCCGGCCCTTCCAGCTGGTCACCGGCCGGTCCTGGCGCGGCACGGCCTTCGGCGGCGCCCGCGGGCGGACCGATGTGCCGAAGATCGTCGACTGGTACATGCAGGGGAAGATCGACATCGACAGCCTCATCACCCATGTGATGCCGCTGGACGAGATCAACCACGGCTTCGAGCTGATGGAGCGCGGCGAATCCATCCGCTCCGTCGTCGTCTACTAGGAGACCCGCTTGTTACGGCTGACCGAACT
Organism: Falsiroseomonas selenitidurans; assembly: GCF_012103215.1. GTDB lineage: Bacteria > Pseudomonadota > Alphaproteobacteria > Acetobacterales > Acetobacteraceae > Falsiroseomonas > Falsiroseomonas selenitidurans. The sequence goes on from NZ_JAAVNE010000004.1 coordinate 108,282, forward strand.
GAAGCTGCCGCTGGACCACCCGGAGGGGGCGCTGCAGCAGGCACTTTGCGCGGCCATCGGGCTGCGGCCAGCGGCGGTGCGCGACATCACCATCGCCCGCCGGGCCTGGGATGCGCGCAAGCGGTCGGCCATCCTGCTGGTCTATTCGGTGGATTTCACCGTGGATGACGAGGCCGCGCTGCTGCGGCGCGCGGCGGCGGACAAGGTGCTGGCGCGCACGCTGATCCGCACGCCGGATACCCGCTACCACCCCGTCGCCCAGGCCCCTGCCCTTCTGCCGCAGCGCCCCGTGGTGATCGGCACCGGGCCGTGCGGGATCTTCGCCGCCCTGATCCTGGCGGAGATGGGCTTCCGCCCGATCATCCTGGACCGCGGCAAGGTGGTGCGGGAACGCACCAAGGACACCTGGGCGCTGTGGCGCCGCAACCAGCTCACGCCCGAGAGCAATGTGCAGTTCGGCGAGGGCGGCGCCGGCACGTTTTCGGATGGCAAGTTGTGGTCCGGCATCAAGGACCCGCAGCATCTGGGCCGCAAGGTGCTGACCGAGTTCGTCGCCGCCGGCGCACCCGAAGAAATCCTGTATGTGGCCAAGCCGCATATCGGCACCTTCCGGCTGGTGACGATGGTGGAAAGCCTGCGCGCCAAGATCGAGGCGCTGGGCGGCGAATACCGCTTCGGCACCAAGGTGGTGGACTTCCTGGTGGAGACCGGGCGCGACGGGCAGCGCCGCATGGCCGGCGTGGTGACGGAAGCGGGCGAGACGATCGAGACCCGGCATGTGGTGCTCGCCATCGGCCATTCGGCGCGCGACACGTTCTTCCGGCTGCAGGCCGCCGGAATCTTCGTGGAGGCAAAGCCGTTCTCCATCGGCGTGCGGATCGAGCATCCGCAATCCATCATCGACCGCGCCCGCTTTGGCGCCTTCGCGGGCAACCCGATCCTCGGCGCGGCGGACTACAAGCTGGTGCACCACTGCACGAATGGCCGCAGCGTCTATTCCTTCTGCATGTGCCCGGGCGGCACCGTGGTGGCCGCGGCGAGCGAGCCGGGGCGGCTGGTGACCAATGGCATGAGCCAGTATTCGCGGGCCGAGCGCAACGCCAATGCGGGCATCGTCGTCGGCATCACGCCGGAGGTGGATTATCCGGGCGACCCGCTGGCCGGCATCGCCCTGCAGCGGCACTGGGAGGAACGCGCCTTCGTCGCCGGCGGCAGCAACTACTGCGCGCCCGCGCAGCTGGTCGGCGATTTCCTCGCCGGCCGTGCCTCCCAAAGCCTCGGCGCGGTGGTGCCCAGCTACAGGCCGGGCGTGACGCCCACCGACCTCGCCACCTGCCTGCCGGATTTCGCGGTGGCCGCGATGCGGGAGGCACTGCCGGCGTTCGGCAGGCAGATCCAGGGGTTCGACATGGCGGAGGCGGTGATGACGGGGGTGGAGACGCGCACCTCCTCCCCCATCCGCATCCGCCGCGATGCCAACTTCCGCAGCGTGAACACGCAGGGCCTGTATCCGGCCGGCGAGGGCGCGGGCTATGCGGGCGGCATCTTCTCCGCCGGCGTGGACGGCATCCGCGTGGCGGAGGCGGTGGGCCGCGATCTGGCCGGGCTCGCGGTCGCCGCCTGATGACCCATGTCGATGTGGTGGTGCTGGGGGCCGGCGCCGCCGGGATGTTCGCGGCCATGCGCGCCGGCCAGCGCGGGCGGCGCGTGCTGCTGCTGGACCATGCGGAGGAGCCGGGGAAGAAGATCCTGATCTCCGGCGGCGGGCGCTGCAACTTCACCAACGCGGATTGTGTGCCGGAGCGCTTCCTCTCGGCCAATCCGCATTTCGCCCGCTCCGCCCTGGCCCGCTACACGCAGCACGACTTCATCGCGCTGGTGCGCCGGCACGGCATCGCCTTCCATGAGAAGACGCTGGGCCAGCTGTTCTGCGACGGCTCCGCCCGGCAGATCGTCGCCATGCTGCTGGCGGAATGCCACGCGGCGGGGGTGGATCTGCGCGTCGGGCATCGCGTCACCGACATCACCCGCGACGACCGCTTCCGCATCGCCACGGATCGCGGCGGCTTCACCGCGGACAGCCTGGTGCTGGCCACCGGCGGCCTCTCCATCCCCAAGATGGGCGCCACCGGCTTCGCGCATGACGTGGCGCAGCGCTTCGGCCTGGCGGTGACGGTGCTGCGACCCGGCCTGGTGCCGCTGACCTTCCCGGACAAGGCGCTGGAGCTGATGCGCCCGCTGTCCGGCGTCGCCCTGCCCGCGGTCGCCCGCATCGGCCGGACGGCGTTCCGGGAGGCGGTGCTGTTCACCCATCGCGGCCTGTCCGGCCCCGCCATCCTGCAGGTTTCGTCCTACTGGCAGGAAGGCACCGCGCTGACGCTGGACCTGCTGCCGGATGCCGACCCCACGGCGCTGCTGCTGGCCGGCAAGCGGGCGCGGCCGCGGGCGGAGGCGAAGACGGTGCTGGCGGAATTCCTGCCCACCCGCCTGGCCCAGGCGTTCGCCGCGCTGCACCTGCCGCCGCGGGTGATGGCGGAGATCGGCGATGCACCGCTGAAGACGCTCGGCGCCCTGCTCCGCGCCTGGCAGATCACGCCCTCCGGCACCGAGGGCTACGCCAAGGCGGAGGTGACGCTGGGCGGGGTGGACACCGCCGGCCTGTCCTCCCAGACCCTGATGGCCAAGGACGTGCCCGGCCTGTTCGTGGTGGGAGAGGCGGTGGACGTGACCGGCTGGCTCGGCGGCTACAATTTCCAATGGGCCTGGTCCAGCGGCTGGGCGGCCGGCGAAGTGGCCTGAAGGCGGTTCGCCCAAGGCGCCGGCTTGGCAGCGCCGGCAAACCGGCCGAAGCTGCCTGAAACGGGGAGCGGCACGATGGCACGGCGCGGCATGCAGTTCGGGATCTTCCTGGCCCCCTTCCACCGGCTGGGCGACAACCCGACTCTGGCGATCGCGCGCGACATCGAGATGATCGCGCTGCTCGACCGGCTGGGGTATGACGAGGCCTGGATCGGCGAGCACCACTCCGCGGGGTGGGAGACCATCGCCTCCCCGGAGCTCATCATCGCCGCGGCGGCGGAGCGCACGAAGCACATCCGGCTGGGATCCGGCGTCACCTCCCTGCCCTATCACCACCCCTTCCTGGTGGCGCAGCGCTTCGTGCAGCTGGACCACATGACGCGCGGCCGGGTGATGCTGGGCTGCGGCCCCGGCGCGCTGGTGTCGGACGCCTACATGCTCGGCATCGAGCCGGCGACGCAGCGGCGGCGGATGGATGAAGCGCTGGAGGCCATCATGGCATTGCTGGCCTGCGACGGGCCGGTGACGCGCAAGACCGACTGGTTCGAGATGCAGGAGGCACGGCTGCACCTGCGCCCCTATTCCGACCCGCATTTCCCGATCGCGGTGGCCAGCACGCTGACACCGGCCGGGCCGGCCACGGCGGGCAAGCATGGCGTCGGCATCCTGTCGCTCGGCGCCGGCATGCCGGGCGGGCCCGCCGCCCTGCCCGGCCAGTGGAAGATCGCGGAGCAAGCCGCCGCGGCGCATGGCAAGACCGTGGACCGCCGCAACTGGCGCCTGGTGATGAACGTGCATGTGGCGGAGACCGACGAACAGGCCCTGGCCGATGTGCGGGTGGGCGAGCGGCTGGAGACGGTGACCTATTTCGAGGATGCGCTGGGCCGCCCGCCCGGACGGTCCCAGGATCCGCTGACCGATGGGGTGAAGGCCGGCACCACGCTGGTCGGATCGCCGGAGACGGTGGCACGGGGGATCGAGGCTCTGGTGGAGGCCAGCGATGGCGGCTTCGGCGGCTTCCTGTTCCGCGCGCATGACTGGGCCAACCGCGAACAGACCTGGCGCAGCTACGAGCTGTTCGCGCGCTGGGTGATGCCCCGCTTCCAGCAGGCGCTGGAGACGGTGCGCGGGTCGCATGAATGGGCAGTGGCGAACCGAAAGACGATCTTCAGCCCGAATGTGGAGGCGCTGCGCAAGGCCTTCACCGATGCCGGCAAGGACGTGCCGGAGGCCTTCGACGCGCGCGCCTCCGGGGCGCGGGACCTCAAGCCATAGGCCGGCGGCCGAGCGATTCCTGGAAGCGCAGCAGGTAGCCGTCCGGGTCCTGCACGATGAACTGCCGCACGCCGGCGTCCTGCGACCCGGCGCGGTACCATTTTTCTTCCAGTGGCAGGTACAGCGGGTGGGCGGCCGCCTGCAGCGCGGCCAGCACCGGGCCGATGGCCGGCAATTGCATCTGCAGGTTCACGCCACGGCCGAAGGGGCGCTCCAGCGGCGCAGTGATCCAGCGGCGGCCGGGGCGAAAGGCCTCCTCCAGCATCACCTGCACGCCGTCTCGGGCAAGATAGGCGAAGCCGTCCTCCGGCCGGTCATAGGCCACGGCGAAGCCGCAGAGGCCGCACCAGAAGCGCAGGCTGGCCGCCAGGTCGGCGACCAGCAGTTCCGGCACCAGCTTCGCATGGGCGAAGCCAGGCGGCAGGTCGGTCAGAGCAGGATCACCGCCAGCATCACCGCCGCCATGGCGCCACCCGCAAGGCGCACCGGCAGCAGGGCCAGGTGGCGGGCGGCCAGCAGGCCGGCGCCATGCAGCGCCGCGGTGGCCAGCAGAAAGCCCAGCGCATAGCCCGGCGCGCCGGTACCGGCCGCCAGTTCCAGGCCATGCGCGTTGCCGTGCAGCAGGCCGAAGGCGGCCACCAGCGGCAGCCCGACCCGCAGCGGCAGACGGGTGGCGCCGGCGACCAGCGCGCCGAGGATGATGACGGAGGCGAGGATGCCGGCCTCCATCATCGGCAGGCCGGTGCCGGCCATGCCCAGCCCGCCGCCCAGCGCCATCCCGCCCAGGAAGGCCGCCGGCAGGGCCAGCACGGCGCGGCCGCCCGTCAGCCCGGCCCAGAGGCCGACGGCGACCATCGCCAGGATATGGTCCAGCCCGCCGACCGGGTGCAGCAGCCCGGCGGCGACGCCATGCACATGGGCGCCGGCGCCATGGGCCAGGGCGGGCAGCGGCGCCAGCAGCGCGGCCAGGGTGAGAAGACGCAACATCAGGCAATGCCTCCGGATTTCAGGATGAAGGACGCGATCTCGGACACGCCCTGGTTTTCCTTGAGGTTCGTGAACAGGAAGGGCCGCGCCCCGCGCATCTTCCGCGCGTCGCGGTCCATCACGGACAGATCCGCGCCGACCAGCGGCGCCAGGTCGGTCTTGTTGATCACCAGCAGGTCGGACCGCGTGATGCCCGGCCCGCCCTTGCGCGGGATCTTGTCGCCGGCCGACACGTCGATGACGTAGATCGTCAGATCCGCCAGTTCCGGGCTGAAGGTCGCGGCCAGATTGTCGCCGCCGGATTCGATGAACAGCACCTCCAGCGCCGGGTGCCGGGCCGACATCTCCGCCACCGCGGCCAGGTTGATGGAGGCATCCTCGCGGATCGCGGTATGCGGGCAGCCGCCGGTCTCCACCCCCATGATGCGGTCCGGCGCCAGGGCGCCGGAGCGGGTGAGGAATTCGGAATCCTCCTTGGTGTAGATGTCGTTGGTGATGGCGGCGATGTCGTGCGCCTCCCGCATCGCCTTGCAGAGGCGATCCACCAGGGCGGTCTTGCCGGAGCCGACGGGGCCGCCGATGCCGACGCGGAAGGGGCCATGGCTCATGCTGCGGTACTCATGATCGGAACAGCCTCGTGTATTGCGTCTCATGGCGCAGGGAGAACAGGTCGATGACCGGGGCGCAGCCGCCGATCGCCTCGGGGTCGGTCGCGGCCAGCGCCGCCGCGGTGGCCGCCTGCAGCGCGGGCAGCAGGGCGGCGGTGGCGATCTGGCCATCGGTCTGGCCGAGGGGGACCAGCCGCACCCCGGCGGAGACCAGGTTGGCGGCGAAGGCGGCGAGCCAGCCGAAGCAGGCGGGCTCCAGGGGCATGCCGTGGAAGCCGGCGGCAGCGCCATAGGCCACGGCATGGGTCAGCCGCCCGGGATGGCGCGCGGCGAAGCGGGCGAAGCCGGGATGCGGCCAGGCGGCGTTGGTGGCGAGCGCGAAGGCCCCGCCGGGCTGGGTGGCCTCCAGCGCCAGTTCCGCCGTGCCGCGCATCGCCGCGGCCAGCTCCGCCAGCCCATCCAGCGCCGCCTCGTCCCCCGCCACGGCGGCGCGCCAGGCCAACGCCAGGAAGCCGCCATCCACCGCCCCCGCGCCCTGCGCCAGCGCCGCTTCCGCATAGGCCACCAGGCCGGCGCGATCCGCCACCGCGCCTTCCTCCACCGCCATCTCCAGCCCATGGCTGTAGCTGAAGGCGCCGGTGGGATAGGCGGGCGAAAGCCAGGCCAGCAGCCGCGCCAGGGCGGGCAGGTCAGTGCTCGTGGTGATGGTGGTCATGCCCATGGTGGCCATGCGGGTGCGCCGGCAGGCGGTTGTGCTCGCCATAGGCGCCGCCTTCCGGATTGAAGGGCGCGCGCACCTTGGCCAGCGTGGCGCCGAGGCCTTCGAGCATGCGGATGATGACGTGGTCGTGCCGGATCAGGATGCGGTCGCCATCGAGTTCCGTCGGCAGGTGCCGGTTGCCGAGATGCCAGGCCAGGCGCAGCAGCAGCGCCGGCGTGGCCGCGGTGATGGCGACCAGATCCTCCGCCGCCGCGCGCAGCCGGATGAAGCCCCCCGAATCCAGCTCCAGCCCATCCCCCTCCCGCATCACCGTGGCTTCCGCGAGGTCGAGCAGGAAGCTGCCGCCGCCATCGGTCAGGTAGACCTTGCGGCGGCGGAAGCGGTCGTCGAAATCGACGGTGACCTGGTCCACCATCCGGTCCTCCGGCCAGGTTCCGGCGGGGTGGACGGCGATGGCGCGGCGGGCTTGCGGCATGATGGCTCTCAGAACAGGAAGTAGCGCTGCGCCATCGGCAGCACGGAGGCGGGCTCGCAGATCAGCAATTCGCCGTCGGCGCGGACTTCGTAGGTTTCCGCATCCACCTCGATCCGCGGCAGCGCGTCGTTCAGCACCATGTCGCGCTTGCCGATGTTGCGCGTGTTCGCCACCGCCAGCATCGGGCGTTGCAGGCCGAGGCGCGCCGCGATGCCGGCATCGAGCGCCGCCTGGCTGGTGAAGGTGACGGAGGAGAGCGTGTTGGCGCGGCCATAGGCGCCGAACATCGGGCGGTAGTGGATGGGCTGCGGCGTCGGGATGGAGGCGTTGGGATCGCCCATCGGCGCCATGGCGATGCTGCCGCATTTCAGCACATAGTCCGGCTTCACGCCGAAGAAGGCCGGCGACCACAGCACCAGGTCCGCCAGCTTGCCGACCGCGATGCTGCCGACATGGGTGGCGATGCCCTGCGCGATGGCCGGGTTGATGGTGTATTTCGCGATGTAGCGGCGGACGCGCAGATTGTCGTTGTCGCCCGTCTCGCCCGGCAGCCGGCCGCGCTGCTGCTTCATCTTGTGCGCGGTCTGCCAGGTGCGGATGATGACCTCCCCAACCCGCCCCATCGCCTGGCTGTCCGACGACATCATCGAGATGGCGCCGAGATCATGCAGAATGTCCTCCGCCGCGATCGTCTCCTTGCGGATGCGGCTTTCAGCAAAGGCCACGTCCTCCGGGATGCGCGGGTCGAGGTGATGGCAGACCATGAGCATGTCGAGATGCTCATCCACCGTGTTCCGCGTGTAGGGCATGGTGGGGTTGGTGGAGGAGGGAAGGAAATTCGGCTCGCCGATCACCTTGAGGATGTCGGGCGCGTGGCCGCCACCGGCGCCTTCCGTGTGGAAGGCCTGGATGGCGCGGCCGCCGATGGCGCGGATGGTGTCCTCCACGAAGCCGCTTTCGTTCAGCGTGTCCGAATGGATGGCGACCTGGATGTCGAATTCATCGGCGACCTTCAGGCAGGTGTCGATCGCCTTGGGCGTGGTGCCCCAATCCTCGTGCAGCTTCAGGCCGCAGGCGCCGGCACGGATCTGTTCCTCCAGCGCCGCCGGCAGCGCCGCATTGCCCTTGCCGAGGAAGCCGAGATTCATCGGAAAGGCTTCCGCCGCCTGCAGCATGCGGGCGAGGTGCCACGGCCCCGGCGTCGCGGTGGTGGCCAGCGTGCCATGCGCCGGGCCGGTGCCGCCGCCGAACATGGTGGTGACGCCGGAGACCAGCGCCTCCTCGATCTGCTGCGGGCAGATGAAGTGGATATGCGGGTCGATGCCGCCGGCCGTCAGGATGCGCCCCTCCCCGGCCAGCACTTCGGTCCCCGGGCCGATGATGATGGTGACACCCGGCTGCGTATCCGGATTGCCGGCCTTGCCGATGCTGTGGATCAGCCCGTCCTTCAGCCCGACATCCGCCTTGTAGATGCCGCTGTGATCGAGGATCAGCGCGTTGGTGATGACGGTGTCCACCGCCCCGTTTTCCCGGGTGACCTGCGACTGGCCCATGCCATCTCGAATAACCTTGCCGCCGCCGAATTTCACCTCCTCGCCGTAGGTCGTGAGGTCGCGCTCCACCTCGATGATCAGGTCGGTATCGGCCAGGCGCAGCCGGTCGCCGGTGGTCGGGCCATACATGCCGGCATAGGCGCGGCGGGAGAGTCTTGCGGGCATCAGAGCTTCCCCTCCGTCTCGCCGCGGAAGCCGTGCACGATGCGATCGCCGGCGAAGGGCACCAGACGCACGCTGCGCGACTGCCCGGGCTCGAACCGCACCGCGGTGCCGGCGGGAATGTCGAGGCGCTGACCATGCGCCGCCGCGCGGTCGAAGCGCAGCGCCGGGTTGGTCTCGGCGAAATGATAGTGGCTGCCGACCTGGATCGGGCGGTCGCCGGTGTTGGCGACCTCGATCTCCGTGGTGGGCCTGCCGACGTTCAATTCGATCTCGCCTGCGGCGGGGAACAGCTCGCCGGGGATCATTCTGGCGATCCGGTTCACGCTCCGCTCCTCGCTTCGCTGCGGGGCTCCGCGACCGGATCGCGGATCGGCTCATGCACGGTGACGAGCTTGGTACCGTCCGGGAAGGTGGCTTCCACCTGGATCTCGTGGATCATCTCGGCGATGCCCTCCATCACCTGGTCGCGGGTGACCACCGTGGCGCCGTCGCGCATCAGCTCCGCCACGCTGCGGCCATCGCGCGCGCCTTCCACCACATAGTCGGTGATCAGCGCCACCGCCTCCGGGTGGTTCAGCTTCACGCCGCGTTCCAGCCGCCGGCGCGCAACGGTGGCCGCCATGGCGACCAGCAGCTTGTCCTTCTCACGCGGCGTCAGGTTCATGCGTCACCTCCGACTCCCGGACCAAGCATGGCCCATGCCACCTCAACTGCGCCAGAGCCTCGGCAGCGTCGGCGGCAGGCCGAGCGCCGCGGCGCGCAGCGCCATGATGGCGGCCGCCAGCCCGGCGCGCACCACCCCCGCCTCCCCCAGCCAGCGGGCCAGCAGCAGGCCGGGCGCGACCAGCCCGGCGCCGCCGGCCGCCACGTCCCGCGCCAGGTCGCGATGCGCGGCGGCATCCGGCGCCGCCAGCAGCAGCGTGGCCAGGGCGCCGGCCCCGCCCAGGCCGAAGCGCTGGGCCGACGCTGCCGGGTCCAGCCGCAGCGCATCCGCCCAGAGCAGGCGCCCCTCGCGCCGGATGCGCCAGCCATCGTGCAGCGCCCCGCGGGTGAAGGCCTCCCCCCGCGCAGCGCGGCCCAACACCAGCATCTCCGCCGCCAGCAGCCGCGCGCCGGGCGCCAGCGTGATATCCAGGCGGCGCGCCAGGCGCGCGCCATCGAACAGGATCGTCTCCTGCGGCAGCCATTCGCAGACCGAATCTGCCGCCAGGGACAGCGATGTGGCGATTCGCGTTTCCGGGCCAAGGCTGCGGTAGATCTTCTCCGCGGCCGGCGTGGTCAGCGTGCAGCGCGCGCCGGCCCCCAGGGTCACGGCGGCTTCCAGCGAATCGCCGCCGGCCAGCCCGCCCGCGACATTGACGAAGGCGGCCTGTTTCGGCTCCGCCGGGTCGGCATCGGGGAACAGCAGGCGCAGCGGCGCGGCGTTGAACAGATGCGCGATGCGCGCGCCATCCGGCGCGGCGACCAGGCCGAGTTCGGCACGCCCCCGGGCGCGCTGGTGTTGCGGCGCCGCGGGCGCATCACGAAGCATCCTCGGCAGACTGGCATGCGCCAGGGCCGCTGGCCAGCGCGGGGCAGGCTGCCCATTCCGCAAGCGTCCCGACGCCACCTGATGCAGAGGACGCTCGAATCTTGCGCAGGGGCCGGAGCGATCGGATCACAAAATGACGGGATTGCCGGCCCGCGATCGTATGCGATGGCCTTGGCACATATCTCGCAACGCGCCGACCTCGGGTGGGAGGCGCGGCCGGGGAGGCAGTGCCGGTGCCGCCAGACCAGATCCCCGAGGAGGCCACAAGAACCATGATCCATCGCATGCCCATCACCCGGCGCGCCGCACTGGCCGGCCTCGGCACCGTGCTCGCCACGCCGGCCATCCGCCCCTCCTTCGCGCAGTCGGCGCCGATCAAGGTGGGCGTGCTGCACTCCCTGTCCGGGACCATGGCGATCAGCGAGACCGCGCTGCGCGACACCGTGCTGATGATGGTGGAAGCGCAGAACGCCGCCGGCGGCATCCTCGGCCGGCGGCTCGAAGCCGTGGTGGTGGACCCGGCCTCCAACTGGCCGCTGTTCGCCGAGAAGGCGCGCGAACTGCTGGCCGTCTCCAAGGTGGATGTCACCTTCGGCTGCTGGACCAGCGTTTCCCGCAAATCCGTCCTGCCGGTGTATGAGGAGCTGAACGGCCTGCTGTTCTACCCCGTGCAGTATGAGGGCGAGGAGGAGAGCAAGAACATCTTCTACACCGGCGCCGCGCCGAACCAGCAGGCGATCCCGGCGGTGGAATACCTGCTAAGCGCCGATGGCGGCGAGGCCAAGCGCATCGCGCTGCTGGGCACGGACTACGTCTATCCGCGCACGACGAACCGCATCCTGCGCAACTTCCTGATCTCGAAGGGCATCCCCGAGAGCGACATCATGGAGGAATACACGCCCTTCGGGCACAGCGACTGGCAGGGCATCGTCAGCCGCGTGAAGCGCTTCGCCGGCGAGGGAAAGAAGACCGCGATCGTTTCCACCATCAACGGCGATGCCAACGTGCCGTTCTACCGCGAGCTGGGCAACCAGGGCATCAAGGCCGAGGACATCCCCTCCGTTGCCTTCTCGGTGGGTGAGGAGGAGCTGGCCGGCATCGACGCCCGCCCGCTGGTCGGCCATCTGGCGGCGTGGAACTACTTCATGTCCGTCGAAAGCCCGGTGAACACGCAGTTCAAGGCGCTGTGGCAGTCCTACATCAAGAACCCGCGCCGCGTGACCAACGACCCGATGGAGGCCACCTACACCGGCTTCAAGATGTGGGCACAGGCCGTCGCCAAGGCCGGCACCACCAGCGTGGACGCCGTGCGCACCGCGATGATCGGCCAGAAGGTGGATGCCCCCTGCGGCTACACCGAGGAGATGCACGCCAACCACCACCTGTCGAAGCCGGTGATGATCGGCGAGATCCAGGCGGACGGGCAGTTCAACATCGTCTGGAAGACGCCGACGGCGATCCCGGCCGAGAACTGGTCGCCCTTCATCCCGGAGAACGCCAACCGGCGCCGCGGCTGAACCAGGGAAAAGGGGGGCGGCCGCAGGTCACCCCCCACCAATTTCATGAAGCACCCGCTCCTTGCCTTCCTGCTGCTGGTCGCGCTGGCCCTGCCGGCGCGTGCGCAGGATGCCCTCACCGCCGCGCTCGAAGGGCTCGGCACCGGCTTCAACCAGACGGCGGAGGCCGTGGACCGGCTGGGCGCCAGCGGCGACCCGCGCGCCCTGCCCCTGCTGCGGGCGCTGACCGAGGGGCGTCTGCTGCGCCGCGCCGACGGCACGCTGCTGATCCGCGGCGAGGCCGGCGTGATCGAGGCGCTGGCGGGCGCGCCGGCGGAGGCGGCGGAGGCCAGCCCGGTGCGGCTGAACAACCGCGTGCGTGTGGCGCTGCGCGGCGCGCTGGGGCGGCTGCAACTGCTCTCGCCCGATGCGGCGGAACGCCAGGCCGCGGCGGATGCCGTGTTCCGCAGCCGATCGGCGGACAATGTCGCGGTGCTGGAGACGGCTCTGGGGCGGGAGACGGTGCCGGCGATCCGCGACCGGCTGCTGCTGGCCCTTGCCGCCTCGCGCCTCATGGCCAGTGACCTGGCGGACAAGATGGCGGGCATCGCGGCGCTGGGCGCCAGCGCCTCGCCCGAAGCGCGCGCCGTGCTGCTGGAAATGCGCGGCGCCAACCCAGGCCTGGCCGCGCAGATCGACGAGGCGGTGGCCGCGGTGGACCGGAGGCTGGCGATCCGCCGCGCGGCGGAGACGGTGTTCCAGGGCCTCTCGCTCGGCTCCGTGCTGCTGCTGGCCGCGCTGGGCCTGGCCGTGACCTTCGGCGTGATGGGCGTGATCAACATGGCGCATGGCGAGTTCGTCATGCTCGGCGCCTACACCACCTTCATCGTGCAGGAGGCGCTGCGCACCATCCCGGCGCTGCAGCCCTGGTCGCTGCCGCTGGCGGTGCCCATCGCCTTCCTGGTGACGGCGGCCTGCGGCGCGGCGCTGGAACGCGGGCTGATCCGCCACCTCTACGGGCGGCCGCTGGAGACGCTGCTGATGACTTTCGGCGTCGGCATGATGATCCAGCAGGCGGTGCGGCTGGCCTTCGGCGCGCAGAACCGCGAGATCATCAGCCCGGCCTGGATGCAGGGCACGCTGATGCTGCCGGGCGGCGTGGCGGTGACGCAGAACCGGCTGTGGATCCTGGTCTTCTCCCTGGTGGTGCTGGGGCTGACGGTGGCCGCCATCCGGCTGACGCGCTTCGGGCTGGAGATGCGAGCGGTGACGCAGAAGCGCGCCATCGCCGCCTCCATGGGCATCCGCACCGGGCGCGTCGATGCGCTGACCTTCGCCTTCGGCTCCGGCATCGCCGGCATCGCCGGCGTGGCGCTGAGCCAGATCGACAACGTCTCCCCCAACCTCGGCACCGGCTACATCATCGACAGTTTTCTCGTCGTCGTCTTCGGTGGCGTGGGGTCGCTGGCGGGCACGCTGGTGGGCGCCTTCGGGCTTGGCACCATCAACAAGATCCTGGAGCCCTGGGCCGGGGCGGTGCTGGCCAAGGTGTTCGTGCTGGTGGCCGTCATGCTGTTCATCCAGCGCAAGCCGCGCGGGCTGTTCGCGCAGAAGGGAAGGGCGGCGGACGCATGAGCCTCGCTGTGTTGCCCGCGGCACCGGATGCGCGGCTCCGCCTCGGCCTGCGAGCCGGGCTCGGCCTCTTCATCCTGCTGCTGGCGGTGATGCCGCTGCTGAACCTGCTGCCGGTGTCGCATCCGCTGCACGTCTCGGACTTCCTCGTCTCCATCACCGGCAAGTGGATCTGCTACGCCATCCTGGCGCTGTCGCTGGACCTCGCCTGGGGCTATGCGGGCATCCTGTCGCTCGGCCATGGTGCCTTCTTCGCGCTCGGCGGTTATGCGATGGGCATGCACCTGATGCGCCTGATCGGCCCGCGCGGGTCCTACGGCCACCCCATCCTGCCGGACTTCATGGTGTTCCTGGGCTACCAGGAGCTGCCCTGGTACTGGCTGGGCTTCGACAGCTTCCCCTTCGCCATGCTGATGGTGCTGCTGGTGCCGGGCACGCTGGCGCTGGTGGTGGGCTGGCTGTCCTTCCGCAGCCGCATCACGGGCGTCTATCTCTCCATCCTGACGCAGGCGATGACCTTCGCGCTGATGCTGGCCTTCTTCCGCAACGACATGGGCTTCGGCGGCAACAACGGCTTCACCGACTTCAAGGAATTGCTGGGGCAGCCGCTGAACACCACCGCCATGCGGTCCGGCCTGTTCTATGCCTCGCTGCTGGCGCTCGTGCTGTCCTTCCTGCTTTGCCTGCGCATCACCCGCAGCAAATACGGCCGGGTGCTGACGGCGATCCGCGACGCGGAAAGCCGCGTGCGTTTCCTGGGCTACGACACCACGCGCCACAAGCTGTTCGCCTTCGTGCTCTCGGCCATGCTCGCCGGCGTCGCTGGGGCGCTCTACGTGCCGCAGGTGGGCATCATCAACCCGGGCGAATTCAGCCCGGCCAATTCGATCGAGGCGGTGATCTGGGTGGCGGTCGGCGGTCGCGGCACGCTGGTGGGCGCGGTGCTCGGCGCCTTCACGGTGAACGGGCTGAAGACCTGGCTGACCAGCGCGGCGCCGGACCTCTGGCTGTTCGTCCTCGGCGGGCTGTTCGTGCTGGTCACGCTGTTCCTGCCCAAGGGGTTGATCGGCCTGGCCAAGGGGCGCACGAAATGAGCGGGGGTCGCAGGCTCTACCTCGATGGCGTCTCCGTCGTCTTCGACGGCTTCCGGGCGCTGAACAACCTCTCCCTCATCGTCGAGCCCGGGGAGCTGCGCTCCGTCATCGGGCCGAACGGCGCGGGCAAGACCACGATGATGGATGTCATCACCGGCAAGACGCGGCCCACCCAGGGCACGGTGAATTTCGGCGAGATCGACCTGACCCGGATGGACGAGGCCGGCATCGCCAATCTCGGCATCGGCCGGAAGTTCCAGAAGCCGACCATGTTTGACGCGCTGACGGTGTTCGAGAACATGGAGCTGGCGCTGAAGGCGCCGCGCGGCCCCATTGCCTGCCTGCGCTGGAAGCTGACCGGCGGGGCGCGGGCGCAGATCGAGCAGACGCTGGAGGAGATCGGCCTGCAGGAACGCGCGCAGGACCTGGCCGGAATCCTCAGCCATGGCCAGCGGCAATGGCTGGAGATCGGCATGCTGCTGATGCAGGATCCGGAGCTGCTGCTGGTGGACGAGCCGGTGGCCGGCATGACGGATGCGGAGACGGAGCAGACCGCGGCCCTGCTGGTGCGCATCGCCGGCCGCCGCAGCGTGGTGGTGGTGGAGCACGACCTGGAATTCGTCCGCGCGCTGGGCCGGCGGGTGACCGTGCTGTGCGACGGCAGCGTGCTGTCGGAGGGCTCCATCGACCATGTGCAGAACGACCCGCGCGTGATCGAAGTGTATCTGGGGCGCTGACATGCTGACGGTTTCCTCCATCGACCTGTCCTACGGGGCCAGCCTGTGCCTGCGCGGCGTTTCCCTGGAAGCCCAGCCGGGCAAGGTCACGGCGGTGCTGGGGCGCAACGGCGTCGGCAAATCCTCGCTGCTGCGCGCCATCATGGGGCTGGAGAAGGTGAGCCGCGGCAGCATCACCTGGGAAGGCCGCGACGTGACGCGGCTGGGCCCGGCGGAACGCGCCCGCGCCGGCATCGGCTACGTGCCGCAGGGCCGGGAGATCTTCCCCTTCCTGACGGTGCAGGAGAACCTGGAGACGGCGCTGGCGGCGGCGCCGCGCGGAGCGGGCGTCGACTCGGAAATATTCGACCTGTTCCCCATCCTGCGGCAGTTCCTGCGCCGGCGCGGCGGCGACCTTTCGGGCGGCCAGCAGCAGCAGCTGGCGATCGGCCGCGCGCTGTGTGCCCGGCCGCGCCTGCTGATCCTGGACGAGCCGACGGAGGGCATCCAGCCTTCCGTCATCAAGGACATCGCCCGCGTCATCCAGCACCTGGCGCGCGACCGCGGCATGGCCGTGATCCTGGTGGAGCAGTATTACGACTTCGCGCGGGAGCTGGCTGATTCCATCGCCGTGATGGTGCGCGGCGAGGTGGCGCTCGGCGGCCCCGCCGGCACGCTGGACGAGGCCGCGGTGCGCCGCCTGCTGACGGTGTGACCTACCAGAGCCCCGGCAGCCACAGCGACAGTGCCGGGAACAGCAGCAGCACCAGGATGCGCAGCAGGTCCGAGGCGCAGAACCCCATCACGCCGCGATAGGTCACCCCCATCGGGATGTCCTTCGCCATGGCGTTGATGACGAAGAGGTTCAGCCCGAAGGGCGGCGAGATCATGCCGACCTCCACGCTCATCAGCACCAGGATGCCGAACCAGACCAGCACCTGGTCGCGGTTCAGGCCGAAATCCAGGCCCAGCATCAGCGGGATGAAGATGGGCAGCGTCAGCAGCACCATCGCCATGCTTTCCATGAAGCAGCCGAGGATGAAATACACCACCAGGATCGCACCCAGGATCACCAGCGGCGGCACCGGCAGGGCCGCGACCATGGCGGAAAGCTCGGAGGGCAGGTGCGACAGCGCCAGCGCGGCGCTGAACAACTCCGCCCCCAGCAGCACCAGGAAGATCAGCCCGGTGGTCTCCGCGGTGGAGAGCAGGCTTTCCTTCAGCCCCTGCCAGCGCATGCCGCCCAGCCCGAAGGCCAGCAGCCCGGTGGCGGCCGCCCCGATGGCCGCCCCCTCTGTCGCGCTGAACCACCCGCCATAGATGCCGGTGACAACGGTGGCGAAGACCAGCAGCACCGGCCAGACCTCGCCCGTGGCGTGCAGCCGCTCGCGCCAGCCCACGCGCGCCACCGCCGGGGCGGATTCCGGGTGCAGCCGCGCATAGAGGTTCACCACCAGCATGTAGCCCGCGGTGGCCAGGATGCCGGGGATGACGGCGGCGACGAACAGCGCGCCGATGCTCATCTCGGTGTAGATCGCGTAGATCACCAGGATGACGCTGGGCGGGATGAGGATGCCCAGCGTGCCGCCGGCGGCCAGCGTGCCGGTGGCGAGGGCCGGCGAATAGCCATGCCGCCGCATCTCCGGCAGCGCCACCTGGGACATGGTGGCGGCGGTGGCGAGCGAGGAGCCGCAGATGGCGCCGAAGGCGGCGCAGCCGCCGATGCTGGCCAGCGCCAGGCCGCCGCGCCAATGCCCCATCCAGGCGCGCGCGCAGCGGAACAGCGCGCGGTTCATGCCGCCCTTGGTGGCGAAATCGCCCATCAGCAGGAAGAGCGGGATGACGGACAGGGTGTAGGAGGAGAAGCGGCTGAAGGTCAGCGTGTTCAGCGTGGCGAAAAGCCGGTCCCAGCCGGAGATCTGGGCATAGCCGATGCCGCCCACCAGCAGCATGGCGATGCCCACCGGCATGCGCAGTGCGATCAGCACCAACGCGGCGCCGAACATGGCGAGCCCGATCGAGAAATCGCTCATGCCGCGCGGCGCGCCCGGGCCAGGCTTTCGGTGGCGACGAAGGCGGCGCAGAGGCTCCAGGCCGTCATGCCGAGGGCGGCCGCGGCGTAGCCCCACCAGAAGGGCAGCAGCAGGAACATCGTCTCCCGCTCCCGGTCCCACATGTTGTAGCCGCCGATGGCCAGCCGCCAGGCGAGCACGGCGACGACGAGGGCGGCGATGGCGCGCATCACCGCATCCAGCCCCGCCAGGCCGCGCGCCGGCAGCTTCTGGGTGAAGAAATCCACCAGCACATGCGCACCCTTCATCTCACACAGCGGCATGCAGAAGGCGATGGCGGCGCCCAGCAGCATCTCCACCACCTCGCTGTCGCCCAGGATCGGCTGGCCGAAGGCGCCGCGGGCGACGGAGGCGGTGGTGACCGCCACCGCGCCCAGCAGCAGGAAGCCGGCCAGCAGGGCGCAACCGACGGCGAGGCGCGTCAGCCCCGCGCGCCACGCCGCCAGGCTCATGCCCGGCCGTGCTTCGCCGTGATGGCCTGCAGATCCTCGAACATCGCCCGGCCGTTGCGGCCGCGCCGCGTCATCTCCGCGATCCATGCTTCGTAGGCCGGCTTCACGGCTTCGCGCCAGCGCGCCTTCTCCTCCGCCCCGATGGCGATGATCTCGTTGCCCGCGGCGAGCGCGGCATCGACGGCGGGCTTGGTCTGCGTGTCCCAGATCGCACCGCGATTGGCGGCCAGCGCCGGGCCGGAATTGGCGTCGATCACCGCCTTCAGGTCCGGCGGCAGGCGGTTGTAGCTGCGCCCGTTCATCAGCGTCAGGATCATGCCCTGGAACAGGCCGACGCCCGGCGGCTCGCTGTGGAACTTCGCCACCTCATACAGGCGGAAGGGCTGGGTGATGGCCCAGTTGATCAGGAAGCCGTCCACCTGGCTGCGGGCCGTCGCCTCATACACCCCGCCGAGCGGGATGCCGACGGGGGTGCCGCCGAGCGCGGTCACCGCCTCGCCGATGAAGCGGCCGGCGACGCGCAGCTTCATGCCGCGGAAATCCTCCAGCCGCCGGATCGGCTTGCGGGAGGTGTGGACCAGAGCACGGTCCGTGGAATGGACGGCGATGATCTTGATGCCGCGGTATTCGGAATCGACCAGGTGCTTGTTGATGAACTCCATCGCCGCCGGGCTTTCCGTGGCGGAGAGCCCGGTGTTCATGAAGGGCAGCTCCAGCCCTTCCGTGCCCATGAAGCGGCCCGGGGTGAAGCCCGGCACCGTCCAGATCATGTCCACCACGCCGTCTTCCAGCTGCTGCACCAGGTCGCGCGGCTGGCCGCCGAGCTGCATGGCGGGGAAGACGTCGATCTTGATGCGGCCGTTGGAGTCCTTCGCCACCTTCTCCGCCCAGGGGTCGAGATGCAGCGTGTGGTCCAGCGCGGTGGGGGAGGAGAAGCTGTGCAGCCGGAAGGTGAATTGCGGCGCGCCCTGGGCGCGTGCCAGCGCCGGTGCGGCCAGGCCGATGGCGGCCCCCATGAAGATCCGTCGCTGCATGCTCATGCTCCCTGTGTCCTGGATGGGGTTCAGCGCGCCGGATGCGCCGGCACGAAGACCGGCTTCAGCAGCCAGCGGCGCGCAATCTCGAAATAGCCGCGGAAGACATAGTGGCCGTTATGCGCCAGCAGCTTCGCGCGGTTGCGGCGCCAGAAGCCGGGGATCTCGAACCACGCCATCTGCGGATACAGATGGTGCACGATGTGCAGGTTGTTCCACAGGAACAGCAGGCCGAAGAACCAGTTGGATTCGACGCTGGCGGTGCGTTCCCCCGGTGTGGGGCCCCAGCGATGCTCGATGAAGGCGCGCAGCAGGCCGAGGCTGAGGCCGGGCAGCACGAAGACCAGGTAGTAGTGCCACACCGGCATGCCGGCGACGCCGGCGACGAACCACAGCACCACGGCCAGGCCGGCGAAGAAGCCGATCCACACCGGCACGTCGCGGAAATCGCCTGCGCGCAGCTTGCCCGTCTCGATCATCGCCAGCTTGCGCAGCCGCAGGATGGGCCCGATCGTCAGCCGGCCGAGCAGCGTCTGGTTGAACAGCAGCACGGCCTGCCAGGGGCGCGAATAGCGGGACCAGTCGGCCTGCCGGTGATAGACGCTTTCCGTGTCCTCGCCCGGATAGGTCAGTACCGTGTTGCGGTGATGCGCGGTGTGGCTGCGCTTGTAGAGTTCGAAGGGCAGCCAGCCGCCGATCGGCGGCCACACCAGGGCGGTGCGCAGCCAGCGCGGAATGCTGCGCCAGCCATGGATCGCTTCATGCTGCAGCGAGAAATGCCAGGCCAGCACATAGGCGCCGCCCGCCATTTGCAGCGGCCAGGGGATGTGGGCGTGGAACCAGATCAGCGCGAACCAGCACGCATAGATGGCAGAGGCCACGCCCCAGGTCGGCAGTTCCCACCGCCGCCACCAGATCGGTGAAGGCGCGAGGGCGACGGCGCGGGGAAGCGTGTTCTCCTGCATGCCGCCAGCGTGGCAACAGATCGCGTCCCCTGGCAAGCGCCTTCGCGGGCCTTCCGCGCGGTGGCGCAACACCGCTGCGCCCTGCGGCGGCATGGCCTGCCGGTATACGCGGCATCCCCGGCACGGCGCCGCATCCGCACGGCCACCGCCCCCCTGGTGCGCACCGGAAAACGCCCCATGCTGGGGTGGCCTGAAGACCCCGGAGCCCCGCCTTGCCCGCACCCACCACCCTGGCCGCGCTGGAAGCGGATGCGCGGCGCGACCTGGCCCTGATCGCGCATCCCCGCATGGACTGGCTGCAGCCGAAGACGATCGGCGGCGCGCCGGTGCTGGACGTGCTGGTGGTCGGCGGCGGGCAATGCGGCGTGGTGACGGCTTTCGCGCTGATGCGCGACCGGGTGCGCAACCTGCTGGTGCTGGACCGTGCGCCCTATGGACGGGAAGGCCCGTGGCAGACCTATGCGCGGATGCACAATCTGCGGTCCTGGAAGGACCAGAGCGGGCCGGATCTCGGCGTCCCCTCCCTCACCTACCAGGCCTGGCACGAAGCGCAGTTCGGCACCGCGGCGTGGGAAACGCTACGCTACATCCCGAAGGAATTGTGGAACGACTACCTGCTGTGGCTGCGCCGCGTGGTGGGCGTGCCGGTACGGAACGGCGTGGCGGCCGGGCGCATCGGCCCCGCCACCACCGATGACGGCCTGCCCTGCCTGCGGGTGGACACCAGCGATGGCCCACTCCATGCCCGCAAGGTGGTGCTGGCCACGGGCCAGGAAGGGGCGGGCATCTGGTGGATGCCGGACTTCGTGGCCGCCCTGCCGCAGGCCCTGCGCGCCCACAGCGCGGACCCGATCGATTTCGCGGGGCTGCGCGGCAAGGTGGTGGCGGTGCTCGGCGCCGGCGCCTCGGCCTTCGACAATGCGGCGATGGCGCTGGAGGCCGGGGCGGCGGCGGTGCACCTGTTCTGCCGAAGGGCCGAGCCGATGGTGGTGCAGCCCTATCGCTGGCTGACCTTCGCCGGCTTCATGCGCCACATCCACGAGATGCCGGACGAGTGGCGCTGGCGCTTCATGGCGCATGTGCTGGGGCTGCGGGAGGGCTTCCCGCCGGACACCTATGCGCGCGTGATGGCCTTCCCGCATTTCACCCTGCATGTCGGCCGCCCCTGGACCGGGGCGCAGGTGGGCGCCGATGGCCGCGCCGTGGTGGCGACGCCGCGCGGCGCAGTCGTGGCGGATTTCCTGATCTGCGGCACGGGCGTGCGGATGGACCCCGCGCTGGTGCCGGAACTCGCCGGCTGCGCCCACAACATCGCCAGCTGGGCGGACCGCTACACGCCGCCGGCGGAGGAGGCCAATCCGCGGCTCGGGGCATTCCCCTACCTCGCGCCGGACTACAGCTTCACGGAACGCGTGGCGGGCGCCACGCCCTGGATCCGCGACATCCACCTGTTCGGCATCGGCACCACCATGTCCTTCGGCCCGGCCGGCGCCTCGATCAACGCCATGGGCATCGCCGTGCCGCGCCTGGCCGCCGGCGTCACCCGCGGCCTGTTCGAGGCCGAGCTGCCGCGCCACTACGCCGCGCTGCGCGCCTATGACGTGGCGCAGGTGGAGATCGACCCGAGCCGCCTCGCCGCCGAATAGCCCCCTTCCCCGCCGCCCCGCCCGGTGCCAGCCTTGCGCCGGATGGGAGTGGCCGCGATGGACGCCTTCGAGCGACGGATGCTGGATCAGGTGACGCTGGACGCGCCGTGGGAGCTGGTGGAGACCTTCGCCCGCACCCCGCGCTGCATGCCGGAGGAGGTGAACCGCGGCGCCGCCATGATCGCGGCGCGGCTCGAGGCACTCGGCGTACCGGTGACGCTGCATCGGCCGGAGATCTACCTGGCCGTGCCGCTTTCGGCCTCCGTCAGCGCCGGCGGCGTCACCTACCGGGCCAAGACGCCCACCTCCTCCCTGCCCGTGCCGCAGGGGCGGACGGCGCCGCTGGTCTATCTCTCCGCCAACCCGAAGGCGCTGCGCAGCTATGCGCGCGACATCACGGCGCTGTTCGGCGGCACCATCGCCTCCGAGGAGGAAGCGCGGGCGAAGGTGCAGGGGAAGATCCTGCTGACGGAGGGCTTCGGCAATCCGGCGCTCGCCTCCCTGGTCGAGGAATGGGGTGGCGTCGGCGTGATTGCCGCCAATCCCGGCGTGGATGTGCATTGGGGCACCTGCACCACCATCTGGGGCACGCCGGACCTGGATGACCTGCCGCGCAAGCCGAAGATCCCGATGGCGACGGTGAACCGCGACAGCGGCCTGGCGCTGCGCGCGGTGGCGGCGGCCGGCGGCAGCGCCACCATCACCACGGACCTGATGGAAGGCTTCGTGGAACAGGCGATCCCGGTGGTGGAGATCCCGGCCGCCGATGGCTCACCCGACTTCGTGCTGCTGCACGGGCACTATGATTCCTGGGATGTCGGCGTCGGCGACAACGCCACCGGCAATGCGACGCTGCTGGAGATCGCCCGCGTGCTCTGGGCCAACCGCGCGCAGTTGAAGCGCGGCGTGCGCATCGCCTGGTGGGCCGGCCATTCCACGGGCCGCTACGCCGGCAGCACCTGGTACGCGGACGCCTTCGCGCTGGAGCTGGAGGCGCATTGCGTGGCGCAGATCAACTGCGACAGCCCCGGCTGCCGCTGGGCCACCAGCTTCCACGAGATCGCCACCATGTCCGAGACGCGGGATCTGGTGCGCCGCGCCATCCTGGATGTGGCGCCGGATGCCGAATTCGGCAGCGCCCGGCCGATGCAGGCCGGCGACTACAGCTTCTCCAACATCGGCATCAGCAGCTTCTTCATGCTGTCCAGCACCATGCCGGAGACGCTGCGGGCGGAGAAAGGCTATTACGACGTCTCCGGCTGCGGCGGGAACATCGCCTGGCATACGGAAAACGACACGATCGAGATCGCGGACCGCGACATGCTGCTGCGCGACATCCGCATCTACCTGCTCTCCGTGCTGCGGGTGACGCAGCCGGAGGTTCTGCCCTTCGACGTTGTGGCGACGGCCGAGGAATTCGCCGGCACCGTCGCGCGCTATGCCGCTGCCGCCGGCGGGCAGGCGGACCTCGCCCCCAGCATTGCCGCCACCGCGGCCTTCCGCGATGCGGTGGCGCGGCTGCAGACGGGCGACGTTCCGCCCGCGCGCCGCAACGCCGTGGCGGTGGCGCTGGCGCGCATCCTGGTGCCGTTGAACTTCACCCGCGGCCCGCGCTTCACCCACGACCCCGCCTTCACCGCGCCGCCCCTGCCCTGCCTGGCGGTGGCCGCCGACCTGGCGCGCATGCCGGGCGAGAAGCTCGGCTTCGCCAGGACGCAGATGCTGCGCGGCCAGAACCGCTATGTCAGCGCCATGCGCGCGGCAACACGGCTGGTGGAGGAGGCGCTAGACTAGCGTTTCCATCAGCCGCCGCAGCAGCCGGGCGCGGGGCACCAGGCTTTCGAGATAGATCTGCTCGAAATCCGTGTGCCCGCCCTTGCCGTCAGCGCCCAGCCCGTCCAGCACCGGCGCCAGGTCGGCGCAGAAATTGCCGTCGCTGCCGCCACCGGTCTTCAGGTCCTGCAGTTCGAAGCCGATCTCCGCCGCGAGGCCGCGCGCATGGTCGAACAGGGCGGCGATGCCCGGCGTCTTCTCATAGGGCGGGCGGTTCAGGCCGCCGGTCAGGGTGAGTTCCACATCCGGGTCGTGCGGCCGCAGCGCCGCTATGCGGGCCAGCATCTCCTCCGCGATGGCCGGCGTCGGCAGGCGCATGTCGATGGCGGCATGCGCTTCCTCCGCCACCACATTCGGCCGCGTGCCGCCGCGGATGGTGCCGACATTCACCGTGATTCCGCGTGCGTAGTCGGTCATGCCGTGCAGCGCGACGATCTGCCGCGCGAGTTCCCCGATCGCGCTGCGGCCATCCTGGTGGCGGCTGCCGGAATGCGCGGCGCGGCCCTTCACATGCAGGTCGAAGCGCGCCGCGCCCTTGCGCGCGGTGACGATCTTCCCACCCTCCCGCGCCGGTTCCGTCACCAGCACGAATTTCGCCTTGGCGCCCAGGCTGCGGATCAACGCGCGGCTGGTCGGGCTGCCGACCTCCTCATCCGCATTGAACAGGTAGGTGATGGGCAGCGGCGTCGGCGTGCCGGCGCGCAGGAAAGACAGGAAGGCCTCGAAGGCCAGGCGTGCGCCACCCTTCATGTCGTAGATGCCGGGGCCGTAGGCGATGCCGTCCTGCACGCGGAAAGGCATGCGCGCCAGCATGCCCATGGGGTGCACCGTGTCCAGGTGCGACAGCACCAGGATGCCGGGGGCTTCCCCGCCCCAGGGGCTGCGCAGCAGCAGGTGGTCGCCCATGCCGTCGCGGCCGGCGATGGTCTCCGCCTTCGCGCCCGCGGCCGCGGCTTCCGCCGCCACCGTCGCCATCAGGGCGGAAACCGCTTCGGGCGCATCGGTCGGCGTCTCATGCTCCACCCAGGGCCGGATGGCGGCGAGAAGGCTGTCGGTGGTGAAGCTCATGATGCGGGCACCAGGGATGTGACAAGGGTTCGCGCGCCGCCGTGTTCCGCCAGCCGCGTCAGAACCTCCAGCGCCGCCTGCGTGCCGGCGGCGCCCAGCACGGGGACGGCGCAATCGCGGAATTTGCGCAGCTGCTCGGCCTCGGTCATCGGGTTCTCCGGCGCGCCACGGCGGATGCTGCGCTGGTCGGTCAACTGCGTGCCGTCCGTCAGGTGCAGCGTCACGCGCGTCGGCGGGCGTGGATCGGCATCGGGCAGCGCCTGCATCGTGATGCGCGGCATCAGCGCGCGGATCGGCGCACGGTGAATCGCGGCCTCCGCGAAATCCGCCAGGCCGAGCTCGCCCTGCACCGCTGCGGCCGCCAGGCAGTATTCCATGCTGAAGCGCGCCTGCATGCCGGTTTCCGGGCGCGGATGGATCAGGTTGCCGGCGAGCACGGCGGGCAAGGCGGTCTCGATCGCGGCGATGCGCGCCGGCGCCACCTGCGCGCGAAGCGCCAGCAGCGCATCCAGCGAAAGATGCGTCGCCGCGCAGGTTGGATAGGCCTTGAAGCTGAGGCCCACACCCTCGATCGCCAGTCGCGCATTGTCGCCCGGCGGGTCCATGGCGCCTTCGGGCGGCGCCTGGCCGGCGAACATCTCGGCGAAGCGCCAGCGCCCTTCCAACGCCTCCGCCGCCGCCTCCACCCCTGATTCGGCCAGCGAGGCCGCGAGCACGCCGGCCTTGGCGGCGAGCCCGGCATGGACGGATTTCGCCATGGTGCCCAACTGCATGCGGCTGCCGGAGGCCATGCTGGCCGCCAGGCTCAACGCATGCGCCGTGCGGGCCGCATCCAGCCGCAGCAGCCGCGCGCAGGCGGCCGCGGCGCCCAGCGCGCCGATGGTGGCGGTGGCGTGCCAGCCCAGCGCGTAGTGGCGCGGGTTCACGCCGCGGCCGATGCAGGCCATCGCCTCCAGCCCCACCACCAGCGCATCCAGCAGCGCCGCGCCATCCGCGTCCCGCTCCTCGCCCAGGGCCAGGATGGCGGGCACCAGCACGGCGGTGGCGTGGCCGTGCAGCGGGTTGAAGGTGTCGTCGTAGTCCAGCACATGCGCCGCGGCGCCATTCACCAGCGCCGCCCAGGGCGCGGCCATCGCCTGGCCGGTGCCGATCACCCGCGCCGTGCCGCCACCCCAGGCGGCCACGGTGGCGGCGGTGCGCCGCGGCGTTTCCTCTGCCGCGCCGGCCAGCATCACGCCCACGGCATCGCGCAGCCCGGCGATGGCCAGCGGCGCCACCGCCGCGGTGCGGGCGGGCGGCAGCCCGGCGATCCACTCCGCGATGCGCTGCGTCGCCGCCATCCGCCGCCCCCCCGCCCTGGTGCGGCGCAGCGTGGCGCCGCGGGACCGCGCGGACAAGCCCCCGCGCATCTTCACGGCTGCGCCGGATGCGTGCGAAGCTTCTGGCCTGGCGAGAGGGGAGATGCGGCATGGTGGGGTCTCGGGCTGGGGCGATCGCGCGCGCGGAACGCTGCTTTGACGATGGCGCATATCTCGACGCGCTGCGAAAGCTGGTGGCGGTGCCGACCGAAAGCCAGCTGCCGGACAGCCTGCCCGCCCTGACGCGCTACTGCACCGAGACGCTGCCCGAATTGATGCGCGACATGCCGTTCGAGCAGACGGTGCTGGACAATCCGCGCCCCGGCCGCGGCCCGGTGTTCCTGGCGACGCGCGTCGAGGACCCGGCGCTGCCGACCGTGCTGGTCTATGGCCATGGCGACGTGGTGCGCGGCCTGGCGCCGAAATGGAGCGCGGGGCTGGACCCCTGGCAGGTGACGGTACGCGGCGACAAATGGTACGGCCGCGGCACGGTGGACAACAAGGGCCAGCACCTGATCGCCATCGAGGCGCTGCGCGCCGTGCTGGCGGAACGCGGCGGCAGGCTGGGCTTCAACGCCAAGGTGCTGGTGGAGACCGGTGAGGAGCAGGGCTCCCCCGGCCTGCGCGCGCTGCTGCAGCAGGAACGGACGCGGCTGGCGGCGGATGTCTTCATCGGGCTGGACGGCCCGCGGCAGACCACCTTCATGCCGGAGATGAAGCTGGGCGCGCGCGGCGGCGTGGCCTTCGACCTGGTGGTGCGGCTGCGCGACCATGCGCATCATTCCGGCCATTGGGGCGGCGTGCTGACGGACCCGGCCTTCGTGCTGGCGCATGCGCTGGCCAGCATCGTCGACCGCCAGGGCCGCATCCTTGTCCCGGGCTGGACGCCCGCTGCCATGCCGGCCTCCGTCCGGCGCGCCATCGGCGACCTGGTGTTCGAGGACATCCCCGGCCTGCCGGAAGGCGACCCCAATTGGGGCGAGCCCGGACTGACGAAAGCCGAGAAGATCTTCGGCTGGACCAGCGTGATCGTGCTGGCGCAGGTCACCGGCCACCCCGATGCGCCGACCAACGCCGTGCAGGGCGAGGCGCGCGCCCGGCTGCAGGTGCGGCACACGGCGGACATCCCGGGCGCCGATTTCGTGCCCGCGCTGCGCCGCCACCTGGACGCGCAGGGCTTCCCGGAGGTCGAGATCGTGCCGATGATGGAGCGCGACATGTTCGGCGCCTCCCGCACCGATCCGGACGACCCGTGGGTGGCGATGGTGGCGGGGTCCATGCGGCGCAGCACCAACCGGGCGCCGAACATCATCCCGAACTCCTCCGGCTCCAACCCCTCCGACATGTTCCTGGAGGAGCTGGGCACGCCGGTGATCTGGATTCCGAACAGCTATGCCGGCTGCAACCAGCATGGCCCGGACGAACACGCGCTGGCGCCGCTGCTGCGCGAGGGGCTGGGCCTGATGGCCGGCATCTGGTGGGACATCGGCGAGGGTCAGGTGCCCTCGCGCCGCTGAAGGAGAAGACGCGCATGACCGACGCAGTGCCCGCCAGCCTGACCGCCTCCGTCAGCGGGGCGGAGATGATGGCAAACCTGCGCGAGATCGCGCGCTGGATGAAGCTGAGCGGCGAGCCCGAGGAGCTGGAATCCATCCGCTTCCTGGAACGCCGGATGCAGGATTACGGCTTCCGCACCCAACTGATCCTGCACGACGCCTATATCAGCCTGCCCGGCAAGGCGAGCGTGCTGGTGGAGGGCCGGGCGCTCGGCTGCATCACCCAATCCTTCTCCTGCCCCGGCAGGATCTCCGGCGTGCCGGTGTATCTCGGCCATGGCACGGACGCCGATTTCGCCGGGCGGGACCTGGCCGGGCGCATCGTGCTCTGCGAGGGCATGGCGACACCCGCGGTGGCGCAGCGCGCCTCCCGCGCCGGCGCGGCGGGGCAGCTGCACATCAGCCACCACGAGCACATCCACGAGATGTGCATCTCCCCGGTCTGGGGCAATCCCGGCGCCAGCACGCTGGAGGAGCTGCCGACGACCATCGCCTGCAGCGTGAACAACGCCGATGGCGGCGCAATTCGCGACGCGCTGGCCGCCGGCGCGCAGCCGGTGGTGACGCTGGAGGCCGAGGTGGATACCGGCTGGCGCAAGACGCCGCTGCTGGTGGCGGAACTGGGCGAGCCGGATGCCCCCTTCGTGCTGATGTCCGGCCACCAGGACACCTGGTATTACGGCGTGATGGACAATGGCTCGGCCAATGCCGGGATGATGGAAGCGGCGCGGCTCTGCGCGCAGCAGCAGGGGCAATGGCAGCGCGGGCTGCGCGTGTGCTTCTGGTCCGGCCATTCGCATGGCCGCTATTCCGGCTCCGCCTGGTATGCCGACACGCATTGGGAGGAGCTGGACCGCCGCTGTGCCGCGCATGTGAATGTGGACAGCCTGGGCGGCACCGGCGCCACGGCGCTGGAGCACGCGGCGGCGATGACGGAGCTGAAGCACATCGCAGCGGAAGCGGTGCAGGCGCAGACCAACCAGGCCTATACCGGCAAGCGCAAGGCGCGGAACAGCGACGAGAGCTTCGTCGGCATCGGCATCCCCTCCATGCTCGGCTCCATCAGCGAACAGGCGGCGAAGCACGCGCAGGCACGCAACGCGCTGGGCTGGTGGTGGCACACGCCGCACGACCTGATCGACAAGATCGACGAGGCGAACCTGGTGCGCGATGCCCGCGTGCTGACCCAGGTGGTGTGGACGCTGCTGTCGGCGCCGGTGGTGCCGCTGGACCATGCGGCGACCGCGTCGGCGCTGCTGGCGGAACTCGCGCCGCTGGCGGCGAAGCTGGAGGGGCGCCTCGACCTGGACGGGCTGGTCGCTGCCGCCACCGCGTTGCGCGACAGCGCCGCCGGCATTCCGCGCCGCGCCGCGAAGGATGCCGCGGCGGCCAGCGCGGCGCTGATGCGTGCCTCCCGCGCCCTGGTGCCGGTGGACTACACGCCGGGTGACCGCTTCAGCCATGCCGCCGCCCTGCCGCTGCCGCCCTGGGCGGTGCTGCAGCCGATCCGCGACCTGGCGGCGACCACGCCCGGCACGGATGCCGAGAAATTCGCGGCGGTGGACGCCATGCGCGCCCGCAACCGCATGCGCCACGCGCTGCGCGAGGCGCAGGCCGCCATCGATGCCGCCCTCGCCGCGCTGAACTGAAGGAAGCCCAAGCCATGCGGAACGACGAACAGGTCTGGCGCAGCGTCGATGAACGCAAGGAGACCTATGCCGAACTCAGCGACCGCATCTGGGGGATGCCGGAGCTCTGCTACAACGAGCATCGCAGTGTTGCCGAGCACATCGCGATGCTGGAGGCGGAGGGTTTCGCCAACACCCGCGACGTCGCCGGCATCCCGACGGCGGTGATGGGCGAGGCCGGCGAGGGCGGACCCGTCATCGCCATCCTCGGCGAATACGACGCGCTGCCCGGCCTGTCGCAGGAGGCCGGCGTGGCGGAGCACCGGCCGCTGCCGGGCGATGGCTACGGCCATGGCTGCGGTCACAATGTGCTGGGCTCCGCCAGCCTGCTGGCCGCCGCGGCGGTGAAGGATTTCCTCAAGGCCAACAACCTGCCCGGGCGCGTGCGCTACTATGGCTGCCCGGCGGAGGAAGGCGGCGCGGCGAAGGGCTTCATGGTGCGCGAAGGCGCCTTCGACGATGTGGACATCGCGATTTCCTGGCACCCGGCCAGCTTCTCCGGCGTCAACGACGCGATCTCGCTGGCCAATACCCGCATCGATTTCTCCTTCAGTGGCCGCGCGGCCCATGCGGCGTCCTCGCCGCATCTCGGGCGGTCGGCGCTGGATGCGATCGAGCTGATGAATGTCGGCGTGAACTACATGCGCGAGCATATGCCGAGCGATGCGCGCATCCACTACGCCTACCTCAATGCCGGCGGCATCGCGCCCAATGTGGTGCAGTCGCAGACCAAGGTCCGCTACCTGATCAGGGCGCGCAACCTGGTGGAGCTGAACGCCCTGGTCACGCGCGTGCGCAAGATCGCCGATGGCGCGGCGCTGATGACGGAGACCACCGTCTCCACCCAGGTGATCTCCGCGGTGTCGAACCTGCTGGGGAACTCGCCGCTGGAACAGCTCATGCATGACAATTTCCAGCGCCTCGGCCCGCCGCAATTCACGGATGAGGACAAGGCCTATGCGGCCGAGATCCAGAAGACGCTGTCGGAGGAGGACATCCTGTCCGGCTATCGCCGCCAGGGCGTGACGCCCGATACCGGCAAGGCGCTGTGCGACCTGATCGTGCCGCTGGGCGCCAGGGGTGCGGGCATGAACGGCTCCACCGATGTCGGCGACGTCTCCTGGAAGGTGCCGACGGTGCAGGCGCGCGGCGCCACCTATGCCATCGGGACGCCGGGCCATAGCTGGCAGGTGGTGGCGCAGGGCAAGGCGCCGGCGGCGCATACCGGCATGGTGCATGTGGCGAAGGTGATGGCCGGCACGGCGGTGGATGCGCTGCAGAACCCGGACCTCATCGCCAGGGCCAAGGCCGACCATGCGGCGCGCACCGGCGGCAAGCCCTATGTCAGCCCCCTGCCGGCGGATGCGAAGCCGGCGCTGGGGATGTCGCTGGCGGAGTGATCTGAAACCGCGAACCCCGCGATCGCCGCAGAACTCCTTGCGGCGCGGCGGGGATGGCGGCAGCCTTCGCCTTTCGGCGAGAGGTGCGGCGATGGCCCGGCGGCAGATGAAGCTCGGTGTCTCGATGATCGGGCTGGGCTACCACATGGCAGCCTGGCGGCATCCGGACATCGACCCGGCCGGCAACATGAAGCTGTCGCACTACGTCGATGTCACGCGCATCGCCCAGCGCGGCAGGCTGGACCTGGTTTTCCTGGCGGATGGCGTCGGCATCCGCGCGCAGGACGAACCGAAGGGCGCGCTGGCGCGGTCCTCCAAGAACGTGGTGTTCGAGCCGCTGACTCTGCTTTCAGCCTTGGCGATGGTGAGCGAGGGCGTCGGCCTGGTGGCCACGGCGTCCACCACCTACAACGAGCCCTATCACGTCGCCCGCAAATTCGCCTCGCTGGACCATATCAGCGGCGGCCGTGCGGGGTGGAACGTGGTGTCCTCCTTCACCGATACCGAAGCGCGCAATTTCGGCTACGACAAGGCGCCGGATTATTCGAAGCGCTACGACCGCGCGGCGGAATTCGTCGAGGTGGTGCGCGGGCTGTGGGAAAGCTGGGAGGATGACGCCTTCCTGCGCGACAAGGCCTCCGGCCTCAACTACGACGAATCCAAGCTGCATGTGCTGAACCACAAGGGCCCGCATTTCCAGGTGGCGGGCCCGCTGAACGTGGCGCGCACGCCGCAGGGCCATCCGGTGATCTTCCAGGCCGGCGCCTCCGACCCCGGGCGGGAGTTGGCGGCGGCAACCGCGGACGCGCTGTATGCGGCGTCCCAGGACCTGTCGGCGGCGCAGGCCTACTACGCCGATGTGAAGGGCCGCATGGCGCGCTACGGGCGCGACCCGGACCATCTGAAGATCATGCCCGGCATCCTGGCGGTGCCCGGCCGCACCCGGCAGGAAGCGCAGGACAAGCACGAGCAGGTGCAGGCGCTGCTGGACCCGCTGCTCGGCCTCAACCAATTGTCGCGGGTGATGGGCGACCTGTCCGCCTTTGACGTGGACGGCCCGGTGCCGGACAGCATCGACCCGCGCATGCGCAGCCGCGCGCAGATCTTCCTGGACCTGGCGAAACGCGACAACCTGACCATCCGCCAGCTTTATACGCTGGTCGCCGCCGGCAATGGCCATCGCACCGTGGTCGGCACGCCGGCGGATATCGCCGACGCCATGCAGGAATGGTTCGAGGATGGCGCGGCGGATGGCTACAACATCCTGCCACCCTGGCTGCCCGGCGGGCTGGCCGATGTGGTCGACACCGTGGTCCCGGAATTGCAACGCCGCGGGCTGTTCCGCACCGAATATGAAGGCCGCACGCTGCGCGAGAATCTCGGCGTGCCCTACCCCACCCATCGCCGCGCCGCGCTCGCCCGCGGCCTGGCCGCCGAATAGCCGAGAGAGGGAGACGCCCCATGCGCCTGCTCCGCCCGCTGCTGATCGCGACCGCGCTGGTCGCATCCCTGCCCGCTGCCGGTACCGTCGCTGCCCAGGAATTGCGCATCGGCTTCAAGGCCGCCGTCACCGGCAGCGATCCGCACCAGAACTACACGCCGAACCGCAATGTGCAGCTGCATGTGTATGAGCCGCTGGTGCTGCAGGACCCCTTCATGCGCCTGCAGCCCGGCGCCGCCGCCGCCTGGCGCAACATCGATCCGAATACCTGGGAATTCAGCCTGCGCGAGGGGCTGCAATTCCACGACGGCTCGCCGGTGACGGCGGATGACGTCGCCTTCTCCATCCGCCGCGCCCAGGCCGCGACGGGTCTGCGCACCTTCGTCGCGCAGACCCGCAACGTGGCGGGCGTGGAGGCGAAGGATGCGCGCACCGTGCTGATCCGCACCACCACCCCCACCCCGCTGCTGCCGGTGCAGATGGCCGTCGTCGCCATCGTCTCCGCCCGCGCCGCGGCCGATGCGGGGGAGGCCGAGTTCAATGGCGGCCGCGCCGCACTCGGCACCGGCCCCTATCGCTGGGTGCGCTTCACGCCCGGCCGCGACGTGGTCATCGAGCGGGCCGCGCGCCATTGGCGGGCGCCGGAGCCATGGCAGCGGGTGACCTTCCGCTTCATCTCCAACGACAGCGCGCGCGTCGCCGCCCTGCTGGCGAACGACGTGGACGTCATCGACAACGTGCCCCCCTCGCTGTTCCGGGAAGTGCGGGAAAGCCCGCGGACGCAGCTGGTCACCACGCCCGGGCTGTTCACGCTCTACATGTACCTGGACCATTTCCGGGACCAGGTGGTCTTCGCCACCGGGCCGGACGGCCAGCCTTTGGCGCGCAACCCGATCCGTGACCCGAAGGTGCGCCAGGCGATGAACCTCGCCATCAACCGGGAAGCGCTGGCGGAACGCGGCATGGAGGGTGCGGCGGACCCGATCGGGCAGTTCGCGGGCCCCGGCTTCATCGGCCATGACGAGCGCCTGAAGCCGCCGCGGCACGACCCGGCGCAGGCCCGGCGGCTGCTGGCGGAAGCCGGCTACCCGGATGGCTTCGGCCTGACCATCCACTGCACGAATGACCGCTTCCCGGGCGATTCCCGCACCTGCCAGGCGGTCGGGCAGATGTTCACCCAGGTGGGCATCCGCACCACGGTGGAGCCCTTGCCCTCCGCCGTGTTCTTCCGCCGCGCCAATGGCAATGCCACGCAGGACCCCGAGTTCACCGCCTTCATGGCGATCTTCGCCTCCTCCACCGGCGTCGCCAGCGAGAGCATGACGACCATCCTGCGCACCCGGAACCGCGCCACCGGCGCCGGCTCGCTCAACCGCGGCCGCTATTCCAGCGCGGCGCTGGATGCGGCGCTGGGCCGGGTGGATTCGATCTTCGACGACACCGCGCGGGAAGCCGCCATGGGCGATGCGGCGCGCATCGCCATCGAGGACAACGCCATCCTGCCGATCTTCTCGCTGCGCGCCTCCTACGGCCTGCGGCGGGGGCTGTCCATCGTGCCGCGCGGCGACCAGTACACCTTCGCCACCGCCATCCACGCCGCCCCGTGACCCGCCCGCGCCTGCTCGTCATCGATCCGCAGGGCGAGGACGAGGACATTGAGCGGGCGATCGTCGGGGAGGAGGCGGAACTGGTGTTCCGCCGCTCGGTCGGCGGGCGCCTGCCGGATGCGGCGGACTACGCAACGGCCGATGCGGTGCTGAACTGCCGCTCCATGCACCTGCTCGGCGCCGACGTGATCGCCCGCTTCACGCGCTGCCGGGTGATCGTGCAGGGCGGCGTCGGCTTCGCGCATATCGACCTGGCGGCGGCCGGCGCGCGCGGCATCCCGGTGCTGACCACGCCGGATTACGGCACGACGGAGGTGGCTGACCATGCGGTGGCGCTGGCGCTCGGCCTGCTGCGCGGCGTGCAGGGCTATGACCGACGGCTGCGGCGCGGCAATGCGGCCTGGGATGCGCGGCAGATGAAGCAGGTGCGGCGGCTGGGCACGCTGCGCGTCGGCATCCTCGGCCTCGGGCGCATCGGCACGGCCGCGGCACTGCGCTTCCAGGCCTTCGGCATGAAGGTGGGCTTCCACGACCCGCATCTGCCGGTCGGCCACCAGCTCGCCTTCGGCTGGGAACGCTTCCCGACCGCGGAGGCGCTGCTGGCGCGCAGCGACGTGCTCAGCCTGCACGCGCCGCTGAACGAGGCGACCGCCGGCCTGCTGGATGCCCGGCGCCTGGCCCTGCTGCCCCCGGGCGCGGTGCTGGTGAACACCGCCCGCGGTGGCCTCGTGGATCTGGATGCGCTGGGAGAGGCGCTGCGGAGCGGCCACCTGGCCGGCGCCGGGCTCGATGTGTTCGAGGCGGAGCCGCTGGACCGCGCGCACCCGCTGCTCGCGGCCTGGGCGGCCGGGGCGGAATGGCTGGACGACCGGCTGACGCTGACGCCGCACGCGGCCTTCTTCAGCAGCGCCAGCATCCGCGACATCCGCCGCCTGTCGATGCAGTACATGATGGACTACCTGCGCCACGGCGCCCGGCCCACCTGCGTCAACGCGGCCTTCCTGAAGCCCTGATCACAGCGGCCAGAACACCAGCAGCGCCGGCACCGCCACCGCCACCACCACCGCTTCCAGCGGCAGGCCAAGCCGCCAGTAGTCGCCGAAGCGGAAGCCGCCCGGCCCCAGGATCAGCGTGTTGTTCTGGTGCCCGATGGGGGTCAGGAAGGCGCAGGAGGCGCCGATGGCGACCGCCATCAGGAAGGGGTCGGCGGCGACGCCCAGCTGGCCGGCCAGGCCAATCGCCACCGGGCACATCACCGCCGAGGTGCCGGCATTGTTCATGAAGTCCGACAGCGTCATCGTCACCACCAGCACCAGCACCAGCGCGCCCGTGGCGCCGAAGCCGGCGACGGGGGCCAGCAGCGCCTGCGCCACCAGATCCGCCGCGCCGGTGCTCGCCATCGCCTCCGCCACCGGGATCAGCGCGGCCAGCAGCACCACCACGGACCAGTCCACCGCGTCATAGATCCGGCGCGCCGGCATCTGCCCCAGCAGCACCACCGCCAGCACCGCGCCGGCAAAGGCGATGGCGGCGGGCACCAGGCCGAAGCCGGCGCCGGCGATCGCCGCCAGCATCACGCCGCCGGCGATGGCGGCGCGGCGCGCATCCGGCAGGCGCAGGGCGCGGGCGGCCAGCGGCACCAGGCCGAAGCGATGGGCGAAATCCGCCAGCGGTTCCGGCGTGCCCTGCAGCAGCAGCATGTCACCCTCGCGCAGCGCCATGGTGTTCAGCCGCCCGGTGGTGCGCACGCCGCGGCGCGACAGGGCCAGCAGGTTGATGCCGTACTGGTGGCGCAGGCGGATGCCGCTGGCCGAAAGGCCGCTGATCTCGGCCCGCGGCCGCACCACATATTCACCGAGCACCACCTCGCCCGATTGCAGCGCGGCCATCGGGCCTTCGCGATCCTCCGTCGCCTCCGCGCCCGCGTCGCGCACATCCTCCTCCAGCTTCAGGCCCAGCTCTGCCAAGGCACCGGCCAGGGCCTCCGGCTCCGCCTCGATCACCAGGATGTCGCCGGCCTTCACCTCCCGCGACAGATGCGGGGCGGCGATGCGGCGTTCGTCGCGCAGCAGGCCGATCACCTGCGCATCGCTGTCCTCCAGCGCCGCCTCGATGGCGCGCAGCGTCATGCCGGCGGCCTTGGCGCCTTCCGGCACCCGCGCCTCGGTGATGTAGGCGCCGGCGGCGAAGCCTTCCGCGTCGCCCACCTTGCGCGCCGGCACCAGCCGCCAGGCGAGGGTGATGAACAGCAGCCCGGCCAGCGCCACCGCCAGGCCCACCGGAGTGAAGTCGAACATGGCGAAATGGTCCGGCCCGCCCGCCTGGCCGCGGAAGGAGGAGACGATGAGGTTGGGCGGCGTGCCGATCAGCGTCGTCATGCCGCCGAGGATGGACCCGAAGGCCAGCGGCATCAGCACCCGCCCCGGCGGCAGCTTCAGCCGCGTGGCCACCGGCATGGCCGCCGGCATCAGCAGCGCCAGCGCGCCGACATTGTTCATGAAGGCGGAGAGCAGGGCGCAGAGCCCGGCCAGCGCGGCGATGGTCAGGCTGGGGCCGGTGCGGCGCGGCACCGCCACGCTGACCAGCCAATCCACCGCGCCGCTGGATTGCAGCACGGCACTGAGCACCAGCACGCAGGCCACGGTAACGACGGCGGGGTGGCCCAGGCCGGTGAAGGCGGCATCGGGCGCCACCAGCCCGGCGGCGACGGCCGCCAGCAGCGCCGCCACCGCCACCACGTCATGCCGCCAGCGCCCCCACAGGAACAGCGCCATCGTGGCGGCGAGAATGACAAGGATGCTGGTCTGGCCAAAGGTCATCGCGGGCGAGCGCCTTGCAGGAAGCTGCGGGGCTTACCATCCTGCCCCGCCAGCCGCTGCATCACGCCCCCGCGCGCGGCGGTGTCAGATCTTGTGGGCTTCCAGCGTGGCCGGGTGGAACAGTTCCTCCGGCGCCAGAAGGCGGCTCGAAAGGCCCTGGGCGTGGTGGTGGCGCAGGAACCATTCGAAGACATGGCGGTTGGCCGCCAGGCCGTAGGAGAAGAAATCCTCCCCCATCAGGCGCCGCGCGGCGCGCAGGTTCTCCTCCACGAAGGGCAGCGTCACCTTGGTGGCGGAGGTGTCGGCGAGCTTCGCGAGCGCCACGGCCTTGGATCTCTCGAAGGCCTTCTGCACCGCCCCGGGCAGCCAGGGGTGGCGTTCCGCCAGGCTCCTGCGGATGCCGAGCACATGCATGACCGGGAAGATGCGGGTCTTGGCGAACCAGTCCCGGGCCGTGGCGGTCGGATCGGGGAACAGCCAGTCGATCTTGGGGTCGCCGCGCTCGAAGCAGGAGGGCGCGCGGGGTCCCATCACGCCGTCCAGCTCGCCGGCGGCGAGCATGCCGGAGATGGTGGCCCCTTCCGGCGCGTTCTCGATCACCACGCCGGGGGGCAGGTTGAGGGAGATCTTCTCCACCCGCCCGGGCGTGTCGTAGCCGCCACGCACCCAGGTGATCTCGGCGGGGCGGACGCCGTACTCCTCCTCCAGGATCGCGCGTGCCCAGACATTCGCGGTCAGCTGGTACTCCGGGATGCCGATGCGCCGGCCGCGCAGATCCGCGGGCGTTGCAATGCCCCGATCGGTCCGCACCACGATGCAGGTATGGCGGAAGGCGCGGGAGGGAAACACCGGCACGGCGATGTAGGGCGAATCCCCCTTCGCCACGCGCACGGCGTAGGAGGACAAGGACAATTCGCAGATGTCGAAGGCCTCGTGCCGGAAGGCGCGGAAGAAGATCTCCTCCGGCTCCAGCAGCATGAACTGCGGATCGACGGCGTCGATCTGCACCTCGCCATCCACCAGGGGCCGCATGCGGTCATAGGGGCCGATGGCGATGGAAAGCTGAAGCTTGGCCACGTTCTATTCCGCCGCGATCGAGGACGGGGCATCGACGAACAGGCTGCGCTCCATCGCCGTCGTGCCGAAGCTGCGCCAGTCGGTGGTCTTGGGCACCACACCCTCGAAGGAGGAAATGTCCTTCAGCGGCACGCGCGGCTCGGTGCGGCCCAGCGCCGGGGCGCCCTCGGCCAGTGCGCGCGCCGCCTCGATCATCAGGCGGCGCCACTGCACGATGGCGACGTCGCTGGCGCCGAGGCGCTCGCTGGTGCGGTCGGCGATGGGGCCCATGCTCTCCCACATCGCCATGTCCTGCGCCGGGATGCCCTTGATGCCGGTGAAATTGCCCAGCGCCATCAGCCTGCGGTCCTGGCCGTAGTCATTCTCCCGCACCCGCTTCTTGTTCCAATCGGCGTCCACGTCGATGCCCGGCTGCAACGCGAGAAACTTCCGCCAATCCTCGGTGGAGGGAACGTCCGGCCCTTCCCCCCAGGCCATGAAATAGAACCAGGAATGGTGGTCGTCGATCGGCACGGTCACCTGCGCCACGTTGTAGCTGGCATTGGGCGGGATCAGGCAGGTGAGCGGGGCGACGAAGGTGGTGATGCGGACGTAGTCATGGGTCGCCGCCTGGGCGATCGGCCGGCGGATGGCGGCGTAGCGGAAGCCGTAGGAGGTGAGCTGCACCTGCAGCTTCGGCGCCTTGTCCGTGGAAGGCCGGGTCCAGTTCTTCGCATTCGCCCCGGCGCGGCCGACGCGGGCCGGCACCATGTCCGAGGAATGGAGGGAGGAGGAATGCGCGCTGTCGATCTGCCCCTCGACGATCTGCGCCCAGTTGCAGGGCACCATGGTCTTGCCGATTGCCACCCGCGTGTCCGGCGTCGGCGCGAAGGGCGGCGGCTCGAAGGCCGGCATGTCCGCGCGGTCGCCGAGGAAGGCCCAGACGAAGCCGCCGGCTTCCTCCACCGGGAAGGAGGGGTGCTTGATCTTTGCCGCGGCGCAGGCTTCCGGCGGTTCGGAGGGCATCTCCAGCAGATTGCCCTCCACGTCGATCTTCCAGCCATGATACAGGCAGCGCAGGCCACCTTCCTCGTTGCGGCCGTAGTAGAGCGAGGCCTTGCGGTGCGGGCAGGCTTCCGCCACCAGGCCCAGCCTTCCCTCGCTGTCGCGGAAGGCCACCAGCTTCTCGCCCAGCACCTGGACCCGCACCGGCTTGCCGTCCGGCTCCTCCACCTCCTCGGACAGGCAGACGGGCAGCCAATGGGCGCGCAGCAGGCGACCCATCGGCGCGTCGCCAGTGACACGGCAGAGCAGCTCGTTCTCCGCATGGGTGAGCATGGACGATCCTCCCCGGATTGCTTAGGGGCCTAAGATATGCGGCGAGCTTCCGAGACTGTCCAGGGTGTTGACGCTGAATCATTAGGTTCCTAAGTATTTTCAGGGCGCAGGGAGGTTGGGTGATGACGGAGGAGTTCAGGCCGCTCCGCGTGCTGGCGGTGGAGCGCATCGCGGCGTCCATCTTCCGCTTCGACCTAGCCGACCCGGCGGGCGCGCCCCTGCCCGGCTTCACCGCCGGCGCGCATCTGCGGTTGCAGGTGCCCGGCGGGCTGGAACGGCGCTACTCACTGTGCTCGGACCCGGGGGAGACGGCGCAGTATGCCATCGCGGTGAAGCGGGAGGAGGCCGGCCAGGGCGGGTCCCGCCGCCTGTGCGACCAGGTGAAGCCGGGGGACCTGCTGCCCTGCACCGCGCCGCGCAACGACTTCCCGCTGGAGGGCCGCCCCGTCTCGCGCCTGTTCATCGCCGGCGGCATCGGCATCACCCCGATCATGGCGATGATCCGGCACATGCAGGCGGAAGGCGGGCCGCCCTGGAAGCTCTGCTACCTGACGCGGTCGCCGGCCGAGACCGCCTTCCTGGCGGAACTCCAGGCGCCGGAATGCCGCGGCAAGGTGCAGATCCATCATGATGGCGGCGACCCGGCGCGGGCCTTCGATTTGTGGCCGCTGCTGGAACAGCCGAAGGGCCGGCACATCCATTGCTGCGGGCCGCGCGGGCTGATGCAGGCGGTGCGCGACATGACCGGCCACTGGTCCGCCGCCGCCGTGCATTTCGAGGATTTCTCGGCCGGCACCGGCCAGAAGCGGGCGGAGGATGCGCCCTTCCTCGCCCGGCTGGCGCGGTCCGGCGCGGAGGTTCCGGTGCCGGCCGATGTCACGCTGCTGGCCGCACTGAATGCGGCGGGCCAGGCGGTGCCGTTTTCCTGCGAAAGCGGCACCTGCGGGTCCTGCCGCACCGGGCTGGTTGCCGGGGAGGTGGACCATCGCGACCTGGTGCTGATGGAGCATGAGAAGGCCATGGCGATCATGCCCTGCGTGTCCCGCGCCGCGCCGGGCTGCGCGACGCTGGTGCTGGACCTGTGAGGCCGGAACCGGAGCTGGACCTGCGGCCGCCGCGGAGGCTGCGCCTGGGCGTGGCCGGGCTGGGCCGCGCCTTCATGCTGATGCTGCCCACCCTGGCGCACCACCCGCGGGTGCAGATCGTGGCCTGCGCCGATCCGCGGCCGGAGGCGCGGATCCGCTTCACCGCGGATTTCGATGCGCCCGCTTTTGCCGATTTCGGCGCGCTCTGCGACGACCCGCGGGTGGAGGCGATCTACCTGGCCACGCCGCACCAGTTCCACGCCGCCCAGGTGGCGCGGGCGGCCTCGGCCGGCAGGCACATCCTGGTGGAGAAGCCGCTGGCGGTGACGCTGGCGGAGGCGGCTTCCATGGTGGAGCGCGCCCGGGCGGCGGGCGTGCATCTGATGGTCGGGCACAGCCACGCGCAGGACGGGCCGGTGCAGACCGCGCGGCGGATGATCGCGGGCGGCGAGGTCGGCGCGGTGCGCCTGATCACCGCCGCCAACTTCACGGATTTCCTCTATCGCCCGCGGCGGGTGGAGGAGCTGGACACGGCGCAGGGCGGCGGCGTGGTGTTCAGCCAGGGCGCGCACCAGGTGGATGTGGTGCGGCTGCTCGGCGGCGGCCGGGTGCGCCGCCTGCGCGCCCTGACCGGCGCCTGGGACCCGGCCCGGCCGACGGAAGGCGCCTACACCGCGCTGCTGGAATTCGAGGACGGGGCCGCCGCCAGCCTGACCTATTCCGGCTATGGCCGCTTCGACAGCGACGTCTTCCTCGACTGGGTGGGGGAGATGGGCCTGCGCAAGGACCCCACCCGCCACGGCCTGGCCCGCGCGGCCCTGGCCGGGGTGGCGGATGCGGCGGCGGAGGCGGCGCTGAAGACCAACCGCGGCTACGGCGCCCCCGGCCAGCCACCGGGCCTGCCGCCCGTCAGCCCGCCCGAATTCCACAACCAGTTCGGCCTGGTGATCGCCTGCTGCGAGAAGGCCGATCTGCGCCTGACGGCGGAAGGCGTGGAACTGCATGGCGACGACCGCCGCCTGCTGCGCCGCACCCCCCTGCCCGACCTGCCGCGCGCGGAGGTGCTGGACGCCTTCTGTGCCGCCGTGCTGGATGGCGCCCGCCCGGTGCTGGATGGCGCCTGGGGCATGGCGACGCTGGAGGTCTGCCTCGCCATCCTGCAATCCGCCCGCGAGGGCCGGGAGATCGCGCTGCACCACCAGGTGGCGCCGGAGGGATTTTGAAGCATGCCCACGCTCCGCATCGAGGCCCAGCGGGATGCAGCCACCGGCCTGTTCTTCCTGGAGGTCTTCCTGCCCGCCGGCTCGGACACGCCCTTCATCAGCACCGCGCCCCGCTACAGCAGCGCGGCGGCCGCGGAGCAGGACCTGATCGCCACCCTGACCGCGGCGGCCAACCGGCCCCGCAGGGCATGACAATTGCCTCGTCCGGTCCTGACCTGCGGGCGCCGGCAGGCGGCCGAGGCCGCGAATGCGGCCCGCGGCTGGTGCCGCGAAGCCGAGCGCCGGAGGCGCGCTGGCGTCTGAAGCATGGCGTGCGTCAGCACGTCAGGGGCACGGAATGAGGGGCCGCGAATCGCCGCTGCCCTTCGACCAGAGCCTCGGCTACCTGGTGCGGGACCTGAACCGCGCCATCCAGCGCGGCCTGCAGGCGCGCATCCAGCCCAGCGGCGTGACGCTGGGCGCCTGGTATTTCCTGCGCGTGCTGTGGGAGGAGGAGAGCCTGACGCAGCGCGAACTCGCCGGCCGCATCGGCATGCAGGAACCCACCGCCGTCATCGCGCTGCGCGGGATGGAGGAAGCCGGCTGGATCACGCGGGAACGCAATGCGCAGGACCGGCGCAAGGTGCATATCAGCCTGACGGACCAGGGCCGCGCGCTGCGCGACACGCTGCTGCCGGAAGCCAAGGCGGTGATCGCCCAGGCGCTGGATGGCATGACGCCGGCGGAGGCGGAGGTGCTGCTGGCCCTGCTGCGCCGGGCGCGGGCCAATCTGGCGGAACCGCCTATGCCGCTTCCGGAAGCCCCAGCCAGGCAGCAGCGGCGGCCACGCAGCGGCTGAACACGTCCAGCGAATCGAAGGGCAGGTCGGCGCCACCCTCCGGCAGGAACACCGGCAGCCCGGTGCGGTGCGCCACCGCGCCCGGGATCATCAGGTTGTCCGGCAGGCCGAAGCCGCCCACCGTCAGCCCCGGCATCGGGTCCGGCACCCGGTCCAGCAGGGCCGCGCTGCGCGCCGCGAAGGGCGTGGCGCTGTTGGAATAGGCGAAGATGGGCAGGCCGCGGCCGAGGAACCAGCCCAGCTCCACCAGCGTGCCGGCATCGGCGGAGGCGCCGCGGAAGGGGGTGAGGTTGGCGATGACCAGATCGGCGCGCTGCATCATCGCCAGGTCCTTGGCGAAGATCACCCGCCAGGCCTCTGCCTCCGGCATCGCGGCCAGGGAGGCCACGTCCTCGTTCAGCGGCGGCAGGGCGGTGATGCCGTGGCGGGCGCAGAGCGCCGTCCTGCGCGCGGCCTGGGCCGGCGCATCGGGCAGGAAGACATCGGGACCGGCGAGATAGGCGAGTGGCATGGCGGCAAGCTGACCATGCGGCGCGCAGCCTGCGCAAGCCGCGGGCAGGCGCCGCCCGGCCTGGGGCGGCGCCACGGAAATCGGCTCTGGCCCGCAACGGGGGGCTTCTGGCAGGTTCGCGCCATGAGGATTCCGATTTGAAGCCGGCCGCCTTCGACTGGCACGCCCCCACCCTGCTGGCGGAGGCGCTGGCGCTGAAGGCCGGCCACGGGGAGGCCGCGCGCTTCCTCGCCGGCGGGCAGTCGCTGGTGCCGGCGATGAACTTCCGCGTGGCGCAGCCGGCGGTGCTGATCGACCTGAACCGCGTCGCTGTGCTGGACCATCTGGGCTTCGAGGAAGATGGCACGCTGGCGATCGGCGCGCTCTGCCGCTACCGCCGGCTGGAGCGGGACGCCGAGGTGGCGCGCCGCCTGCCCCTGCTGGCAGAGGCGCTGGCCGAGGTTGCCCACCCGCAGATCCGCACCCGCGGCACGCTGGGCGGCAATCTGTGCCATGCCGACCCGGCCAGCGAGATGCCGGCGGTGATGCTGGCGCTGGAAGCGCGCCTGGTGCTGCGCCGCGCCGGCGGGATTCGGCAGGTGGCGGCGGCGGAATTCTTCCTCGGCCCGCTCGCCACCGCGCTGGCGGAGGATGAGATGCTGGCCGAGATCCGCATCCCGCCGCTGCCCCCTGGCAGCGGGACCGCCTTCCTCGAAGTCGCGCGGCGGCGCGGCGACTATGCGATGATGGGGGTGGCGGTGGTGCTGCGGCGCGGGCCGGACGGGCGCTGCGACCTGGCGCGGATCGCGCTGTGCAGCGCCGGCCCCACCCCCATGGCCGCCCCGCGCGCCGCCGCCGCGCTGCTGGGCCAGGCGCTGGAGCCCGCCGCCTTCGCCGCCGCCGCGGCACTTGCGGTGCAGGAGATCGCGCCGATGGGCAGCGTCCAGGCCTCCCCCGCCTATCAGCGACATCTCGCCGGCGTGCTGCTGCCCCGCGCCCTGGCCCGGGCGGCGGAGCGCGCGGCATGAAGATCACCCTGCGCGTGAACGGCACCGATCATGTGCGGGAGGTGGAGCCGCGCCTGCTGCTGAGCGACTTCCTGCGCCACGAGATCGGCCTGACCGGCACGCATGTCGGCTGCGAGCACGGCGTCTGCGGCGCCTGCACCATCCTGTGGGATGGCGAACCCGCGCGCGCCTGCCTGGCCTTCGCGGTACAGGCGGAGGGGCACGAGATCCGCACCGTCGAGAGCCTCTCGCCCGGCCCGGGCCGGCTCGACGCCCTGCAGCAGGCCTTCCAGGACAGCCATGCCCTGCAATGCGGCTACTGCACGCCCGGCATCCTGATGACCCTGACCGCCTTCCTGGCGGAGAACCCCCACCCCGACGAGGCCGCGGTGCGGGAGGCGCTGTCCGGCAATCTCTGCCGCTGCACCGGCTACCAGCACATCGTCGATGCCGTGCTGCGGGTTGCCGCCGCATGACCAGCTTCGGCCGCCCGCTTACCCGCAACGAGGATCCCCGCCTGCTGCGGGGGGAGGCGCTATTCGTCGACGATGTGGAACTGCCCGGCCTGCTGCACGCGGCCTTCCTGCGCAGCCCGCACGCGCATGCCAGGCTGCTCGCCATCGACACCGCGGCGGCACGGGCCCGGCCCGGCGTGGTGGCGGTGGTGACCGCCGCCGACCTCGGCGAATACTGGCAGCCCGGCCCGCTGCTGGTGCCGCCACCGCCCGTGCCGGGCATGGAGTTCCACCAGCGCTGCCAGGTGCCGCTGGTGCGCGACAAGGCGCGCCATGTCGGCGAGCCGGTGGCGATGGTGCTGGCCGAAAGCCGCTACCTGGCAGAGGACGCGGTCGCGGACATCCTGGTGGACTGGGAAAGCCTGCCGGCGGTGGGCGACCTCGAAGCAGCCCTCGCCGCGGATGCGCCGCTGGTGCATGACGATCTGACAAGCAATGTCGCCGCCCGCGTACACCAGGCGCGCGGCGACTACGCGGCGGCGGCGCGGGCGGCGCATCTGGTGCTGAAGCGGCGCTTCACCTACGACCGCGGCGCCTCCATCCCCATGGAGACGCGCGGCATCGTCGCCGATTGGGACCGGCGCGCGGACCGGCTGACGGTGTGGGACACCACCCAGGCGCCCGTCGTCATCCGCAACGGCCTGGCGGCGATGCTGGGCCTGAGCGAGCGGCAGGTGCGCGTGGTGGCGCCCAATATCGGCGGCGGCTTCGGGCCGAAGATGATGATGTTCTACCCGGAGGAGGTGCTGGTCCCCTGGGCCGCGCTGCGCCTTGGCCGGCCGGTGAAGTGGATCGAGGACCGGCTGGAGCATTTCTTCGCCACCACCCATGAACGCAGCCAGATCCACGATGCGGAGATCGCGCTGGATGCGCAGGGCAAAATCCTCGGCGTCCGGGATGTGTTCCTGCACGACACCGGCGCCTACGACCCCTATGGCCTGACCGTGCCGCTGAACAGCCAGTGCACGCTGCTCGGCTGCTACGTGGTTCCGGCCTATGACAGCGCCTTCACCGCGGTGTTCACCAACCGCACGCTGGTCACCCCCTATCGCGGTGCCGGGCGGCAGCACGGCGTCTTCGTCATGGAAAGGCTGCTGGACCTCGCCGCGCGGGCGCTCGGCATCGACCGCGCCGAGATCAGGCGGCGCAACTTCATCCCCGCCGATGCCTTCCCCTTCGACCAGGGCGTGATCTACCAGGATTTCTCCCGCCTCAGCTACGACAGCGGGGATTACGAGCCGATCCTCGACAAGGCACTGGCGGCGATCGGCTACGATGATTTCCTGGCCCGGGTGCAGCCCACCGCCCGGGCGGAAGGCCGCGCGCTTGGCATCGGCCTGGTCTGCTATGTGGAGGGCACCGGCAT
This sequence comes from Falsiroseomonas selenitidurans, assembly GCF_012103215.1. GTDB lineage: Bacteria > Pseudomonadota > Alphaproteobacteria > Acetobacterales > Acetobacteraceae > Falsiroseomonas > Falsiroseomonas selenitidurans. Next base: position 153,191 of record NZ_JAAVNE010000004.1, read on the forward strand.
CGGCCCCTATGAGGGCGCCCGGGTGCAGGTGCAGGGCTCGGGCAAGGTGAGCCTCGCCACCGGCATCGGCAGCCAGGGCCAGGGCCACGCCACCGCCTTCGCCCAGGTGGTCGCCGAACAGATCGGCGTCGATATCCGCGACGTGGAGGTGGTGACCGGCGACACCGACCAGTTCCAATGGGGCGTCGGCACCTTTGCCAGCCGCGGCGCCGTCGTCGCCGGCAGCGCGGCGCATGAAGCGGCGAAGGTGGTGCGGGCCAAGATCCTGCGGACGGCGGCGGCGCATTTCGAATGCGCGGAAGCCGATTTGGTGCTGGCCGATGGCGCCGTCACCGTGGCCGGCACGGACCGGCGCATCGCGCTCGGCGCCCTGGCGGGGCTGGCCAACCCGATGCGCGGCGCGGTCACGCCCGGCACGGAGCCGGGGCTGGAAGCCACGCGCTATTTCGGCCCGGCCAGCGGCGCCACCGCCAGCGGGGTGCATGCGATGATCCTGGAGATCGACCGCGCCACGCTGCGCCCGACGATCCTGGACTACGTGGTGGTGCATGATTGCGGCACGGTGATCAACCCGCTGATCCTGGCCGGGCAGATCCATGGCGGCGTGGCGCAGGGTATCGGCAACGCCTTCTTCGAGAAGCTGGCATGGGATTCCGAAGGCCAGTTGCTGAACGCCAGCCTGGCCGACTACCTGATCCCGACCGCGCTGGATGTGCCGCGGATGCGGCTGGAACACACCGTGACGCCCTCCCCGCTCAATCCGCTGGGGGTGAAGGGTGCCGGGGAGGCGGGCGCGATTCCGGTCGGCGCGCTGTTCGCGCAGGCGATCGAGGATGCGCTGGGACTGCCCGCGCGCGACATCGAGATCCGGGAGATGCCGCTGAGCCCCTCCCGCCTCTGGGAGATCACCGAAGGTGGCTGAACCCGTCATCGCGGCGCGCGACCTGTCGCTGGTCTTCACCACGCGGGACGGGCCGGTGCAGGCGCTGTCGCAGGTGAACCTCGACATCGCGCCGGGCGAATTCATCTCGCTGATCGGCCCCTCCGGCTGCGGCAAGACCACGCTGCTGCGGGTCATCGCCGATCTGGAGCGCGCCACCGGCGGCCGCATCGCGGTGAACGGGCGCACACCGGAACAGGCACGGCTGGCGCGGGACTATGGCTATGTCTTCCAGGCGCCGGCGCTGTTCCCGTGGCGGACCATCCTCGGCAACGTCATGCTGCCGCTGGAGGTGATGGGCATCCCGCGCGCGGAGCGGGCGGCGCGGGCGAAGGCGCAGCTCGCGCTGGTGAACCTCGCCGGGTTCGAGCGCAAATTCCCCTGGCAACTGTCCGGCGGCATGCAGCAGCGCGCCTCCATCGCCCGCGCGCTGGCTTTTGCGCCGAAGCTGCTGCTGATGGACGAGCCTTTCGGCGCGCTGGACGAGATCGTCCGGGATCACCTGAACGAGCAATTGCTGAAGCTCTGGGCCGCGACGGGCAAGACCGTGGTGTTCGTGACGCATTCGATCCCGGAGGCGGTGTTCCTCTCCACCCGCATCGTGGTGATGTCCCCGCGGCCCGGGCGCATCACCGACATCATCGATTGCGACCTCGGCCCCGACCGCCCGCTGGAAATCCGCGAGACGCCCGCATTCCTGCGCATCGCCCAGCGGGTGCGGGAGGGGCTGCGCGCCGGGCATTCCTATGATGTCTAGAGCGGTGCTGCCGGTTCTGACCGTCTGCGCGGCGCTGGTGGCGCTGTGGTATCTCGGCGCGGTCTGGATGAACTGGCAGCTGGTGGCGGATGCGCAGGCGCGCGCCGGGGCGGCGCCCGATCTGGCGGAGATGGTGCGGCTGACACTGGCGCAGCCGCGGCCGCTGCTGCCGGCGCCGCACCAGGTGGTGGCGGAGCTGTGGCGCAGCACCATGACGCTGCCCGTCACCTCCCGCCGCAGCCTGGTGCATCATGCCTGGGTGACGCTCTCCGCCGCGCTCGCCGGCTTCGGCATGGGGGTGGCCTTCGGCGTGGCGCTGGCGGTGGCCATCGTGCACATCCGCGCACTGGAACGCAGCGTGATGCCCTGGATCGTCGCCTCCCAGGCCGTGCCGGTGCTGGCGCTGGCGCCGATCGTCATCGTGGCGCTCGGCGCGCTGGGGCTGGAGGGGCTGCTGCCCAAGGCGATCATCGCCGCCTATCTGTGCTTCTTTCCCGTCGCCATCGGCATGGTGAAGGGCTTCCGCGCGCCGGACGCCATGGCGCTGGACCTGATGCGCACCTGGTCGGCCAGCCGGGGGCAGGTGTTCTGGACGCTGCGCCTGCCGGCCTCCCTGCCCTTCCTGTTCGCCGGGCTGAAGGTGGCGATGGCCGCCGCGGTGGTCGGCGCCATCGTCGCGGAACTGCCGGCCGGCGCCCAGGCGGGGCTGGGGGCGCGGCTGCTCGCGGGGTCCTATTTCGGCCAGACGCTGCAGATCTGGTCGGCGCTGGCCATGGCGGCGCTGCTCTCCGCCACGCTGGTCGGGCTGCTGGGCCTGGCGGAACGCGCGGTGGCGCGGCGCATGGGGCCACGAGCATGACGGCGCTGCTGGCCCTGGCCGCCACGGCCGGCTTCGCCGGGCTGATCGCCGCCGTCCATGCCGGGCTGGGCGGCGCGGCGCTGTGGGCGGGCGTGGCGGCGGCGGCGGGGCTGGCCGCCTGGCTGGTGCAGCGCCTGGGGGCGGCGCCCGGCGAAGGCTGGCGCGGCCTGGCGGCGCCGCTGGCCTTCGGCGCCGTCGTGCTGGCGCTGTGGGAGGTGCTGGTGGTGGGCCTGGCCGTGCCCATGGTGCTGCTGCCGGCGCCCTCGGCCATCGGGGCCCGCTTCTGGCTGGCGCTGCCGCTGTTGTGGCAGGATTTCGTGCAGACCTTCCTCAAGGCGGTGCTGGCCGGCTACGCGCTGGGTTGCGGCGCCGGCTTCGCCCTGGCCCTGCTGGCGGACCGGGTGGATTTCCTCCGCCGCGGCCTGCTGCCGCTCGGCAGCTTCGTCGCCGCCCTGCCGGTGGTGGGCATCGCGCCCATCCTGGTGATGTGGTTCGGCTTCGACTGGCAGTCCAAGGCCGCCGTCGTCGTCGCCATGACCTTCTTCCCCATGCTGGTGAACACCGTGGCGGGCCTGGCCGCCGCCGGGGCGCTGGAGCGCGACCTGCTGCGCAGCTACGCCGCCAGCCCGGGCCAGGCGCTGTGGCTGCTGAAGCTGCCCGCCGCCCTGCCCTTCCTCTTCACCGCGCTGAAGGTGAACGCCCCGCTGGCGCTGATCGGCGCCATCGTGGCGGAGTTCTTCGGCAGCCCGACCGTCGGCATGGGCTTCCGCATCACGACGGAGGCCGCGAAGCTCGCCCTCGACCTGGTCTGGGCGGAAATCGTTGTGGCGGCGGTTGCGGGTTCGGCATTCTACGGGCTGGTCGCGCTGGCCGAGCGCGCCGCCACCTTCTGGCACCCCTCGGTCCGCCACGGATGAAACAGGAGAGATTGCCCATGCGACGGAGAATTCTGGCGGGACTGGCCGGCCTCGGCCTGCTGCTGGCCGGCGGCGCCCAGGCGCAGCCGGCGGAGCGCGTGACGCTGCAGCTGAAATGGGTCACGCAGGCGCAGTTCGCCGGCTACTATGTGGCGCAGGCGCGCGGCCTGTATCGCGCCGCCGGGCTCGATGTGCGGATCAATGCCGGCGGTCCGGACATCGCCCCGCCGCAGGTCATCGCCGGCAATCGCGCCGATGTGGTGGTGGAATGGATGCCGGCGGCGCTCGCCAGCCGGGAACGCGGCGTGCCGCTGGTCAACATCGCCCAGCCCTTCAAGCGCTCCGGCCTCATGCTCACCTGCCGGGCGGAGACGGGCATCCGCACGCCGGCGGACCTCCGCGGGCGGACGCTGGGCGTCTGGTTCTCCGGCAACGAATATCCCTTCCTGGCCTGGATGGCGCGGCTCGGCCTGCCCACCAATGGCACGCCGGCCGGCGTGCGGGTGCTGCGCCAGGGCTTCAACGTGGACCCGCTGCTGCAGCGCCAGGCGGATTGCGTCTCCACCATGACGTACAATGAGTACTGGCAGGTCATCGATGGCGGCTTCACGCCGCAGCAGCTGACCGTCTTCCGCTACGCCGACCAGGGCGTGGCGACGCTGGAGGACGGGCTGTACGTGCTGGAAAGCCGCCTGTCCGACCCCGCCTTCGTCGCCCGCATGGGCCGCTTCGTCCGCGCTTCCATGCAGGGCTGGGACTGGGCGCGGCAGAACCCGGATGCGGCGGCCGGCATCGTGCTGGACAATGATGCCTCCGGCGCCCAGACGGAGGCGCATCAGCGCCGCATGATGGGTGAGATCGCCAAGCTGCTGGACACCACCGGCGGCGGGCGCCTGGACCCGGCGGATTACGAGCGCACGGTGCAGACGCTGCTGTCCTCGGGCGGCGAGAGCCCCGTCATCACCCGCGCGCCGACCGGCGCCTGGACCCATGCGGTGGTGGACGCGGCGCGCTGAGCCATGCCGGGGCGGGCCCGCCTGCCCGCCCCCTTCCCTGCGCCGCGCGGCGCCCTGCGCCATGGGCCCGACACATATCCTTCATCCAGCCGCCATCGGCGTTTCGCCCAGCTTGTCTATGCGTCCGCCTCCACGGCGCCATTCCGCGCCGCAAGAGCGGAGAGCAGACACCATGCCCGACAGCCAGGTGCCCGCGCAGGACGAGATGATCGAGATCGAAGACATCGGGTCCAACCCGAACCCCGAGAACAGCATTGGCGAGGTGGTCGAGCGTCGCCTGACGCGCCGTGCCGCGATGCTCGGCCTGGGCGGCGCCGCCGCCGCGGCGACGCTGGCCGACCAGCTGATCGCCGCCGCCGAGCCGGCGCTGGCCCAGGCCAATGGTCCCTCCAGCCTGACCTTCCCGGAACTGCGCCACCAGCTCGGCCAGCAGGATTCGGTTGCCGAAGGGTATGAGCGCCAGACCGTGATCCGCTGGGGCGACCCGCTGGCCGCCGAAGCGCCCGCCTTCAACCCGACGGCGCAGACGCCGGACGCCCAGGCCCGGCAGTTCGGCTACAATTGCGACTACATCGACTTCAAGCCGCTGCCCGCCGGTTCGGACAATTCCGACCATGGGCTGCTGTGCGTGAACCACGAATACACCTCGACCCAGCTGATGTTCCCCGGCCTGCCGGCCGGCAGCGCCGCGCGCCAGCGGGTGACGGCGGAGCAGGCGCGGGTCGAGCTGATGGCCCATGGCGTTGCCGTGGTCGAAGTGCGCAAGCGCGACGGCAAGTGGGAATACGTCCAGGACAGCCGCTTCAACCGCCGCATCACCGGCGAGACCGAGATGCGCCTCAGCGGCCCGGCCGCCGGGCACGACCTTCTGAAGACCTCGGCCGACGCGACCGGCACGCGGGTGCTCGGCACGCTCAACAACTGCGCCGGCGGCAACACGCCCTGGGGCACGGTCCTGACCGCCGAGGAGAACTTCAACCAGTATTTCGGTGGCGCTTCCGCCGCCGAGGGCCCGCAGGCGGCGACGCATCGCCGCTACGGCATCGTGCCGCGCAGCAGCTACGCCTGGCCGAAGTTCATCGACCGCTTCGACCTGGACAAGGAGCCGAACGAGGCGAACCGCTTCGGCTGGGTGGTGGAGTTCGACCCCTATGACCCGCAGAGCGTGCCGGTGAAGCGCACCGCGCTGGGCCGCTTCAAGCATGAGGGCTGCCACCACGCGGTCAGCGCCGATGGCCGCGTCGTGGTCTACATGGGCGATGATGAGCGCTTCGACTACGTCTACAAGTTCGTCACCGCGCGCCCCTGGAACCCGAACGATCGCGCCGCCAACCGCGACCTGCTGGATGAAGGCACGCTGTACGTCGCCAAGTTCCTCGACGACGGCAAGGTGCAGTGGATGTCGCTGGTGCAGGGCGAGGGTCCGCTGACCGCGGCGAACGGCTTCAACAGCCAGGCGGATGTGCTGATCAACACCCGCCGCGCCGCCGACCTGCTGGGCGCCACGCCGATGGACCGCCCGGAGGATGTCGAGCCGAACCCGGTGACCGGGCGCATCTACGTGATGCTGACCAACAACTCCCGCCGCACGGCGCAGCAGCTGGGCGCGGCCAACCCGCGCGCGGCCAACCTGCACGGGCATATCGTGGAGATCATCCCGCCTGGTGCCGGCACGGACAAGGTTGACCATGCCGCGACCGAAGGCCGCTGGGCGATGTTCCTGATGGCCGGCAAGCCGGGCATCGATGCCGGCGCCGCCTATCACCGCGCGACCAGCGACCAGGGCTGGCTGTCCTGCCCGGACAACTGCTCCTTCGACAAGAAGGGCCGGATCTGGATCGCGACCGATGGCGCGCCTTCCGCCGCCGGCGTGGCGGACGGGCTGTATGCGGCAGACACCACCGGCGTCGGCCGCGCGCTGACCCGGCTCTTCTACCAGGCGCCGATCGGGGCGGAGGTCTGCGGCCCCTGCTTCACCCCGGATGCGAGCACCGTGTTCCTCGCCATCCAGCACCCGGCGGAAAGCGCCGGCAGCACCTTCGACCGGCCGTCCACCCGCTGGCCGGACTTCGCCGACAACATGCCGCCGCGCCCCTCCATCGTCGCCATCGTCAAGAAGGGCGGTGGTGAGATCGGCGCCTGATTGAGACGGCCGGGCGGCCACCGCCGCCCGGACCCGCGCCTGGGCTGACCCTGCCGGGTCAGCCGACCTTGGCGCCGCGGCGATCCCCGCCGCGGCGTCTTGCGTTTCCTGCCCCGCTGCGGGCTGGACGCCGGGGCGGCAGGCATGTCCCCTGGCCCCATGCCCGAAGCCGCTCCCTCCGCCCTTCACCTGCTGCGCCAGGCCCCCTTCGCGCTGTTCCTTGGCTCCCGCATCCTGTCCGCCGCCGCCCTGCAGGTGCAGGTGGTCGCGGTGGGCTGGCAGGTCTATGCGCTGACCGACAGCGCCCTGGCGCTGGGCCTGGTGGGCCTGGTGCAGTTCCTGCCCATGCTGGTGCTGACGCTGGCGGTGGGCCAGGTGGTGGACCGCACCGACCGGCGGCTGCTGGTCGGGCTGTGCCGGCTGCTGACCGGACTGGCCGCCTTGGGGCTGGCCTGGGGCAGCCTGGCGGGCTGGCTGGACAGCCAGGCGATCTTTGCCTTCGTCGCCCTGCTCGGCGCGCTGCGGGCCTTCGAGATGCCGGCCCAACAGGCGCTGCTGGCCGGGGTGGTGGCGGCGCGCGACCTGCCGCGCGCCACCGCGCTCGCCTCCTCCGCCAACCAGGTGGCGACCATCTGCGGCCCCGCGCTGGGCGGCATCCTGTATGCGCTGGGCGGCGCCGCGCTGCCCTATCTGGCGGCGGCGCTCGCCTTCCTGGTGGCGGGCGGCATGGCGCTGGCGATCCGCACGCCGCCGCGGGTGGCGATGCGCGGGCGGGTGACGCTGGAGAATCTGTTCTCCGGCCTCACCTTCATCTGGTCCCGCCCGGTGCTGCTGGGGGCGGTGTCGCTCGACATGGCGGCGGTGCTGCTGGGCGGCGCGGCGGCGCTGCTGCCGATCTACGCCAGGGACATCCTGCAGACCGGCCCCTTGGGCCTGGGGATGCTGCGCGCCGGGCCGGCGGTGGGGGCGCTGGCGATGTCGCTGTTCCTCGCCTGGCGCCCGCTGGGCGGGCGTGCCGGGCAGAAGATGTTCGCCGCGGTGATCGTCTTTGGTGTAACCGTCGTGGTCTTCGGCCTATCAACATCGCTCGTGCTGTCAACGCTGGCGCTGGCGGTGATGGGGGCGGCGGACGTGGTCAGCGTCGTGGTGCGCCAGTCGCTGGTGCAGCTGTCGACCCCCGACGAAATGCGCGGCAGGGTTGCGGCGGTGAATTCGCTTTTCATCGGCACGTCGAATCAGCTGGGTGAATTCGAGAGCGGCGCGGCAGCGGCGCTGATCGGACCAGTACCGGCGGTTGTATTGGGCGGCATTGGAACAATCATTGTGGCAGTGCTGTGGATGCGTTGGTTCCCCGCACTGCGTGACATTGACCGTCTGGAAGACCTCACAACTTCGCGAGCGTAAGGGCAGTTTGGTCATTGACCGGTAACAGGGAGCGGATATCTATGCCCTCCACCCGTCCGGCAGACAGAAACGGCATGCTCGCCGCTCTCGGCCGAGCATTTCCTGATTCGGAGACGATCGGCTTGCCGCTCAAGTCGGATTCGGCCGCCCCTGCCCGGACCGAGGCCGCGCGCCTGGCGGCGCTGCGCCAGTACGGGGTGCTGGATACCGCGCCGGAACCGGGCTTCGACCGGCTGGTGCGCCTGGCGCACCAGGTGTTCGACGTGCCCATGGCGCTGGTGTCGCTGGTGGATGAAAATCGCCAGTGGTTCAAGGCGCGCATCGGCATCGACCTGGCCGAGACGCCACGCGCCATCGCCTTCTGCAACGCCGCCATCGAGGGCGCCGCAATCTGCATGGTGCCCGACGCCACGCAGGACCCGCGTTTTGCCGACAACCCGCTGGTCACGCAGGCACCGCGGATCCGCTTCTACGCCGGCGCGCCGCTGCTGACGCCGGAAGGCCTGGCGATCGGCACGCTCTGCATCCTGGACACCGCCCCGCGCGCGCCGCTCAGCGCCGCGCAGCAGGACACGCTGGCGGATCTGGCGGCGGCGGCGATGGCGCAGCTGGAACTGCGCCGGCAGGTGACGGCGCAACAGGCGGAAGTGGCGCGCGCGGCGCTGCGCGAGAAGCTGCTGCGCGCGGCGGCCGAAACGCCCACCTTCCGCGAAGCGATCGACGCCGCCATGCGGGCGCTGCGCGAGGTGGTGGGTGGCGTGAGCTGCCTGTTCCTGCGGCTGGCGCCCGATGGGCGGCGGCTGCAGCTCGTCAGCGGCCAGGGCGAAGGCCAGTTCAACGAGCCGGCCTTGCTGGAGCGGATCCGTGCCACCGGCCTGACCGTGGACAACAGCGCCGCCGGCCAGGCGATTCGCACAGACCGTCAGATCATCGTCACCGACCTGACGCCGGACAACAGCGGCCACTGGCCGGCTGTCCTCCTCTCGGTGGAACGCGGCATGGCGGCGATGATCCTGACGCCGGTCTCTGCCGGCGCGGAACGCTGCTGCATGGCGCTGGGCTTTGCCGCCGGCCGGCGCGACCTGGATTCGGTCGCCGAGACGCTGGCCGAGGCCGCCGGCACGCTGCGGCCGCTGCTGCGCCGTCTGCGCGACACCGAGGAGGCGGAGCTGTTCCGCCGGGTGGTCGATGCCAGCAACGACCCCGTCATCATCACGGATGCGGCAAGCGACGCCCCGGGCCCGCGCATCCGCTACGCCAACGACGCCTTCCTGGCCCAGACCGGCTATGCGCTGGAGGAAGTGCTGGGCCAGCCGCCCCGGATGCTGCAGGGTCCTGAAACCACGCCCGAGGCGCGCGAGGCGATCCGCGACGCGGTCGCCGCGGGCCTGCCGGTGCGCCAGGCGATCCAGAACCGCCGGCGCGACGGCACGCCCTATTGGGTGGAGGTGAACATCGCCCCGGTGGTGGACGAGACCGGCTGGCGAACCCATTGGATGTCCCTGCAGCGCGACATCACCGCCAGCCGTGCCGAAGCCGCCGCGCTGACGGCGAGCGAGGCGGCCTTCCGCGACCTGTTCCACCAGCACCCGGCGCCGATGTGGGTGTTCGACCAGAAGACCCATGGTTTTCTCGCCGTGAACGAAGCCGCCGTGGATGGCTATGGCTGGTCGCGGGAGGAGTTCCTGCGGATGAACCTGATGGACATCCGTCCGGAAGACGAACGCGCGCCCCTGGCCGAGTTGGTGCGGACCTTCACCCCCGCGCTGGTCGTCAGCGGCCCCTGGACGCACCGGACCGCCACCGGCGAGATCCGCAAGGTGCAGGTGCGGTCACGCCTGATCACCTATTATGGCCGGCCGGCCGGGCTTTCCGTGATCTGGGACATCACGGAACGGCTGCGGGCGGAGGAGGCGGCGCGCGACGCGGCGGCGGAACTGCACGCCACCTTCGAGAGCTTCAGCGACGGGCTCTGCACCATCAGCCACGATTGGCGCTACACCTACGTCAACCGCCAGGCGGAACGGCTGCTGCGGCGCGAGGCCGGGGAGCTGGTGGGCAAGGGTGTCTGGCAGGCCTCCCCCGCCATCGTCGGCACCGAGGTGGAGCGCCAGATGCGGGCGACCGCGGCCGACCGGCAGACCCGGCGCCTGCTCTTCCACAACCCGATGCTGGGCACCTGGTTCGACATCACGCTGTATCCGGCCCGGGACGGGCTGACGCTGTTCTTCCGCGACGTGAGCGAACAGCACCGCCGCGACGAAAGGCTGCGACTGCTGGAGGTGGCGGCGGCCAAGGCCAACGACATCATCCTGATCACCGAGGCCGCGCCGATCGACGCGCCGGGCCCGCGCACGCTGTTCGTCAACCAGGCCTTCGAGCGCCTGACCGGCTTCCGGCCGGAGGAGATCATCGGCCTGACGCCGCGCATGCTGCAGGGCCCGCGCACCGACCGCTTCGTGCTGGACCGGGTCCGCACCGCGCTGGAAGAACGCCGGCCGATCCGAGAGGAACTGCTGAACTACCGCAAGGATGGCGAGGAGATCTGGCTGGAACTCGACATCGTGCCGGTAACGGACGCCGATGGCACGGTGACGCATTTCGTCGCCGTGCAGCGCGACATCACCGGGCGCAAGCGCACGCAGCACCAGCTCGAACAGCAGGCGGCGCTGCTGGACCAGACGCGTGATGCGATCGTGGTGCGCGGCACGGATCACCGTGTGCTGTTCTGGAACCGCAGCGCGGAGCGCCTGTATGGCTGGACCGCGGCGGAAGCGACGGGCCAGATGGCGCACGACCTGATCTACGAAGACCAGGCGCCGTTCCGCCGCGCCACCGCGGCGGTGCTGGCGGAGGGCGAATGGAACGGCATCATCGGGCAGCGCCGCAAGGACGGCACGCGGCTGATGGTGGAGGGCGCCTGGACGCTGGTGCGCGACCCGGACGGCGCGCCGCACGCCATCCTCTGCGTCAACACCGACATCACGGAGCGGCTGGAGCTGGAACAGAAGCTGCGCCAGGCACAGCGGCTGGAGGCCATCGGCCAGCTGACCGGCGGCGTGGCCCACGACTTCAACAACCTGCTGACCGTCATCCTGGGCAATTCGGAAATGCTGGCGGACAGCCTGGAGCAGGAGCCGGATCTGCGCCTGATGGCGGAGATGAACATGCAGGCGGCGGAGCGCGGCTCGGCGCTGACCAGCCGCCTGCTCGCCTTCTCCCGCCGCCAGGCGCTGGATCCGAAGGTGATCGACGTGAACCGCCTCCTGGCCGACCTGCACCAGATGGTGCAGCGCACGCTGGGCGGGAACATCGAGGTGGATCTGGCCGCTTCGCCCGGGCTCTGGCCGGCGCTGATCGATCCGCCGCAGCTGGAGAACGCGGTGCTGAACCTGTGCATCAACGCGCGCGATGCGATGCCGCAGGGCGGGCGGCTGACGGTGGAGACCGCCAATGTCCACCTGGACGACACCTATGCCTACAACGAGGGCGAGGTGGTGGAAGGCGACTATGTGATGATCGCGGTGACCGACAGCGGTATCGGCATGACGCCCGACGTCCTGGCCCGCGCCTTCGAGCCCTTCTTCACCACCAAGGATGTCGGCCAGGGCAGCGGGCTGGGCCTTTCCATGGTGTTCGGCTTCATGAAGCAGTCGGGCGGGCACGTGAAGATCTACTCGGAGCCCGGGCAAGGCACCACGGTCAAGATGTACATCCCGCGCGCGGCCGCCAATGCCAGCCTGGCGGCGCCGCGGCAGGACCCCAGCCACCTGCTCGGCGGTCGGGACAAGCTGCTGGTGGTGGAGGACGACGCGCTGGTGCGCGAGCATGTCGCCGGGCTGCTGGCCGATCTGGGCTACCACGTGGTGGTCGCCGCCCATGCGGCGGAGGCGTTGGCGGCCCTGCGGCACAGCCCGGACTTCGACCTGCTGTTCACCGATGTGGTGATGCCGGGTGGCATGAGCGGGCCGGAACTGGCGCAGGCGGCGCTGCGGGTGCAGCCCGGGCTGCGCGTGCTGTTCACCTCCGGCTACACGGAAGGCGGCATCATCCATCAGGGACGACTGGACCCCGGCGTGATGCTGCTGAACAAGCCCTATCGGCGACGGGAACTGGCGGAACGGGTGCGTGCGGCGCTTGACGGGCCGGTCAGCCCAGGGCCCGCCGCACCGCCTCCTCCAGCGCCTGGCGGGTGAAGGGCTTGCCCAGGAAGCCGGTGACATGCGGCATGCCGGGGCTATCCGCATCCGCCGCCGCCTCCGCCGTGACGCGGCCCAGCTGCTCCGGGTCCGGCGTGTAGCCGGACATCAGCACCACGGAGACCTCCGGGTGGTGGGCGCGGATGTGGCGCGCCAGCTCCATGCCATCCATGCCGCCGGGCATCAGCACGTCGGACAGGACCAGATCGAAGGGCTCCCCCTGCGCCAGCATCGCCACCGCAGCCTTGCCGCCGGAGACGCTGGTGACGGCATGGCCACCGCGTGCCAGCATCCGCTCCGTCATCGCGCGGATTTCCGGCTGGTCCTCCACCACCAGGATGCGGGCGGGCCGTGCCGCCGGGGCCGGGGTCGGGGCGACGTCCGGCGCAGGCTCCGGCGCGGCCCTGGTCGCGGACCCGGGCGCTGACTGGGGTGCTGACTGGGGCGCTGGCTGGGGTGCGGACGCCGGTGCCGGGCCGGGCGGCGCGCCGGGCATGGCCGCCGGCGCCGGCCCCGCACCCGGCCCGGGCCGAGCCGGATCCCTGGCGGTCCCGGTGGCGCCAATGGGGCCCGGGGAGAGGGCAGCGCCGAGCATCGGCGCGGTCGCCTGGCCGGCCTCCGGGAGGAACAGCGTGATCGTGGTGCCGCGCTCCGGCTCGCTGCGCAGCGTCACCTGGCCACCAAGCTGGGTCACCAGGCCATAGACCTGCGACAGGCCCAGCCCGGTGCCGGTGCCGGGGGCCTTGGTGGTGAAGAACGGCTCGAAGACATGCGCCGCGACCTTCGCGGCCATGCCTGCCCCATCATCGGTCACGGCAATGGCAATGAAGCGGCCCTGTGGCATGGCGACCGTGGCGTGGCTGCTGCCGCTGGCGAACGCCTTGCCCTCCAGCCGCGCGCGACGCGCGGTGATGGTGATGTGCCCGGGCGAGGGCCGGCCGGCCAGCGCGTCCCGCGCATTGGCGACCAGGTTGCTCAGCGCCGCGCCCAGCTGCGCCGGATCGGCCTCGCAATCCGGCAGCCCGGGCTCCAGCTCCTGCCGCAGGATCACGCCTGGGCCGGCCAGGTCCTGCAGCACCGGGTGCAACTCGCGCAGCAGGGAGGCGACCGACACCCGCTCCACCCGCAGGACCTGGGTCCGGGCATAGGCCAGCAGGCTGGCGGCGAGCCGGGCGCTGGCTTCCGCCGCTCGCCTCGTGCGCTCGGCAAGGCCGCGCTGCGCCGGCTCCGTCGCGCTCTCCTCCAGGGTTTCCAGATTGCCCAGCACCACGGTCAGCAGGTTGTTCAGGTCATGCGCCACGCCGCGCGCCATGCGGCCCATCGCTTCCAGGGCGCGGGCGCGCAGCAGCCGCGCCTCCGCCACGTGGCGCCTTTCGGCCTCCTGCTTCAGGGCGGCGGTCGCCTCGGCGCGGCCGGCCATGCCACGCCAGGCTACCAGCGTGGCCCCGAGCAGCAGCAGCACCACGAGCAGCACCAGTGCGGCGCGACGGGCCATGTCCCGCTGCCAGGCGGCGAGACGGTCCGGCAGGTCGACCCCATAGCCGACCACGACCGGAAAGGGCGCCACCGCGCGATAGGCATAGACCCGGTTCTGTCCGTCCATCGGCGATGCCGCTTCGATCACCCCTGCATCCGGCTTTTCCCGGAAGGCGCGGAGCAGCGGGTTGTTCTCGCTCAGCCGCGGCACCTGTCTGGGGTCCGCCAGGAAGTCCGGGGGCACCGGGGGCACCCGCGCCAGCAGCGTGCCGTCGTTCCGGAACATCGCCGCGGCGCCGCCATGGGTGCCGATCGCCGTGGCGAAGCTGCGCGCCACATAGTCCAGATTCACCGCCACATGGATCGCGCCCTGGAAGCTGCCATCCGCCGCGGAGCGCCGCCGGCTCATCGCGAAGGCGGCGCGGCCGCTGGTACGCCCGACATAGGGTTCGCTGACATGGCGCGGCACGGGGGCGTTCCGCTGGATCTCGAAATGCTCCCGGCCCCGCACCCCCAGCCCCCTGGGCCAGGGCCGGCTTGCCGCCTGGAAGGTGCCGTCCGCATCGCTGACCCAGACCGAGACGGTCTGTTCCAGCCGGTTGACGATGGTGGCGAGACGCCGGCTGGTGGCCGGCGAGGCGACTTCCTCCGGCGTCATGTCGCTGATCATGTCCTCCACCATGTCGAGGACCAGATCCTGGGTTTCCAGCAGGTTGCGGACCATCTGGTGCAGCACCGCGGCAATCGATTCGCCGTCCCGCCGCGCGTCGTAGAGCACGCGGGCATGCCGTTCCATGCCATTGACGGCGAGGGTCGCGACCGGAATCAGGATGCACAGGGCGACCAGCAGCAGCATTGCCCGGCGCGGACGCAGGCTGGCGGATGCCGGATCGGGGCCATTGGGGAGGGCGGGCCGGGGCGCGTCAGGCTGCGCGGGCAAGGGCGCCTCCGGCGCATTCTGGCTCCCCTGCAACATCGGCTCCCATTGCGCCTGCTGGTTGAATGGTAGGACAGGCAGGGCGCACCTTCCAGTTGGAAGGTTAACACTTGATTGCCCACTCCCGGGCAGATTACCGCAGGGACAGGGGCGATGCCCGTGGAACCGCCACCTGCCCTGCACCGGATGGCGAGCGATTGCAATTTTGGGTCGTGGAACAGATCGACGGTTTCTGGTTGTCGACATGACAAACCACTTAACCCTAGCTTCCACCCAGCGCCTGCCAAGGACCTCATGACGGGGAGCGCCTCATGTCCGCCCAAACGGTCCCGGCCGCACCGGCCGTCACCATGTCCGGCAACGGGCATCGCCCAATCCTCGTGGTCGAGGACGACGGCGCGGTTGCCGCCACCATCTGCGCCGCGCTCGGGCGCGATGGCTGGAGCTGCGTCGTCGCCGCGTCCCTCGCCGAGGCGCGCGCCCGGCTGCAACGCGACCAGCCGCGCCTCGTCGTGGTGGATCTCGGCCTGCCGGACGGCAACGGCATCGCCTTCGTGCGGGAAGCCGCCAGCTGCCCGGATCTCGGCGTCATCGTCGTCAGCGGCCGCGCCGACGAGGTGGATCGGATCATCGGGCTGGAGGTCGGCGCCGACGACTACCTGGCGAAGCCGTTCTCCTTGCGGGAAATGGTGGCGCGGGTGCGCGCCCTGAGCCGCCGGCTCGATGCCGGCAGCGTGACGCGGCCGGAGGCGGCGCCCCTGCCCGCCCCGCCGGCGGCGGCGGCCATGGCGTCCGAACAGCAGGGCTGGACCGTCGGCGGGCTGCAGCTGCAGCCGGCGCGGATGCGCCTGCGCGACGCGGCAGGGCAGGAGACCCGGCTGACCGGCGGCGAGGCCGGGCTGCTCAGCCTGCTGCTCGCCGCGCCGGATAATCTGGCGGACCGCGAGACCATCTCGGACCGTGTGCTTGGCCGCCGCCTGCTGCCGGAACAGCGCGGTGTCGACCAGCTGGCCTCCAACCTCCGGCAGAAGCTCAACGCCGCTTCCGCCGGCCAGGTCACCATCACCGCGCTGCGCGGCAAGGGCTACCGGCTCGTCTGGTGATGACCGCGGCGACATCCGGCGCGCCAGCGGGCGCGCCAGACCTTGCCCCCGCGGGCGCTGCGATGGATGCCGGAACCGGCAGCCCGCCGGACACCGCGACGGACACCCCGCCGCTGCGCGTGCTGGTCGTGGATGACGAACGCCCGATCGTCGAGATGCTGCTGCGCGCCCTGACGCAGCGCGGCTTCGAGGTGTCGGGCGTCGACAACCCGGAGGCCGCGAAGCAGGCGGTGCGAGAGGACCCCGCCATCGCCGTGGTGCTGTCGGATGTCCGCATGCCCGGCCAGACCGGCCTGGCGCTGGCCGAGGAATTGCTGCGCGACCGGGCGGAGGGCGCGGCGCTGGAAGTGGTGCTGCTGACCGGCGGTGCCACCGCCGATGTCGCGCTTGGCGCGCTGCGCGCCCGCACCTTCGACCTGGTGCAGAAGCCGTTGCGCCTGGGCGAAGTGGCCACCGTGGTCGGCCGCGCCCTGGACAGCAGCCGCCAGCGCCGCGCCCGGGCCGCCCGCGATGCCGCGGTGGCCGACCATGTGCGGGAGGCGGAGGCGGAGCGCGCCAGGCTGTTCGACCGGCTGGCGGCCTCCTCCGCCCGGCTGGACGACGCGCAGAGCGCGCTGGCGGCCAGCCAGCGGGTGCGGCGCGACCTGCTGGCCGTGGTATCCCACGAATTGCGCACGCCGCTGATCCCGATCCTCGGCTTCTCCCAGATCCTCGCCGGCGGCGCGACGCTGCGGGCCGAGGAGGTCCGCGACTACGGCCGGCTCATCCATGAAGGCGCGGAACGGCTGCTCGCGCTCATCGAAGGCGCGCTCGACATCGTCGCGCTCGAACATGGCCGCGGCCTGGGCCCCGGCGTGGCCGAGCCGGCGGTGCGGCTGCTGGCGCGCGCCGCCACGCGGCTGGAAGCGGCTGCCACGGCGCGCGGCCTCCGCCTGGCCCTGCCGGCGGCGGACGACCCCGCCGCCGCGCTGAGCGTCACCGGCGATGCGCGGCTGCTGCTGGCGGCGCTGCTGCAGCTGCTCGACAACGCCATCAAGGCCTCGCCGAGCGGGGCCGAGATCGGCCTGGCCCTGGCCGCGCTGGCCGATGGCGGCCTCGCCATCCGGGTGCTCGACCGCGGCACCGGCCTGCCCCCGGCCCTGCTGGAGCAGATCGGCACGCCGTTCCTGCAGGCCGACATGTCGCTGACCCGGGCCTGGCCCGGCGCCGGGCTGGGGCTGGCGCTGGCCAAGCGCGTCGCCACCGCGCATGGCGGGCGGCTGCGGCTGCTGCCGCGCCCCGGCGGCGGCACCGAGGCGCGGATCGAGCTGCCGGCGCCGGCGGGCTGACCCGCCTCGCCCTCCGGTCGGGTCGCGAAGGTCAGACCCCGGCCTTCTGCCCCTGCGCCCGCAGCGTGGCGTAGCGCCGCGTCACCGCATCGAGGTTGTCGTGGCACCATTGCGCCATCCGCTCCTCCTCCCGCAGCGACAGATCCAGCGCGGCATGGGCGCTGCCGTGGCCGGCCAGCTCCGCCAGGGTGATGAGCGACCGGTAGGCGGCGATCTCGTAGTGCTCGAAGGCATAGTTCGCCATCGCGTTCTTCAGCACCTCGTCCGGCATCAGCGCATGGCCGATCGCGGCGATATTCGCCGCCAGCCCGGTCGCGAGGTCCTTGAGGCCGGAGCCGGAGGTGCCGAGACCCTCCAGCAATTCGTCCAGCCGGTCGCGCTGCACCTCGCTCTCGGCGATGTGGCGGCGCAGCGCGGCTTCCATCTCGGGGTAGTTTTCCAGCCGGTCGACCTGCCGTGACAGGATCTGGATGGCCTCGGTCTCAAGCGCGCGGGCGTTCACCAACCCGGCGATGTAGGTGTCGCGGTATTCGTTCGCCATGGGCATCCCTCCTCGGTTCACCGGCCGTCCCCGATGGCGGCCTGCGCGCGGAACGCGGCGGCGGGCCGTCCTGCGGCATCGGCCGCGATGATAAGGTGGAGAGCCGGCGCTCAGGCCGGCTGCGACGGCGGCTTCAAGGCCTGCGGCTGGGCGATCATGCCGCGGATGCGGCGCGCCAGGTCGGCCATGGTGAAGGGCTTGGTCATCAGCTGCATGTCGATCGCCAGCGGCACGTTGCCGATGGCCGCGGCCTCGGCATAGCCGGTGATGAACAGCACCCGCAGCCCCGGCCGCAGCAGGCGTGCCGCCTCCGCCACCTGGCGGCCATTCATGCCGCCGGGCAGGCCCACATCGGTGACCAGCAGGTCCAGCCGCGCCGCGCTGCGCAGCAGCGCCAGGCCCGCCGCGCCATCGGCCGCCGCCAGCACGGTGCAGCCCAGCTCCTCCAGCACCTCCGTCATCAGGCTGCGCAGCGTCGCCTCGTCATCCACCAGCAGCACCGTGGCCCCCGGCTCCGCCCGGCCCGGCGGCGGACTGGCCCGCGGTGCGGTGGCGGGGGCTGAGGCGCCGGCATGGCGCGGCAGGTGGATGCAGACCGTGGTGCCCTGCCCCGGCGCGGAGACGATGCGCACCTGGCCGCCGGATTGCCGGACGAAGCCATAGATCATGGAAAGGCCGAGCCCGGTGCCCTTGCCCAAGGGCTTGGTGGTGAAGAAGGGGTCGAAGGCGCGCGCCACCACATCCGGCGGCATGCCCGCGCCGGTATCGGCCACCGCCAGCATCAGGTAGTCCCCCGCCGCCAGGTCCCGCGCCGCGGCGGCCCGCGCGTCCAGCCGGGCATTGGCGGTGGCGATGGACAGGCGGCCGCCTTCCGGCATGGCGTCGCGCGCGTTGATGCACAGGTTCAGCAGCGCGTTCTCCATCTGGTTGCGGTCCAGCAGCGTGGCCCACAGCCCGGGGCTGGCGGCGACCTCCAGCTGCACGGCCGGGCCCACGGTGCGGCGGATCATGTCCTCCATCCCGCGCACCAGCGCGCCGAGGTCGGTGGGCCGCGCATCCAGGGTCTGGCGGCGGGAAAAGGCGAGCAGCCGGTGGGTCAGCGCCGCGGCGCGCGTCGCCGCGCTCTGCGCCGTGGTGATGTAGCGGTCGAAATCACCGAATCGGCCTTCGATCCGGCGGCGCTCCAGCAGCCCCAGGCTGCCGATGATCGCGGTCAGCAGGTTGTTGAAGTCGTGCGCGATGCCGCCGGTCAGCTGGCCCACCGCTTCCATCTTCTGCGCCTGGC
This sequence comes from Falsiroseomonas selenitidurans, assembly GCF_012103215.1. GTDB lineage: Bacteria > Pseudomonadota > Alphaproteobacteria > Acetobacterales > Acetobacteraceae > Falsiroseomonas > Falsiroseomonas selenitidurans. The sequence goes on from NZ_JAAVNE010000004.1 coordinate 172,096, forward strand.
GCAGCTTCTCCTCCGCCGCCGCGCGTTCCTGCTGTTCCGACTGCAGGGCGGCGGTGCGCTCGGCCACGCGCTTTTCCAGCGCGTCGTTCCACAGATGCAGGGCGGTCTCCAGCCGCTTGCGGTCCTCGATATCCTCCAGCGTGCCGTACCAGCCCATCACCTCCTTCGCTGCGCCCCGGCGCGGCGCGGCGCGGGCGCGCAGCCAGCGCCAGGCGCCAGAGGCGGTGTGGAAGCGCGCTTCCGCATCGAAGGCCGTGCCCTCCGCCACCGCGCGCCGCCACGCCGCCTGGATGCGGGCGCGGTCGTCCGGGTGCGGGGTGCGCAGCCAGCCATCCTGCAGCGCCGCTTCCTGCGTCTGGCCGGTGAGTTCCAGCCAGCGCTGGCTGAAGCCGGTGATCCGGCCATCGGCATCGGCCGTCCAGGGGATCTGCGGGTTCAGTTCTACCGAGGCACGATGATGGTCCTCGCTTTCGCGCAGCGCCTCCTCGGCCCGCCGGCGTTCCGCCGCCACATGCAGCCGATGGACGGCACCGGCGATCAGGGTGGCGTAGCCGCGCAGGAAGCTGATGTCGTGCTCGGAGAAGGCGCGCGGCCGGCGGCTGTCCACCTGCAACAGGCCGTAGGGCGGCCGATGATCGGTGCCGAGGATCACCACATTCACCAGCGCGCGCACCCCGGCATCGCGGATGAAGTCCGGGTAGGTGAAGCGGTCCTCCAGCGCGATGTCGGGCGAGATGGCGGCATCGCCGGTGCGCAGCGCATAGCCTTCGGAGGATCCGATTTCCGCCTGCACGCGGACCTGCCCCACCACGCCTTCCGGCCAGCCGACGCCGGCACGGACCAGCAAAGTCCGGCCATCCGGCTGCAATTCCATCACCTTGGCGAAATCGGCCCGCAGCGCGTCGCGCACCAGCCGCGCCGCCTCCGCCAGGATCTCGTCGATGCTGTCCGAGCGCAGCGCCAACTCCCCGAACCTGGCCAGCGCTTCCTGCTGCCGCAGCAGCCCGGCCTCCCGTCCCGTCTCGTGCATGTCTCCGACCTGTTCGAAAACCCGCGCCTGCCGGCCCCGCCCGGCAAAAGCCGCGACCCTGGCGAAAGTTTCCAGACCGGTATCAAGGCCGGCTGTGCAGGCTCTCGCCCGGACCGGCGCTGCCGGCGGGGAAGCGCACGGTCCAGCGCAGCCCGGGGCGCGCCCTGCCCGGTGCCACCGGCGCGCTGTGCAGCTTTCCGCCCAGCTGCGCGGCCAGCGCCCGGCTGATGCGGGTGCCGAGGCCGCTGCCCCTGGGCGGCGCGGCCGGATCGGCGCCGATGCCGTCATCCTCCACCGTCAGCACGAAGGCCTCCGGCTCCCGCCGCAGCGCCACGGCGATGCGGCCCTCGGCATCGTCGGGAAAGGCATATTTGAGCGCGTTGCCCACCAGCTCGTTCACGATCAGCCCCAGCGGAACGGCGCGCGACATCGGCAGGACGCTGCTGTCCGCCAGGACGCTGAGCGCCACGGGGCGCATGTCCACCGCCGCATCCTCCAGATCCGCCACCAGCCCTTCCAGGAAGCCCCGGCTGTCCACCTGCGCCTTGCCATCCTCCTCGCGGTGCCGGTCCAGCCGGCCATTGATGCGCGCCAGCGCAGCGATGCGGCCGGAGGCCTCGTTCAGCGCCGCCCGCGCCGCCGGGTCCTCATAGGTGCCGGCCTTGAGGCGCAGGGTCGACGCCAGGCGCTGCAGGTCGTTGCGGGCGCGATGCACCGACTCGCTGAGCAGGGTGCCGCGCTCTGCCGCGGTGCTGCGCAGGTCCGCGTTGGCGCGCGACAGTTCGGCGCGCTCCGACGCCAGGCTGCTGATGGCGTGGTGCAGCGCCTCAAGCAGCGTCGCGGTGAAGAAGCCGATGGCGAGAAAGGTCGCCAGCTCGAACAGCACCGGCAGCTCGGTCACCGCCAGGCTGCGCTGCGGCGGGACGAAGTACCACAGGCCAAGCCCGGCCGAGGCAACGGTGGCGACGAAGCCGGTGCCACGGTCGAACAGGACGCCGGCCGCGATGATGCCCGGCATGAACAGCATGTAGGGCATGGCCGTGGCGTGGCCCAGCAGGGCCAGCCGGCCAAGCAGGCAGGCCAGCACCAGCAGCGCCGTCGCCCCGTAGCGCGCCCAGACCGGCAGGGCGCGCATCGCCGCCATCCGCATGAAGATCCGGTCCATGCCGGCGCTTCAGCCGGGCAGGGTCGCGTCCGGCCATCGCATCAGGCGGCGGCCCGGTTCACCTTGGACTCGGCGATCGAGGACAGCTTGCGGTCGGTCGCATATTCCTCGTCCAGCGTCTTCTGCAACACCGCCGCGCAATCCTGGCGGCCGAGCTGCTTGGCGAAGGCGACGAGCGTGCCGTAGCGGGTGATCTCGTAATGCTCCACCGCCTGGGCCGAGGAGATGATGGCGGCATCCAGCACGTCATTGTCGTTGGCGACGCCGAGGATGTCCTTCGCCTCCTCCAGGATGCCGTCCATGGCGGCACAGGTGGTGCCCTTGGCCGGCTGGCCGTGCATCTCGAACACCTGTTCCAGGCGCTGGATCTGGCCCTCGGTCTCCCGCAGATGCACCTCCAGCCCCTGGCGAAGCTGCGGGTCGGTGGCCTTGGAGATCATCGTCGGCAGCGACTTCGCGATCTGCTGCTCGGCGTAGTAGATATCCTGCAGGGTGTGGACGAACAGATCGTCCAGCGTCTTGATCGACTTGGAAAACAGGCCCATCGGAGGCTCCTTGCGGTTGCATGCGCCGGCCGCTGCCGGTCGCCGCCCCAGGAACGCCCTGGTGGGCCGGGAGTTCAGGCAGGGCGTTCAGGCACGGCGTTCAGGGCCGGACGGCATTACCCGCGTGGCCGGCCCAGCCGCAGCATCGCCAGGCAGCCCAGCGCCGGGCCGATCGCCAGCACCGCGAAGGCGCCGCCCCAGCCGGCCAGCGCCAGCAGCGGCGGCATCAGGTGGATGGTCACCAGCGTCAGCGCGAAGCCGAGGCTGGTCTGCAGGGTCAGCATGGTGCCGGTCAGCCCCGGTTCAGACTGCTCCGCCACGCTGGCCGAGAACTGCGCGGAATCGGCCACCACGGCCAGGCCCCAGACCAGGCACAGCGTGGTGGTCAGCACCGGATGCAGCCCGAAGGCGAGCCCCGCCAGCAGGCAGCAGCCGCCGGAGACGGCCATTGCCGCCACCGTCACCCGCACCCGCCCCACCCGGTCCGCCCAGATCCCGGCCAGGACGGAGCCCGGCGCGCCGATCGCGATCACCGCGAAGGTCGCCAGCGAGGCCTCCGCCGCCACCACACCGGGCGTGCCGCGCCAGGCGGCGAAGCTGGCCGCCAGGTACAGGCCGACCCAGCTCCACATCGCATACAATTCCCACATGTGGCCGAGATAGCCGAGGGTGGCGAGCCGCGCGCCGCGGTTGCGCCACAGCTGCAGGGCGGCCTGCGGCCGGAAGGGCGGCGCCGCGGCATGGCCCGGCCCCAGCCGCACCCCGAGGATCAGCGCCGCGCCCGCCAGCGCGGCGAGCGACGCGCTGGCCAGGGTCAGCCGCCAGTCCAGCCCCCCCAACCCATTGACCAGATGCGGGGAGGCCGAGCCAAGCACCAGCCCACCCACCAGCAGCCCGACCACCAGGCCCATGTCGCCCCGGCCTGCTCCACCCTGGCCTGCTCCGCCCTGGCCCGCCCAGCCGGCCGCCAGCTTCATGCCCACCGGATACACCCCGGCCAGCGCCACGCCGGTGACGAAGCGCGCGAGGATGATCGCCTCCGCCGGCAGCAGCAGGATGGCGGCATTGGCGACGGCCCCCAGCAGGGCGGCGCCGGCGAAGAGGCGGCGCGGGTCCAGCCGGTCCGGCAGCGTCAGCGCCGCGCTCGCCAGCGTGCCGCAGACGAAGCCGGCCTGCACCGCACTGGTCAGCAGCGCCAGGAAGCCCGAACCTGGCCGACCCGCCGCCTCGGCCAGCCCCGGCCCCGCCGCGGTGCCGGAAAACCACAGCGACAGCACCAGCACCTGCGCCAGGCAGATCAGCGCGATGGCACGCGCCTTCACGCGCCCTGCCCTTCCTCCGGCCAGCGATGGCGCGCGGCAGGATGCCCCGGCGGCAGGCGGTCGCCGGCGCCGAACAGCTTGGCGCGGTAGCTGCCGGGCGCGTAGCCGGTCTTGAACACGCCGCGCGCCTGCAGCACCGGCACGACCAGCTCGATGAAGGTCTCCAGGCATTCCGGCATGACGGTGCGGGACAGGTTGAAGCCATCCACATCCGCCGCCGCCATCCAGCCCATCAGCGCATCCGCCACCTGCGCCGGGTCGCCCACGATCGGCGGCTGGCGGCTGCCCAGCACGGATTGCGCCAGCAATTGCCGCTTGGTCCAGGCCGGGCCGGCGACGCGCGCCATGGCCTCGGCGTTGGAGCGGATGGCCTGGCTGGGTCCGGCCTGCACCGGCTCATCCAGGCCGAACCGCGCCAGGTCGATGCCGAGCGAGGCGGAGGCGTGCGCCAGCGCGCCCTCCGCGCTGGCATGGGCGGCGTAGTCCGCCAGCATGTCCCGCGCTTCCGCCTCGGTCCGCCCGACCACCACGGTGGCGCCGGCGAAGACCTGGATCGGCCGCGGGGCGGCACGGGCGCGCAGATCCGCAACCAGCGCCGCGACAACCTCCGGCTTCGTGCCGTTGACGAAGACGCATTCGGCATGGCGCCCGGCGAAGGCGCGCCCGCGGTCGCTGGCGCCGGCCTGGTACAGAACCGGCGTGCGCTGGGCGGAGGGCGCGCAGAGATGGATCGCATCCAGCCGGTACTGCTTCCCCTCATGCCGCACGCGGCGCACCCGGGCGGGGTCGGTGAAGGTGCCGCCGGCGGCGTCCGCCCGCACCGCATCCTCCGCCCAGCTGCCCTCCCACAGCGCGTAGACCGCCTGCATGTATTCCTCGGCCAGGTCGTAGCGGTCGTCGTGGCGCATCTGCTCGGCATAGCCCAGCGCCCGCGCCGCACTGTCCAGATAGCCGGTGACGATGTTCCAGCCGATGCGCCCGCCGGTCAGGTGGTCCAGCGTGCTCATCCGCCGCGCCAGCAGGTAGGGCGGTTCATAGGCCAGGTTGCAGGTGACGCCGAAGCCGAGATGCGTGGTCGCCGCCGCCATCGCCGGGATCGTCAGCACCGGATCGAGCAGCGGCACCTGCACGCCATGGCGCAGCGCGGCATCGGGGCGGCCGCCATGCACATCGTAGATGCCGAGCACATCGGCCAGGAACAGGCCATCGAACAGGCCGCGTTCCAGGAGCCGCGCCAGGCCGGTCCAGTGGTCCAGCCGGGCGTAGTCCCGGCTGCGATCACGCGGATGGGTCCACATCCCCTGCTGGATATGGCCGGGGGTTGCCATGTCGAAGGCGTTCAGCCGCATCTGCCGCGGCCCATCCGGACCTTCGCGCCTCGTCATCGCCCCGTCTCCTTCCCCGCACCCGTGCCGGCGGGCGGCACGGGGCGCCGGCAGGATGGGGCGCCCGGGGCGGGGCGGTCAAACCCGGCCCCGGCTTCGGGCGACCGGGTTCAGGCGAACAGGGCGTTCACCTGGGAAGAGGACATCGCGCCGATCTGCGTGGTGGTGAAGCCGGCCACCTGCGTGTCCGTCAGCGCCATGATGTCCGTGGTCTCCAGCCCCGCGATCTGCGTGGTGGTGAGGGCGGCAAGCTGGGAGGTGGTCAGCCCTGGCATCTGCTTCGTGGTCAGCGCGGTGATGGAGGTGCTGGTCAGCGCGCCCAGCTGCGTCGTCGTCAGGCTGCCGATCTGCGTGGCGGTCAGCCCGCCGATCTGCGTCGTGGTCAGCGCCGCCGCCTGCGTGGTGGTGAGCCCGACCACCTGGGTGGTGGTCAGGGCGGCCAGCTGCGTGGTGGTCAGGCCACCCAGCTGCGTGGTGGTGAGCACGGCGAGGTCCGTGGTCTCCAGCCCCTTGATCTGCACACTGCTGATGGCACCGATCTGGGTCGAGCTGAGCACCGCCACCTGCGTCGTGGTCAGCGCCGCCAGCTGTGCCGAGGTCAGTCCGGAAAGCTGCGTGCTGGCCAGGCTGCCGATCTGCGTGGTGGTGAGGATGGCGAGCTGGGTGGTCGTCAGGCCGGCAGCCTGCGTCGTGGTCAGCGCGTTCAGCTGCGTCGTGGTCAGCGCGGTGGCCTGCGTCGTGGTCAGTGCCGCGATCTGCGTCGTGCCGAGGCCGCGCAGCTGCGCCGTGGACAGCACCGCCAGGTCCGTCGTCTCCAGCGCCGCCGCCTGCGTCGAGGTCAGCGCCGCCACCTGCTGGCTGGTCAGCCCCGCCACCTGCGTCGTCGTCAGCGCCGCCAGGTCCGTCGTCTCGATGCCCTTCACCTGCGCCGAGGCGATCGCGCCGATCTGCGTGCTGCTCAGCGCGCCGAACTGCGTCGTCGTCAGCGCCGCCAGCTGCGCGCTCGTCAGCCCCGGCAGCTGCGTCGTGCCCAGCCCCGCCAGCTGCGTCGTCGTCAGCGCCTCCACCTGCGTCGTGCTCAGCGCCGCCAGCTGCGTGCTGCTCAGCCCCACCATCTGCGTCGTCGTCAGCGCCGCCAGGTCGCTCGTCTCCAGCGCCCGCATCTGCGCCGTCGTCAGCGCCGCCACCTGCGTCGAGATCAGCCCGCCGATCTGCGTCGTCGTCAGCGCCGCGATGTCCGTCGTCTCGAGACCCGGGATCCAGTTGCGCCGGATCGCGCCCACCTGCGTGCTGCTCAGCGCGCCGATCTGCGTCGTCGTCAGCGCCGCCAGCTGCCCGGTCGTCAGACCCTGGACCTGCGTCGTGCCGAGACCGCCCACCTGCGTCGTCGTCAGCGCCGCCACCTGCGCCGTGGTCAGCGCCCCGACCTGCGTCGTCGTCAGGCTGCCCAGCTGTGTCGTGGTGATCGTCGCCACCTGCGTCGTCGTCAGGCCGATGATCTGCGTGCTCGCCAGCCCGCGCAGCTGCGTCGTCGTCAGCGCCGCCAGGTCCGTCGTCTCCAGCGCGCCGGCCTGC